>NZ_JALAHP010000001.1:0-480628 GCF_022604695.1 Vagococcus sp. CY53-2
TTTTATTATTTGCATGTGCTTTGATATGAGTCCCATCAATAAATATCTCAGACGTATCAACTAAATGAGCTTCTATACACTGCGCTAAAATACCATAAAAAATTTGTTCAAAGATATCTGTTCCTTTGAATCTTCTTGAGTAATTTTTACCAAAAGTTGAAAAGTGAGGGACTGAATCTTGGATATCTAAACCTAAAAACCATCTGTAAGCCATATTTACTTCGACTTCTTTAATCGTTTGTCTCATACTCTTAATTCCGTATAAGTATTGAATCAAAGGAAGTTTGATTAACATAACTGGGTCTAAACTAGGGCGTCCATTAGACTGATCATATTTATCCTCAACAAGTTGATAAATAAAACTAAAATCGACATATTTATCTATATCTCTTAGAAGATGTTCCTGTGGAACTAAGTCTTCTAATGAATAAAAACCTATTTGATTACGTTTACTCATATCTTGCTTTTTCAACATTAATAGTCACTCCTTTTCTCTATTTTACCAAAAAAAGACAAAGTATCGAAATTTATCAATACTTTGTCTACAGTCTGAAGCATGCCCTAGTTTTTAGGACATGCTTTTTACGATAGCTAAGAGAATTAAGAAAGTATAGGAAATCTTTTTTCTAAAGCATATTGTATTTTTTCAATTAATATACAAAGTAGCCAATAAATACAGGCGACTAAAAAGTACATGGATAAGAAATTGAACTCTCTTCCACCAATGATTTTTGCTTGCTGAAAAATTTCAGATACCGTAATCATTGCTGCTAGAGAAGAGCCTTTCACTAAATCAATCGCGACGTTGCTCATAGGACCAATGGCAATTCTGATGGCTTGAGGCATAATGATTTCTCGAATGATTAACAATTTTTTCATACCTAGAGCTTTTGATGCTTCCCATTGCCCTTGATTGACACTACTCATGGCACTACGAAAAATTTCAGATAAAAAAGCGCTACTCGTCAAACCAAAACACAGAATACTTGCTATAATAGGATTTAGTTGCATAGGTAAACCGAAATATAAGGCAAAAAGTAAGACAATAGCAGGAATACCCCTAAAAAATGACGAGTAAATAATTAGAAATTGGTTGATTACTTTGTGATTGAGTAATCGTAATAAATAAATCACACTCGCTAGAATATTCCCTAGAAAAAATGAGGCGATACTGATTAATAAAGTATAAGGTAATCCTTTTAATACAAAGGGGATAGACTCAACCATTAATTTTGTATCAATTATCATGGTTATTCAACCTCAATTGTTTTTGAAATGGTGACAGATGGCTTTTTAGAAATATCTTCACCATAAAAAGATGTGGCAATTTTTGCTAAAGTTCCATCTTTTTTCATGTCAGAAATTGCTGAATCAATGTCTTTTTTTAATGCTGCATTGTCTTTGTTTATAACAAGTCCTGAAGATGACGGATTAAAATAAACATCTTCTAAAATTTTGACAGGCATATCAGGTAGGGCAGCAACAGCCATTTTTTGTAAATAATAATCGTTTAAGATGACATCTGTACGCCCTTTAACTAAGTCAGTCATGTATTGATCATTTGTTGCGTTGTCGTAATTCACTAAGGTAGCACCTAAAGACTCAGCAACTTTCATGTAGGTAGTAGACGCTTCGCCGGCTGCTTTTTTTCCTTTTATGTCGTCTAACGAGGCAATACCTGAATTATCTTCTTTTCTAACAACCATGCTACCGAATGAATACTTGATGGGTTCTGATAAGCTAAATTTTTCTTCACGTTTTTTATTGATTGAAAAATCATTTGCTGCCACATCAGCTTTATTGGTTTGAACAGCTGATAGCATCCCATCAACGTTAAATTCTTTAAAGGTTACTTTTTTATTTAGTCGTTTCCCAATTTCTTTTGTTACTTCTATGTCATAACCAGTGAGTTCATTTTTATCATTGTAGTATGAACTTGGAAATAGTGTGCCAGATGTGGCAACCACTAATTCATCTGATTGTTTCTTGTTTGATTCAGTTGCTTTCTTTTCGCCTGTACAACCACCTAAAATAAGTAATAAAGATGTAGATAAAATAAGTAATGTTTTTTTCATGGTGTCTCTCCTTTTGATGTTTAATGCACGTATGAGTATAGTGAGAGTTAACGTTAAAATCTATTTGTTTGGCTTACTATCATTACTTTTAGTTAAAAATAAGGTTAATAGGTCGAAAATAGAAACAATATTGTCCTTTTGAAATTTTAGACTTATCATAAGGAAATTTGTTATAATAGGGTAAAAGAATAAGAGGAGTGTTTTAATATGCCACTTGTCCATATTGAATTATTAGAAGGAAGATCACTAGAACAAAAAGAAGCATTAGTAAAAGATGTGACTGAAGCCATTGTTAAAAATACTGGAGCCAAAACTGAAAATGTGCATATTGTTATTTCTGATATGACAAAAGGAAACTATGCGGTAGGCGGTAAGATGGCATAATCTTCTGTTTGTTTCGCACTGGTATTATTGAAAAAGGTATGATAAAATTGAACAGATGATTAGAGATCAAGATAAGGAGAGTTAATATGTATCAATTTCTATTAACCCTAATGTTAGTTTTATCCATTTTAATTATTATTGCTGTGATGATGCAACCAAGTAAGCAAAATAGTGCTGCTAGTGCGTTTTCAGGTGGTGCAACTGAATTATTTGGTAAAACAAAAGCTCGTGGGTTTGAAGCATTTATGAAACGTGCAACAACGGTTATGGGTATTGCATGGGTTGCAGTGGCTATTGCGCTTGCGTATTTGTCATCAAAATAATGTTAATGTATCTCCTGTTATGACAGGAGATTTTTTTATTGTTATAATAACTTAGCAGATATGTTTGAAGGGAGTTAAATAAATGAAAATAGAACCATTTTATTCAAAAGTAAGCAATAAAGCTGTGTTATTATTCCATGCTTATACAGGGAGTTCAAATGATGTCAGAGCATTAGCTAGAAGAGTTGAAAGAGCAGGTTATTCTGTTTATGCTCCAATGTTTACAGGTCATGGGACAAATGATCCAATGGATATTTTAGAACAAACGTCTGATGTATGGTGGCAAGATGCTAAGCGTGCGATAGACTTTTTAAAAGAAGAAGGACATACACAATTTGCTGTATTTGGTTTATCAATGGGTGGATTATTTGCAATGAAGTTGCTTGAAACTTATCCTGATTTATTTGTTGGTGGAGGAGCATTTTCTTCTCCACTTGACCCAACGGATACAACCAATATTTACCCTAATTTTTTGAAATATTGTGAATACCGTTATGATCAATTAAATCTTTCAGTAGAAGAAAAAACACAAAAAATTGATACGATAAAAGAGCCTTTAGATACTCAACTAAAGGATATCAGTGGAACAGTCCAAACCGTTTATGACGGATTATCTGATGTAGAAAAACCAATTTTTCTCGCACAATCAGCCAAAGATGAAATGGTGCGTGCAGAAGGCGTTTATGATGCAGCAAGAGGTATGAAAAAGGCGTTTGTTGAAGTCCATTGGTATCCAAATAGCACTCATGTCATCACAGTGAGCCATGATAAAATTCAATTTGAACAAGATGTGGTTCAATTTATTCAAAAACTATCATGGGAATAGGAGGAAGTATGAGAAAAACATTAAAAGAAACAATTTTAGAGACAATGACCTCTAGTAAAAAAAAGTCATTTTCAGTCGAACAATTAGCAGAAATGCTGGATTTACAAAAAAGCAATGATTTTAAAGAATTAGTTCAAGCTATCGCTCAGATGGAAAGAGAGCAACTTGTGACGTTTAATCAAAAAGGAAAAATAAAATTAGTCACAAAAGAAACGGTTCTTGAAGGCGTGTTTCGTTCAAATGAACGAGGATTTGGCTTTGTTACGGTTGAGGGAGAGGATTCAGATGTCTTTATTAGTCGAGATGAGACTGGTTATGCTCTTGAAGGAGATAAAGTTGAAATCGAGATATTAAAAGCAGGTAATCCATTGGAAGACCAAGCACCAGAAGGAAAAGTAGTTAAAATTATTGAGCGAGGCATCAGCCAAATAGTAGGTATTTTTACACTCTTTACAGAAAGTGAGCAGCAAGAAACGGGTCTTTATGGTGTGGTAACACCAAAAGATAAAAAACTAAGTCGTTACAAAGTGTTTATCGCTTCGGAAGGGATTTTACCTGAAGATGGGAGTGTCGTGGCTGTCGAAGTGACGCACTATCCTGAAGTTGGCTATACTAATAGTTTTGAAGGATTAGTAAAACAAGTGGTTGGCCACAAAAATGATCCAGGAATGGATATTTTGTCGATTGTGTTACAGCTAGGAATTCCTACTGACTTTGATGAAGCCACATTAAAACAAGCAGAAGAATTACCAGATGAAGTATTAGAAAGTGAGTTACAGCATCGGGTGGATTTAAGAAAAGAAGTAGTTGTGACAATTGATGGAGCGGAAGCAAAAGATTTAGATGACGCCGTTCGGGTTGAGAAATTAGACAATGGCAATTACTTTTTAGGTGTGTATATTGCAGACGTGTCACACTATGTGACAGAAAATAGCCCGTTAGATGCTGAGGCAAGTGATCGCGCAACGAGTGTGTATTTGACTGATCGTGTGATTCCAATGTTACCTAGAAAATTATCAAATGGTATTTGTTCACTTAATCCAAATGTAGATCGCTTAGCCATGGCATGTGAAATGGAAATAAATGGTGAGGGGGATGTCGTCTCACATGATATTTTTGAAACAGTGATTCATTCAACGGCTAGAATGACCTATGATGAAGTGAATGATATTATTGAAGGAACGAATGATGACACAATCAAACAATATAGTAAACTTGTTCCAATGTTTCATTTGATGAATGAGTTACACGAAATTCTAGAGAGCAAACGAGCAAATCGTGGGGCAATCTCGTTTGAAGATAGAGAAGCCTATATTGTGGTAGATGCAGAAGGTCATCCGGTAGATATAAAATTACGTACAAGAAAAGCAGCTGAAAGACTAATTGAGTCCTTTATGTTAGCTGCAAATGAAACAGTCGCGAAGACTTATACGGATAAACAATTGCCATTTATTTATCGTATTCATGAGCATCCAAAAGAAGAAAAAGTTCAGCGTTTCTTAGAGTTTATGACAAATTTTGGTATCATGGTAAAAGGGAAAAAAGATGCGGTATCACCAAAAGAGCTGCAACGAGTGTTAGACCAAGTGAATGGACGACCAGAAGAACCGGTTGTGAGTATGATGTTACTTCGCAGTATGCAACAAGCAAAATATTCGGAAGATCCAGTGGGTCATTACGGATTAGCCGCAGATGACTATACCCATTTTACTTCACCAATTAGACGTTACCCTGATTTAATTGTTCATCGATTAATTAAGTCATATGAAAAAGAAAAAGTAACAGATAAAATCAAGCAAAAATGGGATGAGTTAATTCCAGATATTGCGGATCATAGTTCTAAAATGGAGCGACGAGCAGTTGAAGCTGAGCGTGAAACCGATAAACTGAAGAAAACAGAATTTATGCAAGATAAAGTTGATGAAGAATTTGATGGTATTATCACATCTATTACTAAATTTGGTATGTTCATAGAATTACCTAATACAATAGAAGGATTAGTTCATGTTAATCAGTTGAAAGATGATTATTATCATTTTATTGAAACTCATATGGCGTTTGTTGGTGAGCGAACAGGTAAAGTATATAAAATCGGTCAAAAAGTTCTTGTGAAATTAACTAAAGCGGATGTTGACACACGAGAAATTGATTTTGACTTGTTATCAGCTGAACCATTGACCGAAAAAATTGAATTACCGAAAAAAAATAAAAAGTCATCTTCATCAAATCGACGCAAAGATCCAAAAAAATCATTTGGCAAATCAGATGATTCTAAAAAAGGAAAAAAAGGCAAGAATGGTAAAAAACCTTTTTATAAATCTGTGAATAAAAAACCGAAGAAAAAGAAAAAGTGAGGGATGACTCATGCCTAAAGGTGAAGGAAATTTAATTGCTCAAAATCGTAAGGCTCGTCATGATTATGCAGTATTTGAGACTTTTGAGGCTGGTATTGTGCTTCAAGGAACCGAAATAAAATCCATTAGACAACGCCGTGTTAACTTAAAAGATGGTTTTGCTAGAGTTCGTAATGGTGAAGCCTATTTAATGAATGTTCATATCAGTCCTTATGAACAAGGGAATATTTTTAATCATGACCCATTAAGAACACGGAAATTATTACTTCATAAAAAACAAATCATCAAAATTGAAACAGAAATGAAAAATCCTGGTGTGACGTTGATTCCGTTGAAGCTATACATTAAAGATGGTTTTGCTAAAGTGTTACTAGGGTTAGCAAAAGGGAAAAAGCAATATGATAAACGAGAAGATTTAAAACGAAAAGATATGAACCGTGAAATTAACCGAGCTTTGAGAGACAAACAACGTACATTTTAGTCGTTGTTTGTCTTTTTTTTACTAAGCATGTTAGCATGGGGAGACATAAGGATGTTGTTCCTTATACAGGCTCGGCATTTCTGAGCTGATGACACTTGCTAAAGTGGATTATCAAACGATCAAAGTTTAATTCTTTGTGTAAAGATAATCATTTTGGAAGGTGTCTTTATACTTTTTTTATGGAGGTGACTAATTAGGGGGGTAAAGTAAGACTTTTTAAAAACAACTGGATTAACAAAGAGGTTAAATTTCATTATTTTGAGTATGTTTTAACCAAGTTTTCATTTGTCAATTTTTTTGTATGAAAGTTGTGAGAATTCTACTGATTTACTTTGTGTTATTTATCATTTGGTGGTATTATAGTTTCGATAGTAACAGTCTATCGATGTATTCCTATGTGGAAAAATGTATGTATCAAAAAACATTTTTTCATACACTGTTACAGAAGCTAAAAAACTTCTGAATTTGTTTTAATATTGAGAAGAAAAGGGGTGAAATGTGGTGGAAGAAAAATCCTGGTTGTTTACCATTGGAGGTTTAACATTTGATGGAACGGTCGTAAGTATGACTATATTAACTTGTTTGATTGTCTTTGGATTAGTGTATTTTTGTACACGAAACTTAAAGCTTAAACCTACTGGTAAACAAAATGTCATGGAAGCACTTGTTGACTTTGTTCGTGGTATCGTAGGTGATAACGTTGAGAAGAACGAAGTAAAAGAGTACCATTTATTGGCATTTACTTTTTTCATGTTTGTGCTAGTATCAAATACTTTAGGACTCATTACAAAAGTGACTTTATTCCCAAGTGATGTATCATTATGGAAGAGCCCAACCGCTGATCCAACCGTAACTTTGACACTCGCATTTATTGCGATTATTTTGGCTAATTATTATGGGGTCAAAAAACAAGGTGTTAAAGGTTACTTTGTTAATAGTTATATGAAACCAGTCGGCTTTTTATTACCAATCAAGTTAATAGAAGAATTTACTAATGTATTAACACTTGGTTTACGTCTTTACGGTAATATTTTTGCAGGTGAAGTGTTACTATCGTTAATTGCAGGGTTAGGATCAAGTAGTCCAACGAAATTTATTTTGGCTCTGCCACTTGAAGTGATATGGCAAGCCTTCTCGCTTTTCATTGGTGGAATTCAAGCATTTATTTTCGCTACTTTATTGATGGTTTATATCTCACATAAAGTAGAAGTAGAAGAAGTATAAGTAAACGTATAAAAACATTTTTAGGAGGAGAATTGTTATGCAATATATTGCAGCAGCTATCGCAGTTTTAGGAGCTTCTATCGGAGCAGGTTATGGTAATGGTAAAGTTATCTCTAAAACATTAGAATCAATGGCACGTCAACCAGAATTATCAGGTCAATTAAGAAGTACTATGTTTATTGGGGTTGCCTTAATTGAAGCGATTCCTATCATTGGTGTCGTTATTGCCTTATTATTATTATTTAAATAACATATACAAGCAAGGGTTAAAAAGTTGTAATTAAATGAAAGTCAGGGAAGGATGTGTCGTAATCACATGATGAATCAATTAGTGATTGCAAGTTCTGGACAAACAACGTTTAGTACCATTTTATTTGTCTCTGTTTCATTTCTTGTATTGTTATTAGCGTTAAAGAAATTTGCTTGGGGACCTCTAACAAAGATGTTAGACGAACGAGAAAACAAAATAGCTGGCGATATTGATAGTGCAGAACAATCAAAAATAGACGCTGCTAATTTAGCCAAACAAAGAGAAGTGGAATTAAAAGAAGCTCGTACTGAAGCACAAAGTATTATTGCTCAAGCAAAAGATGTTGCTGAGAATAATGCTCATGCGATTATTGTAGAAGCTCAAGAACATGCAACAAGAATGAAAAAACAAGCCCAAGAAGATTTACGTCTTGAAAGAGAACGTTTATTGGCGGATGCTAAAAAAGAAGTCGCAGACTTATCTATTGAAATTGCTTCTAAAATACTTAAAAAGGAATTGTCAGCTAGTGCTCATCAAGAGTTGGTTCAATCAAGTATTGATAAGCTAGGAGTTGATGACAATGAATAAGAAATTTAGTGTCGCA
Organism: Vagococcus sp. CY53-2; assembly: GCF_022604695.1. Taxonomy (NCBI): domain Bacteria; kingdom Bacillati; phylum Bacillota; class Bacilli; order Lactobacillales; family Enterococcaceae; genus Vagococcus; species Vagococcus sp. CY53-2. The sequence goes on from NZ_JALAHP010000001.1 coordinate 8,522, forward strand.
AGAACTTATGGTAAAGCGTTATTTACCGAAGCAACTCAATTAAATATGATAAATGAAATCTACCAAGAATTATTACAACTTAGAGAAATTTATCATGAAGTACCAGATTTAGGTGATATACTATCAGATGATCGTTTATCCATTTTTGAAAAAGTGAATATTGTAAAAGATTTAGAAAATAGTTTTAGTGATACATTGGCCAAATTTATCCATACGGTTTATGATTATGGTCGTATGAATGAAATGCTTGATATTATTGATGAGTATGAGCATCTTTATTATGATCAATTTGGTATCATTGTAGTAAATGTAACCACAGCTGTTGCATTATCACTTGAACAAAGACATGACTTAGAAAAACGTTTGGCAAAACAATTTCATGCAAATAAAGTTGTTTTACGACCAAAATTAGACCCAAGCATAATGGGTGGAATGATTGTCGAATCAGAACATCGAATCATTGATCAAAGTGTGAGAACAGAATTAAATAATATTCATGCTAAATTATTGGCTTGATGTTTATGTTTAACGACAAGGTGAGAGGTGAGATACATGAGTATAAAAGCGGAAGAAATTAGTTCGCATATTAAACAACAACTTGCTAAATACGAAGAATCGTTAACAGTAGATGAAGTTGGAACAGTTTCCTATGTTGGTGACGGTATTGCTCGTGCTTACGGATTAGAAAATGCCATGTCGGGAGAATTATTGGAATTTGATAATGGTGTTTATGGTATGGCTCAAAACTTAGAAAATGATAGTGTCGGTATTATCATTTTAGGGGATTTTGAACAAATACGTGAAGGCGACAAAGTAAAACGTACACGACGTATTATGGAAGTACCTGTTGGTGAAGCATTAATTGGACGCGTGGTTAATCCTTTAGGACAACCTATTGATGGTATGGGCGAAATCGCTACAACCAAAACACGACCAATTGAAGCAGCAGCTCCTGGTGTTATGGCTCGTAAATCAGTATCAGAACCACTACAAACAGGATGGAAAGCAATTGATGCATTAGTACCTATTGGACGTGGACAACGTGAGTTAATCATTGGTGACCGTAAAACTGGTAAAACTACCATTGCGATTGACACAATCTTAAATCAAAAAGATCAAGACATGATTTGTATTTACGTTGCAATTGGTCAAAAAGAATCAACTGTACGTAACCAAGTTGAAATCTTGAAAAGATATGGTGCAATGGACTACACAATTGTTGTGTCTGCCAGTGCATCACAACCAGCCCCATTACTTTATTTAGCACCTTATGCTGGAGCAAGTATGGGTGAAGAGTTTATGTATAATGGAAAACACGTATTAGTCGTATATGATGATTTATCAAAACAAGCAGCAGCTTATCGTGAAATCTCATTACTATTACGTCGTCCACCAGGTCGTGAAGCGTTCCCTGGAGATGTATTCTACTTACATTCTCGTTTACTTGAAAGAGCAGCGAAATTGAGTGATGAATTAGGTGGCGGATCAATGACTGCCTTACCATTTGTTGAAACACAAGCGGGAGATATCTCTGCTTATATTCCAACAAACGTTATTTCTATTACTGATGGACAAATCTTCTTAGAAAGTGATTTGTTCTACTCAGGTGTTCGTCCTGCGATTGATGCTGGGTTATCAGTATCACGTGTTGGGGGATCTGCTCAAATCAAAGCAATGAAAAAAGTTGCAGGTACACTTCGTCTTGATTTGGCAAGTTACCGTGAGTTAGAAGCCTTTACTCAATTTGGTTCTGATTTGGATGAGGCAACTCAATCTAAATTAAACCGTGGTAAACGAACTGTTGAAGTACTAAAACAAAATGTGCATGAACCATTGGCTGTTGAAAAACAAGTCTTAATTCTTTATGCCTTGACTCATGGATTTTTGGATACTATTCCTGTAGTAGATATTTTACGTTTTGAGCGTGAATTATTTGAATACGTGGATAATAACTATCCAGCAATCTTTGATACGATCCGTACAACAAAAGGATTACCAAATCCAGAAGATATGGATAAAGCAATCGATGAATTTAAAGGAATTTTTAGTTCTAGTGAATTCTCTGTTGCAGATGAAGTAAAACAATCTTAGAAAGTGGTGATTGAACATGGGCGGCTCACTTATTGATATTAAGAAGAGAATAGCTTCAACAAAAAAGACCAGTCAAATTACAAGTGCCATGCAAATGGTCGCAGCTTCTAAATTGACGAAATCTGAACAATCATCAAGACGCTTTCAAGAGTATGCTTCTAAAGTAAGAAGTATGACAACTCATTTGGCTTCTTCACAGTTAACTGCGATAGATAATTCTGATTTTTCTGGTTTTGAGCAAGAGATGGAAATGTATCAGCAAATGCTTATTGCTCGACCAGTTAAAACAGTTGGATATATTGTAGTAACTTCTGATAAAGGTTTAGCAGGTGGTTATAACAGTTCAATTTTAAAAAACATGTTAGAAATTATCAAAAAAGACGAAGAAGACGGCATGAATGTGGTGTTAATGGCTATTGGAGGAACAGGTTCAGATTTCTTCAAGCATCGTGATTTACCAGTCGCTTATGAATTAAGAGGATTAAGCGACTACCCAAGTTATAGTGAGGTAAGACGTATCGTAAACTCTGCTTTACAAATGTATAATAGTGAGATGTTTGATGAATTGTATGTATGTTATAACCATCATGTTAATACACTATCCTCATCGTTTAGAGCAGAAAAAATCTTACCAATCGTTGACTTAGATGCTAAAGAAGCTGAAACGTACGAACAAGAGTATACTCTTGAACCTTCAGCAGACGCTATTTTAAATACGTTACTGCCCCTTTACGCTGAAAGTTTAATATATGGAGCAGTTTTAGATTCTAAAACTGCAGAGCACGCTGCCCGCATGACTGCTATGAAGAGTGCCACAGAAAATGCGACAAATATCATTGATGATTTGACCATTTCTTATAACCGAGCACGTCAAGCAGCCATTACAGAAGAAATCACAGAAATTGTTGGTGGAGCAGCTGCTTTAGAATAATGACGGGGAGGAATTGTTGAGATGAAAGTAGGAAAAATAGCCCAAGTCATTGGTCCCGTTGTTGACGTGGCTTTTCCATTAGACCAAGCATTACCTGATATAAATGATGCGTTAATCGTTTATAAAGCTGGAAGTAAAGATAAAGTTGTGTTAGAAACAACTCTTGAAATTGGTGATGGAATCGTTCGAACAATTGCAATGGAATCTACAGACGGACTACAAAGAGGAATGGAAGTTCTTCATACAGGAGGTCCTATCAGTGTTCCAGTTGGTCCTGAAACATTGGGTAGAGTCTTTAACGTATTAGGTGAAACTATTGACTTAGGTGAACCTATTGGAGACGAAATTGAAAGAGATAGTATTCATGCAAAAGCACCTGCTTTTGATGAATTAAGTACAAACTCTGAAATATTAGAAACAGGAATTAAAGTTATCGATTTACTAGCGCCTTACTTAAAAGGTGGTAAAATTGGACTGTTCGGTGGTGCCGGAGTAGGTAAAACAGTGTTAATTCAAGAGTTGATTAACAATATCGCTCAAGAATTAGGTGGATTATCAGTGTTTGCCGGTGTTGGTGAACGTACGCGTGAAGGTAACGACCTTTACTTTGAAATGAAGGAATCTGGTGTTATCAAGAAAACAGCCATGGTGTTTGGACAAATGAACGAGCCACCTGGTGCCAGAATGCGTGTAGCTTTAACTGGTTTGACTATGGCAGAATATTTCCGTGATGAAGAAAAACAAGATGTGTTACTATTTATTGATAACATTTTCCGTTTTACTCAAGCAGGTTCTGAAGTGTCAGCTCTTTTAGGACGTATGCCTTCAGCCGTTGGTTACCAACCAACGTTAGCAACTGAAATGGGACAGTTACAAGAACGTATCACTTCGACAAAAGATGGATCAATCACATCAATTCAAGCGATTTATGTTCCTGCCGATGACTATACTGACCCGGCTCCAGCAACAGCCTTTGCGCATTTGGATGCAACAACTAACTTGGAACGTCGTTTGACAGAACAAGGGATTTATCCAGCGGTAGATCCGTTGGCATCATCTTCAAGTGCCTTAGAGCCAGATATTGTTGGTGAAGAACATTATAAAGTGGCCACAGAAGTGCAACGTTTATTACAACGCTATAAAGAATTGCAAGACATTATTGCGATACTTGGTATGGATGAGTTAAGTGATGAAGAAAAAGTAGTAGTAGGACGTGCTAGACGTGTCCAATTCTTCTTATCACAAAATTTCCACGTGGCTGAGCAATTTACAGGACAACCTGGTAGCTATGTACCATTGAATGAAACAATTAAAGGATTTAGAGCAATCTTAGACGGCGAATATGACCACTTACCTGAAGAAGCCTTCAGAAGTGTTGGGCGCATTGAAGAAGCAGTTGAAAAAGCAGAAAAAATGGGCTACTAACAAGGAGGGAAAGTCATTATGAGTACCTTTATGGTTAATATTGTTACGCCAGATGGATTGATTTATGAGCACGAAGCAAAATTTTTGGTTGCAAATACTCAAGCAGGTTCGCTTGGTATTTTGCCCAAACATTGCCCGTTGATTGCCCCTTTAAAAATTGATGCTGTACGGATTGATAGAGAAGAAAATGTTAACGACTGGGTTGCAGTAAATGGTGGCGTTATTGAAGTGCGTGACAACGTGGTTTCAATTGTTGCTAACAGTGCTGAAACAGGAGAAAATATTGATATCTCACGAGCTGAACAAGCTAAGAAGCGTGCAGAACAAAAAATTGAAGCTGCTAAAAACGAGCAAAATCAATCGATTGATATGGCTAGGGCTGAAATAGCACTCTATCGAGCGTTAAATCGGCTTAATGTGGCGAATAAAAGAAGGTAAAGAAACATTTGTTTCTTTACCTTCTTCTCTTTTATAATGAAAGTGGAGGTGAGGATATGTCAGTTTTTGGAATTGATGCGTTAGTTAGGATCTTGAGCCATTTTATTTTTATTTACTTAACCTTTTGGACGTTAAATTCGTTGCGACTTGATGTTCTATTTAAAAAAGGAGTACAGTATGATAGACAAATCCGTTTAGCATATGTTTTTTTATCTGTAGCAATTGGGTTTCAAGTGAGTAACTTCTTTTTAGAAGTAATTTTTCTAGTGCGAAATTTTTTTGAGGGAATGGTTCTCTAAGAAAATTATTAGGAAAATATGAATGAATTTCTTTTTCCATAAAATCATGGTATACTGATTAGGATTTGTAATAAGTTCCTTATATTTATGGAGGGAAAAATTAATGGAATATATAGCAGTTCGCGGTGGAAATCGCCTAGAAGGAAGCGTTAAAATCGAAGGAGCAAAAAATGCTGTATTGCCTATTTTAGCGGGAGCATTACTTGCTAATAAAGGAAAAACAACTATTACCAATGCGCCAATTTTGTCTGATGTATTTACAATGAATAATGTCATTAAGTATTTAAATACAGATATCGAATTTATTGAAGAAGAAAACACGATTAAAATCGATGCAACAAAAGAATTAGAAACAGAAGCCCCATTTGAATATGTTAGCCAAATGAGAGCCTCTATTGTTGTGATGGGACCACTTTTAGCTCGTACTGGTCGAGCTAAAGTTGCCATGCCTGGTGGTTGTGCAATTGGAACACGACCAATTGATTTACATTTGAAAGGGTTTCAAGCATTAGGAGCTAAAATTACGCAACAAAATGGATACATTGAAGCTGTTGCTGATGAATTAGTTGGTGCCAGAATTTATTTAGACTTTCCAAGTGTGGGTGCCACTCAAAATATTATGATGGCTGCTGTCCGTGCAAAAGGGACAACAGTGATTGAGAATGTTGCAAGAGAACCTGAAATCGTCGATTTAGCCATCTATTTAAATAAAATGGGAGCTAAAATCGTTGGTGCTGGGACAGAAACGATTCGCATTGAAGGGGTAACTGATTTATACGGGACAGAGCATAGCGTGGTGCAGGATCGTATTGAAGCCGGGACCTTTATGGTAGCAGCAGCTGCAACGCAAGGAAATGTTTTTATTGAAGATGCTGTGGCAGAACATAATAGTCCGCTGATTTCTAAATTAGTGGAAATGGGTGTAGATATTATTAATGAACAAAATGGGATTCGTGTCATTGGACCAAAATATTTGAAACCAACGGATATTAAAACACTACCACATCCTGGGTTTCCAACAGATATGCAAGCACAAATGAGTGTCTTGATGGTATTAGCCTCAGGGGATAGTGTGTTAACAGAAACTGTTTTTGAAAATCGATTCCAACATTTAGACGAATTACAACGTATGGGTGCTAAATACCGTATTTCCAATAGTGTGGCTTATATTAGTGGTGTTCCAAAGCTTCAAGGAGCACAAGTTAGTGCAACAGATTTACGTGCAGCAGCAGCTCTGATTATTGCTGGATTAGTTGCAACAGATGAAACACGAGTGACTAGATTAGAGCATTTAGACCGTGGATACTATAAATTCCATGAAAAATTAGCCAACCTTGGTGCAACAATCGAAAGAGTTGATGAAGATGTTGCTCATGAATCAATGGCAGAAGTAGTAAGTTAAGCTCTATAATGAAGGAGGAAATTTAATTGAGTTCAATAACTAAAAGAGTAGTCATACAATTGATGCTAGTTATTTTTGTGATTCTATTATTGATTGGATTATTTTTCCTAGGTATTTTTATAGGGTATGTCTATGTTGGAAAAGGGCAATCAAGTGATGCCTTTAATCCATCGACATGGCACCATATACTAGATTTTGTAAAATAACTAATGACCATCAACTCTTATGTTGGTGGTTATTTTTTAAATTGTTAGGAAGATATGATGAAAAAAATTATCATTTTACCTGTTCGTTTTTATCAAAAATTTATTTCTCCTTTATTTCCTAAAAGTTGTCGTTATCATCCAACGTGTTCTCAGTATATGATTGATGCGGTAAATTATCATGGAGCGATTAAAGGATTTATCATGGGTACGGCTCGTATTTTAAGATGTCACCCTTTTGTTAAAGGTGGCATTGACTATGTACCACCAACATTTAGCATCAGGAAAAATCCAGATGAGACATATCGTGGACCATATAAAAGAGAAAAAAAATAAATGACTTAAAAGTTAACTTAGACCTTTTTTATTAACGGTCTATTTTTTTATTTTAGAATTGTCTGAAAATTCTGTTGACTTATATTTAATATTAACTTATATTAATAAATAACTTATTTAATTCTAATAAAGAAGTGAGGAAAGTAAAATGAAAAAAATTCTAGGAATGCTTATGGGTGCAACGTTATTGTTATCTGCTTGTGGAACACCGGGTGGAGGAACTGCTCAAAATACGAAATCACAAAAAGATGCTGATACAGTCAAAATTGGTTTAAACATGGAATTATCTGGTGCAGCTGCTGGGTATGGTAACCAAGAAAAAGAAGGTGCCGAACTTGCAGTGAAAGAAATCAATAAAGCCGGTGGGATTAACGGTAAGAAAATTGATTTAGTTGTCAAAGATAATAAAAGTGATACGGCCGAAGCAGCAACAATTGCAACGAGTTTAACAACAAGCGACAATGTCATTGGAATGATCGGTCCAGCAACATCCGGTGCGACAAAAGCAGCTAGTCCAAACGCAACAAAAGCCAAAGTCCCAATTATCACACCATCTGGGACCGATGATTCTATTACAGTAAATAATGGAACAGTTCAAGAATATATTTTTAGAACATGCTTTCAAGATTCTTTCCAAGGGGTTATCTTAGCTAACTATGCAACTGATAATTTGAAAGCGAAAAAAGCAGTGATCATTGGAGACGTATCAAGTGATTATGCAAAAGGATTAACTAAATCATTTAAAGAGACATTTAAAGGTGACATTGTGGCTGATGAAAAATTTAATGCGAAAGATAAAGATTTTAAAGCCATTCTAACAAAAATAAAAGACAAAGATTTTGATTTTATTTACTTACCAGGCTATTACGAAGAAGCTGGTTTAATCATCAAACAGGCACGTGAAATGGGAATTGAACAGCCAATTATCGGGGCTGATGGATTCTCAGATTCTAAATTAATTGATATTGCTGGTGATGAAAATATGAGTAATATCTACTATACGGCTCATTTTTCTGAAAAAGCACCTGCTTCAGATAAAGTAAAAACATTTATTGAGACATTTAAAAAAGAGTATGGTAAAACACCAAGCTCATTTAATGCGTTAGCATATGATTCTGTTTACATGGTTAAAGCTGCTTTAGAAGCTGAAAAAGAAAATACAAGTGAAGCATTAACAAAAGGTTTAGCAACATTAACAGACTTTGAAGGTGTGACAGGTACCATGACAATGGATAAAAATCATAATCCGAAAAAACCAGCTGTTGTAATCGGACTTGAAAAAGGCGAAGAAAACACAGCAGAAGTGGTAAATCCGTAAAAAATCATGAAAACCAAGGGACTGGACAAGAGTTCCTTGGTTTTTCAAAAGGAGGAGAAACAATGAATGTCCTTCAACAATTAGTCAATGGACTCTCATTAGGAAGTATTTACGCACTATTAGCCCTAGGGTATACAATGGTGTATGGAATTATAAAGTTAATCAATTTTGCTCATGGTGAAATATATATGATTGGTGCTTTTATTGGGTACTATGTGGCTAATAACTTTGGTTTTGGCTTAGTTTTAACACTTTTAACATCTATGATTATCTGTGCGATTTTAGGGATGTTGATTGAATTTTTAGCTTATCGTCCACTTAAAAATTCAACACGTATTGCAGCGCTTATTACAGCAATAGGGGTATCATTCTTACTACAATCATTAATGATCTATTTCGTGGGAGCAGATACAAAACCTTATCCTCAATTAATGAAAAATATAACTTATGATTTAGGCATATGCCAAATTAGTAAAATTCAACTCGTGATTATCGCAATGTCAATTTTTTTAATGCTGTTATTACAATTTATCGTGCAACAAACAAAAATGGGGCGTGCCATGCGTGCAGCAAGTGTTGATCCCGAAGCAGCTCAATTAATGGGGATAAATGTAAATTATACCATTTCATTTACTTTTGCACTTGGCTCGTCATTAGCTGCTGCAGGTGGTGTATTAATTGGTCTTTACTATAATAGTATAGACCCAATGATGGGTGTTGCTCCTGGTCTTAAAGCGTTTATCGCTGCCGTGTTTGGTGGAATAGGGATTATTCCAGGTGCCGCACTTGGTGGGTTTGCGATCGGTATCATCGAAACGGTCGTGAGTGCTTTAGGGTTTACAGCTTATCGAGATGCAGCCGTTTACTTGATTTTAATTATTGTATTACTTGTTAAACCATCTGGATTATTAGGTAAAAATATTAAGGAAAAAGTGTAGGTGATAACAATGAAAGAACGATTGAAAATAAATGGGATTTGGTTAGCGATAATGGTCGTTATTTTTGCGATGCTGGCAATCACTTACTCGACTGGATTGATGTCACCTGTTGTCGAAACAACATTAGTAATGATTGGTATCAACATTATTCTAGCAGCTGGACTTAACTTGGTTATTGGTATTTCTGGTCAATTTTCTTTGGGACATGCAGGATTTATGGCGATTGGAGCTTATACAACGGCAATTATGACAATAAAGATACCGTCAATTGTTGGGTTTTTAATTGGATTAGTTTTAGGTTGTATTCTTTCAGGAATTGTGGCACTTTTAGTTGGTATTCCAACTCTGCGTCTTTCTGGTGACTATTTAGCCATTGCAACATTAGGTGTATCTGAAATTATTCGCTCATTGATTATGAATATGGATCAAATCACTAATGGTCCAGCCGGATTATTTGGTATTCCTCCTTTTGTAACCTGGTCAATGGTTTATTTATTTGTTTGTATCACATTGATTTTGATGACAAATTATATTCATAGCGCAGCAGGACGTGCGACGTTATCTGTTCGAGAGAATCTAATCGCAGCAGAATCTATGGGTGTGAATGTGACAAAGTATAAAGTGGTTGCTTTTGTGATTGGTGCCATGACCGCAGCCGTTGCTGGGGGAATGTATTCAAGCTATGTTCAAACGATTGTGCCAGGGAACTTTGATTTTATGAAATCAATTGATATTCTAATCATCGTAGTATTTGGTGGAGTTGGAAGCATGACAGGAACTGTTGTAGCAGCCGTTTTACTTGGTGTATTGAATATGTATTTACAAGATTTTGGTGCCATTCGTATGATAATTTATGCGTTTGCTCTAGTTATCATCATGATTTTCAAACCTTCTGGCTTATTAGGAACAAAAGAATTTTCAGTGAAAAAATTATTGAGTAAAGGAGGTAAACAACATGTCTGAGTTAAACATTAGTCATTTGACAAAGAATTTTGGTGGATTAGCTGCCATTCAGGATTTAAATTTACATTTTGGTGATAATGAGTTGATTGGTTTAATCGGCCCAAATGGAGCGGGAAAAACGACGCTTTTTAACTTGATTACAGGTGTATATGAGCCAAGTTCTGGAAGTATTGAATTAACACATGATAGTAAGACAATAACGTTAAATGGTATTTCTCCGTTTAAAATTGCGCAATTAGGTATTAGTCGAACGTTTCAAAATATTCGCTTGTTTAAAGACCTAACAGTTCTTGATAATGTATTAATTGCAATGACCGCAAATACTAAAGAAAGTGTATTGTCTGGCATGTTACGTTTACCATCTTTTTATAAAAAAGAAGATAAAATGAGAGAAGAAGCAACGAAATTATTAGGTCTATTTGAATTAGAGGACAAAAAAGATAATTTAGCGAAAAATTTGCCTTACGGGGAGCAACGCCGTTTAGAAATTGTCCGAGCTTTAGCAACAAAACCGAGCATTTTATTTTTAGATGAACCGGCAGCTGGGATGAACCCACAGGAAACAGAAGAATTAACCCAATTAATCAAACGAATTCAAAAAGAATTTGGATTGACGATTGTCTTGATTGAACATGATATGTCGTTAGTTATGGAAGTCTGTGAGAGACTTTATGTATTAGAGTATGGGGCATTGATTGCCTCAGGGACACCAGAAGAAATTAAGCAAGATAAACGCGTTATTCAGGCGTATTTAGGTGGTGAACAGTAATGTTAAAAGTTGAAAATTTATCTGTGCATTATGGCATGATTCAGGCAGTAAAAGATGTGTCTTTTGAAGTAAATAAGGGAGAAATTGTCAGTTTAATTGGGGCTAACGGAGCTGGTAAAACGACTATTTTAAAAAGTTTATCAGGCTTAGTAAAGTCTTCAGGTGGTTCGATGACATTTAATAATGAAGATCTAACAAAAAAATCAGCTCCGACTATTGTAAAAAGCGGTTTAGTTCAAGTGCCAGAAGGTCGTCATATTTTTGCAGGAATGACGGTTATGGAGAACTTGGAACTTGGTGGCTTTATTCATAATAATCATGATGAGAAAAAAGAAATTTTAGATTATATTTTTGAAACATTCCCTGTGTTGAAAGAAAGATTAAAACAAGATGCCGCAACACTTTCAGGTGGAGAACAACAAATGCTTGCTATGGGGCGAGCGTTGATGACCAAACCAGATTTATTATTACTGGATGAACCATCAATGGGACTTGCACCTATCTTTATTCGTGAGATTTTTCATATTATCGAACGGATTAACAAACAAGGAACAACCATTCTTTTAATCGAACAAAATGCCAATATGGCGTTGAAACTTTCTGATAGAGGATATGTATTAGAAACAGGTCAAGTGGTGCTTAAAGGAAGCGGTAAAGAGTTATTAGAAAGTGAAGAAGTACAGAAAGCTTATTTAGGAGGATAGAGTTATGTTAGTAAAAGACTATATGTCAACAGAAGTGATTACGACTTCCCCTGAAACACCTGTTTTTCAAGCAATGGACTTAATGAAACAAAAAAATATTCACCGTTTGCCAGTTGTAAAAGACGATCAATTAGTTGGATTGGTCACTGAAGGAACAATTCAAGAAGCGATGCCGTCAAAAGCAACCAGCTTAAGCGTGTATGAAGTGAATTATTTGTTAAATAAAATGACTGTAGCCGATGTGATGATTAAAGACGTTCATACTATCAAGGCCGATGAATTTATTGAAGAAGCCATCAAGATTATGCGTGAGTATAATATTGGTGTGTTGCCTGTTGTGGATGTTAACAGGACTATTCAAGGTATTATCACTAGTACAGATGCATTTGGTGCCTTTTTAGCTATTACTGGTTATGGAGAGAATGGGACGCGTGTTGCGATTTCAATTAAAGACGATCATCCTGGTGTGTTGGCTGATTTAACGAAAGTATTAGCTCAAGATAAATTTAATATCGTTCAGATTATTGTGTATCGTCAAACAAAGAATGTTATTATCGTGATACAAGTTGTCGAAAAAAATGCCACTAAATTAGAAAAATCACTAATTGACAATCAGTATGATGTTATTATGTGTTTAGAGACTGAAAGAAGCTAAAAAGCTTCTTTTTCTCTTAACAAAGGCAAAAATATATGGTATCCTATATGAGTTCGATGCATGAAAGGACTGAAATATTACAGATGAAAAAAAATAAACCAGTTGAAGTTGAAATTAAAGAATTATCAACTCATGATGAATTGTTAATTGGAAAAAAAGTCATTGGAAAAGTAACAAAATTGTCAGATAAAAAATTTGAAGTTGAAACAACAGATGGTATTTTAGGTATATACAAAACACAAGACGATGCCTACGAAGAAGCATTAAAATATTGGAATTTAAATAATTAAAAAAATTTAAAAAAGTACTTGATTTTTTTTTTGAAATTAGTTATTATATGGAAGTCGGGTTGATAAACTTGATTGATACGGAGGGGTAGCGAAGTGGCTAAACGCGGCGGACTGTAAATCCGCTCCTTCGGGTTCGGCAGTTCGAATCTGCCCCCCTCCATTTCTTATTGGGCTATAGCCAAGCGGTAAGGCAACGGACTTTGACTCCGTCACTCGTTGGTTCGAATCCAGCTAGCCCAGTATTATCTAACACTGAAATCGGTGTTAGATTTTTTTTTATTTTCTTTTGTGGTATGATAGAGGTGTATTAACTTAACTATAAAGGAGATTTAATCACATGGGCGAATTATCTGAAAAATTAGTATCTCAAATTCTAGAATATCGTGACATTTTATCGAGCAATGAAGTAATGGAAACTATCAAAGACAAAGCTCAAATGGTATTTCCAACAAAAGAATACGATGCACCAACTAAAACTAAAAAATTGAAGCAAAATCAACGTAAATGGCGTGCAAAAAATCATTATTAATTAGTCATTAAGTTATTAGGAGTAGGGAACTACTCCTTTTTTCTATTTTATTTCGTTATGATATATAATGTTGTCATTGATTATAAAAATAGCTATAATATAGATAATGACATTTAAAAGGACGTGAATAAATGACTCCAAAGTTACCTGTTTATATTCAGATACACGATAAGATAAAACAAGAAATAGAAGATGGTATCTGGAAGATTGGTGACAGGTTACCTTCTGAAAGGGAATTGTCTGAAGTATTTGGCGTGAGTCGTATGACACTAAGACAGGCTATTCAAACGTTAGCAGATGAGGGAATACTGGAGAGAAAAATTGGTTCCGGTACATATATTGCAAGGCAAAAAGTACAAGAGACGATGATAGGAACGACTAGTTTTTCAGATATTATTCGTTCTCAGGGAAGCCAACCTTCTAGTAAAACATTGTCTTACTTTGTGACTGCACCAAGCTCCAGTGAAATGGAAAAACTACGATTGACAAAAGATCAAAAGATTTTAAAAATGGAACGAATACGTTATTCAGATGATATACCAATTTGTTTTGAAGTAGCAAGCATTCCTCATCATTTGATTGAAGATTTTAGTAAAGAGGAAATCACACGTTCTTTATATAACGTAATGGTTAGTCAAGGACATGGAGTGATTGGAAAATCTTCTCAAACGATATCTGCGCTAAATGCGTCTGAAAAAATCGCACATTATTTAGAATTGAAAAAAGGCGATGCAGTCTTACGTTTACGACAAGTATCTTATTTTGATAATGGCACACCGTTTGAATACGTTAGAAGTCAATACGCAGGTGAGCGTTTTGAGTTTTACTTAGAAAAATAAAAAATAAATCCTGGAGCAGTAGTGCTCTAGGATTTATTTATTGGAACCTCACAGTAGTCTAACGCCCCTTTTTTTAATGAAAATTGAGCATTCAGTAGGTTTGTAATACTTTCTTCAAAAGTTGTCACACTGACTTCATCTACCATAATGTGTAAGGTAACTGTATCGCTAAATTCAGTGTCGCTAAGGGTGTATTCGGGGTGATTAGTTAGAAAATGTTCTAACTTACCATGGATGGAATAGTCCACTGTCACAATCATCTCTTGTTGCAATTTTCCTTCGACTAACCCGATGTGCTCAATGGCTTCAGAAACAGATGAACTATAAGCACGAATCAAGCCACCAGCACCAAGTTTTGTACCACCAAAGTATCTTGTCACAACAGCTAAAACATTTCGTAGTTTTTTTACCTTTAACACTTCAAGCATCGGGACACCTGCTGTTCCACTTGGTTCACCGTCATCGCTTGAACGTTGGATTTCTTGTTTATCTCCAAGAACGTAAGCGACACAATTATGATTAGCTTTCCAATGTTTTTTTTTGATTTGTTGAATGATTTCTTTTGCTTCATCTTCTGTTTCTATTCGCCTTAAGTGGCAGATAAAAGACGATTTTTTTATGACGATTTCATAATCGCCATCTTGTTTTATGGTATAGTAATTTAATAGCATATAGGTAACCCCCAAAAAATTAATTTAGTAAAATGTTTTAAAAGGAGAATGATTATGCAAAAAAAACGAATAGGGTTGTTAGTGTTAGTCATGGTATTCGTCTTAAGTGCCTGTACATCTACAAAGAATGACACCACACATGATTCAAGTACAGATATGACAAGTGACATTAATAAAAAAGATAAACTTGTTTATACCTTAGAATATGATCATCATCAATATCAGTTTAACATGCTTGATGGTTGGCGTAAATTTCCAAACAGTGATAAGTCGATTGCTTTTTTATTGGGAAACAAAGATTCTAAGTCATTTATGTCTGCGGGATTTGAAGAAAAAGGAAATAAGACGTTAGAGGATTATAAAACAGACTATTTAAAAAAATTAAATGATGCTAACGCGACTGTTGTGATTGAACCAGAAAAAAAAGAACTAAATGGGTGGAATGCCTATTATCTTGGTGTTGAAATGAAAGATAATAAAAATCGTGTCTTAACCTATCGAATTTATTTGGTAGAAACACCTGATTATTTTATTAACCTTGGTGCATGGACAAGTGAAGAGAATCCAAAAGAAGCAACTATTCAAGGTCTAGATGATATTTTATCAACCTTTAAAGAAAAAGATTAGAATAAAAGCATGACTTTTCAATAATAGAAAAGTCATGCTTTTTTCTATAGTCGGTGACGTATCCAATCATAAATATCTAATGTGACATCTAACGATTCTTTTTCATTTAATATTTCATGTCTTAAATCATTATATAAGCGAAGCGTGACATCCTTAAAGTAATTGTCACTCAATTCTAGAGCTAATTTTCTAGGGCCTTTTCCATAGTTTCCAACAGGATCTTTTTCGCCGCTAATAATTAACACTGGCAAATCACGTTGGATGGTGATAAACCAATGTTTTTTTGTGGCGTCATCCATAAGAGAAAGAAGTGTATAGAATCCATTATTTGTAAAAATAAACCCACACTGTTCATCTTGTTCGTAAGATTCGACGTTATCAGGGTTTTTAGAGAGCCAACTAAAAGGAGAATGAGCTGGTTTAAACTTTTGATTAAATGAACCAAACAATAATTTATCCATGGCAGGATTTTTTGTCTTAGGAGAGACTATATTCAATCCTTTCGCCATTTTAACCCCAAAACTTATCTCTTTGCGTCGGTTAGTTGATCCCATTAAAATAGCGCCTTTAACAAGATGTGAGTATTTCTTTAAATAGTTTCTCACCACAAAAGATCCCATACTATGACCTAAAATAAACAAAGGAGTATCCGGATAACGACTTTTTGCATATTGGGTAATTTGAAAAGTATCCTCCACTATAATAGAGGCACTATCACCTTCACAGAAAAAACCATGTAGAGGATTATCCATATCCACTGATTCACCATGACCTAGGTGATCGTGTCCAATGACTAGGATGTCATGAGCAGATAAATAGCGCGCTAATGGGTCATATCGTTCGACGTACTCTGCCATACCGTGTACGACTTGTAAGATTGCTTTTGGTTTTTTAGTGGAATTATGCCAGATAATACCATTTAAATCTGTATTACCATCTAAAGATTCAATAACAAATTTTTTCTTCATAATTATACCCTTTCTATAATCCAATTTATCCTTATTATAGTCTATTTAAAAGTGAGTCACTAGTATAATGCGTAGATTATTTATAGGAGGAGATAATATTGTATAAAACATTGCAGGGACGTCAGTTATTAAAACAAGAAATACCTCATCCATTAAGAAAATACTTAAAAAAGGATAACAGCATAAAAAAAGTTAAAGCGATGACGTATAGTAAAAAAGATATTACCTGTCGTCGTTGTGGACATGTCAATAATCAAGATTCTTGTCAGATAAATGGTGGCTTTTATTGTGATTATTGTCTTAATATGGGAAGGGTGACAAGTGAAGATGTTTTATATCGTATCCCAAAAAGCCCTCGAAAAACGTCACAAAAAACACATTGTTTTTGGCAAGGAGAACTAACTAAACAGCAAGCATGCATCTCTCAAGAAATATTAGATTCTTACCGTCGTAAACGACATCATTTTGTTCATGCAGTGACAGGGGCTGGTAAAACAGAGATGCTATTTCCTTTAATAGAACAAGTGTTGACAGATGGAAAAGTTATTGGAATAGCCACTCCACGCATTGATGTGTGTTTAGAATTGTATCCCAGAATGAAAGAGGCATTTCAAGATACGACAATCAATTTGTTATATGGCCATTCTTCTCAAACATATAATGGCGCATCTTTCATTATTTGTACGACACATCAACTTATGCGTTTTTATCGTTATTTTGATGTATTGGTTATAGATGAAGCCGATGCGTTTCCTTATGTTCATTCTGATGAATTACAGTATGTAGCAAAACAGTCATTAGAAAAAAAGGGATGTTTTGTTTTTCTAACTGCTACGAGTAATCCAAGACTAGAACATTATTCTAATACGGAAAAAAGTATGCTAGCTAAACGGTTTCATGGACAAGACTTACCTGTTCCTAAAACAATCTATTGTCGGAATTTAGCCATAAATTTACGAAAAGGAAAATTGCCTAAAAAAATGAGGATGGAAATAGAAGCAAGTGATCAATCTTATATTCTTTTCTTTCCGGATATTGCTTTAATGTCTATGGTTTATCCTGTTGTTAAGAAAACATGGCAGAAAAAAAAGGTCGCAATGGTACATGCATCATCTGATACTAGGGAACAAGTGGTGAAACAAATGAGAGAAGGGAAGATTGATCTGTTACTAAGTACAACGATTTTAGAACGAGGGGTTACATTTAAAAATATTTCCGTCATGGTAGTGTGTGCGGATCACCGAGTATTTAATCGTGCGAGTTTAGTTCAAATTGCAGGACGAGTGGGCCGAAGTGTGGATTATCCGACCGGACACGTCATCTTTTTGCATGAAGGAAAAAATCAGGCCATGGTATCAGCTATAAAAGAAATAAAACAAATGAATAAAGAGGCTAAGAGATGAAGTGTGTGTTGTGTCACGGGGTATTAAAGAACCAAGTAACATTTCGAGAACTGTTATTAGGTAGTCAGATTAAAAATCATTGTTGCGATAAATGCCATAGTCAATTTCAGCCAATTAATCCGTTGCTTGAAAAGAGATGTATCTATTGTCGGAAAGTGTCACGAGAAACTGTATGCGAAGATTGTTTATATTGGGAAAAAAACCAAATAATCTTAGAGCCACATCATGCCTTATATGAGTACAATGAGTCTATGAGTGAATTTATGACCAGTTATAAATTTCAAGGAAATCGTACACTAGCAAAAGCTTTTAGTTCTGATATTAATCAAGTGTTTAAACAGTTGACTTATGATATGGTTATCCCTATTCCTTTATCTAAAAAACGATTAGCTGATCGTGGGTTTCATCAAGTGGAAACACTGTTGGAAGATGCATATGTTGATTATGAGTCGATATTAAAAAAAAGAAGACACACGAGAAAACAATCAGGCAAAACAAAAGAAGAACGACTTAAAACGATTCATCCGTTTTACTTAAATCAATCTGACCAAGATATTATCTATCAAAAAACGATTATTTTAGTTGATGATGTTTACACAACAGGAAGTACGATATTGCAGGCAAAACGTTATCTTTTGAGTAAACATGCTAAAAAAGTCATAACGTTTTCCTTAGCAAGGTGAAAATAATGAAGCGTTTTCTATCAAAGTGTTTGTCATTTTATGATAAGTTCGATATAATAAAGGTGGGAAGATAAGGGGATTAAATTAAGTCTTAAACGTTCTTATCTTTTTAGTTTTAGTGATAGATGAAAGGGGTAATAGTTATGTTTAGATACAATGTAAGAGGCGAGAACATTGAAGTTACTCAAGCCATAAGAGAATATGTAGAGAAAAAAATTGGCAAATTAGAAAAATATTTTACAAATGTGCCGGAATCAACAGCACATGTTAATTTAAAAGTGTATTCTGATAAAAATGCTAAAGTGGAAGTAACCATTCCATTACCATACTTAGTACTTAGAGCTGAAGAAACTTCTCCAGATTTATACGGAAGCATTGACTTAGTGGTCGACAAGTTGGAGCGACAAATTAGAAAGTACAAAACAAAAATTAATCGTAAATCAAGAGAGACTGCCTTAGATGTAACCAAAGAAATGGTATTTTCTCCCAATAATTCTACAGAACAACATGACGAACCAGATTTAGAAATTGTTCGAACAAAACGTTTATCATTAAAACCTATGGATAGTGAAGAAGCAGTCTTACAAATGAACATGTTAGGTCATAACTTCTTTATTTTTGAAGATGCAGAAACAAATGGAACAAGCATTGTTTACAAACGTAAAGATGGTAAATATGGTTTAATTGAAACAAATTAATAAATAAAAACACTTCGTAGAAAGTCATAAAATACTTTCTACGAAGTGTTTTTATCATTTATATTATCAAGTACCCCATACGATATCAACTTGTGAAGGGAAGATAAATCTGATAAACTGATTAGGATTAAATAGAGACGGGTGATCAGATGAAGCTTTTACGAGCAGATAATTTAGATAAAAATTATGGAACAAAGCAATTATTAGATAATGTTTCTTTTTTAATAAAAGAAAAAGATCGTATTGGGTTAATCGGAATTAATGGAACAGGTAAATCAACGTTGATTAAGATTTTATCAGGAAAAGATCATGCAGAAAAGGGATCGATTGATTACCCAAATGATTATAAAATTGGTTATCTTTCGCAAGATACCATCTTTTCTGAAGATATTTCAGTATTAGATGCTGTCTTTGATGATGATACACCTGTTATGAAAGCTATTCGTTCGTATGAGAAAGCATTGGTTGATTTGGCACAAGATGGAGAAAATCCAGCAGTACAAAAAGCTTACGAAAAAGCTGAAGAAGCAATGAATAAAGAAGATGCTTGGTTAGCTGAGACAAGTGCTAAAACCATTTTAAATAAATTAGGCATTTTATTTTTAGATAAAAAAGTATCAGAGCTATCTGGAGGCCAACAAAAAAGACTAGGATTGGCACAAGTCTTAATCCAATCACCTGATTTACTTCTTTTAGATGAACCAACCAACCATTTAGATTATGAAACCATTCAATGGCTAGAAGATTATCTGAATCATTATCAAGGGTCACTCATCGTGATAACGCATGATCGCTACTTTTTAGATCGTGTGACGAATCGAATATTTGAATTAGCTAACGGAACATTACACGAATACACAGGAAATTATCAAGCTTATTTAGTGCAACGAGCAGAACGTGAAGAACAAGAAAAGAAAAGCTTACACAAAAATAAACAGCTATTTAAGCAAGAACTTGCTTGGATGCGAGCTGGTGTAAAAGCTCGTGGCACGAAACAACAAGCTAGAATTAATCGCTTTAATGATTTGAAAGATAAAGTAAGTGGTTCAAGTGATAAGGGAAACTTAGAATTTTCAGTTGGTACAAAACGATTAGGTAAAAAAGTCATTGAAATAGAACATGCTAATTTTCAAATAGCTAATCAAGTTATTTTAAAAGACTTTGAGTTGTTAGTCCAAGCTAATGAACGATTAGGCATTACAGGAGAAAATGGTTCTGGAAAATCAACCTTGCTAAATCTTATTGCTGGGAATTTAACGTTGGATAGTGGTGTGATTGAGTTAGGAGAAACAGTCAATATCGGGTATTATACCCAAACGAATGATACATTAGATGAAAGCAAACGCATTATTTCTTATTTACAAGAAATTGCTGAAGAAGTAAAACAACAAGATGGTACAGTGATTAGTGTCACAGAGATGTTAGAGCGATTTTTATTTCCAAGAAATGTGCACGGGACATTGATTAGTAAATTGTCAGGTGGCGAGAAACGCCGTCTGTACTTACTTAGCATTTTAATCCAACAACCAAATGTGTTACTATTAGATGAGCCAACGAATGATCTAGATGTCGAAACATTAACTATTTTGGAAGATTATCTGTCTGATTTTCCGGGTGCAGTTATTGCTGTTAGTCATGATCGTTATTTTTTAGATAAAACAATGGACAAGTTACTCATTTTTAAAGGACAAGGTGACATGACAACTTTTTATGGCTCAATGAGTGATTATGTTGAGCAGACAGGTGAGCAAGAGTCAGTTGAGAAAACTACTAAATCAACTACAACTAAAAAAGTTGATAAAGTAGTCTCTAATGATGGTGAGAAAAAGAAATTGACTTATAAAGAAAAAATTGAATGGGATACAATTGAAGAAGATATTGCCCAATTAGAAGAGAATATTGAGTCATTGAACGAACAAATGTTAGACAATAGTAGTGATGCTATAAAATTACAAGATTTGCAAGCGACACTAACAACTACCGAACAAACTCTTGAAGACAAACTTGAGAGATGGGAATATCTTAGTGAATTTGCTGATTAATAAATCATTGTTTGAGGGGTAATTATGGAAGAAGCATATTTAGAATTAGGCCGAGAGATATTAAATAAAGGTCATGAAAAGACTGATCGTACAGGTACTGGGACAAAAAGTCTTTTTGGTTACCAGATGCGTTTTGATTTAAGTCAAGGATTTCCTCTGTTGACAACCAAACGTATTCCATTTTCTTTAGTGAAAAGTGAATTGTTATGGTTCCTTAAAGGTGATACAAACATTAAATATTTGTTAGAAAATAACAACCATATTTGGGATGAATGGGCTTTTGAGAGATATGTCAAAAGTGAAGACTACAAAGGACCTGACATGACCGACTTTGGTCGTCGATGTTTAGTAGATGAAGAATTCAATCAAGCGTATCAAAAAGAGATGACTTCTTTTAGAGAAAAAATGTTAATGGATGATGAATTTGCTGAAAAATATGGCGAATTAGGAAATATTTATGGTTCTCAGTGGCGTCGTTGGAAAACGTCAACAGGAGACACCATCGACCAATTACAAGATGTGATTGATATGATTCGACACACTCCAGACTCTAGACGGTTAATCGTGTCAGCATGGAATCCAGAAGATGTGCCATCGATGGCTTTACCACCATGTCACACGTTATTTCAATTTTATGTAGCAGATGGAAAATTAAGTTGCCAATTGTATCAACGTAGTGCAGACGTCTTTTTAGGTGTTCCGTTTAATATTGCAAGTTATGCTTTATTAACACATTTAATTGCACATGAAACGAATCTTGAAGTGGGAGAGTTTGTTCATACATTAGGGGATGCTCATCTGTACAGTAATCATATCGAGCAAATGACAGAACAACTTTCAAGACAACAACGAGAGTTACCAACACTTTGGTTAAATAAAGAAAAACAATCAGTGTTTGATTTTGATATGGATGACATCAAGATTGAAGGATACCAGCCACATCCGAGTATTAAGGCACCGATTGCGGTGTAGGGGAAATTTGGGAGGAAATAAAGAAATATGATAGCAGCAATATGGGCTCAAGATGAAAATGGTTTAATTGGGAAAGATGATAAATTACCGTGGTATTTACCAGATGACTTACAATTTTTCAAACAAATGACGGAAAATAATACGATTGTGATGGGAAGGAAAACGTTTGAAGGAATGGGTAAAAATCTATTGCCTAATCGTCAAACCATTGTGTTAACATCAGACCAATCTTATGATGGGAATGGTGCGATTGTCATGCATTCGGTAGATGATGTATTGAAATATGCCGAAGAATTTGACGGGATTACTTTTATCACTGGTGGTGGTGAGATTTATAAAACATTTTTGCCTTACACTGATGTATTATATCGTACGTTGATTCAATCAACATTTGAAGGAGATACTTATTTTCCTTATATTGATTGGGGAGAGTGGAATATTGTTAGTACCAGCGAAGGCACTGTTAACGATGATAATCCATACCCACATGATTTTGAGACATACCAACGCCATCAATCGTAACACCACCAAAGGGACTGATGAATGATCTTGTTCACCAGTCTTTTTCTTTAGAACAAAAAAGAATTATTAAAAATTTTACAAAGCGTCTTTTTTTCATTGAAAAAAATAATTAACAGTGAGATACTTTATTTTGATAGTATAATAATGGGGGTATTTTATGCGACCATTAATGAGGAGAATCAATCAATGAGCCAAAGAAATAAAGGGAATTTTTTATTCAGTAAAAACAAACGAGGAAAAAAAACGAAATCTCATGTCCCCATCAGACTAGATATTTTGTTTTTTATTGTGTTTATATTATTCACTATGTTAATTGTGAAATTATCTGATTTACAAATTAAAAATCAAGAAAAATATAAAGCAATTGTCTCAAATGGTCAAAAGAAAATTATTGAAGAAAAAGCACCTAGAGGGTATATATATGATTCAAAAGGAAATGTTTTAGTTGGAAATAAAGCCACACAAGCAATTCTGTTTACTCGATCAGCAGGAATGAATGCAAATGACATTCGTAAAGTGAGTCAAGATATTGTCAAATTAATTGATATCGAACCAGATAAGTTAACGGATAGAGATAAAAAAGATTATTGGTTATCTAAGCCAGAAAATCTAGTTGAGGCACAAAAACGATTGACTGTTTCTGACAAAGTAAACGCAAATGGGCAAGAGTTGTCTAATAGTGATTTATATACGAAAACCGTTGATAAGGTGAAAGATAGTGAGATTAAGTTTAATCAAGAAGAAATGAAAGAAGCCTCTATTTTCAAACGAATCAATGGTGCGGCAGCCTTGGAACCTGTCACAATAAAAAATGATAATGTGACACCTGAAGAAATTGCAAAAGTTGGGGAAAATACAGCGGCTATTTCTGGACTATCTGCTGGAACAGATTGGGAGAGAGACTATCCTGAAAAAGATCAAATTCGTTCCATTCTTGGAACGGTATCAACTGAGAAACAAGGGTTACCTGAAGATGAGATTGATGAATATTTGAAAAAAGGCTATCAACGAAATGATCGTGTAGGGTTAAGTTATCTTGAAAAATCATATGAAGACACGTTAAAAGGTAAAAAAGGGCAAGCCGAAGTTGTGACTGATAAAGATCAAAAAATTGTGTCGAAAAAAGAAATGAAAGCAAGTGAAAAAGGCGATAATTTAATGTTGACAATTAACCTTGATTTTCAACATAAGGTAGAAGAAATTGCTAAACGTCACTTTGAATCACTTCAACAGGCAGGAAAAACTCAGTATTCTCCCGGAGTATATGTGGTAGTTACTAATCCAAACAATGGTGAAGTGTTATCAATGGTAGGTCTTAGTAAAGATCCAGAAACTGGGGAATTGGTAGATGATACATTAGGAACCATCAATAAAGCTTTTGTGCCAGGTTCTTCTATCAAGGCGGCTACTGTAATGGCTGGTTATGAAAATGGGGTCATTAAAGGCAATCAAACCTTTATTGATGAACCATTAGTTTTTAGTGATGGAACGAGAAAAACGTCTCTTTTCAATCAGTATTCATCTATTGCGTTAACAACACAACAAGCACTTGAAGTCTCTTCGAATGTCTATATGATGAAAATTGCATTAGGTATGATGGGAGTTGAGTACGTACCAGGGATGTCTTTACCTGTCGATACTAGTATTTTTGATAAATTACGAAAAACCTACGAAGAATTTGGTTTAGGAACAAAAACAGGGATCGATATTCCCCAAGAATCTGTGGGTGTGTTGAATAAAAATTATAAAGATAAAGATGGGAAGTATATTCCTGGTATTATGGCCAGTGCATTGGATTTATCTTTTGGTAACTATGAAGCATATACACCTATTCAATTGGCACAATATGTGTCAACAGTCGCTAATGGTGGAACACGATACGCGCCTCATGTAGTAAAAGGAATTTATGGTAATAGTGAGAATGGTGAATTGGGAAAAGAGAAAGAATTGATTCAACCAAAAGTAATGAGTAAAATTGAAGGTAGAGAAGAGGAATTTGATATTATTCAAGAAGGAATGTATCAAGTTGTCAATGGATCAATGGGAACTGGGAATGAACTACAAGGAGCGAGTCTTCCAATTGCAGCAAAAACAGGGACAGCTGAAACATTTGCAGTTGATCCGAAAACAAATCAAGCAGTATCCGTTATAAATAGTACGATTGTGGGTTACGCACCTTATAATGATCCAAAAGTGGCGGTTAGTGTGATGATTCCCCAAATTAGTGATGATAACATGGCAACTAATCGTTTGATATTAAAAGAAGTCATAAATGCCTATAATGAAGAGTATAATAAACAATAAGTGAATTTTATGTATTTAAAACTGTAAAGGAGAAATCCTTAACGAATTTGTGAAAAAGACTAGAAATTTTAAATAAAACATGATATGATATTCAAGTGTCAAGTGTGATACTTGAATATCTAATTTATTTCGGAGGGAAACATAATGCGCGTAAATATTACTTTAGAATGTACAGAATGTAAAGAAAGAAATTATCTTTCAAACAAAAACAAACGTAACAATCCTGAACGTTTAGAAGTTAAAAAATATTGTCCACGTGAACGTAAAGTGACGTTACACCGTGAAACAAAATAATTTTTTGAATTATGAGCTAGAAACCTTTTGTAGTAAGGGTTCTAGCTATTTTTTATGCTTAATTTTATCGAGTGAATATGGTTTTGAATACGGTTTGTTTGAAAAGTTTTGAAAGTAGGATTTGTTTTAACAGAATGTTTAAGAGCTGGACTTTCTTCTTTTTTATTTAAATAGAAATATTACTCATTTAAAAAATGGAAAATGTTATCATTAAAATAGTAGTGAATCGTTAAAAAATACAATGTTCAAGTTATTTTGAATGTAAGCATAGGAGAAAATAAAAATGAATTTAAAATTGTCGGCCTCCAATCTTTTTCAAAATTAAATTTGGCTAATTTTTTTGATAATTTGTTCTTTGATCTTTTTGTCCTCCAATATACTAAACTTTTTCCTTTTTAATTCCACCATTTATTATAGCTCACTGACTTATTTAATCAATATGTTATAAATAGCTAAACTTTAGTCATTATTTTAATAAAATAAAACGATATCTTTTTGCTTAATCGATTTTGTGTTATGATTTAATAAAATGTTCATTATTGGATGTAATTATGAAAAAATATTATTTAATGATTGTGTTATTTGGGTTATTTCTTTTAGCAGGATGTGGTCATAAAGCAACAGGAGATAAAGCATTATATGGTGAAGTTAAAAGTGCCTTAACTAGTAAAATAGATTCATATGATGATGAGAAGAAAAAAGAAGTGAAAGAGGAATACGGTTTAGATAAAAAATCACTCGATGACTTACCTTTGGCTATTTATAATATAAAAGGTCGTTATGTTGGAGTGATTAAGTTAGATTCTAATGATGAGTACTTTTATTATAGTGTTAAAAAGAAAAAAATTGTGACAAAAATTGATGAAACTATTTTGCCACAAGACTTGGAATCTTTCACACCAATCTATAGTCAAAACAATTTTAATTGACAATGTCCATTAAATTCCCTAAAATAACAGAAATACACATAAATGGGGGAATATTATGAAAAAGATTATAGGGATTTCAGCTAATGAAGTGGTTGATGCAGGAGAAACATTGCATCATTTACCAATTTCGTATTTACCGGCCGGCTATGTTCGTGCAGTTCAAGAGGTCGGAGGAACTCCCCTTGTTTTACCAATTAGTCAACCTAAAGAAGCTAAAACTTATATTGATTTGGTTGATAAATTAATTTTGACTGGAGGACAAAATGTCTCACCATCGCTTTATTCCTCTAATCAATCGAGTGAGGCCTTTTCTTTATTAGAAAGAGATTTATTTGAAATAGCTCTTATAGAAGAAGCGATTAAGCAGAAAAAACCTATTTTTGGTGTGTGCCGTGGCATGCAGTTATTGAATGTCTACTTAGGCGGAACTTTGCATCAAGATTTAAGTTTGCGTCAACCAGAACCAATCCGCCATATGCAAGCCCCTATTGAACGATGGATTGCTACACATGATATCTTCTTTGAGAAGGATAGTGTTTTAACACCCATTTATGGTGCAAAAGCCACAGTTAATTCGTTTCATTTTCAAAGTATCAACAAAATTGGCAATGATTTGAAAATAACAGCAGTCAGCGAAGATGGTGTGGTAGAATCAATCGAATCATCTTCCGATAATCATAAAATACTAGGTGTACAGTGGCATCCAGATTTTTCATATAATGTAAATGATAAAGAAAAAGGTGTATTTGATTTTATTGTCAATTCATTTTAAGTTTATTTTACTTTTATTAGTTGACAAGTGACGTTTTTTTTTTTAAACTGATAACGGAATAAATCGTACAGATAACACAAGGTTAACTTGTGTCGATAGAGAGGCGAAATTTATCTTTAAGGATAAGTTTCGCTTTTTTTATGGAAAAATGGAGGGAATTTTTATGTCAGAAAAGAAATTTCATGTTAATTTAGCTGTTCTAGCAACTGGTATGATGGCTTTTTCGGGAGTGTTAATTGAAACAGCAATGAACGTGACGTTTCCAACGTTAATGGAAGATTTTAGTATTTCAACATCACAAGTACAATGGGTGACAACCATTTATCTGTTGATGATCTCAATCGTTGTACCACTATCATCTTATTTAATTAAAAATATCAGTCGTCGTAAGTTGTTTACGGTTTCAAGTATATTATTTTTAGTTGGTGTTGTGGTTGATGCTTTTGCTGGTGGGTTTATCACGCTACTTGTTGGGCGAGTACTTCAAGGGATTGCCACAGGGATTGCATTGCCATTAATGTTTAATATCATTTTAACAAAAGTTCCAATGGAAAAAAGAGGAATGATGATAGGAATTGGTAATTTAACAACATCAATTGCCCCAGCGATGGGACCCACATATGGTGGAGTCCTAACAACAACGCTAGATTGGACTTATATTTATAAGTTGTTGATCCCGGTTTTAATTGTATCTACATTGGTTGGTTTATATGCTATTCCAGAAGAAGACACATCAGTGAGTGATTCAATTAATGCTAAAGCCGTTCTTTATTTATCTGTGATGTTTACTGGATTATTGATGTTCTTTAGTTATTTAGAACAACCATTAGGATGGGTAGCATTAGTGGTTGGATTAATTAGTGCATGGTTATTCTATAAAACAAATAAACAAAAAACATTGCTTAATTTAGTTGTCTTTAAAAATGCACGGTTCACTATTTATTTGATGTCATTTTTGGTTTATCAAATTCTGTTACTCGGTGTATCGTTTGTTTTACCAAACTTTATTCAAATCGTTCAAGGGGTTCCAGCATCTAAGGCGGGAATGATGATGTTTCCAGGTGCGTTAGTCGGTGCGTTATTTGCACCGATTTCAGGAAAAATATTAGATAAATTAGGCTTTAAAAAGCCAATAGGTGTGGGAGTATTATTTGCAATTTTAGGTTGGTTAATGTTAATTATGGTCATTCAAACAGGAAACATTGCCTTAATTATTTTATCTCATGTCACTTTTATGATTGGTGTTGGGTTGTCTTATAGTAATGTCATGACAGTTGGATTATCTTCTATAAAAGAAGACTTACAAGATGATGGGAATGCTGTTTTTAGTACATTACAACAATTTATGGGGGCTATTTCAACCTCATTTGTGGCTATTGTGGTTGGGTTATTCCAATCAGGAAAAAGCAATTTTATTCAAGGAACAAGTACTGGATCGAAAGTAGCATTAATTTCTCTATTTGTTTTGTTACTTGTCAGTAGTTTCTTTGTTATTAAGACATTTAAAAATAAACAAAACCTCTAATAATTTTTAGAGGTTTTTTAACCAATATTTAATATAAAATGTGAGTTTATTATATAGATTAACTATAGTGAGTATCGTATGATATGGGTGAGGTGATGAGAAAAATGGCTTTAACAAGAAAAAAATTTTATAATGACATGACAAAAACAGAAGCTAAATTGTATGATCAATACAAACAACAAATGAAAATGGATCACCTGAAAAAAATAAAAAAAGAATTAAAAGAAATTGAGAAATCAATACAATCTATTCAACTTGATATGATAGATAAAAAATAGGATAAATTAATCATTATTTAAGTTATGTTTAAATAGTAAATTTTTTTTGATAAAATAAATAATAAATGAACGATGTACTTTCATTTAGAGAACATTGGAGTATAATGTATATGCATAAATGAAAGGGTGAATATAATTTCGATGAAAGTTGACTGGAAGCGAAACATGTATATTGCATGGATTGGTTGTTTCTTTACAGGCGCAAGTTATAGTTTGGTGATGCCATTTATTTCAATATACATTGAACAATTAGGTGCACCTAGTAATAAAGTGGAATTTTATGCAGGATTATCTATTAGTTTAACGGCGTTATCGGCTGCAATGGTTTCTCCACTGTGGGGGAGTCTAGCAGATAGAAAAGGGCGTAAGTTAATGATGATAAGAGCTGCAGCAGGAATGACCGTTACTATGGGCTCATTGGCGTTTGTTCCAAATGTTTTTTGGTTGTTATTTATGAGGTTTTGTAATGGCTTATTATCTGGTTATGTTCCAAATGCTACGGCAATGATTGCCTCCCAAGCACCAAAGGACAAAAATGGTATGGCTTTGGGAACTCTTGCTACTGGTGCTGTAGCAGGTAGTTTGATTGGCCCATCACTTGGTGGCTTATTAGCACAAACAGTGGGGATAAAAAATGTTTTCTTAGTAACAGGAAGTATTTTATTTATGACGACTTTATTAACTATCTTTTTTATCCATGAAGACTTTGAGCCAGTTGAAAAAAAAGACATGGTATCTACCAAAGAAGTTTTTAAAAGCATTAAGCATCCTAAAGTATTAATTGGTTTATTTATTACAACTGCCATTATTCAAATAGGGATGACAAGTATCAGTCCTATTTTAACACTATATGTCAGAGAACTTGGTGGAAAGACAGGTAATATTTTGTTCGTTAGTGGTTTAATAGTGTCTGTAGCAGGTGTATCTGAATTTTTCTCGGCACCATTTTTAGGGAAATTAGGAGATAGAATTGGGAGTCAATATGTCTTGTTAGGTGGATTGATCTTATCATTTTTATTTATTTTTCCTATGTCATTTGTTCAGTCGCCCTTTCAGTTAGGGGTATGTCGTTTTCTGTTAGGTTTTTCAACAGGTGCATTGATGCCGTCTGTGAATACCTTAATTAGTAAAATTACACCGATGAATGGAGTTGGACGTATCTTTAGTTTTAACCAAATGTTTACCAGTATGGGACAAGTTGCAGGACCAATGGTTGGTTCCTTTGTTGCTAATGGATTTGGTTATCGTTCGGTCTTCATTGCAACAAGTTTATTGATTTTAATGAATATTACAATTAGTTTTTTTAATTTTAAGCATCAATTATCAATACGTGAGTTGATTAATGAATTTAAGCGTTAAATAAAAAACATGTAAGAGAAAAATTCTCCTACATGTTTTTATTTTTTAGATTTTTTTGTATTGCTTGGTGCTGCCACTTCACCAATAAGCATAACAATGGCACAAGCAATTAAAGATACAATCACAGTTCCAGTGAAGTTATAATCAGTCACACCATGAAGTGCGCCACCAATATAACTAACCACTTGTCCTAATAAAATTGCCCAGATAAAAACAACAATTCTTCCCATGTTTAATGCACCTCTTTTCAAGAATTAGTTTACCAATCTTTACTTTAAAAGTAAAGGATTCCTAGATTAGTTTATAAAGAGGGAACGGATTATTATGGTATACTAAAATAAGAAAATTAATGGAGGGGTTTCATGAATTTGGGACAGTTACAAGTTAGAACAGAGTATTCATTATTATCTAGTACCAATCGCATTGAAGAACTTGTGTATGAAGCTAAAAATCGTGGCTATACAAGTTTAGCAATAACAGATATTGATACCCTTCATGGTGTCGTTATTTTTTATCAAGAATGTTTAAAACAACACATCAAACCTATTATTGGAATGACGTTAACCTATAAAACAACAGAAGAAACGGAAGCAGAGATCATACTTCTAGCTAAAAATCTGTCTGGATATCATCATTTAATGAAAATTGCAACAAAAAAGTCGATGACTGAAAGGCGAGAATCCTTTTCGTTAAGGGATGCATTTCATGATTTAAATGACTTGATTGCTATTCTACCTTGGCAAAAGAATGAGTTATATCAATTGCAACAAGCGACAAGTAGTGAGCAAATGGAGAAAAGAACCATAGAATTACTAGAACTATTAAAGCACTGTGATGTTTATGGTGGTATAAATGTTTCGCGATTGAAGGAGGAAGAACGAGATTTTTGGGGTTATTATTATAAAAAATATAATCTACCGCCAGTTGCTTTACAAGATGTTCGGTATTTAAATCCTAGTGATGATTTCTCTGTCGCAGTGTTAGAACACATTGACAGTGGAGAGCTGATATCGCTTGATTTTGAACAATTATCTGGTGATTATTATTTACCTCAAGCAACAGATTTTACTAAATGGTATCATGAAAAAAATTTAGATGAGGCTTTGTCAAATATTGAAACGATTGTGTCATCCATTGATTTACAGATCCCACTACAACAGAAATTATTGCCAAGTTTTCCAGTTCCAAATAATGAAAAGGCTGATACCTATTTACGTAGATTATGCCAAGAGGGGTTATCATGTCGCTTAAATGGTCAAGTGAATGAAACGTATCAAGCACGTTTGAATATGGAGTTAGACGTCATTCATGAGATGGGATACGATGATTATTTTTTAATTGTGTGGGACGTGATGAAATATGCTAGAGATCATCATATCGTGACTGCCTGTCGTGGATCAGCTGCAGGATCTCTTGTGTCTTATGTATTACAAATAACCAATGTTGATCCGATTCAGTATCAGTTATTATTCGAACGATTTTTAAACAAAGAACGTTACACCATGCCTGACATTGATATGGACATACCTGATAATAGACGGGAAGAATTACTTCAATATGTTAATCATAAATACGGTAAAAACCGTGTTGCGCAAATCGCTACGTTTGGTACTTTAGCAGCAAAAATGGCTGTTAGAGATGTGAGTCGAGTTTTTGGTTTGTCACAAAATGAAGCGAACAAATGGGCAAATGCTATTCCAAAAGATTTGAAGATTACATTAAGTGAAGCATATGATAAATCAAAGACGTTACGCGAATTAGTAGGGTATTCCTACAAAAACAAATTATTATTTGATACGGCAAAACGGATTGAAGGGTTACCTAGGCATGTATCGACTCATGCGGCAGGAGTCGTGATTAGTGATCAAGATTTAACAAACTTAATTCCATTACAAGAAGGAAACAATGGTATTCCATTAACGCAATTTGCTATGGGAGAAGTAGAAGAAATTGGTTTATTAAAAATGGATTTTCTAGGATTGAGAAATTTATCTATTATTGGAAACGCCTTGTCATCTATCGAATATCAGACAGGTAGGCCCTTGTCTTTAGAAGATATCCCTTTAGACGATGACAAAACGTTGGAACTATTTAGACAAGGAAATACTGTTGGTGTGTTTCAATTTGAATCAAAAGGAATTAAGAATGTCCTGCGTAAATTAGGACCGACATCTATTGAAGATATCGCGTCAGTGAATGCCCTCTATCGTCCTGGACCAATGGAAAACATTGAGACGTTTGTTAAGAGAAAAAAAGGTATTGAAGCAATTCATTACCCACATGATAGCTTGAAAGACATATTAGGCTATACATATGGCGTGATTGTTTACCAAGAACAGGTGATGCAAGTAGCTTCAAAAATGGCAGGATTTAGTTTGGGAGAGGCAGACATTCTACGCCGAGCGATTAGTAAAAAGAGTAAAGACGTACTTGATACTGAGCGAGAGCATTTTGTCAGTGGGGCAGTGGGACAAGGCTATACAAAAGACGTCGCAATGCAAGTGTACGATTACATTGAACGTTTTGCTAATTATGGGTTTAATCGGTCCCATGCGGTAGTTTATTCAGTTATTGCCTATCAGATGGCTTATTTAAAAGTGCATTACCCAACCGCATTTTTCCAAGCTATTTTGCACTCAGTAAAAAATAATCCAGCAAAAATGACTGAATACATCGTAGAAGCAAAAGAGGCTGGTTTAATCATTATTCCTCCAGATATTAATAAAAGTGAATACAGTTTTACCTTTTATAAAGGGTCAATCATCTATGGTTTTTCTTCAGTTAAAGGGATTCGTAAAGATTTCATTCAACACATGTTGACAGTCAGAAAAGAAGATGGCCCGTTTAAATCATTAGAAAATTTTTTAATGCGTTTGAATGGCAAGTGGTTAAAGAAAGCGAATATTTTACCATTAATCTATATTGGGGCATTTGACAGATTACATCAAAATCGTAAACAATTAATGATTGACCTAGATAGTATGATACAAAATATTGAATACAGTGGTGGTAGCGCAGATTTATTAGATGTGTTAACCTTGAAGAAGGAAATATGTGAAGATTTTACTGTGGAAGAAAAATTAGAGCAAGAAGTTGACTATTTAGGTACCTATGTGTCTGCTCATCCGGTTGATTTTTATACAAGTAAATTAGTTAATCTTCCTATAGTAAAAGCTAAAGATTTGTTGGCAAATCAAGAAGTGACAGTATTACTTTATTCATCTAGTATTAAAAAGATACGTACCAAAAAAGGTGAATCCATGGCATTTTTAGAAGGAACTGATCAAACTGGAAAATTATCTGTTACATTGTTTCCGGCTATTTATCGAAGTGTACAATCTATCCTTAGTGAACATGAGGTGTATGTTGTTCGTGGTAAGGTAGAAAAAAGTAAGTATAATCAAGAATGGCAAATTATAGCCAATACAGTTGAATTAGCTAAGGATATGGAAGGCATTATGAAATGTTTCATAAATATAACACCTGAAAATGACAAAAACCAATTGTTAGCAGATTTACAAAGTGTGTTATTATCACATCATGGTGAAAATCCTGTTATTTTAGTATTTCGTCATAAAGGGAAAAACACCTTGCTAAACCAAGCATATTGGGTAAATAATACACCAGACTTAATGAAAGAAGTCCATTCTTTATTAGGTGAAGGAATGATCATATTTAAGTAACCTGTTTCTTAAAAAAACATTAGAAGAAAAAATGTATTTTCAATTTTTTTTCAATTTTTACAGGATAGGCGAAGACATTTCATAAAAATAATGGTAGAATAGTCTTTGGATTTAAGTATTTTTTACATAATAAAAAATACAAAAGTAAGTACAACTTAGTAAAGGTGGTTATGACTATGAAACGCATCGCTATTTTGACGAGTGGTGGAGATGCACCTGGTATGAATGCAGCTATTCGTGCGGTAACACGTAAAGCTATTCATGAAGGTATGGAAGTTTATGGTATAAACTATGGATTTGCTGGTTTAGTCGCTGGTGATATTCGTAAATTAGATGTTCCAGATGTGGGGGATATCATCCAACGTGGAGGAACTGTGTTGTATTCAGCACGTTACCCAGAGTTTGCAACAGAAGAAGGACAACTTAAAGGAATTGAACAACTCAACAAATTCGGTATCGAAGGTTTAGTTGTTATCGGTGGTGACGGTAGTTATCATGGTGCGTTAGCATTAACAAAACGTGGATTCCCAGCTGTTGGTATTCCAGGAACAATTGACAACGATATTCCAATGACTGATTACACTATTGGATTTGATACAGCAATTAATACAGTATTAGATGCAATGGATAAAATCCGTGATACTGCAACATCTCACGTACGTACATTTATTATTGAAGTAATGGGACGTGATGCTGGCGATATCGCTTTATGGGCAGGAGTTGCCGGTGGAGCAGATGATATCATTATCCCAGAACATGATTTTGATATGGCACAAGTTGCTAAAAAAATTCGTGAAGGTCGTGACCGCGGTAAAAAACATTGTTTAATTGTTTTAGCTGAAGGTGTGATGTCTGGTCATAAATTCGCTGATCAATTAGCAGAGTATGGTGATTTTCATGCACGTGTTTCGGTGTTGGGACATGTTGTTCGTGGAGGATCTCCATCAGCACGTGATCGTGTTTTAGCAAGTAAATTCGGTGGATTTGCGGTTGACTTACTAAAAAATGGTCAAGGTGGATTATGTATTGGTTCTGTAAACAATGAAGTTGTAGCAAATGATATCATTGAAACATTAGAACAAAAGAAACATCAGCCAGATTTGAGTTTGTATGATCTAAATCATCAAATCTCTTTCTAATACAAATAAAAAATACTAAGGAGCGTTTTTTACATGAAAAAAACAAAAATTGTTTGTACAATCGGTCCAGCAAGTGAATCTGTAGACACATTAGTTGAATTAATGAACTCAGGGATGAACGTTGCTCGTTTAAACTTCTCACATGGAGACTTTGAAGAACATGGAGCACGTATTAAAAACATTCGTGAAGCAGCAAAAATTACTGGTAAAACAATTGCAATTTTACTAGATACAAAAGGTCCAGAAATTCGTACGCATAATATGAAAGATGGCATTGTTGAATTAACTACTGGGGATATTGTTCGTATTGCAATGAGCGAAGTGGAAGGAACAAAAGAAAAATTCTCAATTACATATCCAGGTTTAATTGATGATGTTCATGTAGGAAGCCACATCCTTTTAGATGATGGATTAATTGACTTAGAAGTAATCGAAATTGATTTAGTTAACAAAGAAATCGTCACAAAAGTATTAAACGAAGGTGTATTGAAAAATAAAAAAGGTGTTAACGTACCAAATGTAAGTATTAACTTACCTGGTATCACTGAAAAAGATGCGGCTGATATTCGTTTCGGTATTGAAAACGATGTTGACTTCATCGCAGCAAGTTTCGTTCGTCGCCCAAGTGACGTATTAGAAATTACTGAAATCTTAGAACAAGAAAATGCGACACATATTCAAATTATTTCTAAAATCGAAAACCAAGAAGGTATTGATAACTTAGATGATATCTTAAAAGTATCTAGTGGTTTAATGGTTGCACGTGGTGACATGGGTGTTGAAATTCCAACTGAAAATGTACCAGTTGTACAAAAAGAAATGATTAGAAAATGTAATGCTTTAGGTAAACCAGTTGTTACAGCAACACAAATGTTAGACTCTATGCAAAAAAATCCTCGTCCAACACGTGCAGAAGCAAGTGATGTGGCGAATGCAATTTATGATGGAACTGACGCTGTTATGTTATCTGGTGAAACAGCTGCTGGGGAATACCCAATTGAAGCAGTTAAAACAATGAGAAATATTGCAGTACGTACAGAAGCTGATTTAACAGATCGTGATGCTTATGCTCTTAAATTACATAAAAAAACTGATATGACTGAATCAATTGGTCAAGCAGTTGGACATACAGCGAAAAACTTAGATATCCAAACAATTGTAGCGGCAACTCAATCTGGACATACTGCACGTATGATTTCTAAATATCGTCCAAAAGCTCATATTGTAGCCGCAACATTTACTGACCGTGTGGCCAGAAGTTTAGCATTAAACTGGGGCGTATTCCCAACTGTTACAACTAAACCAGATTCAACTGATGAGATGTTTAGTTTAGCAACTAAAATTGCTAAAGAAACTGGATTCTCTAAAGAAGGAGAGTTGATTATCATTACTGCTGGTGCGCCTATTGGTGAAAAAGGAACAACTAACTTAATGAAAATTCAGTTAATTGGTTCTAAATTATGTGATGGACAAGGAATTGGCGACACAGCCGTTTCTGCTAAAGCAGTTGTAGCAACTTCAGCTCAAGAAGCAAATGATGCTATGGAAGAAGATGCAATCTTAGTTGTAAAAACAACCGATAAAGAGTATATGCCAGCAATTAAAAAAGCTTCAGCTCTTGTTGTTGAAGAAGGTGGATTAACAAGCCATGCAGCGGTTGTGGCAATTGCGGAAAATATTCCAGTTGTTGTTGGAGTTGAAAATGCAACATCACTTATCTCAAGTGGTACTGTGTTAACAGTTGATTCACGCCAAGGATTTATCTATGCAGGCGAAACAACTATTTAATGAGTAAATGATGAGTGTTTGACACAATAAGAGTGGGAGTGGTTAGCTCCTGCTCTTTATTTGTCTACGTGTATAAAAAGCGGGTTAAAAAAATATTTTAAATAACTATGGCTTTTTTTTTTAGTGGTGTGTAGAATGGTTTAGATTAGACTTTTAGAAGGGAGAAAACATATGACAAATAAAAAAAATATGATGTATTTAGCCATTTCCAATCTATTTTTAGTGTTTTTAGGAGCTGGCTTAGTTATTCCGGTTATGCCAATGTTAAAAGAAGATATGCATTTATCTGGCTCAACAATGGGATTGATGATTTCTGTTTTTGCTGTTCTACAGTTAATTGTGTCACCTATTGCGGGTAGTTTATCAGATAAAGTCGGTCGAAAATTAATCATTGCAGCTGGCATGTTAATCTTTGCAATATCTGAATTAATTTTTGGCTTAGGCCAAGTTGTTAGTTGGTTGTATATCTCTCGTGGACTTGGTGGGATTGCTGCGGCACTAATCATGCCATCTGTTACCGCGTACGTAGCAGACGTCACAACATTTGAAGAACGTCCAAAAGCTATGGGGTTAGTATCTGCCGCCATTAGTGGTGGATTTATTATTGGTCCTGGGGTTGGTGGATTTCTAGCTCATTTTGGAATGCGAGTGCCATTTTTTGCGGCAGCTCTCTTATCTTTTATCGGGTTTATTATGACAATGTTAATTTTAAAAGAGCCTAAGAAGCAATTAGTACATGGTCAAGTTGCAGAAAAAGGTTCTGTTATGGATATTTTAAAAGATCCTATTTTTACATTTCCGTTCATCGTGATTTTAATTTCATCATTTGGTTTACAATCATTTGAGTCCATCTATAGTATTATGGCAACAATCAATTTTAATTTTAGTACATCAGAAATTGCTGCGATTATTACAGTTAGTGGGGTATTAGCCTTAATTTGTCAGGTCGTTTTCTTTGATGGCATTATCAAGAAAATTGGTGAGGTCGGATTAATTCGAGTGTCATTTTTTGCGAGCGCTATATTCGTTGGTGTTATAGCTTTCACCGATAGTAAATGGGTTGTTGTATTATCAACTTTTGTTGTGTTTTTAGCGTTTGATTTATTGCGACCAGGTATTACAACGTACCTATCTAAACATGCAGGAGATAGACAAGGGACAGTGAATGGATTAAATTCAACCTTTACCAGTTTTGGAAATATATTAGGACCAATGGCTTCAGGGATGTTATTTGATATCAATCATTTTTATCCATATTATGTGTCAGCAATTGTTTTATTAATAACTAGTTTTTTATCATTAATGTGGAAAAAAGAATTACCAGAAAAATAAGAGATAATTGAGCAGTGACTCAGTTATCTCTTTTGTTATGTACGTTATAACATATGATGAAATCAAATAGCTCATGGTAGGGATTATTTACTCTATTACAGTATTAATAAACAGATTAAATCGATTGAAGAAAAAGTTTGATTGGAATTTTTAATAAACTAATGAATAAATTATGATATAATGTGAGAACAACGAAAGGATGAACAGAATACATGAAAGAATTAATAGGTAGTGTGTGGAGCGGATTAATTATTGATGAAAACGATCAGTTGTTTTTTGTGCAAAAAAATGGTGTGACATTTCATTTAAATAAATCTGAAGGCGAGTTTAAAATAGGAGACATAGTAGAAGGGTTTGGATATGAAAATCAAAAACATGATCGAATTTTTACGACTAATATTCCAGATATTCAACAACATAAATTTGGATTTGCTGAAGTAGTTGATTCAAGACGTGACTTAGGCGTGTTTGTTGATATTGGATTGCCAGATAAAGAAGTCGTGGTGTCGCTTGATGAATTACCAGAGATGAAACCATTATGGCCTAAAAAAGGCGATAAATTATTAGTGAGATTATCAGTTGATGAAAAAGCAAGACTTTGGGCTAATTTAGCAGATGATATGACATTTTTAGCTATGTCAAAAGCAGCGGATGAAGAAACAATGAAAAATAAAAATATTACGGGGGTGGTGTATCGCTTAAAAATGGTGGGAACGTTTGTCTTGACAGATGACCATTATGTGGCCTTTATTCATCCATCTGAGAGATACGAAGAACCTAGACTTGGACAAATTGTTGAAGGCCGAGTGATTGGTGTTCGTCCAGATGGCATGCTAAATATGTCTTTAAAACCAAGAGCGTATGAAGTTATTTCTGATGATGCACAAATGATTTTAACATTTTTAGAACGTTCTAAAGATGGCATGATTCCATTTAGTGATAAATCAACACCAGAGGAAATCAAACAAACTTTTGCTATCAGTAAAGGTCAATTTAAACGAGCGTTAGGCTCATTGATGAAAGAAAAAAGAATTACTCAAAAAGATGGTAAGACATACCTAATAAAAGATGAAACATCTAATTGAGAATAGGTTGATTTTGTACATTAGATAAATTATAATCTATATAAGGTCATTTGGTTTTTAAATGATAATAATTATAAATAAGGATGTGCAAGCTACTATGGAACAGCAAAGCCTTGCGTTACAACGGATAAAAGATCAATTGTATGAAGCAAACTATAAACTAACACCACAACGTGAAGCCACAGTACAAGTGTTGTTAGAAAATGAGAAAGATCATTTATCGGCTGAAGAAATCTATATGCTCGTGAAATTAAAAACACCTGATATTGGTTTAGCGACTGTTTACCGTACGCTTGAAATGTTGACAGAATTAAGTATTTTAGATAAAGTGAATTTTAATGATGGTCTAGCAAGGTATGATATGCGAAAAGAAGGTGCCAAACATTTTCATCATCATCTTCTTTGTTTAGAATGTGGAAATATCGATGAAATTGAAGAGGATTTATTAGGTGAGGTTGAAAAGATAGTCGAAAATCGTTACTTTTTTAAAGTAACAGATCATCGCCTAACCTTTCATGGTATCTGTCAGGCTTGCCAAAAAAAAACAAGTGATTCTAATAAATAGATCACTTGTTTTTTTTATTCTATATAAAGTGGCGGATGCTCCCTTCTTAAAAAATCCTCTCTATTAGGAACATAGAGAAATTTAAAATTGTCAGCATCAATATGAATCGATGGGTTAACTAGGTAATTTTCTTTTTCAAAAAAAATAATTTGCTCACTGACCAATCCTCTGACTAACTCAAACTCTATTGGTAAAATAATTTGTTTTGTTAGTTTTTTGGTTGTTCTGTTTATTAGATTAAGTTTCACCATAATAACAGGATTTAATGGCCTTTTTTCATAGAAAATTCGTTTAGATTGTTTGTATTCTGGATTGTTTTTGTTGATGATTGGGCAGGTTGCTGTAGTAAGCGATTGGTTTTCTAAGATGATATTGAGATCATCTCTTGTGGCACTTGTTAACGCAATAAGTTCAAACTCTTGATTTAATAAACGTTTTACCTTAGCGTCTTTACTGAAAAATTCTTGTTTAGCAAGTTCAGATAAATGTTCATCAACTTTTTGACCAACGTATTTTTCTGCCTCTTGACATTCTTTTATAAATGATTGGTAGATAGGCATTGATATAAAGAAAAATCCCATAATAGAAAAAAGGATTAGGAATATCGGAGCAGACCACCAAGGAAATGGGAAGTCAACCATAACAAATATTGTGAGAATGAGAGAAACAGGTATGACAAAAATTAATGACAGATAAAAGTATGTTTTTTTATGTTGATAAATAAGTTCAAATTCATCTGTATAATTTTGACTATTTATGTTTAAAAAATCTAATAGTTCAATGTTTTTATATGTTTCTTTCTTTGGAAACACCTCTGATCCTCCTTCCATTTGACCAATATGTTTATTGTATAATTTAACGATTGAAATGTCTATGTAAAATAAAAAAATTTGCATGATATTTTAAAGATAGTATTTGCCATTAAAAACTGTTAAAATAATTACTATTGACTGGAGGCTCGTTATGAAAACATACATTGAAGACTATTTATATTTTTTAAAAATTGAACGTGGCTTGTCACAAAATACCATTGTGAGTTATCAACGGGATTTAAACCAGTATCAAGCATACTTAATTGAAAAAAATATTTCTTCAATAGATGAGGTTGATCGGTTTGTGATTATGGATTTTTTGACTTATTTAAAAGAGTCTGGAAAGTCATCTACGACAATCATTCGCATGGTTTCAAGTTTGAGAAAATTTCATCAATTTCTTCGTCAAGAACGCTACACTGAATCAGATCCTATGCAATATATTGATACGCCGAAAAAAAGACAAACGTTGCCTAAAACATTATCCATAGAAGAAGTCGAAAAAATTATAGAATCCCCTGATACGACAACGGTATTAGGCATAAGAGACAGAGCAATTTTAGAAGTGATGTATGCGACTGGGCTTCGTGTAACAGAGTTGATTACATTAACATTGAGTGATTTGCATTTATCTATCGGGTTGTTAAAAACGTTAGGAAAAGGGGATAAAGAGCGAATTGTTCCTTTAGGGGATCAAGCAATTCATTGGATTAATAGGTATTTAGAGGAATCTAGACCTGAGCTGTCAATTAAAAATAAAACAGATCTTTCAAATGATTTTTTATTTTTAAATTATCAAGGGAAAGGTTTTTCCAGACAAGGTATTTGGAAGAATTTAAAAGTCTACGTGAGTCAGGCAGGTATTACTAAAGATGTAACACCACACACGTTACGTCATAGTTTTGCCACTCATTTATTAGAAAATGGAGCTGATTTACGTATTGTTCAGGAATTGTTGGGACATGCAGATATTTCAACCACACAAATTTATACACATATTAGCAAACAACGTTTGGCAGACGTGTATAAAGAGCACTTTCCAAGAGCGTGAGGGGACAAAATGGAAGAATTACAGGTAAAATTGGATATTTTTGAAGGGCCACTTGATTTGCTGCTTCATTTGATTAAAACTTTGGAAATAGATATTTATGATATTCCAATTGCTGAGATTACAGAGCAATATATGACATACATTCAAACGATGCGTACGCTTGATTTGGAGATTGCAGGGGAATTTTTAGTAATGGCAGCTACTTTGATGTCGATAAAAAGTAAGATGTTATTACCGCAAGAAGTCATAGAGATG
This sequence comes from Vagococcus sp. CY53-2, assembly GCF_022604695.1. Classification (NCBI taxonomy): domain Bacteria; kingdom Bacillati; phylum Bacillota; class Bacilli; order Lactobacillales; family Enterococcaceae; genus Vagococcus; species Vagococcus sp. CY53-2. The sequence goes on from NZ_JALAHP010000001.1 coordinate 50,409, forward strand.
GACGAAGATAATGAATTCGAAGCAGTTGATCCAAGAGAAGCGTTGGTTCAGCAATTACTTGATTATAAAAAATTTAAGTATGTTGCCACCGTGCTTAAAGAAATGGAAACAGAACGTGGGGATTATTTTACGAAAGAAGTCACTGATTTATCCATGTATCAAAAAGAAGCAGTGCCACTTGAACCAAATGAAATAACAACCATTGATTTATTTTTAGCGATACATGATGTGATGAGGCGAGCTAAAGAGATGGAACCACTTGAGACAAATATAGTCATGGAAGATTATACAATTGATGATCGCATTGGTTTTGTGATGTCTAAGATAGAGAAGTTATCTAGTGGAGAGTCTGTGTTATTTACAGATTTATTTACTCATTATATACGCTCAGAAATTGTCATGACATTTTTAGCTATATTAGAGTTAATAAAAAATAGAGAATTGGTTGTGAAACAATCAAGTAGCGATGATATGATTAAGATTTATAAAAAAGAAGGTACAACAGATGTTAGTTCAGAAAATTGAAGCACTATTATTTGTTTCAGGTGAAGAAGGCATTCGTATGAACGAATTAAGTCATCTAACACAAGAAACAACGGCAAACGTTTATCAAGCTGTAGAAGAATTAAAAGAAAAATATGATATAGATACTAGCAGTGCGTTGACTATTTTAGAAGTCGGCGACCGATTTATGATGACAACTAAAAAGAAAATGGCAGAATTATTAAAACATTACGCACAGTCATCTGTTAATCAAAAATTATCAAGAATAGCTTTAGAAACGTTAGCTATTATTGCTTATAAGCAACCCATTACTCGTTCAGAAATTGAACAGATTAGAGGGGTTCAAAGTTCTGGATCAATCCAACGATTAGTACATAAACAGTTGATTGAAGAAAAGGGACGAGTAGAAGGTCCTGGACGAGCAATTTTATACGGAACAACGGCTTACTTTTTTGATTATTTTGGATTAAAAAGTATGGATGATTTACCAGATATTCATGAGTTGGGTGAAGAATTAGATGAAGATAATGAGTCAACCAATTTATTTTTTGACCGATTTAAAGAGCAATTTGATGAGAAGAAAGAAGAGTGAAAAGAATGGAACGATTACAAAAAGTGATGGCACATTGTGGTGTGGCGTCAAGAAGGAAATCAGAAGAATTAATCCAAGCAGGGCGTGTAACAGTTAATGGAAAGAAAGTAACAGAATTAGGTATTAAAGTGACCCCATCTGATAAAATTGAAGTTGATGGAGTCCCAATTTATCAAGAACAGCCAGTTTATTATTTATTTTACAAACCAAAAAATGTCATTTCAGCTGTTTCAGATGATAAAGATCGCCCAGTTGTTAATGACTACTTTACAAGAGTACCTGAACGTATTTTCCCAGTAGGTCGTTTAGATTATGATACATCTGGTTTATTATTAATGACTAATGATGGCGAGTTTGCTAATTTATTGACGCATCCAAAACATGAGATTGATAAAGTTTACGTAGCAAAAGTAAAAGGTATTGCAACAAAAGAGGCATTAAAACCATTACGCAATGGTATTCGTATTGAAGGGCGAAAAACGGCGCCAGCTAGATTTAAAGTGCTATCAACTGATCATAGAAAAGGAACGTCAGTTGTGGAATTGATTATTCATGAAGGTCGTAATCATCAGGTAAAAAATATGTTAGCTGCAGTTAATTTACCTGTTATGAAATTAAAACGTGAAAAAGTTGGAACGCTTGATTTAGTTGGGTTAAATCCTGGTGATTACAGAGAGTTAACTAGAAAAGAAGTGAGTCAGTTATATGTTTTGGCTAATAAAGAGTAAGTTTTTATTGATTTTTTAAATAATTAAGATATAATAAACTTATAAAAATATTAAAGGTCGTCTTCACGGGCAGGGTGTAATTCCCGACCGGTGGTTAAAGTCCACGAACCATTTATCTTATGATGAATGGCCGATTTGGTGAAATTCCAATACCGACAGTTAGAGTCTGGAGTAAAGAAGATAGGGCTTATTTGAGTATACAATCAAGTAAACCACTGTTTTTTTGCGCGCGTAAACGGCAAGAAAGCAGTTTTTTTGTGTACTTGATCCAAGTCTTTTCCGGGGATGGTCCTGAATAGGGGGATTTTCTTATGAACACAGGTAAGACAGAAAAAATGGTGACACTGTCATTATTGGCGGGGATTGCGTATCTTTTGATGTTTCTTGAGATACCAATTTTACCAGTATTTGGGTGGCTAAAATTAGATTTTAGTGACATTCCAATTTTAATTGGCACATTTTTATATGGTCCAGTTAGTGGTATTTTAGTAGCATTTATTCGTTCAACGCTAAATTTCATCACAAGTGGTGGAAATCTAGGAGCTTTAATCGGTAACGGAGCTGGATTTTTAGCAACAGTATGCTACTTGTTGCCAATTTATAGCATGATGAAGAAAAAACATTCAAACAAAAATTTAATTCAAGGTATTATGTATGCCACAGTTTTAATGACAATTTTCATGAGTGTAGCAAACTATTTTGTTATTACACCATTTTATCTAAATGTATTGGGAATGGATTTTGGTATGTCTATTGCAACCATGATTCTTTACGGGATTATTCCTTTTAACCTTATTAAAGGAACAGCCGTTGGAGTCGCATTCTTTGTTGTTTACAAAAAAGTCATACCAGTACTTGAAAAAAGACTCGCAAAAAAAGTTAGAAATTAAGTTATTAAACAACCAGATGATGGTTGTTTTTTTGTTATCGCTAAAATAGTTTATAAGAAAATATAAAAATTAGACAAATATGTTTGAAATATTTGTAAACTTAATTTAATATATGTTATATATCGTTTTTTTATAGAGGAGTATGAACATGCGCAAAAGAAAATATATCAAAGGGATTGATGGCTTAAGGGCAATCGCAGTCATCGGGGTCATCCTATACCATTTGATGCCCCAATCGGTATCAGGAGGTTTTTTAGGAGTTCCTTTATTTTTTGTCATTTCAGGCTATTTAATGACAGACATACTCCTATTTGAGTGGGAAAGTAGACAAAAAATTAAAATTAGCGATTTTTATTTTAGACGAGTCAAGCGAATTTATCCTTCCCTAATTGTTCTCTTTATTGTAACAGGAAGCGTATTTGCATTTATTTCTCGCAAATACTTATTAAATTTTAAAGCAATTATTGCCTCGAGTTTATTTAATGTTAATAATTTTTGGCAGATAGCGAATGGTTTTTCTTATTTCGATCGTTTTTCGAATGAGTCACCTTTTACACATTTGTGGTCTCTATCGATTGAGGGGCAGTTTTATTTATTTTGGCCAATTATTTTAGCGATTTTATTGTATAAAGTAAAAGATTATAAAAAAATAAATCAATTTATTTTATTTATCACTGGGTTATCGGCTGTGTTGATGATGGCATTTTATACACCAGAATCCATTAATCGCATTTATTATGGAACAGATACGCGACTTTTTTCGGTCATGTTAGGGTCATCCTTAGCTTTTTTATTAAGAACGCAAGAAGAAAGAATAACCTCACTTCATTTTGGAAAAAAACTATTAGTTTTTATCACTGGACTTATTTTAATAATAGGGTCGTTTGTTCTTTTTTCTGATAATAATGCTTTTGTTTATCGTGGTGGTATGTTGTTATTTAGTGTGATTGCAATGATTGTTTTAGGATTAATTGTCGAAATAGAAGGATTTAGTAACGCGTTAACTAATCCAATCATTCGTTGGATAGGCTCTAGAAGTTATGAAATTTATTTATGGCAATTACCTGTTATGGTTGTGTATACAGATCAACTAAAATGGGATGGAACAAATGCTCTCATGCATGGCGTGATTCAGTTAGTGATCATTGGTATCTTATCTGAGTTAACGTATCGTTTAGTCGGTCGTTTAAGACGGATTGGTAGTATGAAAGAGTTGATTGGGTTAATTGAATCACTTTTCAAAAAAAATGTTCCTGTTTTAGTGGTACTAGTATTATTTTTAGGAACCTTTGTATATGGCGTCGCTGTTTCGCCATCAGGTAAAATGGATTCTGCTGTTGCGCTTCAAAGGAAATTAGAGCAAAATAAACAGGCTGTTGAGCAACATAACAAAGAATTATCTCAATCGAGTGAAAAAAAATCCGCGTCAAAGACCAATACATCGAGTAGTGAACAAACAAGTACAACAGAAACGTCTGATAGTTCAGAAACAAACTCACCTTCAGGTCTTAGTTCCGTTCAAAAAGAGAAAATTGCTAAAGTTTCTCTGGGGGCTGTAGGAGATTCTGTGTTACTAAGCGCTGCACCAGAGTTACAAACTTATTTTCCAAAGAGTCATATTGACGCAGAAGTTGGTCGTCAATTAGTTGATAGTCAAGAGATTTTTGAAAAGTTAAATAAAAATAAACAGCTTGGTGACGTGGTATTAGTCGTTTTAGGTACAAATGGTAGTTTTAAAGAAAGTGATATTGATAAAATGATGCAGCAAATTGGTAATAGGCCAGTCTTTTTTGTCAATACGTTAGTTGATAGACCTTGGCAAGCATCTGTAAATGATACGTTAGCTAAGGCTGCTGCTAAATATGATAATGCCCATTTGATTGATTGGAAATCTTATGCAGAAGGTCATAGAGAGTGGTTTGATGAAGATGGTATTCATTTGGTTCCAAATGGTGGGGAATATTTTAGTGAACTAGTAGCAACAGAAGTATTAAAAGTATTACCGAATTAAAAAAACCTACAGCTTTCATTTCAGAAAGCTGGTAGGTTTATTTTTTTAATTCAATAGCACGAGTAGGGCAGTTTTGATAAGCAGATAATATTTCTTCAGGTAATGGATCTTTAAAATTAATGTCTAATTGATCGCTGTCTTTGAATCGTACGATGCCATTGTCATAGTAATCAAAAACATCTGGTGCTTTTAATTGACACAAGCCACAAGCAATGCATTTTTCTGGTATAATTTTACATAGCATAAAAAAACTCCTTTGAGGTGATAGTTTTTGTTCATAGAAGATGTGATATTATATTGTTTTAAATCAGGTGAGGTGATGCGCTACTCTACATTGTACCATCTTTTAAAAGGTAAGAAAACAACCTCTGTTTTGAGTTACGGAAAATTATACACTCTACTAGATTATTTTTGTTTGTTTCCTAAATTATCTAAGCCGCAATTTAATTCAAGTATTCATTCGCTGATTCAAAAGGGTCATCTACAGCAAATGGATAGTCAATTGGCTAAGATAACGAATCAGGGTAAAGACATATTAAAATATAACGTATTGTCTCAACTTTCTATCAAAGGATTTCATTTTTATAAATATGATGACGTCTTTTGGCAACGTTTATTGTTCGTGTCACAGGTTATTTCTTATAAAAGCTATCAGAACGCAGATTATTTACCAATTGATAATGATCCTATACACCAGTTACAAGTCAAACAATGGTTATTTCAACATAATAGTGATCAGCTAGTAAAAGAATTTTTTAGCGAATGGGAGCAATTAATCAAACACTTAACTGAAGAGGAGCAAGATATGTTGGTAGGACAATTAGTTGGCCATGAGGTGGTTGGTTATACGCTGTCCCAGTTAGCTTTACAAAAAAATTATGATAAAGTATATGCGTATCTACTTTATAAAAGTGCACTTCATAAAATGTTGATACAGATAAATGACTCTTGTGATTATTATATATTGATGAACTCGCTAGTTGATATGGTAGAAAAAGAAAAAGAGCAAGATACAGTTGATTTAACGGATTATTTACTATCAAAAGGGCATACTATTAAACAAGTGGCACATATGAGACGTCTGAAGGAAAGCACTATTATGGATCATTTTATTGAAATAAATATGAGTAAGCCGTCTGATGAATACATGTCTTACATACCAAAAGAAGTGTGTCAACACTTAGAAGATTATCTTAAAGAATACCCCAATTATAAGAGTTGGAAGTATTCGCAAGTCGTCTCAAAGATACCGACCTTAACATTTTATGAGTTTAAGTTTTATCAATTTTATTTGTGGGAAAAAAAAGGGGGGATAAGTAGTGGCATTAGATAAATTTTTAAAACAAAGATTTGGATTTGACCTGTTTCATCAGGGACAAAAAGAAACTATTGAGTCTATCTTAAATGGACAATCAACTCTATCTATTTTGCCAACAGGGGCTGGAAAATCTTTGTGTTATCAATTTCCAAGTTACTATCAAAATAATGGACAAACGATTGTTGTGTCTCCTCTAATTTCTTTAATGGAAGATCAGGTATCCCTTTTAAGAAAACAAGGTGAAAAATCAGTTATAGCAATAAATAGTTTATTAGAAAAACGGTCAAAAAAATATGTATTAACTCATCTCAATCACTATCGTTTTATTTTTATCAGTCCAGAATCCTTAAGCCAACCTGATATACTCGCGTATTTTAAATTATTACATATCAGCTTACTTGTTGTTGATGAAGCACATTGTATTTCCCAATGGGGTCATGATTTTAGACCAAGTTATTTGGCGTTAAAAACGATTAAAAATCAATTGGGAAATCCTTTGATTTTAGCATTGACTGCTACGGCGACTGCTGAAGTGAAAAAAGATATTTGTGAGCAATTATTTGAAGAAAATCAGTATGTCGAGATTTGTGAGTCGGTGAATCGTGAAAATATTTATTACCAAGTAGTTGAAACAGATGATAAACTCCTTTACTTAGAGTCTTTTTTGGCAGATAAACAAGTACCGGGAATCATTTATTTTTCTAGTAAAAAAGAAGCAGATAGAGTGGCTGAATGGCTCAACCAAAAGCTTCCCTATACCGTACAAAGCTACCATGCTGATTTGTCTAATGATGATCGTATTCGAATTCAGGAGCAATTTATTTATGACGAGGTACGTGTATTGTGTGCAACGAGTGCATTTGGTATGGGAATTAATAAGGTGAATATTCGATTTGTGATTCATTATCATTTGCCAAATAGCTTAGAAAATTTTGTTCAAGAATCAGGTCGTGCGGGTCGAGATGGTCACCAAAGTTTATCTTTAATTTTATACCAACCTGGTGATGAACAGATCCATTTTTTCTTGCAGGAGCAAACATATCAAGAAAAAGAGGATTTATTATTTTTAGAAAATAAATCTGTTGAAGAACGAAAACTATTTGAGTTAGCTATGACTGAAGGACAAAAAAAATGGTTGAATCAAATTGACATGACCCATCAAGGGTGGCTTTTTTATAAAGAAAACTTAATGAGAAAGAAGAGACAACATGAATTAAACCTTTATAACATGATAGAATATTGTCAGAGCAACCATTGTAGGCGTGAGTTAATACAACATTATTTTGGTGAATACCAAGATAATGGACAGCAGAATTGTTGTGATAATTGCCAACATGAACAACCTGATATCAATGTGTTTAGAACAGAAGAAAAAAAAGTAGGAACATTCATAAATTCACAAGATAAATTAGAAAAAATGTTTTTTTTAAGGTTTTAGAGCGACATATTGTGCTAATTATGATAAAATGGTTTCAGATATTTTGAGGAGGTAGTATTTTTGAGTAAGGATAAGAATAATTTAACAGAAGATAAAAAAGAAGAATTAAACGAGCAAGAATCTTGGGATCAAGAAATATATGAAGATGATGGTTCAAGAACTAATAGACGTTCTAAATCTGAAAAAAGAACCTGGTTTGTAGTCAGTATTATTGTGATATTATTTTTGATTGTCTTAATTCCTACTGGTGCCATTATTTATTCTCAAATGAGTGGAAACTTAAATAGTGGGAAAACGGCATCACCAACTAGTTCAACGAGTGTTGTTAGTAGTAGTACTACAAAAGAATCTGAAACAAAATCAACCGAGTCAGCAAAATCTAGTACTGAAATGACAGAATCTTCATCTACTACTGTAGAAAGCACTTCTGAAACATTTAGTGATGTGGAAGTACCTAAAAATGACCCATCAACAAGAGGTCAAGTTACTCAAAATGAAACAGAGCAAAATCAAAATGATCAAACTAATACACAAAATCAAGGTCAACCAGCATCTCAAACCCCTGGTGGTGGAACTGTGTCATATGGTCAAGGAGATAGCACAAGATCATTATGGAAAATTTCTCAAGAAGCTGGTATTACTTTAGACCAACTTTATCAATTAAATCCAGGTGTGACAGCTGAAAATGTCCAACCAGGGCAAGCAATTAGAGTGAAATAATAATCATTTAAGTCGTCTTAGGGCGGCTTTTTGATTAGTGTAAAAAGGAAGAGGAAAGACGTCGATGAGTAAACAGATTCAAGTGGCAATTGATGGACCAGCATCTGCTGGAAAAAGTACGGTAGCAAAAATTTTAGCCAAAAAAATGGGATATATTTATTGTGATACAGGCGCAATGTATCGCGTTGTGACGTATCATGCTTTAGAACATAAAATTAATTTAAAAAACACTGACGAATTAATGAATGCTTTATCTCATCTAAACATTTCTTTTGATTATGTTGAAGGCATTCAACATGTTTATGCTAATGGAGTGGATGTAACAGATGCGATTCGTATGCCAGACGTAACAAACCATGTGTCTGAAGTGGCGGCTATTAAAGAAGTCAGACACGAATTAGTTAATCGTCAAAAAAATATATCAGCTTCGCAAAATATTGTGATGGATGGTCGAGATATTGGAACGGTTGTATTACCGGATGCGGATTTAAAAATATTTTTAGTTGCAAGTGTTAAAGAAAGAGCGGAACGTCGCTATAAAGAAAATAGAACAAAAGGCATTATGACAAGCCTAGACGAACTACAAAAAGAAATAGAAGATAGGGATTATTACGACTCACATCGGAAAGAGTCTCCTTTAGTTCAAGCAAATGATGCAATAAAAGTGGATACAACAGGATTATCTATAGAAGAAGTTGTAAAAGTTATAGAAAATGAACTTAAAAAGGTAATTTCATCTCAAAATAATAGATAATACTAGTAAAGTCTTTTTATTTTATGTAGAATATAAGTAAGTAGTAAAAATCAAGTAAGTGTTGCTTAGGAGGATAAGGATATTATGGCAGATGAAACAATGTTAGATGCAATTGAAAGTGTTCAAGATGTAAGAGTTGGTGATTTAGTACAAGGTGAAATTTTAGCCGTTGATGATAATAAGCAAGCTGTTGTTGGCATTATCGGTGCTGGAGTTGAAGGTGTCATTCCTTTAAAAGAATTATCAACGATTCCAGTGGAAAACGTCACAGACGTTGTTTCAATTGGTGATATTATGGATTTAGTTGTTATTTCTGAAATCGGAAAAGACAAAGAAAATGGTAGCTATCTATTGTCTAAACGTCGCTTAGATGCACGTAAAGTATGGCAAGAAATTGAAGATAAATTTAAAGATGGTGAACTAATCGAAGGACCTGTCACAGATGTTGTTAAAGGTGGGTTAGTTGTTGATGTTGGTGTGAGAGGATTTGTTCCTGCATCAATGGTATCTGATCACTTTGTATCAGATTTTTCTGAATACAAAGGTCAAACCTTAACGTTTAAAATTGTTGAAATTGAACCATCAGAAAACCGTCTAATCCTTTCTCATAGAGCCGTATTAGAAGCAGAAAAAGCAAACGCAAAAGAAGAAGTTTTTGGTAAATTAGTTGCCGGTGACGTGGTGACTGGTAAAGTGGCTCGTTTAACAGACTTTGGAGCTTTTGTTGATTTAGGTGGAGTGGACGGATTAGTTCATGTGTCTGAAATTTCACATGCTCATGTGTCAAAACCATCCGATGTTTTAACTTCTGGTGAAGAAGTGACCGTAAAAGTATTAAGCGTTGACCCAGAAAAAGAACGTGTGTCATTGTCAATTAAAGAAACATTGCCTGGACCATGGGATGATATTGAATCAAAAGCAAGTGTTGGTTCAGTCTTGGAAGGAACAGTGAAACGATTGACAACGTTTGGGGCATTCGTTGAGGTATTACCAGGCGTTGAAGGATTGGTTCATATTTCTCAAATCTCACACAAACATATTGCAACACCTCATGAAGAATTAAATGAAGGTGACGTAGTCCAAGTGAAAGTACTTGATGTGTCTGAAGAAAATAGACGTATTGGACTAAGTATTAAAGCCCTACAAGAAAAAGAAGACGAAGTAGTCGTAGAAGAAGACGATTATGTTATGCCAGAAGAGTCAACAGGCTTTACATTAGGTGATGTGTTAGGTGAAGATTTAACAGGTAAATAAAAAAACGTCAGCTTACGAGCTGACTTTTTTTATGAATTATTTGACATTTACCTTGCACCAACCGTGGCTTCGGGTTAAACTACATAAGGATAAAAAAGTAAAAGGATAAAGGAGGAATGACTATGTCAATCCCTACACTAGCGATTGTTGGACGTCCAAACGTTGGAAAATCAACCCTGTTCAATCGTATGGCTGGAGAGAGAATTTCTATCGTGGAAGATGTTCCTGGTGTCACTCGTGATAGAATTTATGCCCATTCTGAATGGTTGGGACGTGAATTTAGCATTATTGATACTGGTGGAATCGAGATGAGTGATGAGCCTTTTATGGATCAAATTAAACACCAAGCTCAAATAGCTATTGAAGAAGCAGATGTGATTATTTTAGTGACAAGTGGTCGTGAAGGAGTCACTGATGCGGATGAATATGTGGCTAAGATATTATATAAAAGTGATAAACCAGTCATTTTAGCAGTAAATAAAGTAGATAATCCTGAAATGCGTAGTGATATTTATGAATTCTATTCACTTGGATTAGGCGAACCAATCCCTGTTTCAGGAAGTCACGGTATTGGCTTAGGGGACGTGTTAGATGAAGCCATCAAACATTTTAAACCAGTTGAAGCTGAGGAAGAAGACGATATTATTCGTTTTAGTTTGATTGGTCGACCAAATGTTGGGAAATCATCTCTTATTAATGCCATGCTAGGTGAAGATAGAGTAATTGTTTCTAACGTTGCTGGAACGACACGTGATGCGATTGATACGTCTTTTGTCTCAAATACTGGCCAAGAGTTTATCATGATTGATACTGCTGGTATGAGAAAAAAAGGTAAAGTCTATGAAAATACGGAAAAATATAGTGCGATGCGTGCAATGCGTGCGATTGACCGCTCTGATGTGGTATTAGTTGTATTGAACGCAGAAGAAGGAATCCGTGAGTATGACAAACGAATTGCCGGATTTGCTCATGATGCAGGGAAAGGTATTGTGATTGTTGTCAATAAATGGGATACATTAGATAAAGACAATCATACGATGAAAGAATTTGAAGAAGACATTCGCTCTGAATTCAGATACCTTGATTATGCCCCAATAGTCTATGTATCAGCTAAGACAAAACAACGTTTGCATCAATTACCTGAAATCATTGAGACCGTGAGTCAAAATCAAACATTACGTATTCCATCATCTATTTTAAATGATGTGATTATGGATGCAGTGGCAATCAACCCAACACCGACTGACAAAGGGAAACGTTTGAAGATATTTTATGCGACACAAGTTGCCATCAAACCACCCACCTTTGTTGTGTTTGTTAATGAAGAAGAATTAATGCATTTCTCTTACTCAAGATTTTTAGAAAATCAAATAAGACGTGCTTTCGAGTTTGAAGGAACGCCTATTCGAATCCTTACAAGACGAAGAAAATAGATTATTTTAACATACTATTTTTATTTTTGCAAAAAAAATTAAAAAAGCTAAAATATCAATCATTTCTTTGATTAACCTTGCTAAATCAATGTTCTTATGGTATCTTTGTTTAAGAAATATTGTAATCGAATATTTCTACTCATGCCTATTGAGTGATTCAAAAGTATGATTTAGAAAACATGATGTCACATAAAACATCGAATCTTTTTCGAGGAGGTGAAATTAATAATGGCAAATAAAGCAGAATTAATCGAAAAAGTTGCAGAAGCAACTGGATTAACTAAAAAAGATGCGACAGCATCAGTAGACGCTGTATTTACTTCAATTCAAGAATTTTTATCTGAAGGTGAAAAAGTTCAATTAATCGGATTCGGAAACTTCGAAGTACGTGAAAGAGCTGCCCGTAAAGGACGTAACCCACAAACAGGTGAAGAAATTCAAATCGCTGCAAGTAAAGTACCTGCATTTAAACCAGGTAAAGCGTTAAAAGATGCAGTTAAATAAAACTGTTAAAGCAAGTATCGAATTTTTGATACTTGCTTTTTTTTATAAAGTTAAACGAATTTCTAGGAAAAAACATAGAAATCAGATAGAATGGATTAGACAAATAGAATGAGGGTGATTATGATGCATTGGATTTCAGTATTAATCGTAGGAAGTATTATTGGTGCAGTTGCAACATTAATAACAGGAAAAAAAGACTCACAAGGTTGCTTATTTAACCTTGTGGCAGGGTTATTAGGCTCTGCAATCGGACAAAAAATGTTTGGTGATGATTGGGGAGGACAATTAGCTGGTATGGCGTTGGTTCCTTCTATTTTAGGAGCCATTATTATTGTTGCCATTGCTTCTATTTTCCAAAAAAAATAGAACATCACAGATGAAGGAGAAAAAATATGTCATATAGTAAACAAATGTTAGAAGCATTATCATCTGGAGACTTAGCTCAAGCGACGGTTTATTTTAATGAAGCTTTGTCACAGGATTTACCAGAAGAAAAATTACAATTAGCAGATAATTTGTATCAACTAGGCTTTCTTGAAGAAGCGAGCACGTTGTTTAAAGATTTGTTGAGTCTTTATCCTGATGAGGATAGTTTGAAAATATCTTTAGGAGAAATTGCGATTGAAGAAGATAAGCTAGAAGAAGCGTTTGAATGGTTAGAACAAATTAAGCCAAGCAGCGAATTATACGCACAAAGCTTATTGACGTTAGCCGATATTTATCAAATGATGGACATTCCTGAAGTGAGCGAACAAAAATTAAAAGAAGCTAAAACGATACTGCCAAATGAGCCATTGATTGATTTAGCACTAGGAGAATTATATTTCTCAACTGAAAGCTATCAAAATGCTATTACAACGTATGAGATGATAAAAGAAACGTACCCAACCTTTGAGTCGCCAATTGATTTAGATGAGCGTATAGGAGTATCTTTGTCAAGAATTGGGGAGTATGAAGAAGCAGTGACCTTTTTAGAATCTGCTATTAAACAATCTGAAACAGTGGAGCGATTGTTTCAGTTGGCTCTTTGTTACTATCAAATTAGAGAAAATGAACGCAGTATTCAACTTTTAACAAAAGTTAGCGAGATGAATCCTGAATTTAATCAAGTTTATTACCCATTGGCACAAATCCTGTTTGATGAAGGACGATATGATGACGCATTAGAAGTAGCTGAAAAAGGAATTCATGTTAATCCTTATGATGTGTCTGTCTATCATTTAGCGTCAGAAGCATCTTATCAACTAAATCAAAAAGACCAGGCAAAAATGTATTTAGAAGAAGTTATCTCATTGGAATTAGATAGTGATATTTCAAAACTAAAACTAGCTGAACTGTTATTGAAAGAGGAAGAATATGAAGAAGCCATCCATTTAGTTTCGACATTAGATATTTTAGATCAAGGTGAAGCCTATTGGTACTTAGCACAAGCTTATAATGGTTTAGAAGAGTATGCAGATGCGAAAAAATATTATGAGTTAGCTCATCCATATATGGATATTGACGCTGATTTCTTAAAAGATTATGGTATCTTTTTACGAGAAGAAGGACAATTAGACAAATCAAAAGAGGTATTACAAGCCTATTTGACAATGGTTCCAGATGATTTGATGATTGTTACAATGTTGGAAGAGTAGTGAAGAATATGATTAATTTAGAGGACAAACGAGCCTTTATCACCTGGCTATTGGAAACTATTACGCTAAAAGAAAAAGAAGCTTATTGGATTTTAAATTATTTACTTAATCATGATGCCATACTTAATCGCGTCGTGTTTGTTGAACAAGCAGATAAAACGCCTAGAGGTCTTGTGATAGCCGCTACAAGGGAAAATCAGGATGGACTCGTTTTATTTAAAGAAACCCAGCCTTTTACTGATGCCCAACAAATATTTCATGAGATTAGAATGAATTATAAAGATACCTTATACATCGAAGTTTATTTCGAACATCGTGAATTCAATCAATTGTATCAAACAGTCACAGAAGATAATCCGTTTCTTAGTGCGTTTGATTTGATTCCAACAGAGATGTTTCATCGTATAGAAAACGATTTTAAACAAAAACAATCCGAAAAAGAAGAGGAATATTTATTAACCAAAATAAATGATGCGATTGACTCAAACAATCAACAAGAGTTTATTTATTGGTCAGATGAATACCAAAAAAGAAAAAACAAAAGTGGTGGATAATCTCCCTTACTTTTGTTTTTTTGCTTGTTCATGTAACTCTTGCAATTCTTTATAAGTAAAGCCTTCTCCTGAGACTTCATTGATGTTGAAAAAAGTCATAAAGGCACGCGGATCAATCTCATAACAAATTTCTTTGATACGACTCATCTCAATAATGCTTGCAACACAATAAACCATTTGTCTACTTTCTTTTGAAAAGCCACCTTCGCTATTAATATAGGTTACACCGCGATCTAATTCTTTCATAATGGTATCGCCTATTTGTCTATCATGGTCTGAGACAATAAAAACGGCCTTAGCACCATAGGACGCATCTTGTACAAAATCCACCACTCGGCTGAATACAAAGACAGCAATCAGCGTGTACATCATTTCTTTAAGTGATAAATAGCTTAGAGACAACAGTAAGACACATATATCTAATGTAAACAACGATCGTCCAATCGTCATACCTAAACGTCTCTCGATGATACGAGCAATAATGTCTGTTCCACCAGTTGTCCCACCATATTTATACACGATTCCACTACCAATTCCACCGCAAATCCCTGCAAGAAGTGCGGCAATTAAAATATCGTTATCAACAGAAATGTTTAAAGGTATTTTTTGCCAAACCCACAAGTTTAATGACAAGGATAAGGAACCGACTAATGTTAAAATAAGTGGTTCTAATCCGAGTAACTTTAGTCCAACCAAAATAAGCGGAATATTTAAAATAAGGGTAGTCAGTGCAGGGTCAACATGAAAAAGATTATAGACAATCAATGCAATTCCCGTCATCCCGCCTTCAGCTAACTTGTTTGCTATATTAAAATTAACCAAACCAAAGCTAAAAATACTCGCTCCAATAAAAATCATGATACAATTAATAAAAAATTGCCTGTTTATACGCATAGTTTGCCCCCAAAAACCATATTTACATCATTTAGTTTCATCTTATCATTATTGTCTAAGGAGGGCAACAAGGGCAACAGATAATAAAAACTAGGTGTATTTTGGAATATTTTTAAAAGGAGTTTGTCATGGAAAAAATAGAGAAGTTAACTCAAATGCAAAAAGAAGTGGATGATTACATCCAACAATTTAAAACAGGCTATTTTTCCCCTCTTGCTCAAATGGCAAGATTAACCGAAGAAATGGGAGAATTAGCTAGAGAGATTAATCATTACTACGGAGAAAAACCAAAAAAATTAACTGAGAAGCCAAAAACAGTAGAAGAAGAATTAGGCGATGTTTTCATTGTTCTGTTAATCATGGCGAATTCTTTAGACATTGATTTAACAAAAGTATTTGAAGATAACATGAAAAAGTTTTATGCTAGAGATAGTCATCGCTTTGAACGAGTGGATGAGGGAAAAAGTATGAAGTAGAAAGTTGATAAAAATGAAAATAAATGAGTTACCAATCGAATTTAAACATGCTTTACCGGTTTTAAAAGAACTTAATCGTCATGGTTATGAAGCCTATTTTGTTGGTGGAAGTGTCAGAGATGTGATTCTACATCAGACCATTCATGATGTCGATATTGCAACCAGTGCGTTTCCAGAAGAAATTAAAGAGATATTTCCACGAACAATTGATGTTGGTATTGAACATGGTACAGTCCTTGTTTTATATCATCAAGATCAATATGAAATTACCACATTTCGTACGGAGTCAACCTATCAGGATTATCGACGACCAGATAAGGTGACGTTTGTTAGAACTCTTGAAGAAGATTTAAAACGACGTGATTTCACCATGAATGCCTTAGCTATGACACTTGATGGAGAGATTGTCGATTTATTTGAAGGCATCGAATCCATTCATGAAAAAGAGATTAAAGCAGTCGGAAATCCTGATGAACGGTTTAGTGAAGATGCTCTTCGAATGATGCGCGCCTTGAGATTTGCTAGTCAATTGGATTTTAATATTGAAGTGAAAACGGAAGAGGCGATAGCCAAAAATCATTTATTACTCGAAAAAATTGCCATTGAACGCATTTATATCGAGTGGGTTAAATTGTTAATGGGGTCCCATCGGAAAAAAGGATTACGTCCTTTCGTTGAAACAAATTGTTATAAATGTTGCCCAGAATTATCGAATAAAAAAGATGAGTTGATGAGTTTTTCAGATATTAACCCTACGATGTTGTTAACAAGTGAAGAATTAGCTTGGAGTTGCCTATTAATTGCATTAAAAGAGACAAAGATTAAATCATTTTTTACAAAATGGAAAGCATCAAAACACTTATCTAACGTAGTTAGTCAAGTAGTCACGTATTATAATCATCGTTTGGAAAAAGACTGGGATGCTCAATCTTTATATGATGCAGGGGTAGAAGTTATTTCTTTAGTTGAACAAGCAAGAGCCTTCTTTAGCTTGTCAAATGATGAAACATTGTATTTAGAAACATATGATCAATTACCTATTAAATCAATGACTGATTTGAGTATTTCAGGTCGTGATATTTTATCATTTACTAATAAAAAGCCAGGACCTTGGTTAGGAAATGTTTTATCATTTAGTGAAAAACAAGTGTTGAATGGCCATTGGGAAAATGATAAAGCCACGTTATTAAAAAATATCAACGAAATGGTGGTGGATTAGATGGATTATGACATGATATTTGAAGTCACAAAACGATACACAGCAAAAGAATTAGGATCAGGAACATTGAATGTATTAGGCACCCCTGGTCTTATTGCAATGGTTGAGAATGTTTGCATGAATGCTATTGAAAAAGATTTAGAAACAGGATATACCTCTGTGGGCTCTTCAATTGACATTAATCATATGCGACCTTCCATAACAGGGGCATTAATTAAAATCATTGCGACATTGAAAGAATCTGATGAAAAATCTTTTCATTTTACTTATAAAGCATATGACCAAGATAGGTTGATAGCTACAGGAAAGCATACTCGTGTTAAAGTAAATACCATGACATTTATGGAACGTATTAAATAGTAATAGATATAATTTGTGAAAAGATTAATAAAGTTGTTTATTTTTTTTATTAATCATGTTACAATAAATGTGTAAGAAAGATGATAAGTTTCTAATTGGAAAGAGGAGATCATTTATGGCAAAAACAATGACAGGTTTTAAATTTTATTTCAGAAATGGTGAAACATGGACAATAGACCGTGAATGCATTGGCGATTTATGGATTAGTAAAGTATCAACAAGTTATGGACGTATCAATGGAAGTGATTTTCAAAAAATTAGACCATGTGAAGGGTTTAAAATTGAGATTTTAAGTGAAGCAGATCATGTCCAAACAGATGACATTAACTTAGGTGGATTAGAGTCAGGTATGTTTGAACGTGCGACAAAATATCAAGATATTGAAAAAATGGATATTGTTTTTGATGATGGAACAAGTGATTTAATTTACTTCCCATATAAAGATAAAGAGACACCTGGTCAAGAAGGATTAGATAATGTTCATCAAACAACAAAAATATCTAAAAATGGTCATTTATATATTGTTATTGATGAAAAAAAATCAGTTGATGAGGTTTATGGAGAATTTTTATAAAATTAAATTATGTTTAGTTAAAGAGTTATGTCACTTTGACATAACTCTTTTTTATGTTTTTAAATTCACAAGGAACTCTAAAAAAATGCACGAAAAAATAATTAAAAAACACGCAAATACCTTTATTATATTGATATTAGTGTGACAAAATATTGGAAAGATAATCAAGATAAACACAATACACGCCCAACGAGCATTAAAGTTCAACTCTATGCAGATGGTAAGAAAAGTGATGAAGCTGTTGAATTGAATGAGGGTAATCGTTGGACATGTACATGGAACAAATTCGTCAAAAAAGTAAATGGAAAAACAATTGATTATACAGTGAAAGAAATAAGGAAAGTACCAGGTTATACAACAAGTGTGAATGACACGAATATTGGTCACATCATTATTACCAATACTTTAAATAATAAGTCCCATAATAGTCTACCAAACACTGGTGAAAAGAATGATATTCTACTTTTATAAGTGAATTAGTTATCCTTATGATTAGTGCGATAGTTATCTGGTATGTGAAGTAACATAGAGTAAAAGAATAATACGACATCCTCAGCTATTTAGTAACTGAAGGGGTGTTTAGTTGAGTTCTTTTTCTAGTAACACACAGATAATACCATCTTCGATGAATTCATCAGAGACCACTTGGTAACCTAATTTTTGATAAAAACCAATGGCTTGCTTTTCACCATGAACCCGAGACAGCGTACAGTGTTGTTTTTTACCAATTTGTTCTAGCTCTAAAATGAGTCGCCTACCAAGTCCTTGTTTACGCATCATTTTGTGGACACATAACCTATCTGGACGTAAAGTAGTCTCGTCATCTTGTTGGTATCTAATCGTTCCAACAGGACTTTTATCATGATAGATGACTAGATAAAAGGTGCTATCGATATCGAGGTCATCAAATTCAGATTTTAAGGATATGCCTTGTTCCTGGACGAAGACCAGTGTTCTTAAATAAAATGCAGCAGCTTTGTTCCAAGGGGCGTTATTAAAGACAATTTGAATCATATGATTCTCTCCTTTTCAAATAGATAGTTTCAGTGTATCATACTACTATCTGAATGTTGGAGGTAAGTATGAAAAAGGTATTAATTTATGGACTAGTGATTCTAGTTGTTGTAATTATTATAGGGCTAGGTGCAGGAGTTAATTATTTATTTAACTATGCAGTTGTAGCAGGGAAAAAAGATTTTATTAATGACGTAAAACAAGAAAAAATTGACAAAGATTGGCAGTTTTCAGCAAATCATTTAAGTGAATGGACAATAAACAGTGATGATGGATTAAAGTTAGTCGCTAAAAAAGTCACACATGATACACCAAGTAAAAAAGTTGCGATTGTAGCTCATGGCTATATGGGGAAAAGTGATCTTATGGGGCAATATGCTCAACTGTTTTATGATGATGGGTTTGATGTATTGGTGCCAGATAATCGTGCTCATGGGAAGAGTGAAGGAAAATATGTGGGATTTGGCTGGTTAGATCGAAACGATTATGTGAAGTGGATTAACACAGTGATAAAAGAATATGGTGAACAGGTTGACATTGTTCTGTATGGTTTAAGCATGGGAGCAGCAACTGTTATGATGACAAGTGGTGAGAAGTTACCAGAGCAAGTGAAGGTCATCATTGAAGATTGTGGGTATGATTCAGTAAACAATGAGTTGGCTTTTCAGTTAAACGATATGTTTCATCTGCCATCTTTTCCAATGATTCCACTAGCTTCTGGTTACACGAAACTTCGTGCTGGGTATTCATTTAGTGAAGCGAGTGCTGTCAAACAATTAGAAAAAAATAGATTACCAATGTTATTTATCCATGGAGATCAAGATGATTTTGTTCCCAAAGAAATGGTTTATGAGGTATATAATGCCACAAAAGGACCGAAAGAATTAGTTATTTTCGAAGGAGCAAAACATGCAGATTCGTTAAAAAAACACCCGGAAGAATACAAAAAAACAATCGAAACTTTTTTAGCGAAGTATCTGCCAAAATAGGTAAGACGCATTGACAGGTAGAGGTTTTTTCATTATAATTTATATGCAACTTAAGGACATATTTTTAAATGATTAAATGAATCAGAGAGCGCTTGTTTGGTGAGAGAGTGCAACTAATTTAAAAATGCTCCCTTATGACTTTGATAGTAACCTATCACGTGTTTTCGCGTTAAGAAAGTAAAAGAGGTAATGACTGTCAAAGCATCATTGCAATCAAGGTGGTACCGCGGTAAACGTCCTTGACTGCATGGGTGCTTTTTTATTATTTTTAGGAGGAATATGAATGAAACAATTATCAAGTAGTCAGGTTAGACAATTATTTTTAGATTTTTTTGAAACAAAAGGGCATAAAATTGAACCAAGTGCCTCTCTTGTCCCAATTGATGATCCAACATTGTTATGGATTAACTCTGGTGTGGCGACATTAAAAAAATATTTTGATGGGTCTGTTGTACCTGAAAATCCAAGAATTACCAACGCTCAAAAAAGTATTCGTACTAATGATATTGAAAACGTTGGGAAAACAGCGCGTCATCATACGATGTTTGAAATGTTAGGAAACTTCTCAGTAGGAGACTACTTTAAAAACGAAGCGATCCATTGGGCTTGGGAATTATTAACAGGTGAAAAATGGTTTGGTTTGGACAAAGATAAATTATATGTGACGGTTCATCCTGATGATGAAGAAGCATTTCGTATTTGGCATGAAGAAGTCGGTTTACCAAAAGAGTCTATTGTTAAATTAGAAGAGAACTTCTGGGATATTGGGGCTGGTCCATGTGGTCCAAACTCTGAAATATTTTTTGATAGAGGACAAGAATACAATGATGTGGCAGAAGATGACCCAGAAAATTACCCAGGTGGCGAAAATGAACGCTATTTAGAAATTTGGAACTTAGTATTCTCAGAATTTAATCATACTGAAAACAATGAGTATTTACCATTGCCACATAAAAACATTGATACGGGGATGGGATTAGAACGTATGGTGTCTATTTTCCAAGATGCTAAAACAAACTTTGAAACAGATTTATTTATTCCAATCATTGAAGCAACTCAAAAGATGTCTGATGGCAAAGAATATGGTAAAGATAGCGCAACAGATACGTCTTTCAAAGTCATTGCTGATCATATTCGTGCGGTATCATTTGCAATTGGCGATGGGGCGTTGCCATCAAATGAAGGGCGTGGTTATGTCTTACGTCGATTAATTCGTCGTGCGGTGATGCATGGTAAAAAACTAGGAATTGATAAAGCCTTTTTAGTTGATTTAGTGCCTGTTGTTGGACAAATTATGGAAAGTTATTACCCAGAAATTGTCGAAAAACAAGACTTTATTCAAAAAGTCATCAAAACAGAGGAAGAAAGATTCCACGAAACAATTAATGATGGTTTATCCATTATCAGCGACTTAATCAAAGACATGAAAGCAGCTAATCAAACTGTTTTATCTGGTAAAGATATCTTTAAACTATATGATACCTATGGCTTCCCAGTAGAATTGACGGAAGAGATGGCTCAAGACGAAGGATTAAGTGTGGATCACGAAGGATTTGAAGTCGAAATGACGGCTCAAAGAGATCGTGCTCGTGCGGCTCGTTCGAAAGAAGAGTCAATGTCTGTTCAATCTTCTCTATTAACTGATATTAAAGTAGTGAGTGAATTTGTGGGCTATACGGAAGACACAGTGGATGCTAAATTAATGGTGATTATCCAAGATGATGAGATTAAAGAGGCGACAACTGAAGGTAATGCGCAATTAATTTTTGGTCAAACACCTTTCTATGCTGAGATGGGTGGACAAGTGGCTGATAAAGGGGCAATTTATAATGCAGCAGGTGATTTGGTTGCCAATGTGGTAAACGTTAAAAAAGCACCAAATGGCCAATCATTACATCAAGTGGAAGTGTTTGGTGAATTAAAAACAGACGACACATATCAATTAGTGATTGATAAAGAATTACGTCAACGCATCACAAAAAATCATACAGCGACTCACTTATTACATCGTGCGTTAAAAGATGTATTGGGAGAGCATGCTAATCAAGCAGGGTCACTTGTTGCACCAGGTTATTTACGTTTTGACTTTACTCATTTTGAACAAGTGACTCCTGACGAGTTAAAACAAATGGAAGAAATCGTGAACGAAAAAATTTGGGCACACTTACCAGTTGTCACAGTTGAAACAGATATTGATTCAGCAAAAGAGATGGGCGCGATGGCACTATTCGGTGAAAAATATGGTAAAAATGTTCGTGTGGTAAATGTTGATGGTTACTCTATCGAATTATGTGGTGGGGTTCATGTAAGCAACACTTCTGATATTGGGGTTTTCAAAATTGTTTCTGAATCAGGAATTGGTGCAGGTGTTCGACGTATCGAAGCTGTGACAAGTAAAGAAGCCTATGAAGCCTTTAGAGAAGAAGAAGGATTACTCCGTCAAGTAGCTAAATGTGTTAAAGCACCTCAACTAAAAGATACTGTTCAACGTGTGGAACAATTACAAGAACAATTAAAACAAGCACAAAAAGAAGTAGAACAATTAAGTGCAAAATTAGCTAACGCTGAAGCAGAAGATGTGTTTAAGGACATCAAAGAAGTAGATGGCGTGACTTATATTGCGTCAAAAGTCGCTGTCAAAGACATGAACCAATTACGTCAATTAGCTGACCAATGGAAACAAAAATCACTATCTGATATTTTAGTCTTAGGATTAGT
The DNA here is from genome assembly GCF_022604695.1 of Vagococcus sp. CY53-2. Classification (NCBI taxonomy): domain Bacteria; kingdom Bacillati; phylum Bacillota; class Bacilli; order Lactobacillales; family Enterococcaceae; genus Vagococcus; species Vagococcus sp. CY53-2. The sequence continues at coordinate 72,990 of NZ_JALAHP010000001.1, forward strand.
ACAAGGCGAGAAAGTTAACTTACTTGTCAGTATGACAAAAGAGATGAATGATCAAGGATTAAAATCAGGTGATTTAATCAAAGCAATCGCGCCACTTGTTGGCGGTGGCGGTGGTGGTCGTCCTGACATGGCTCAAGCGGGTGGTAAAAATCCAGAAGGGTTACAATCAGCAATTGATTCAGTAGAATCATGGATTAAAGAACATAAATAATTATTTAACTGGTTGTTATTTTTGACGTGACAACCAGTTTTTTCGGCTCTTTGTCAAATAGGACTGATGAGTTAAATCTATAAGATGATGAATTTGAGGGTAATCTCAGATTTATCATCTTTTTTATATGTATTGAAAACCACCTGCTATGCGGGTGGTTCTAAAAAGCTTCCAGCGCGGCATTAAAAAATCCTCTTAAAATGATAAGATAGGCTTGTTTTCCCGACCACAAACTATCAAATCACAAGGAGGTTCCTTATGAAAAAGGACACTCAAAGTTTATCACACACAACATGGAAATGTAAGTATCACATAGTTTTCGCATCGAAGTATAGACGCCAAATAATTTATGGAGAATATAATAAAAGTGTTGAAATCATAGAAGCTAATGCCTGTAAGGATTACATACATATGTTAGTAAGCATTCCACCTAAACTTAGTGTTTTTGGTTTTATAGGTTATTTAAAAGGAAAAAGTAGTTTAATGATTTTTGATAGACATGCAGAGCTAAAATATCGTGATGGAAACAGAAAATTTTGGTGTCGAGGTTATTATGTAGATACGGTTGGAAGAAATAAAAGGCAAATTGAAGAATACATAAGAAATCAAATTCAAGAAGATTATGTAGCAGATCAGCTTACATTATTTGAAGAATGTGATCCATTTACTGGAGAAAAAAATAAAAAGAAATAATAGCTAATCTTTTTAGGATTAGCGAGTAAACGTGGTGCACGAGGGGAAACCCTTCGGTAAGCCTTTTAGGCTTAGGCCGGGAAAAGAGGCTTTCAGCCGAAGAACAAACCTCCAGTTCACACTGGAGGTTTTGATTTGATAATAATGAATAAATTTTAGAGTTAATTTAAGCAAACTACTTTTCAAAGTATTAAAAATGATTTATATTTGACTGGTCAACTATTGATTAATCACACATGAAAGGAGTAATAGATGAATTTAAGAAAATTTAGCAAACTATTATATCAACTTAAACTTGCCAATCAAGAAATGACTACTAAATTTGAAAAAGAAACAGGATTTAGTATTACACGTTATGAATTAATGTTGTTTCTGAAAGAGAATGGACAGTGTTCGCAAACAAATTTGCAAAATGAGTTGAAAATAGATAGTGCTGCGGTCACTAGACATTTAAAGATTTTAGAAGAAAAAAATTATGTTATACGTGAAAGAAACAAAAATAATAATCGAGAAGTTGTTGTTAGAATTACAGAGAAGGCAACAAAAGAACTGGAACATTGTGAAAGAGAATTTAGTCATCCAAATAAAACGATGATGTCGCCATTGAATGAGGAAGAAGAAAATACTCTACTAAATTTATTAACAAAATTAGTGAAATAAATATAGGAAATTAGATTGGCGAATGAAGGAGAGGACAGATGTTTGCGTATCAAATAAAGCAATACGGAAAGCAAGAATAACTTTTTTTGAATGAAATACAAAAACCTGTACTGTCTAAGAATAGTATAATAATCAAAGTTCATTCAGCAAGTTTGAATCCAGTTGATTACAGAATTCGCAATGGTGATGCAAAATTTGTTTTGCGTTATTCAATGCGCTTGACACTGGGGCATGATTTTTCAGGCGATATAGAAGCTGTGGATTCAAAAATTACACAATTTAGAGTAGGTGATTCTGTATACGGAAGAACACCGATGACAGGGGCTTTCCAAGAATACGTTGTTGTTGGTGAAAATGATATAGCAAAAGCATCAAAAAATCGTTCTTTTGTTGAATCGGAAAAATTGATTATTTCAATTCAAAAGATTTACCCTATTTCAGAGATTAATACTGCTATGAAAGAAATAAGCAGCGGACGTGTGAAAAGGAAAATTGTAGTTGATTTTACGAATAAAGAGAGAAATGAGTAGAATGAAGACTCATAAAAAGCGTAATAGCATAAATTGGTTTTTAAAAATTGTAAATATGAAATGGAAGAGGAAAGAATATGTCAAAAAATTTGGTAAACAATGATTTTTCAGAAATTATATTTGGAAGAAAGTCTGTTCGTGGATATGATGAAACAGTAAAAATATCTCATGAAGAAATGCTTGAAATGATTCAAGAAGCAACGACTGCACCATCATCAGTGAATATGCAACCTTGGCGTTTTGTCGTTGTTGAGAGTGATGAACAAAAATCTAAACTAAAACCATTAATTCGTTTTAATACAAAGCAAAATGATACTTCCTCAGCAATGGTTTTGATTTTTGGTGACATGCAATGCTATGAATTAGGGGAAGATATTTACAACCAAGCAGTTGAAGAAGGTAAAATGCCAGCTGAAGTAAGAGACCAACAATTGGCTGCAATTATTCCATATTACAAAAATTTTACTAAAGAACAAATGAATGATGTAGTAAAAATTGATTCAAGTTTAGTTGCGATGCAATTCATGCTCATTGCTCGGGCACATGGATATGAAACGAATCCAATTGGAGGATTCGAGTCTGACCAGTTAGCAGAAGCTTTTGGGTTAGATAAAGAGAGATATGTACCAGTAATGATTTTATCTATCGGAAAAGAGAAAGAAGCTGGATATACTTCTGTTCGATTGGCTGCTGAAAAAATCACTGAATTTAAATGAGAGGAGGGAGAAAAATGAAAATTATACAAGCAAATTTTTATGTAAAAAATGATAAAAGAGAAGATTTTTTAGCGGATATAGTACCTTTAATTGCTTCTACACGATTGGAAGAAGGCTGCTTGCTATATGATTTATATGAATCAGTGGAAAAGAAAAATCAATTTGTGATGATTGAACATTGGAAAAACCAAGAATCAATTGATAAACATAACCAAAATCCACTATTAATAAACTTATTTGGAAAAATGTCAGAATATGCTGAGAAGAAAACAGAATTAATTATCACAGAAAATGAGGAATAGAGATGTCTATAATTTCAACTGTTTTAATCGTATTTGTTGCTTTGGAATTTTTCTATATCATGTATCTAGAGACTTTTGCAACTACATCAGGTGTAACGAGTAGAGTTTTTAATATGACAAAAGAAGAATTGAAAAGAAATTCTGTAAGTACCTTATTTAAAAATCAAGGGGTATATAATGGTCTAATTGGTGTAGGATTGTTGTATAGTGTATTTTTATCAAAGGCTTCACTTGAAATTAGTCGAGTATTATTAGTTTATATAATTTTAGTTGCTTTATATGGTAGTTTAACAAGTGATAAAAAGATTATTTTAACACAAGGTGGTTTAGCCATTCTAGCACTTGTTTCAACCTTCTTTTAAAGAGAAAACCACAATCAATTAAGGTTGTGGTTTTTGCGGCTCTATGTCAAATCGTGTTGATGGACAATAATATTGATGAAAAAGTCTCAAAAATGAAATAGAATTAATTGAAGTGAGGGAAGAAATTCTCTCGCTTTTTTAATTAACCTGAAAAACTTCATTTTGAATCAAAAAGATACGTCGTTTGAATAGTAGAAAGTTTCGATAGCCATAGGTCACACGTTTAATCACGTTAATTTTATTGTTAATGCCTTCTAAGAAACCATTTGAATAGGAGTATTTAAAGGTATTCATGACTCCTTGGGAGAACTTACCAAATATCTTGAATTTATCTTTAACATACTTTGGTAATTCAACAGGTATCTTTGAACATCGCTCAAAAAATAAGACATAATCGTTGATTCTATAAGCATACTTCAATTCTTGGATAAAATGATACGCTTTTTTTATAGAGAACTATAAGAAAGTAACTCATCTACCAATTCGGTAGATGACACATTTCTCTTGAATAAAGGACGATAATAAAAGTGTTTATAGTTTAATTCAGAGCTGTCCTTTAAAAGGAGTTTCCAATAACGCTTTAATCTTCGATACTGCTTTCCTTCCTCTTGATTGTGGTGTTTTAGTTGATTCATTTCTTTTATTCTTAAGGTGTTGAAAGAGCGGTTAATCTGTTGAATGATATGAAATCGATCTGTGACGATTGCGGCGTTTGGAAAGACTGTTTTTAATAGTTGACCGTAACTTGCATTCATATCCATGACCAAAAATCTTACTTTTAAACGTGATTTTTTGGAATACTTCATAAGGTAAGAAACCAATTTATGTCATCTTTTATCAGGTAAGATATTGATTATTTTTTTAGGTGTCGCATCAGCACAAATAAAGCTCATTCCAGCATGACAATCAAAAGTAGAGCTAAACTCATCTACACAAAGAGCCGTGGGCAAGAAATTAACATTCGGTTGCTGATTGTTCGTAAATGAGACTAACACACGTTTAACAGTATTTTCAAAGACACTGTGGCATGCTGCGATTTTTTTACATAATTGATTCTCTTTTAAGTCAAAAGCAATTTAGTATTTAAGCTGTTTAGAAATGTGACAATAGTCATCTACTAGAGAAGTAGAAGCAAGGTAACGTTCTCTGTGAAGTTTCAGATAAGTTGGGCGACGTTCAACTTCAGGCAATTGACTGATGGTTTGATACGTTCCGTTTTTAACGGATTGATAACATCCACATTTCTGGCATTGCTTATCTTTATTCACTAATCTTCCTGTCATCATGTTAACAGAGCGGTTGTTTCTCGCTTCGCGAGACAACCAATCCTCATTAAAAATAAGAGAATCATCTGTTAAATTGAGTAGTTTTCTTGTACTATTATCCATAGGAGTATTCTCCTTTGTAATGTTAGTTATAGACGACTTAATTTTACCAATAAGAATGCCCCTTTTTCTATGCCTCAAATAAAAAAACGCATTGATAGAATTTAATCTATCAATACGATTTAGTGTACAGCCTCTTTTATTATGATAGTACAAACTCGGCAAAATAAAATCATGAATTAGTCAAACCTCTTTATCTTTACAAGCACAAGCCAGTATGTTTAGTTAGAATGCTTTATGTAGTGTTCTAAAATTTGTACGGCATTTGTTGCAGCACCTTTTCTTACTTGGTCCCCACAACACCACAGAGTTATGACTGATTGATTACCGACTTTACTTTTTCTGATACGCCCAACATAAACTAAATCTTGGTTAGATGTATCAAGTGGCATTGGGTAACCTTGGTTGTCTAAGTCATCGACTAACTTCACGCCATCAGTTTCGCTAATGATTTGACGGGCTTCTTCAACGCTCAAATCATTATCTAAGAAAAGAGTGATCGCTTCTGAGTGCGAACGAACGACAGGAACACGCACACATGTACATGTTACATCAAGTGTTGGATGATGGAGGATTTTACGTCCTTCATTTTGTAATTTCATTTCTTCGCTTGAATGCCCTTCAGCATTAAATCCACCAATTTGCGGAATTAAATTATAGGCAATCTGATAAGGGAAGGCATGAGGAGTCACACTTTTTCCTTCAGAAATATCAACGACTTGAGTTTCAAGTTCTTCAATCCCTTGTTTACCAGCACCTGAAACAGCTTGGTAAGTTGACACAATCATTGAATTGATAGTGGCTTTTTTGTGTAGTTGGGCAATGGCAACAAGTGCAATAATTGTTGAACAGTTAGGGTTTGCAATGATCCCTTGATTGGTAAAAATATCATCAGGGTTCACTTCTGGTACAACTAAAGGTACGTCTTCATCTAGTCGATAAATACTTGAATTATCAATAATTAAACAACCTTGTTTTTTGGCTTCAGGCAGGTAGATACGAGCAATATCGTCATCTAACGCACATAAGACAACATCAATTCCTTCAAAACAGTCTGTTGTTAATGTTTCGATTACTAATTCTTTGTCACCAAACGCAACTTTTTGTCCAGTACTTCGTTTAGAGGCAAATAATCTTAATTCTTTAATGGGAATCTGGCGTTCTAACAGAGAATTTAACATCTCTTTTCCAACTTCGCCAGTGGCTCCTAAAATTGCTACAGTTAACTCGCTCATAAACTATCGTCTCCTTCAAATTCATAATAAATAGTTTGAATGGTTGTATTGTAATCTTCATTTTTGACCCCAATAATAATGGTCAACTCATCACTTGTTTGAGAAATCAGTGAGATATTGATGTGTTGCTCTCCAAGAGAGCTAAATAAACGACCACTCATACCTGTTTTGTTTTTCATAAAACGAGACACAATCGCAATAAGGGCGAAATCGTGAATGACACTGACTTTATCTGCTTGTGTACTCGCTTTTAAATCAGAGATAACTTCATAATAAAATGGTTTTAATTTTGCTGTTTCAACCACTAAAGAAAATGAATCCACACCAGTTGGAATATGTTCAACAATGATACGGTATTTTTCCATGCATTCTAATGCTTTTCTGATGGTACCAAAGTCATTGGACATATGGGATTTCACTACTGTGATAATGGAAAAATCCTTTTTACCTGTAATACCAGTGATTGCTTGACGCTTTTCTTGTTCGTCTTTAGCTGTAATTACTGTCCCATGATTATCAGGATCATTTGTATTTAAAATATGAATAGGAACCCCTTTTTCTCTAACAGGATTAACCGCTTCTTCATGGATAACATTAGCTCCCATGTAGGCTAATTCACGTAATTCTTCATAGGTAATGGTTTCAATTTGTTTTGGATTGTTCACGATTCTTGGATCGGCTTTTAAAATACCAGACACATCTGTCCAGTTTTCATAACAGACAGCATCCATTGCGCTAGCTAAAAAGCTTCCCGTAATATCACTGCCACCACGAGACATCAAGTGAATGGACTTATCAGGATAAGCCCCATAAAAACCAGGTACGACGATTTTATCAGAATGATTTTGAATGGCTTTGCATGAGCGTTTTTCATCAATTTGGCCATTTGGTTTAAAGATGATAATGTCTTTTGCATCAACAAACTTAAATCCTAAATAATTGCTTAATAATTTAGCTGTTAAATATTCACCACGACTGACTAAATAGTCTATATCAATAGAATCTTGCATTTTAGCATATAAAAAGTCTAAATCTTCAGAGATATTAGAGGTTAAATCAAGTTCGCTCTCAATTCTAGTTAATTTATCACGAATCATTTGAAATAAATCATCAAATGGCATCCCATATCGTTTATGTTCATAGCATAAATATAATAAGTCAGTCATTTTATGATCATCTGATTGTTCTTTCCCACTGGCACTTGTGACCACAACTGTTCTTGTTGGATCACTATCAATAATGTTTTTAACTTTTTTAAACTGAGTGGCATTCGCAACACTACTTCCGCCGAATTTTGTTACTTTAATCATGCCAGTCCTCCTGAGTAATCACTCTTACAATCAGAGAATCATTTAATTGTGTTTGTTTTTTGATGTCAGCTAATGTAATAGGATGAGTAATTAAATAATCACCATCTTTTTCTTTAATTAGCGCATCATCAATTGTTTCGTTTGTTCGAATAAAGAATGTATAGCGATTTATTTTTTTTTCAATTATATCATTATTTTCAACGTTGTCAGTATCAATATAAGAAATATTTTTTGAAATATCTAAAATATCTTGCACAACGGCATTAGCGGTTGGTAATTTACCTGCACCTTGTCCGTAGAATTTTAATGTTCCAATTGTTTTTCCTTCAAGGCTAGCGATATTATTGTTACTTGGAATGGTTGCTTCAACAAATGTTTCTGGTACAGCATGTAACGAGATAACCCCTTCGTCATGCGTAATTTCACCGATGTATTTTACAATATGGCCTTTTTGTTTGAAGTAATGAATATCGTTTTTTGTGATTTGTCTCATTGAGTGAACAAAGAAATCATCTGGATCGAGTTTTTTATTGAATGCTTTTCTAGCAGAAATAATTAATTTATTTAACACATCAAAGCCATCAATATCTGCACTTGGGTCAGATTCTGCGTAACCTAAATCTTGGGCTTCTTTTAATACATCATCAAAATCTTGGTCTTCTTTTAACATGGTATCTAAGATAAAGTTTGATGTGCCATTTAAAACACCATAGCATTTTGAAATAGAATCGATTCTTGAAGCTAATTCCACGTTTTTAATCCATGGAATTCCACCACCAACACTTGCTTCAAAGTTAAGTGACACACCATTTTCTTTTGCTAAATCCGTTAATGCGTCATAATGTCTTGCGATAACGGCTTTATTTGCAGTGACCACATGTTTTTTACTTTTTAACATGCGAGAGATTAAATCAAACGGCACATCAATGCCACCTAAAACTTCAACGACTAATTCGATTTCTTTATCGTTTATAATGTCGTCGATATCTGGACAAAAATTAGGAATATTGATATTTTTTTTGGGTCGTGACCATATCTTTTTTACACTAATTGCTTTTGCTAAATTTTTTTTCTGTAAAATTTCATAAACACCTGAACCAACAGTCCCATAACCAAGTATGGCAATTTTCATAATAAGTCCTCCTGTAAAATACACTTGTTTTTATATGGTGAACATTGTATCATAGACTAAAATGAAAGACAAGGAGTGTTATGATGGAAAAAAAATATCAAAGTACAAGAAATAACACGATTCAATTTTCTGCTAGTCAAGCGATTTTAGCAGGGTTAAGTCCTGATGGAGGGTTGTTTGTTTTGCCTAACTTAGATGAGGTGAATTTAGACGTATCGACTGTTTTAGATAAAGATTATCAAGAGATTGCTTCACTAGTTATCACTCAGTTTTTCAATGAGTTTTCAGAAAATGACATTAAGAAATGTGTGAAAGAGGCTTATACAAACACGTTTAGCGATGACAAAATCACGCCACTAAAAAAAGTAGGCGATGATTATGTTTTAGAATTATTCCACGGGCCAACATGTTCATTTAAGGATGTTGCCTTATCACTGTTGCCAAAATTAGTAAATTTGTCAGCGAAAACACAACATAATACCAACAAACGATTAATTTTAACCGCTACAAGTGGTGATACTGGTAAAGCGGCTTTAGAAGGGTTTAAAAATGATCCATTGGTGGATATGATTGTGTATTACCCCAATAACGGGGTATCAACCATTCAAGAAAAACAAATGCAAACACAAGATGGAGGAAACGTGTCAGTTGTGTCAATTAACGGAAACTTTGATGATGCGCAAAGTAATGTGAAACGTTTATTTCATGATGAAGAATTAGTGGCGTTACTAAAAGAGCATCACATTGAATTCTCTAGTGCGAACTCAGTAAACATTGGTCGTTTGATTCCACAAGTGGTTTACTATTTTGCGTCATACGTAGAACTTGTTAATATAGGTGAGATTAAACTAGGTGAAAAGATCGACTACATTGTGCCGACAGGAAACTTTGGTAATATTTTAGCCGGATATTACGCACAACAAATGGGGCTACCAATCAATAAACTCATTTGTGCCTCAAACGAAAACAACGTGTTATATGATTTCTTAAAAACAGGTGAATATGACACCAATCGTGAGTTTAAAAAGACTAGCTCACCAAGTATGGATATTTTAATTTCATCAAACTTAGAAAGAATGCTGTTTCATTTAAGTGGAGGGGATGCAAATTACGTTGCTGACTTGATGAATCAATTAAAAAAGACAGGGAAATTCAAAATTTCTGATGATTTATTACACACGATCCAAGAAACATTTGGAACGGGATATGCAACGGATAAACAAGTGGCTGAGCAAATTGACAAAGTGTATAACGAAAAAGGGTATTTACTTGATCCGCATACAGCAGTGGCTTCCTATGTATTGGAAAATAGTCATGAGAAGAAAGAAAAAACCGTGATTTTATCAACAGCTTCTCCGTACAAATTTGTCCAAGAAGTGAGTAAAGACATTCCAGAACTTGCGATTGATAGCGCGCAAGATGAATTCAAACTAATTGATGAATTAGAAGAAAAAACAAACGTCTATGCGCCACGTCAGTTGAAAGACTTAAAAAATGCGCCAATTTTACATAATCAAGTCATTGATATTGATGAGATGAAGGATATTATTATTAAACAGGTAGGTGAGTCCTAATGGTTCGTATTAAAGTTCCGGCAACATCTGCCAATGTCGGTGTCGGGTTTGACACATTAGGGCTAGCTGTGACGTTTTATGGTGAGTGCGAGGTTGAATTATCAGACAAGTTGGAGATTACAGGGTGTCCTGTGGCGTTTCAGACAGAAGATAATTTAATTTATCAGTCATACAAATACGTGCTAGATGACTTAAAACGACCTGTGACACCAATTAAATTACAGATAGATAGTGATATTCCATTTGCACGCGGTTTGGGTAGTAGTGCAGTGTGTATCGTGTCAGGTGTGTTAGCAGCCAATGAGTTGCATCAGCTTCATTTAAGCCAAGATGAGTTGGTGAAGTATTGTACTCAAATTGAAGGGCACCCTGATAATGTGGTACCTGCTTTATTAGGGGGATTAAGTGCCTCTTATCAAATGAATGACGATATTTTTTTCCAACATTATCCAGTTGATGAGTCGTATCAATTTGTAGCTTTTGTTCCCGATTTTACGTTGGAAACATCAGTCGCACGAGGAGCGTTACCTGAAAGTTATCCACTAAAAACAGTGGTAGCCAATCAAGCAAAATTATTGTTTTTATTAGACGCATTAAAAACAGGAGATGCGGCTAATTTGGATAAATTTTTAGATGATGGCATTCATCAGCCATACCGCAAAACATTAATTGACGAATATGATATAGTAGAAAATATCGCAAAAGAATCAGGAGCAAAAGGGTTTTATATTTCTGGTAGTGGCTCAACATTAATGGGCGTTTTCACGTCACAAGTTGACTTGAAAGGATTAAACATATCACTCAGCACGTTGAAACATAAATGGAAGGCTCTTGATTTATCAGTGGACTATAAAGGAGCAGAAGTATGTCACAGAACTATTTAATCGTCAATCAAGACGTATTACCTGAGGTTTTCTCAAAGGTAATCGAAGCAAAAAAATTATTAAATTCAGGAGATTTTAAACATGTGAGTGAGGTTGTCAATGAAGTTGGCCTATCTCGAAGTGCGTTTTACAAGTACAAAGACCATGTGTTTGTCGCTGATAAAACGGCACAAATCAGAAAAACACTCATTTCATTTAACTTAACCGATAAAAAAGGCTTGTTGTCTTCTGTATTAAACCGTCTGTCAGAGTTAGGTGGAAATGTGTTAACTATTAATCAAAATATTCCCATTCAAGATACAGCAACCGTTGTGATGGGGATTGATATTAAAGAACTATCAGTGTCAGTGAATGAACTCTTAGCAGAACTAGAAAAATTAACAGGAGTCAATCATCTACAACTCTTATCAATTGAATAATAAAAGCCGGACACGACGTTTTAAGTTATCGTGTTCGGCTTATTTTTTAGTTAGTTTCTAATTTTTCTATACAAGAAGAAATGTGTTCGATTGTTTTATCAATGTCTTCTTGTGTCGTTTCAGGCGATATGGTACACATACGTAATACCGTTTTCCCTTGAAGTTTTGTTGTCAAAATTTGAGCAAAACCTTGATTAGCAATCATATTTGAAAGGGCTGTATTGAATGAATTTAATTCTTCTTCACTTAAGCCTTCACGGTGATATCTAAAGTTCAGAATCGCTGTTTGAGCTGGTGTGATAATCTCTAGTTTTGGTGTGTTTCGCACGACAGACTCAGTGTATTCAGCTAGTTTGATTCCGTAATCAATCGTGTCACCTAATTTTTTCGTTCCAAGTGCTTGTATAGATAACCATAGCTTCACGCCACGAGCTGGACGAGATAAATCAAGTCCTAAATCCCATGTATTGATGTGCTCGTTTTCAGAAGCATCTTCTAAATACTCAGGCGTTTCACTAAAACTTCGCAATAAATCGGTTTTATCTTTTACTAATAACATCGCACAAGAGTAACTTTGGAAGAGCCATTTATGCGCGTCCCACGTGATACTATCAGCCTGTTCAATCCCTTTAAGTAAGTGAGTGTGACTTGTTGATAATAAAACCGATGCGCCAAATGCTCCGTCCACGTGCAGCCATATATCTTCTTCTTTACAAATTTTAGCCAATTCAGGTAATGGATCAATCACCCCCGCATTTGTTGTTCCAGCTGTCGCAATGACGATAAATGGATGTAATGCATTCTTTTTATCAGCTTTGATTGTTTCTTGTAGTACTGTTGGGTCAATTTTTAATTGGTCATCTGTTTTTACACGACGAATTCTTTCATCTGGAATACCAATCACGTGAAGTGCTTTATGGACACTATGATGTGCCTGATCAGAAATATAAACCACACCTCTTGTGATGTCATCTAACGATAAATATTTATCTCTGGCAGCTATAGTGGCATTTAGATTGGCCATTGAACCACCTGATAAAAATGTGCCACTTGCTTTTTTGGGATTATATCCAGCTTTTTCACATAAATAAGCCATCATTTCTTCTTCGATGACAGCTGTTCCAGAGCTAGAATAAAATCCTGCAGCATTTGGGTTATAAAATGATTCAAATAAGTCACCTAATTTTGAAATATCAACAACGGGTGCAGGAATAAAAGCAAAATTTCGTTTATGTTCACTAACATTTCTAAAAGGATAGACACTTTCTTCTAAAGTTGTGAGTAAACTAGATAGGTCTCGTCCTTCTTCAGTAAAGTTTAAAGTTTGTAATTGTTTGATTGTTTTTTCTGGAATAATATCGATTGGTTTTCCTTGTTGGATGGTATGTATATTGTCATAAAAAGTATCAATAAATTCTTTCATATAATCTTGAATGTCCATTATAAATTCCTCCTACTCATGATAGTTTATGCCTCACTATTCTATCATAGTTATTTAAAAAAAGTGCCGTTATTTGTATTGATAGTTGGATAATTCATGTTATCTTAACCAGAAACATAACTGTTTAACTGGTCACTTGATTGTTAATATTAAAAAATGAAAAGTGATAATATTTAAATAAATGAACAAAAAGTAATAAAATGTTATGTAATTTTGATAAAATAAAGTAAACCTACGTATTTTGTTGTAAGAAAGTCGGGAAAATAATAAACAATTTTTAGAATTACTGTTAGAATAGAACTGGTATATTTAGAAAGGTGTAGATTTTAAAATTGGCTGAAAAGAGAAAAAAGCAATTCATATTAATTTTTTTATTACTTATTTTGGTTGTAGAGGTCGTTTTTTTAGTTCGACGTATGACGTTAGATAAAAAAGCATCACAAACATTGGCTAGTGTGACAAGTGAAAAAAAGATGATTGATGAGTCACTAAATTCGCTTGCTCATAATACGTTAGAAAACTATGTTACTAGCAAAGATTTATTAACCACATCCAATAAAGCGCAAGAACAGGTTGAAACAAGTATCAAAAAAGTGGATGAGATTTCTAATATCTCTGGAAAAGTAAAGCATCAAAAAAGTCAGTTGTTAACTGAATTGCAAAAAGATTCAAAAGCGATTCAATTGGTTCAACATAAAATAAAAGTCTCTCAAGAGATGAGGGATATCTTTGGTACAACACCCTTTAGAAAAAATACGTTGGTTAAAAATCTAGCCATGACAAAAAGTGTTTCTTCTACTTTACAGGATGATTTAACATCACAGGTAAGTGCTTTACCAAAAGATGAGCAAAAGTCAGCTCTTGAAGAAGGACTGAAAGAAGTGACGACTCAAAATCAAGCGTTAGCAACCCTTGATAAAGAGATGGCAACTTATATTCAAAAAGATAAGATTAAAACTGTTCCGTCATCTGATGAATATAAAAAGTTAGATAAAGCAGTTAGCGAGTTAAAAAATGATAAACTCAAAAAAACGTATGCTAGTCAGTTATCACTTCTAGAGCAAGAGGTTATTAAAAATGATCCAACTCTTTTAAACGATGATAAAAAAGTGGCGTTAACGTTTGATGATGGACCAAACAATACCAGTTCATTGCAAATATTAGATACGTTAAAAAAATACAATATTAAGGCTACGTTCTTTATGTTGGGTTCAATGGTTGACACTTACCCAGATGTTGTCAAAAAAATTCATGAAGCAGGACATGATATTGGGAACCATACTTATGATCATAAGGATTTAACGAAATTAGATGAAGCAAGTATCAAGCAAGAAATTGATTCAACCAATCAAAAAATAGAAAAACTAACAGGTGAAAAACCAACGCTTCTTCGTCCACCATATGGGGCATATAATGAGCGTGTGACAAAAGTTGAGCCAAATATGTCCATTGCGTTGTGGAATATCGATACATTAGATTGGAAAACACATAATCCTACAGCTATTCTAGGGGAAGTTAAAAAAGAATTACAGCCTCATAGTATTGTGTTGATGCATGACATCCATCAAGACTCAGCAGATAGTTTGGAAAATGTCATTAAGTTTTTAAAAAGCCAAGATTATACTTTTGTATTGGCTAAAGACTTAATCAATTAAAAGTAAAAAAGATGATTAAATACCCGTTTAATCATCTTTTTTTATTTTTTCTAGCGTCTAAATTTTACTTGTCGCTTAAAACACTGTATAGTACTTATGGAACTAAATTAAAAATGAGTTGTATTCATGAGGGAGAGTAAAATTATGTCAAGAATCATTGGAACTGTATCAAGGGGATTACGTTGTCCAATTATTAATGAAGGTGATGATTTAGAATCAATCGTTATTGACAGTGTCATTGAAGCATCTAAAGAAGGAAACTTCTCAATTCAAGACAAAGATATTGTGGCTGTAACAGAATCGATTGTTGCTAGAGCTCAAGGAAATTATGCATCGATTGATCAAATTGCAGAAGATATTCGTCAAAAATTTAATGATGAGACAGTTGGGGTTATCTTCCCAATCTTTAGCCGTAATCGTTTTTCAAACTGTTTACGTGGTATTGCTAGAGGAAGCAAAAAAATTGTCTTAATGTTAAGTTATCCATCAGATGAAGTGGGAAATCATTTGATTTCACTTGACGCATTAGATGAAAAAGGAGTGAATCCTTGGACAGATACGTTAACTGAAACAGAATTTAGAGAGCTATTTGGTTATCAAAAACATACCTTTACAGGTGTTGACTATATTGAATACTATAAAGAATTAATCGCAGCAGAAGGTGCTGAGTGTGAAGTCATTTTCTCTCAAAAGCCTAAAACGATTTTATCTTATACAAAAAATATCTTAACATGTGATATTCACACACGTTACCGTACAAAACGCATCTTAGAACAAAATGGTGCGGAAAAAGTGTACACCTTGGACGATGTCTTATCTGAATCGGTTGATGGAAGTGGCTTTAACGAGCAATATGGCTTACTTGGTTCAAACAAATCAACAGACGATGGTGTGAAATTATTTCCAAGAAACTCGCAAGAAACAGTGGATAATATCCAACGTAAACTAAAAGAGTTGACTGGTAAACAAGTGGAAGTCATGGTTTATGGTGATGGCGCGTTTAAAGATCCAGTTGGAAAAATTTGGGAATTAGCTGACCCAGTTGTGTCTCCTGCATACACATCAGGTTTAGAAGGCACACCAAATGAAGTGAAGTTAAAATATCTTGCGGACAACAACTTCTCTGACTTACGTGGAGCAGCATTAGAAGAAGCCATCAAAAAACACATTGATTCAAAAGCAGATGACTTAACAGGATTAATGGAAGCACAAGGAACAACACCTAGAAAATTAACTGACTTAATCGGTTCATTATCAGATTTAACGTCAGGTAGTGGAGACAAAGGAACACCGATTGTCTTTATTCAAGGCTACTTTGATAACTTTACTAACTAATCAAGGCTAATAAAGGAGGCGTGTGAATATGACACAAGAAGAAATGGATGTGTTGACACAACATTTATCAGCAGACAAACAGTTTATTCATGATGGGTATTATCGTTTAAGAAAATTAGATGAGACTACTTATGAGGTTGCTTTTTTAGTTGCGGATGCGTGTGGGGCAACCAGTGTACACCCACAGATCACAATCGAAAAGCAAGGAGATACATGGCAAGCTGTGAAATTACTTGATTTTGTTTCAACACCAGTTGAAACGATTGTGTATTCACAAGAAACGGCTCAAGCATTATCAGAGAGATTAGAACAATTAAGTAAACAAGCATTACATGCTATAAATCAATAAAGTAAAAGCAAGAGAACAATTCGTTCTTTTGCTTTTTTTGTTGTGCATGGATAGTGAGTTTGTCATTGCAAATTAGACTTAAATCCTATATAGTGATTAAGTGTACAAAGTAGAAAAGAGGAATAAATAATGAAACCATCAATCTATGATTTTACACAACCTCAACTTGTTGACTGGTTTGTGAAAAATGGTGAAAAGAAATTTAGAGCAGCCCAAGTGTGGCAATGGTTATATGAAAAACGAGTGACTGATTTTTCAGAGATGAGTAATCTATCAAAACAAACAATTGAATTATTAAAAGAACATTTTGTATTAGATCCTTTAAAAGAAGTAGTCGTTCAAGAAGGTCAAGATGGAACGATAAAATATTTATTTGAGTTACCAGACCATCATATGATTGAAACAGTGTTGATGCGTCAAGCGTATGGTTTGTCTGTCTGTGTGACGACACAAATTGGGTGCAACATTGGTTGTACGTTTTGTGCGAGTGGGTTACTAAAAAAACAACGTAACTTAACAACAGGCGAAATTGTTGCTCAAATTATGAAAGTGCAGCACTACCTAGACAAACAAGGGCAAGGCGAGAGGGTGAGTCATATTGTGGTCATGGGAATTGGTGAGCCGTTTGATAATTATAACAATGTTATGAACTTCTTACACATTATGAATGATCCAAAAGGGTTACAAATAGGAGCAAGACATATGACCGTTTCAACGAGTGGTCTTGTACCAAAAATCAAGGAGTTTGCGACAAATGGCTTACAAGTTAATTTGGCTATCTCACTTCATGCGCCAAATAATGACACACGCACATCTATCATGCAAATTAATCGAGCGTATCCATTAGAGCGTTTAATGGATGCAGTGGATTATTACTTAAAAGAAACCAATCGTCGTATCACGTTTGAATACATTATGCTTCAAGGGGTTAATGACACACCAGAGCATGCCCAACAATTGGCAGACTTATTGAAAGATAAGAAAAAACTCACTTATGTCAACTTGATTCCTTATAATACAGTGGAAGAACATGACTTGTATCAACGAAGTACAAAAAAAGATACATTGGCTTTTTATGATATCTTAAAGAAAAATGGCATTAATTGTGTGGTCAGACAAGAATTTGGCTCTGATATTGATGCAGCATGTGGTCAACTTAGAAGTAAGCAAATGAGAAAAGAGAAGAGTAAATAAACTAAAAAAGCTACGCCATTTTGATAATGACTGTAGCTTTTCTCTATCTTATGATTAGTTTTTGAAGCACGTGACCTATCATCGCGACTATCATAGCAATTACGATTCCAATAAATAATCCGATAAATCGGTTAGCAATCGAGATACCACTTGGGAAAATAACGAGTGCTGCATTCATGGCAGCAATCGAATTAACAACCGTTTTGTGTTGATAGTCAACTAAAAAGTAACTGATGAATCCTACTGTTAAAATAAAGACAATGGCATAAGGTGTTGGAATTAGTTTAACTAAAAACAAATAAAAGACAATCACGCCAAACGTTGTTCCAATAATGCGTTCGCGTGTTTTTTTGACCGTTTCACTGAAATGAATTTCAGTCAATGACATCGCCACAATACTAATCCAAAGTGGCTTAGGTGCATGGAGTAAAATCGCAATTGTCATCGCTATTGAGACACTTAACGTCATCTTGAACAAATAAAAAGGATGTGTTAGTGAGCGAGTGATTTGTTCTTTTAGTGTAAGTTGTGAGTTGCTTAAAGGTTGTTTTTTAGTTGATTTAGTAGCTAATACACTTAGTACAATACTTCCTACAAGCAAACAAATGATTCGGTTTAGTGCATTTGATGACTCTACAGGTGTTGCCTGACAGAATAAAAAATTTATTAAATAAGGGATTGAATACTGAAAAACAATGGGTTCAGCAGTTAATAATAAAATCAGAAACGTAAACCCAGCGTAAATAACACATAAACCAAGTGGCCTATCATGTGGCAATTGGGATACGATCCCACCTAAAGGAAAGAGTAATAAGTTGGTGAGTGTCAGAACGCTATCTTTTACACCAAAATTAATTTTTGGAAACATTAAAAATCCAACACTTAACGCAACAATGGGAAGAAGATTTTCTTGACCGAAAATCAGTGTAAATAGTAAGATAAAAAGTAAATTACTCGTATAATCAATCAAATTGTTATGAAAATTTTTTTGTATATGTGTGGTTAGTTTAGTTAGCATGAATCAGTCATCTCCATTTTATTAGTACACAAATATGTACTAATAAGGTATCATGAAGAGGATAAAAAAGTCAATTTAGGAGGATGAAAAATGGATGATATTTCAAATAAATTACTAAAACTATTACCATATTGGCATTTTAATGTCGAAAGACGAATCAAACAAAAAAATGAACTGAATATTACGTATGAAAGTTATTATTGTTTATTAGGACTCACAAAAGTCAACTCTCTTACGATGAAAGAAATAGCGACGGATTTTTATTTTGGGAAACAACAAACCACGCGCATTATTAATCAATTACTCGAACACGGATTTGTTGAAAAAGTAGTGAGCCAACAAGATAAGCGTGTTACGCATGTTTCAATTACAGAAAACGGTAGAATGTATTTGCAAAAAAATCCATTCGATACCACAGATTTAAAAGAGGACTTGTCTCGTCGTTTAACTCAAAAAGATATGAAAGAATTTAATGAGAGTCTTGATGTCTTACTAAAAATTTTTAAAAAATTATAATGTTTGCATCAAAATATTTTTAATAGACTATTTAGATAAAGTTTACAAATAACTTGTGTTATAATATTTTGGTATATTGTTTAAGGGGGTGTTGAGATGAAACAAGCGATTAGACAAGGTATATTGGCTAAATTAAAGCATCTAGCAACACAAGAAGATAAAAAACATGCCTTAGAAGAGGATATGCTGTCTCGTTTATATGAAACTGACCAGTGGAGACAAGCAAATGTGATTGCCACGACTTACCCAATGACGCATGAATTTAATACAATAAAATTGATGAATCAAGCTTTTTTAGAAGGAAAAACGATTGTTATTCCGAAAACAAAAAAGCGTGGTGAGATGGATTTTTATGCCTATCATGATGACGTTGCGTTAGAATTAACACCATTTGGCGTGTATGAGCCAGTGGGCAGTCAACTCTATGATAAAAAATCAATTGATTTGATGATTGTTCCAGGGGTGGGATTTACACAAGAAGGCAAACGTATAGGTTATGGCGGCGGATTTTATGACCGATATTTAACTGATTTTAAAGGTCATACCATTAGTTTGGTTTTTGATGAACAGTTATTAGAAGAATTAGAAATAGAAGAACATGATAAGTTAGTTGATGCATTAATTTGTGCACATAAGGGGGAACTTTATGAGGGAATATAATACAAGTTATTGGATGCATTTCAAAAGAGGCCCATACTTTACGTATACGTTTTTAGCCATTCAAATAGTGGTGTTTATTTTGATGGAACTTGTTGGTATAAAACAAGGGATTTATTCTGGATCAGAAGATGTGGGAATATTATATCAATTTGGTGCTATGACCCATGCAGCCATTATTTTAGATGGCGAGTTTTGGCGACTTGTGACGCCTATTTTTGTCCACATTGGTTTTTTCCATTTATTATTAAATTCGTTGGGACTATATTTTGTAGGCCGTATTTTAGAGCCTTTAATTGGTCACACTCGATTTTTCCTTGTTTATATGTTAAGTGGAATTTTTGGTAATTTATGGAGTTTTGCCTTTGGTTCATCTAATTCTATTTCAGCAGGAGCGAGTACGTCACTTTTTGGAATTTTTGCGGCATTTATTATTCTAGGTCAGATTTATAAACATCATCCTGGTATTAAATACATGTCACGCAATATGACTCTTCTTATACTCATGAATTTAGTTATGAATTTATTTGATTCAGGTGTGGATATTATGGGGCATTTTGGTGGTGCATTAGGTGGATTACTTGTGATGATGGTCGTTGGCGTACCGTCTAGTCGATTAGGTTTTAATGAAAACATTGATTGGAAAAAGCGTGTGATAGCACTTGTTTTCTTCGTCGTATTGTTCGTAGGATGTTTTTATAAAGGATTTAGTAGATAAAATAAAAATAAATTCAGACGAGACTAGGAATATCTGGTACTTATCTGTATAATAAGGTCGGTAGTGAAAATTGAGAACAATGTATGATGTACAACAGTTATTTAAACGATTTGGTATCTTTATTTATGTTGGAAATAGATTATGGGATATTGAATTAATGATGATTGAATTAAAACAACTTGAAGAAGCCGGATTAATTGATAAACAGGAATACGTAAAGGCGATGCTTGTTTTAAAACATGAACATCATCTTGAAGAAGATTATCAGGAGGGACAATAATGAAAAATAAATTAATTGGAATTGATTTGGGTGGAACAACAGCAAAATTAGCGATTTTAACTGAAGATGGTGACATCCAACAACGATGGAGTGTGGAAACAAATATTGAAGATGATGGAGCTCATATTGTTCCAAATATTATTGAGTCCATCAAACACAGACTAGATTTATATAACATGACAGCATCTGATTTTATCGGAATTGGTATGGGAACACCAGGAACAGTCGATAAAGAAAAAGGAACGGTGATTGGCGCCTATAATTTAAACTGGTCAACGCTTCAAGAAATAAAAAAACCAATGGAAGAAACATTTGGTATTCCGTTTGATTTAGACAATGATGCAAACGTTGCAGCACTTGGTGAACGATGGAAAGGTGCTGGAAACAATGCACCTGATGTGACATTCATTACGCTTGGAACAGGTGTAGGTGGCGGGATTATCGCAGAAGGGCAATTATTACATGGCGTAGCAGGGGCAGCTGGAGAAATTGGTCATTTAACAGTAGATCCAACAGGATTTGATTGCACATGTGGAAAAAAAGGATGCCTTGAAACTGTGGCATCAGCTACAGGTGTGGTTCGTTTAGCCAGAGAGTTAAGTGAAGAATACTCTGGTGATTCAAAATTAAAAACAATGATTGATGATGGACAAGAAGTGACAAGTAAAGATGTATTTGACTTAGCTAAAGACAATGATCACTTTGCTTTATTAGTTGTGGATAAAGTGTGCTTCTATCTAGGTTTAGCCTGTGGTAATATTGGAAATATGCTTAACCCACAAGAGATTGTCATTGGTGGTGGTGTATCCGCAGCTGGAGATTTCTTATTAGAAAAAGTTCAAGATTATTTTGAAGAGTTTACATTCCCACAAGTCACAAAAAGTACTTCAATAAAATTAGCAGAGTTAGGAAACTCAGCTGGTGTGATTGGTGCAGCATCTCTTGCGTTAAAATTTAAAGAAGAAAAATAATTAATTAAAGAAAGGTAAATGCCCTGTGAGTTTTTTTGCAACGTTAAATATTATATTACTTATTGTTATTATTGGTTATGGTTTATATAAATTATTCTTTTTTATTAAACGAAAGAGAGCAGCTGAGTGGATTGAACAAGACAAGTTTCAAGAAACGATGAGAACAGCTCAAGTGATTGACGTCAGAGAAAAAGAAGATTACAATCGTGGGCATATTTTAGGAGCAAGAAGTGTTCCTTATACAATTGCTAGAGCTCATAAAGAATATTTATTGGCTATTCGTAAAGACGCTCCTGTGTATTTATATGACAATCGTACTAGTATGGCAATTTATATGGCTGGTTTACTAAAAAAAGAAGGATACAAAGATATCTATATCTTAAAAGGTGGCTATATGAATTGGACAGGTAAGACAAAGAAAAAATAATTAAAAAAAGATGTCGGAAAGGTCCGACATCTTTTTTAATTGACTGAATGAATACTTGTTTTGGTTACTAATGGATAATGGATTAAATCTGAGGCGTCAAGGTCTTCATGATGCAAGTAAACGGCACTAATTTGGCTATTATTATAGGTTTTATAGTAATAAATGCCTGTATCTGTATCACAACAAGAAGAATAGATAGTATATTCATAGTGTTCCTCGCCAACGTCGCATAACCCTTTTGTTTGCCACACAGAAGATAAAATATGGAAAAACTGATTGATATCTTCTTCCACAGTTTGAAATTTTAGGCTGTGTTCTTTAGTGAAGGTTGCACGAACAAAACGTGACATAGAGGATAAATCTCCTGGTAAACCAATTGCTCCCATACCATTACTGTAGATATCTAAATCTAGTTCTGGTGCAAATAAGTTCGCACTTGTTTTAGAAGATAAATGTCTGTAGTTGTTTAAATTAAATAGTTGAGTGGGAAATGGTGGATTGTTTGTCAAAACACCGACAGGATTGTCATAGACATGTAAACCATCTCTATCAGACTCAACTGTTATAGCAGCATGTTTATCAGCAATGATCCAATGCAGTGGAGAGTTTGGAAACTCAGGACTGAAAGCCACATCAGTGATAATGAGATCATCTAAAAGTGATTTAACCTCATCAATGGTGGTACATTGAGACAACACATAAGGAATCAACTCAAAAGATGCGATACTTTTTTCTGTCTTTTCGTCTGGTTGATAAAAAGCATTTTTAGGATAGTTCAATCCAGCGATACTCAAGCCTTTTTCATTGGTCGCATCAAAATAAAGTGGGTAGTTATCTGAAATTACAGCCATGCCAATCATCGCAAAATGAGAGGATAAAGTTTGCCCGTTTCTTAATTCAAACACGACATTTCTAGGTGTAATGACGACTTCTTGATTAAATGTGTAATCTAAATCAAGGTTTCGTCCAAAATAATGATGGTTTCCATTAAAACTAACTGATGTACACATATTGTCATCTCCTAAATAAAATATACTATGAGTATAATGCTAAAAATATTTATAACAATGAATTTTTTATGAAGATTTATTAACTATTTTATTAATTGTTGGACGTGTTCTTTAAAAACGGGAACAATATCTGATTGAAATTCTGGATGTTTGGCAAACCAACGAAAATTTAGTGGAGATGAGTGGACAATAGGGAAATAGGTTGGTAAGTATTCTTCATAAGCAAAAACTGTTTCGGTTAATGTTTTTTTCGCTTTATCTTTTAAATAATACTTTTGAGCATATGTCCCCATCAAAATAGTTAACTCAATGTTTGGCATGCAGTCAATTAAAGCTGGGTGCCATTTTGCAGTAAAATTCTTTCTAGGTGGTAAGTCACCATGAGTTGCTTTTCCTGGAAAATAAAAATCAAGTGGCAATACGGCAATTTGTTTTGAATTATAAAATATGTCGTCTGTTACACCCATCCATTCACGTAGTTTTGCACCACTTTTATCGCGAAAGACTTGTCCTTTTTCTTGCGTTCTAATACCAGGCGCTTGTCCAATTATTAAAATTTTTGCTTCAGGATAAGCCATAAAGATGGGTTGCCATCCTTTATCGGTAAATTCTTTATTCTCTGGGTCTGAGATGATTTCTTGTTTGATTTCTTCAATAGTCATGTAAAAAACTCCTTTCGGTGGTAATAAAAAAACCAAAAAATAACATTAGCTATTTTTTGGTCAAATAATACTATCTTGCTCTACTTTTTCTCATTGCTTTTTTACGGTTATCTTCAATTAATTCTTCTTTTTCTTCGATTGGTTCAATTAGAACTTTTTTAACGCCTAAAGCCACACCTGTTAAAGCGGCTAAAGTGGTTGCAGTTCCTACTAAAAATCCTTTTGAAAATTTCTTCATAGTACCTCACGTCCTTATCTGAATTTATACCTTTATTATACGCATTTTATAATAAAAATCTAGTGATAAGGCATACAACATCTATTAATTTCATTTTAAAATGGTAAAATTGTATGTGAATGGAAGTGATAAAATGATAAAAGTAATCGCACATAGAGGAAGTAAAGGAACGCATCCAGAAAACACACTACCGGCGTTTCAAGAAGCCATTGATGTAAAGGCAGATGGAATCGAATTAGATGTTCAGTTAACATGTGATGGTAAGTTGGTTGTGATTCATGATGAAAAATTAAACCGAACCACGAATGCAAAAGGGTGGGTAAAGGATTTAACTTTAGCAGAAATTAAAGAACTAGATGCAGGATCTTGGTTTGCTGAAGAATACAAAGATACAAGAATCCCAACATTAGAAGAAGTTTTAAATTTATTAAAACATAATCGGTTTAGTGGGTTGTTGAATATCGAATTAAAAACAGATAGAGTAGAATACTTAGGTATCGAACAAAAAGTGTTGCGAGCTTTGGAACAAGCTGACTTGTCTTGTACAGTTGTGTTATCTAGTTTTAATCGTGATACAGTGAGACGACTTAAAGCACTGGATGATACTTATGAAACAGCCTTTATTTCATTTGGAAATCAAAGAGATGTTGCATGGTTAGATAAACAACGAGGGATAAATAGTTTTCATCCAGATATTCGATGGTTGAAACGACATATGGATCAAACGACAGACATTGAAACGATTAGACCGTGGACAGTGAATAAAGAAGCCGATATGCAATTTTGTATGAAGCACCATTTGGCAGGGATGTTCACAGATTTTCCTAAAAAAGCATTAGAGGTAAGAGATAATGGATAAACAAAAAGTTCTTGTTATCGTTGGGCCGACTGCAGTTGGAAAAACGGCTCTAGGAGTCAAACTAAGTCAACGCTTTAATGGCGAGGTTATTAGTGGGGATTCACTACAAGTTTACAAACAATTAGATATTGGCACAGCGAAAGTAACGACAGAAGAGATGCAAGGTGTGCCACATCATTTAATTGACATTAAGGAACCAACAGAAACCTATTCCGCTCATGAATTTAAACGTCATGCAACAGAGTGTATAAATGAATTAGCCTTACAAAATAAATTGCCTATTATAGTAGGTGGCACAGGTCTTTACATTCAGTCGCTCCTTTATGATTTTCATTTAGGCTCATCAGAGGTAAGCGATGAGGAAAAGAAAAGCCGTAAAAAGTGGGAAGAGTTTGCTGAAAACTTATCTAATGAAGAATTATGGCAAGAATTAGAAAAAATGGATAAAAAAGGGGCAGATACTATTCACCCGAATAACCGAAAACGTGTGATACGTGCGTTGGAAATATTTGATTTAACGGGAAAAAGTATCAGTGAGCAACAACAGATTGATTTAATGGATTTGTCAAAAAGTTCGTTTGATGTGAAACTGATTGGGTTAACCACTGATCGAGAAGTTTTGTATAATAGAATCAATCAGCGAGTTGACATCATGATGGATGAAGGTTTGTTAGATGAAGCCAAGATGGTCTACGAGTTAGATTGCCCACAAGCAAGTCAAGGCATTGGCTACAAAGAATTTTTTCCTTATTTTGAAGGAAAGTGTTCACTGGAAAAATCAGTGGAGGAAGTGAAACAACATTCAAGACAGTATGCTAAACGCCAATTGACTTGGTTTAGAAATCGAATGCCTGTTGAGTGGTGGGATATTGTTTTAGACGAGACCAATATGAGTAAACTAGAAGAGGATGTTTCTAAGTGGTTGGATATGAAAGAAGGAATGACATGATAGAACGCGTTGTAACCGTGGGGGTTGAAACCCAAGAAAATTTTTATTATTTTGACGAATCAATGAAGGAATTAGAAAATCTAACACAGACGGCACAAGGTGAAGTCGTTGGGACAATGACACAAAAAAGACCAACAATTGACCGTAGAACCATTGTCGGTAAAGGAAAATTAGTTGAACTTGAAGCACTTGTGGCATCAACCGATGCGGACATGGTGATTTTTAATCATGAGTTAACTGCTAGACAGACAGCTGTGATTGAAGAAGCCGTGAAAGTAAAAGTGATTGACCGTGTGCAATTAATTTTAGATATTTTTGCCTTAAGAGCAAAATCAAAAGAAGGTCAGTTGCAAGTTGAACTGGCGCAGTTGTCATATCTTTTACCAAGATTAAGTGGACAAGGAGCCAGTATGTCACGTCTTGGTGGGGGTATTGGGACACGTGGACCAGGGGAGACAAAACTTGAAACAGATCGACGTCACATCAGATTTAAGATGACACAGATTAAACAAGAGTTAAAAGAAATTGAAAAACATCGCGAAAGAAGTCGTAAAAAACGTCAAGAATCTGACACCATGCAAGTGGGCTTGATTGGTTACACCAATGCTGGAAAATCAACCATTATGAATTTGTTGACGAAAGCAAATACGTATTCAGAAGATCAATTATTTGCGACTCTTGACCCATTAACGAAAAAATGGGAATTGCCAACAGGAACACAGGTGACATTGACTGATACAGTTGGGTTTATTCAAGATTTACCGACACAATTAATTGAAGCTTTTCAATCAACTCTTGAAGAAAGTAAAGCCATGGACTTTTTACTTCATGTAGTCGATGTGACGTCAACTAATCGTGACCAGCAAGAAAAAACCGTACTAAAATTGTTGCATGAGTTGGATATGGACCATATTCCAGTGCTGACTGTCTACAATAAGGCGGATTTATTGGAAACAGAATTTGTGCCAACACTCTTTCCAAATTGTTTAGTATCAGCTAGACGCTTAGAGGATAAAGAGAAATTAACACAAGATATTATGACATTTTTAAAAGAAAACTTAACCAAGTACCATTTATTTTATTCACCAGCAGAAATGAAAGATTTTAATCAATTAAAAGATGCGACGTTATTGGAAAGTTATGAATATGATGAATCTTTGAATGAATATGAATTAATCGGGTACGCAAAAAATGTGGCACGTTGGAGAAAAGGGGATAGTGAAGATGAGTTGGAGTGGTAAGTTACATCCAGAGTTAGTAGAAACCATCGAAGAGGTGGATAAAGATATATTAGAAGAACGTCAAAAAATGCAAGATGTTGCATTAGCTAATCAAGCAAAAGTGTTAGATGCGTTTAGAGAACATCACGTATCAGAAAGTCATTTTGTCCCATCAACGGGGTATGGATATGATGATATTGGAAGAGATGCATTAGAAGCAGTTTACGCGTCAGTATTTCATGCAGAAAAAGCGTTAGTGAGACCACATATCGTCTCAGGCACGCACGCGATTTCGATGACTCTATTTGGTTTGCTTCGTCCAAATGATGAATTGATTTACATTACTGGCACACCTTATGACACATTGCTTGAAGTGATAGGGGTCGCTGGAGATGGCATTGGGTCGTTAAAAGAATACAACATTGAGTATAAAGAAGTGGCATTAAAAGAAAATGGCTTGGTGGACTTTGAAAAAATAAAAGAAGCTATTTCTGATAAAACAAAAGTTATCGCCATTCAACGCTCACGTGGTTATGATTCTCGTCCATCATTTACTGTCGAACAAATTGGTGAGATGATTCGATTTGTTAAGCAAATTGATGAGAATTTGGTGGTATTTGTTGATAATTGTTACGGCGAATTTGCTGAAGAAATCGAGCCAACTGATGTTGGGGCAGATATTATGGCAGGTTCTCTAATAAAAAATCCTGGTGGTGGTATTGCCAAAACGGGTGGATACATTGTCGGAAAAGAAGACTTAGTTGACAAAGTATCGTATCGTTTAACCACGCCTGGAGTTGGTGGTGAGGGTGGTGCGATGATTTATAGCACACATGAGATGCTACAAGGATTTTTCTTAGCACCACATGCCGTCAGTCAAGCCATTCAGGGGGCGATTTTTACCGCGCGATTATTAGAAAAGTTTGATGTAGAGTCAACACCAAAATGGAACGATAAACGCACGGATTTAATTCAAATGATTGAATTAAATGATAAGGAAAAAATGATTGCCTTTTGTCAATCCATTCAAACATGTTCACCAATTGACGCACATGTTTTGCCAATCCCTTCATATATGCCGGGATACGAGGATGATGTGATTATGGCTGCTGGAACATTTGTGCAAGGTGGTAGCTTGGAACTAACAGCTGATGGGCCAATAAGAGAACCATACCAATTGTATGTTCAAGGTGGATTAACGTATGAACATGTTAAAATTGCCGTCTGTGAAGCAGTCAATAGTATCTATTTCTAAAGTTTTTAGAAAGTTAGTTAATTGTGTTAGATAATCTAACATGATTAATTGACTTTCTTTTTTTTTATTGTTATCCTGTTTTTAACCTTTTATGAAAGGAGAAGAAAAATGAATAAAAGAGACTTAAAACGTAGTAAATCTGTGTTTCCGATTGGCTCGGTGATGTTACTAACAGAACTGACTGCAAGGCAAATTCGTTACTATGAAGAACAACAATTAATTCATCCTGAAAGAAATGAAGGAAACAATCGATTATTTTCTCTCAATGATATTGATCTTCTACTGGACATAAAAGACATGTTAGACGATGGGTATACCATTAAAGACATTAAAGCATCTTTTGATAAGGAAAAAAGAAAACAGGAAAAATTATCAGAAGAAAAAATCCGGATTGCTTTATACAATGATTTAATGAAAGAAAGTCGCTTTAACAGATACTAGGTGTTAAAACTTTAATTAAAAGGGTGGAAAACAATGGCAAATTATTCAACAAAAGAAGAAATCAAAGCAGTTGTAGAAAAAGAAAATGTTCGATTCTTAAGACTAATGTTTACTGACATTTTAGGTAGAATTAAAAACGTAGAAGTTCCAATTAGCCAATTAGATAAAGTTTTAGACAACAAAATGATGTTTGACGGATCTTCCATCGAAGGATTTGTGCGTATCGAAGAAAGTGACATGTATTTATATCCTGATCTTGCCACATGGATGGTTTTTCCATGGGAAAGTGAAAAAGGAAAAGTAGCCCGTGTGATTTGTGATGTTTATGGAACAGACGGCAAACCTTTTGCTGGAGATCCTCGTAGTAACTTAAAACGTATTATGAAATAAATGAAAGAATTAGGTTTTACTGGATTTAATATTGGACCTGAACCTGAATTTTTCTTATTTAAATTAGATGAAAATGGCAACCCGACGAAAAAATTAAATGACCAAGGTGGCTACTTTGACTATGCGCCAGTTGACTTAGGTGAAAATTGTCGTCGTGATATTGTATTAGAATTAGAAAGTTTAGGATTTGAAGTAGAAGCGTCTCACCATGAATGTGGACCAGGACAACATGAAATTGATTTTAAATACGCTGATGCAGTGGAAGCGTGTGACAATATCCAAACATTTGAATTAGTTGTTCGCACCATTGCTAGAAAACATGGCTTACACGCTACATTTATGCCAAAACCATTGCATGGCATTGCTGGTAGTGGCATGCACATCAACATGTCTTTATTTAACGAGCAAGGAAATGCCTTCTTTGACGAAAATGGTGACGATCAATTAAGTGAAACTGCTTATCATTTCTTAGGTGGTTTGTTAGAACATGCTAGAGGGTATACAGCCGTATGTAACCCAATTGTTAACTCATACAAACGTCTCGTACCTGGTTATGAAGCACCTGTTTATGTGGCATGGAGTGGTAAAAACCGTTCGCCATTAGTACGTGTCCCAAGTTCTCGTGGCTTATCAACCCGTTTAGAATTACGTTCAGTTGATCCAACGGCTAATCCCTATTTAGCAATGGCAGTGTTATTACAAGCTGGTTTAGATGGGATTAAACGTAAACTTAATCCACCTAAAGCTGTGGATCGTAATATTTATGTGATGACGGAAGAAGAACGCGAAGCCGCACATATCACTGACTTACCATCTACTTTACATAATGCTATTAAGGCAATGAAAGACGATGAAATGGTTAAAGAAGCATTAGGAAGTCATATCTTCAATAACTTTATTGAAGCAAAACGTATGGAGTGGGATGCTTACCGTCAATCAGTTTCTGAATGGGAACGCGAGCAATATTTAGAAATGTATTAAAAAAAGAAAACTTGCAGCCAAACTGGTTGCAAGTTTTTTTGTGTTTATTGTCATAGTGGGAATGGTTATATAAATTTGACCGCTGTACCATAAGCAGCAACTGATTGCATATCAGTTCCAATAGAGCCTGAATCAAAACGCATCATCACAATCGCATCAGCTCCCATATTTTTTGCGTTCTCTTTTAATCGTTGAATTGCTAATTCACGAGATTCTTCTTGCATTTCAGTGTAGGCTTTGATTTCTCCACCGACAATATTTTTAAGGCCGGCACCGATATTGCGAACCACGTTTTTAGAATTTGTTGTTAAACCAAATACTTCGCCAATGATTTCATAGTTTTTTCCAGGGATATTTTCTGTTGTTGTAATAAGCATGTGATCAATCTCCTTTGGTTATATTGTTCTTACATTATCTATTTTATACTTAAATTTATGTGAGGATATCCAACTAAAGTTGTATTTTTGTGGTCAAATTCGTCAGCAAATAAAATGAATGGCATCATTTCAAAAAAGATTTGTTTTTAAATCAAGGTGTTAAACCAATGAAGTTAAGAACAATCCAAACTGAAGATGATAAACACGTTAAAGAAGTGATTACTAAGGCTTTTGAGCAAAGTGATCATGGTCATAATGGTGAAGCAACATTAGTCGAAACAATTAGAGAACTACCAACTTACAACCAAGAGTTGGAAGTGGTGGCTCTTGTAGATAGTGATATTGTGGGACATGGTTTGTTAAGTGAGGCAGTGGTTAAAAATGATACAAATGACTTGAAAGGTTTGGTATTAGCACCTCTTTCAGTAGTACCTGATTATCAAAATCAA
Source organism: Vagococcus sp. CY53-2 (assembly GCF_022604695.1). NCBI lineage: Bacteria > Bacillati > Bacillota > Bacilli > Lactobacillales > Enterococcaceae > Vagococcus > Vagococcus sp. CY53-2. The sequence goes on from NZ_JALAHP010000001.1 coordinate 103,795, forward strand.
GGAATTGGTAGCCACGTGTTATTAGAGTTAGAAAAACGAGCAAAAGAAACGGAACATACCTTTATTACGATTTTAGGTGATCCATCCTTTTATAGTCGATTTGGTTATGTATCAGCTAAGAATTCTCATGTGAGGATTCCACTTGACGTGCCAAGTGAGTACTTGCTGATGAAAAAATTAAAGCCAGAGATGACAGAAGGCATCTCGTTTTATAATCGTATATTTGGTTCATGAATAATCTAAGTTTGGTTTATAGTCAGTTTATAAACGTGTCTAGGACGTGTTTTTTAGTCGTTTTTACCACAAGAATATTTTATTATGGCTCATTTTATGCTATGATACGATTAGTAACTATTAAGGGAGATTGAAAAATGATATCAGCAGTTGATTTAAGAGCAGGAAACACATTTGAAAAAGATGGTAAATTAATCAAAGTTTTAGAAGCAAGCCATCATAAACCTGGTAAAGGTAATACGGTTATGCGTATGAAACTAAAAGATTTACGTTCAGGTTCAACCGTTGAAACAACGATGCGTCCTGATGAAAAAGTAAAAAAAGCACATATTGATACAAAAGCTGTACAATACTTATATATCCAAGATGATATGGCAGTGTTTATGGATTTAGAAACATATGAACAATATGAAATTCCCGTATCAGTGATTGAACATGAATTAAACTACTTGTTAGACAACATGGAGGTATCAATCCAATTTTACGATACAGAAGTTGTTGGGGTATCTTTACCATCATCTGTTGTGTTAACAGTAGCAGAAACTCAACCTTCTATTAAAGGGGCAACTGTTTCAGGTTCTGGTAAACCAGCGACAATGGAAACAGGCTTAGTAGTAAACGTTCCTGATTTTATCGAAGTAGGCGATAAATTAGAAATTAACACGTCTGAAGGAAACTACATGAAACGTGCGAAATAATCAATGAATCAACAGTCTGTAATCTAACAGACTGTTGATTTTTTTTGTGCTATATGTGCTATAATAGATGAAAAAGTGGAGGTAATTCAGTATGAAATGGCACACAATGCACGATTGGAACATTGTATTTGATAATAAGTATGCGGATTATTTTACCTTAATGACAAATGATGAATTTGTTTCAATTATTTGTTTGAAGACACAGTTTGGTGAATTTTCGCCTATTATGTTTAAGTTAACCGACGCCACAGCGAAATTAATGAACCAACCTCATTTTGTCGAATCCATCACGATGGGTTTAGATAAAGTAATTACAATTGAAATGAATGATTTCTTTGGTTTTCAAGATTTAGAAGAAAATCAAATAGAAGGATAAGAAAGAAACGTGAAAAGATATCCTATCAACTAGATAGAGGGTATCTTTTCTTTATGATAAGGGGAGAGTCTTATGCCTGGAATGTCTCGGATGGATAAAAGAAGACAAGAGGAAGCCAAAAAATATGCACCAAAAGATAAAAAAAGTGACAGACGACAACCTAGTGACACACAACGACCCACGAGCCAAGACGTTACGCCGAAAAAGAAACCAAAGAAGAAAAAATCGTTTCTTTTCAAGGTATTAATCGTACTCGTTGCATTAATTGGGTTATCTGGTGTGGGGTATGCTAAAGGGTATTTTACAGCTAAGGTAGATAAAGATAATAAAGAGTTTAACATGACAGCTTTTAATGGTCAAAAAAGTCACGACGATAGCATCAATATTTTATTACTAGGTAGTGACTCGCGTGGAGAAGACCAAGGTCGTTCGGATTCGATTATGATTGCCCATTATAATCGAAAAACGAAGCAACCTCAAATTGTATCAATTATGAGAGATACGTTTGTTGGGATACCGACACATGATGGACTTGAATACAATAAAATCAATGCAGCGTATTCATATGGTGGACCAGAGATGGTGAGACAAACGATTGAAACTAATTTTGGTATCCCGATTCAATATTATGCGGTCGTTAATTTTGATTCGTTTCCTAAAATGATTGACGTGTTAGCACCACGTGGCTTGCCAATTACAGCTGAAAAAGATTTAGAAGTTGAAGGAACAGTGATTAAAAAAGGGCAGACTAATTTAAGTGGTCATGAAGCCTTGCAATATGCTCGTTTTAGAAAAGATGCTGAAGGAGACTTTGGTCGCGTGAGACGTCAGCAACAAGTCATGAGTGCTATCACGAAACAAGCAACAAATCCACTTCATGCATGGAAGTTACCAGAGATGTTAGGAGCGGTTGTTGGCTACACGCAAACGGACGTACCAATGTCTACTTATCTGTCGGTTGGAAGTAGTTATTTATTCAGTTCACATAAATCACTTGAAATCTTAACAGTTCCAGTCGAAGGTTCATGGAACAATGGCTACTATGACTACGCCGGAAGTGTCTTGGAAATCAATGAAGAAATGAATAAGCAAGCCATACAGAAATTTTTCAGTAAATAAAATAGTTTTCAGACTTTACTTTAAACTCTAAGAAACCTATAATGTAAGTTGTGAACTTAGCGTAGTAAATAGAATTGAGGAAATACAATGAAGATTGCAATAGTGACGGATAGCACCGCTTATATACAAGAGCAGTACCAAAATCATAAAAATTTATTTGTCTTATCTGTTCCATTAATCATTGATGATGTGGTTTATCAAGAAGGAATTGATATTACAGACGAAGCATTTTATGAAAAATTAAAAGTAGCCAAAGAATTTCCTAAAACTAGCCAACCTGCACTGGGTGAAGTTTATGAACTTTACGAAACATTAGCTAAGTCAGGATATGATGCAGTAATTAGTATTCATCTATCAACTGGGATATCTGGATTTATTACGACATTAAATGGTATTTCAAAAGATTTTTCTGACATCGATATTTATCCATTTGATTCTTATATTACAAGTGGTCCAATGGGTCGAATGGTTGAAGTCGCTTTGGAGATGACTGAACATAAGGAAGCAAACCCTAAAGAGATGATTCAACATTTAGAAGAAATGAGACGATTTGCAGAAGGGTATATTGTCGTGGATGATTTAAATCACTTAGTTCGTGGTGGACGGTTAAAAAATGGGGCAGCAATTATTGGAACCTTATTAAAAATCAAACCTATTTTACGTTTCCAAGACGGTGACATTATTTTATCAGAAAAAATTCGTTCTCAGAAAAAAGCCTTGTCTCGCGTGATTGATATTGTGCTTGAGGAAGTGCCAAGTAAACCACATGACAGTATGTTTTATGTGATCCATTGCAATAACATAGAGGTAGCAGAACACGTAAAAGAAGACATGCTAAAAAGAGATAGCCAATTAGAAGTCATTTTATGTGATTTCGGTCCAGTTATTGGGACCCATCTGGGGGAAAAATCAATCGGGATAGGTGTTATTCCTAAAAAATAGTGACATGGTAGGAGGATAATTTAAATTATCCTTCTTTTTTAATAAATTTAATGGAAAAGAGTGAAGAATAATGATAGAAAGTACACATAGACCAAGTCAAGTTGTGGTGGATTTATCTGCCATTGAATACAATATTAAACAAGAATTAGCTAGATTAAATGATGAGCAAGTCTTATTTGCAGTCGTTAAAGCCAATGCATACGGTCATGGTGCAATCAAAGTCGCACAAGCAGCCGAAAAAGCCGGTGCAACAGGTTTTTGCGTGTCAAATTTGGATGAAGCACTGGAATTAAGAGAAGCCGGCATCACGTTACCGATTTTAGTATTGAGTTATGTGTCGCCAAACTATATCGATTTAGCTATCTCACAAAGCATTTCTTTAACTGCTCCTTCACTTGAATGGCTAAAACAAGTTGAAGAGACTCTAGCAGAAAAACCTATGATGAATCCATTAAGTGTGCATTTAAAAATTGATACAGGGATGGGACGCATTGGATTAAGAGATGAAGATGAAATGGTTCAAGCAAAAGAATTATTTGTTTTATCCAATCACATGACGTTAGATGGTATTTTCACGCATTTTTCTTGTGCAGATACGAAAGACACGACGTATTTTGAATTGCAACAACAACGATTTACTCGTGCAATGGATATTTTCTCTGATTTAGACATTCGCTACATTCACACATCAAACTCGGCGACAGCTTTATGGCATGATGCGTGGAATAGTAATTTGATTCGTTTTGGTGATGCATTATATGGCTTAAATCCTTCAGGGAAAGTCCTTGATCTGCCTTATGAGTTAAAACCAGCGTTGTCTCTTACAACCGAGCTAATCCATGTTAAACAAGTGTCTGCCGGAGAAAAAATTGGGTATGGTGCGACTTATACTGCTGAAAAGGAAGAATGGATTGGCACACTTCCCATTGGTTATGCGGATGGATTGATTCGTAAATTCCAAGGTTATAAGGTGATTATTGATGGAGAATATGCTGAAATAGTGGGACGCGTGTGTATGGATCAATGTATGATTCGTTTGTCAAAAAGATACGCTGTTGGGACACCGGTGACTATTTTTGGAAAAAATGGTGAGCTAGAAAACACATTAGATGACGCTGCTGAATTTATTGACACGATTAATTATGAAATCGTGTGTGGCTTAACGGATCGATTGCCACGTTATTATCTAAATGAAAGGATAAACAATTAGATGATTACGGCGTATTTAAATATTTTAGTGGTATTTGCGATGATCTTTTTAGGCTATATGCTGACTAAAAAACAATGGTTTGATAATCATATCGCTAATGTATTTTCAAAATTAGTGTTAAATATCACGTTACCTTTAAGTATGTTTTTAAATATGACCCAAAAATTTACTCGAGCAGAATTTTTAGAACTATTCACAGGATTAGCATTACCATTTGTCTCAATTATTGTGACGTTTTTGATTAGTATGGTGTATTCTCGTTTTACACGTGTACCAGATACGCGTAAGGGATCGTTTCGTACCATGTTTACGGCGGCTAATACTATTTTCATGGGATTACCTGTCAATATGGCTATTTTTGGTGAAAAAGCCATTCCTTATGCATTGCTTTACTATATTTGTAATACCACGTTTTTCTTTACAGTTGGTATTATGTTGATTAGTCGAGATAACCCAGATAACCGTTTAGAAAAAGCCAATTTTAGTTTTGAAAAATTATTGAAGCAATTATTGTCACCGGCTATTTTAGGGTTTTTTGTTGGAATTTTATGGATGTTGACTGATATGGCCGTGCCAAAACCGATGATTGATTTTTCTTCTTATGTTGGTGGGATGACAACCGCTCTGTCTCTTTTTGTGATTGGCATTATCATTTATCAAACAGGATTTAAAAATTTAAAAATGGATAAAGATGTCGCGGGTGTGATGCTTGGTCGCTATATTATTTCACCGCTTGTGGTATATGGGTTATCTTTTATTATTCCTGTACCTAGTTTGATGTTAAAAGTCTTTATTTTACAATCTGCCATGCCAGTTCAAAATGCGTTACCCATTTTAGCAAAAGGTTACGGAGCAGATGCAGAATTTGCGACAACATCATTAACTTATTCCATCATTTTATATACTGCCTTTATATTCGTCATTTTAACATTATTTTTTTAGTTGAAACTGTGCTATAATGCCAAAGGAACGTAAAGGAAGGTGAATACAATGACAAAATTTAACCAATTCGGATTAAACGATAACTTAATCCAAGCATTAGACGAAATAGGATTTAAAGAAGCAACAGAAGTTCAAGAGACATTGATTCCAGTGATAAATAAAGGAAAAAGTGTTGTTGGACAATCACAGACAGGTTCAGGAAAGACACACACGTTTTTATTACCACTGATGAATAAAATAGATACCAAAAAAGAAGAAGTTCAAGTCATTATCACAGCACCAAGTCGTGAGTTAGCAGAACAAATCTATCAAGCAGCCAATCAATTGGCTGGTCACTATGATGATGAGCTACGTGTGAGCAACTATGTTGGTGGAACAGATAAAAAACGCCAAATGGACAAGTTAGCAAACCAACAACCTCATGTTGTGATTGGAACGCCTGGTCGTATTTTAGATTTAATCGAAAGTGGTGCACTAAAAACACATACAGCATTTGCTTTTGTCGTGGATGAAGCGGATATGACACTTGACATGGGATTTTTAGAAGATGTCGATAAAATTGCCGCAACATTACCTGGTAACTTACAAATGTTAGTCTTCTCAGCGACAATTCCAGTGAAATTAAAACCATTCTTGAAAAAATACATGGACAATCCTGTTGTGGAACATATCAAACCCACATCTGTTATTTCTGATACGATTGACAACTGGGTTATCTCGACAAAAAGTAAAGACGTGGAGCAAGTCGTGTATGATTTATTAACGATTGGCCACCCATTTTTAGCAATGGTGTTTGCGAACACGAAACAAAAAGTCGATGAAATCACTGATTTCTTAAAAGAAAAAGGCTTAAAAGTGGCGAAAATTCATGGGGATATTCCACCACGTGAACGTAAACGTGTGATGAAAAGCATTCAAAACTTAGATTATCAATTTGTCGTGGCGACAGATTTAGCTGCAAGAGGGATTGATATTGAGGGAGTTTCTCATGTGATTAACGCGGAAATTCCAAAAGATCTAGAATTCTTTATTCATCGTGTGGGGCGTACTGGTCGTAATGGACTTCCAGGTATTGCGATTACATTATATGAGCCAAAAGATGAAGCGGCATTGGCTGAATTGGAAAAACTTGGTATTAGATTTGAACCAAAAACCATCAAAAAAGGGGAAATTGTGGATCATTATGATCGCAATCGTCGTGAGCAACGTTCACGTACGCAAAAACAATTAGACCCAACGATGATTGGTATGGTGAAAAAACAGAAGAAAAAAGTCAAACCAGGTTACAAGAAAAAAATTCGTTACGCAATTGCTGATGATCAAAAACAAAAACGTAAAATTGAGCAACGTCAATCAAATAGAAGCAAACGCAAAGCAAGAAAACAAGATTTTTAATGAAGATTTAGTATAGAAATTAGTTATTTTAAACTGATTTCTATACTTTTTTATTGTATGATTATTATCGGGAGGTAAGCTGATGAAAAAAAAAATAATAGTTTATTTAGATAATCAAACCTCATTTTTTAGTTTTGATTATGTAAGTGATGTATTCACTGCATCAAAAATTGCTGAAATATTTCATGTGAAAAGAAACACAATTAGTCACTATCTAAATCAATTAACTTCAGAGGGGAAACTTATCAAAGTTAACTCTAGACCAGTTTTTTATTTGAGTAAAAAAACGTTTGAAGAAGAAAATTTTAAGCTGAAGAAGAATATTTATTCTTCTTTTCAAGAGATATTAAATGAGAAGCCTTATTTTAAAAAAGAGAGAGATTTCTTTTCATTAATGATTGGACATAATCAAAGCCTAAATAGAGCGATAGACCAAATCAAAATGTCATTAGCTTATCCTAATAATGGCTTACCTGTTCTTATTACAGGAGAGAGTGGTACTGGGAAAAGTTATCTGGTCAGATTGGTTTATGAATATTGTATTGAAAATGATATTCTTAAAGAAGATGCACCGTTTATTACATTGAATTGTGCTCAATACGCGAATAATCCAGAACTTCTAACAAGTAATTTATTTGGCTATGTTAAAGGGGCATTTACAGGAGCTAATGAAACGCAACAAGGAATATTTGAATCAGCAAACGAGGGGATATTATTTTTGGATGAGGTTCATCGGTTAAATGCGGAAGCACAAGAGAAATTATTTACATATCTAGATCAACATATTATATATAGATTAGGGGATAATAGCCATCCACTTCATGTTAATACACGATTATTTTTTGCTACTACAGAAGATCTTGAAAGTAATTTTTTAACAACCTTTATACGACGAATTCCTATTCAAATAACTTTACCATCCATTAAAGAAAGAAGCCGAAATGAACGAATCGAATTAATCTATTCTTTTTTTATCTCAGAAAGACATATTATTCAAAAAGATATTAGTATTTCGTCTCAAGTAATAAATCTTTTAGCTGGAAATCATTTTAAAGGGAATATAGGTGAGTTGAAAAATTGCGTTAAAGTAACAGTTGCAAAAGCATTTATGGAACAAAAATCAGAGCAAGTTGTTAATATTTCTATACATTACTTACCAAGTTATTTGTTAAGGGATACAGAGCAATTAGTTTATAATATTGATGAAAACAAGATATTAATTAAGTCAGATACTACTTTGCAACAAATGATAAAAATAAATCAATTAACTCAAAAAAGTGTTATTGAGACGTTTGAAAAAGTACTTCTAATCTATCGCGAAAATCATCAAGATTTATCAATCTGTGAAGAAGAGATAAAGAAACATATCAATAAATTATTTGATGAATTGTTTTTTTCAAAACAACGTTATTCACAGTATGAGTTACTAGTATATGTTACACAATATATTAGAGAAACATTTCGTCAAATGAGAACAGCTTATGGTATCCAGTTTAACGGTAACAGTGTATACGCTTTAAGTTACTATTTATTACAAAGAGGTTCAACTAAATGGTATGCAGAAAATGATGAATTATCGGAAATGATTACACATCTTAATCAAGAAATTAAAGTGTTATATCCTGACAGTTATCATTATGTTAGTCGTATTCTAAATATTTGTCAGCCTCTTATTGATTTGGATATTACTTTAATGGATTATATTATTTTAACGCTATATTTTAAAAAAATTGATTGGAAAAAAGAACAAGGAATACCTAAAGCAATTATAGTTGCCCATGGTTATGCGACAGCAAGTAGTATTTCAAATGTTGTGAATCGTTTGTTGGAGAAAGAAATTTTTGAAGCATTTGACATGCCACTTGAAACTACTGCGAAGCAAATTTCAGAAGAAATTATAGATTATTGTACGCAAAATGATTTATCCAATGGATTGATTATTCTTGTTGATATGGGATCATTAAAGGAATTATATCAGTATTTTCCCAAACAAATTGAGACACCTATTGTTGTCGTAAATAACGTTAGTACACCATTAGCATTGTCTATAGGAGAAAATATACAGAAAAAATTATCTTTTGAGGAAATGATTGAACAATCTGTTGATTCAGCAAAATTAGATTGGGAAATTATCTATCCTCAAGAAAATAGAAAAAAAGTACTGTTAACTGTATGTCAAACGGGTATAGGTACAGCTAAACAAATTAATCAACTATTAGAAAAGAGCTTACCAGTATCATGCGACTTGAAGATTATGCCTTATTCCTATGAATCCCTACATGTAAACAAAAAAGACGACACTATTTTTTCAGTCTACGATGTCTTAGGTATTGTAGGAACAGAAAATCCAAACATAGAAAATTTAATGTATGTCTCACTTGAGGAATTGATCTCAGGTCAAGATACAAATCGATTGATGGATGGTTTATCCTCTGTTATGACGAAAGAAGAAAAAGACTTGTTCAATAAACGAATTATTCGCTCATTTTCTTTAGAGAAGGTGATTCAGTCTGTAACAATTTTAGATACGGATAAAGTGATTCATGAAATAGAAGATTTCTTTAGAGAAATAGAGTTTCTTTTTAATCTATTATTAGGTAATAATGTAAAAATAGCATTGTATGTTCATATTAGTTGTTTGATTGAAAGGTTAATTAGAAATATTCCTATAGAAACATATAGTCAATATGATGAATTAGCTCAGTGTCATCAAAGAGAGTTATCTTTGATTAAAAAAGCCTTTAGTGTCATAGAAAGTGATTATAGTGTCAATGTACCAAATTCAGAAGTAGCCTACGTTTATGATATTATTTTCAAAAAATCTGATATATCAATGATTGAATCTGATTTTTAAAAAGCAAATAGTTTGCCGATTATTTTTGGCATGCTATTTGCTTTTATTTTTATGTAAGGAGGTGGAACATTGGAAAGAAGAATTATTCTAGCATCTCATGGGTCCTTTGCTTCAGGTATTTTATCATCTTTAGAATTGATTTGTGGTAAACAAACAAATATTGAAGCATTGGATTGTTATACAGAAGAGTCATTTGATTTAGCTAGTGAAGTAAGTGAGATAATAAATAATAATCAAGAAAAAGAAATTATCGTAGTTACAGATATCTTTGGCGGTAGTGTGAATAATGAATTTTTGCAATATATCCATAATTCACATTTCTTTTTAGTGGCAGGGATGAATCTCCCTTTTCTTGTTGAATTAGTCACACAAATTGAATTTGTTCACTCATTAGAAGACTGCATAAATGAAGCATTATCAAATAGTAAAGTATCTATTCAATTTTGTAATAACATTTTAAAAAATGAATTACAAGGTAAAGAAGAAGAATTTTAGGAGGGATTTACATGATATTACTGACAAGAGTTGATCACCGTTTATTACACGGGCAAGTGGCTTTTACGTGGACACAAGATTTAGGAACAGATTGCATTTTAATAGCTAATGATGATGTCCCTAATAACGATTTAAGAAAAACGACAATAAAGTTAGCTAAACCACAAGGAGTTAAGTTAGTTATAAAAAATATAGAGGACTCAATTAAAGCACTAAAAAGTGGGGTAACTGATAAGTATAAATTGTTCATTGTTGTTGAATCGATAGAAGATGCTTATAAATTAGCTAAAGCTTATCCAGATATTAAGCAAATTAATTTAGGAGGAACTAAGGCCAGCGCAGATAAGGAAAATATTTCTAAAGCAGTAAACGTCACACCGCATGAGAAAGATTTAATACATGAATTATTAGCTAACAATGTTGAAGTAGAAATAAGACAAGTTCCATCTGATAAAAAAATAATGGCAAGTGATGTTATTTAAAATGAGTGAATTTGATTGGTTTTCAAGGATAGCAGGTATGAATTATTATTATCGTTATTACCCTATAGAATATTTTTACGAGTCGCTTAATAAAAATGGCATTACACAATTAGAATTATGGACATGTACTCAGCATTTTGATATTAATCAATTTACTTACCAAGATACCAAACGATTTTTAAAAAAACAGAAAAAATATGGTTTAAAAACTATATGTGTGACGCCAGAACAGAGTAACCCAAAGCCGTACAATCTTGCAGCGAAAGATGAATTACTGCAAAAAAAAGCCATTAGTTACTTTGAAAATACGATTCGGGTAGCTTCTGAATTGGAAAGTCCTTACATATCAATGAATTCAGGATGGAATTTTTATAATGAAAATATAGATGAGGCTTTTAAAAGATCTATGTCGAACATGAGTTATTTAGCATATTTTGCTAAAAAGTTTGATGTAGCAATTGTTTTTGAAGCTCTTCAGCCAGAAGAATCAAACATAGTTAATTCGTTGGCTGATTTACAACGATACATACAAGGAGTGGGTAGTGATAATGTTTTTATTAATATAGATTTTGGAGCGATGTCTCGAGCTAACGAAACAATTGACGATTATTATCGAATATTTCCAGATAGTATTAGACATTGCCATTTTGTTGATGGTAATCCTACTGGTCATCTTTCTTGGGGAGAAGGTAAAAGAGATGTTTTAGAGGATATATCAAGATTACATGATAACGGTTATGCAGGATATTTAACATTTGAGTTTGCACAAAGTAGATATTTTGCTCATCCTTTTGATGTGGATAAACGAGCAATTGATTTTTTGAAGAAAACATTAAACTAAGGGGGAATTAAATATGGGAGATATAGTGCCTGCACTATTAATCGGACTAATCGGATTTTTAGGACCTATGGATTTTGCTATTGGATCAAATTTATTAAATCGTCCAATTATTATGGGGCCGTTAGTAGGATTAGTTTTAGGTGATTTGACACAAGGAATTATAATTGGTGCTTCATTAGAATTAATTTTTATGGGAGCAATATCTGTTGGAGCTTATTTACCACCTGATGTGATTGTTGGTGGCGTATTAGGAACAGCTTTTGCTATTAGTTTAGGGAAAGGTGTTGGAGCTGCTATTACGATAGCCATGCCAATAGCAATGTTGTCTTTAGCTATTGGGAACTTATTAAGTATTATATTTCCAATGATTGCCCATTCAGGAGATCGTGCAGCTTCAGAAGGGAATGCTAGAGGTATCACCAAATCTATGTGGACGATTGGTTTATTAGAATGTACTAGACGCGGTGTACTATGTTTCCTTGGGTTTTATTTAGGTAGTTCACAAATCGAGCATGTCCTTTCCATGATACCAGATAAAATTATTACCGGGTTAGAAGTTTCTGCAAACTTATTACCTGCAATCGGATTCGCAATTTTATTACAAATGATTTTGAATAAATCAATTATTCCATACTTCTTTTTAGGATTTTTATTGTCATCGTATCTCCATGTTCCAGTATTAGGGGTTGCTATGTTTGGATTGGTTCTGATTTTTATAACAATGAAATTTAATAATACAAGTTCACATTCAATGACAAATACGATAACAGGTCAAGAGGTGGAAGATGATGATGACTTTTAATGAAAAAAAAGTAACAAAGAAAGATTTAATGCGTATATTTTGGCGCTCACTGCCAATGGAATTTGGTTGGAATTATGAGAGGCAAATGCATTTAGCTTTTGCTCATATGATGTCGCCACTTATGAAAAAATTGTATGGAGAAGATGATGCACAGTATGCTAATTCTTTAGAACGACATATGGAATTTTTCAATTGCACACCACAAATTGTACCTTTTATAGGTGGGGTTGTTGCTTCTATGGAGGAAACAAATGCTAACAGTGATGACTTTGATCTTTCTTCAATTAGTTCGATTAAAACAGCATTAATGGGTCCCCTTTCCGGAATCGGTGATTCTATTTTCATGGGAACCATCCGTGTAATAGCAACAGGACTAGCTGTATCTCTTGCAGAAAAAGGAAATATCCTGGGCCCAATATTGTTCCTGTTACTCTACAATATTCCAGCTTACTTACTAAGATACTATGGTGTGATGTCAGGTTATAAATTAGGAGTAGGATATCTAACTAAGATTCAAGAGTCTGGGTTAATGGAGACCTTTAAAAAAGCTGCATCTATTTTAGGGGTAATGGTGATTGGAGCCATGACAAATGAAATGGTTGCGATTAACTTTACTTTAAAGTTAGGTAGTGGAGATGAAGCACAAACATTACAAAATATATTAGATGGCATGATGCCAGGATTAATGAGTTTAGTAGTTTTATATATATTCTATAAACTCAATAAACGAAAAGTTAATGTATTATGGCAAATTTTAGGAGCAGCAATTATCGGTGTCTTACTGACTTGGTATGGCATTTTAGGATAATAAATTTTAATAAAACAAGATTATTAGGAGGATAAAAATATGCTAAAATTTAATGAACAACAACAAATTGATACAATACAGGGTGCTTTAGAATTAAGACCTACTGTTGAAGAAATCATCGATAAAGTATGGGATGAAGGTTTTGATAATGTGTTTTACTTAGGAATTGGTGGAACATATGCTTCGGGTATGCAAGCAGTAACATATATGAATGGGAGAAGTGATTTACCAGTCTATGTCCAACATGCAGCAGAGTATTATACAACGGGAAATAGACGATTAACTGAAAAATCTTTAGTCATTCTATCTTCAGTTACTGGTACGACACAAGAGGTTGTTCGTGCAGTGAAAGAAATGAAAGAAGTCGGTGCAACACTACTTGGGTTTATTGATAAAGCAGGGAGTATTTTAGCTGAATTATGTGATTACGTTGTTTGTTATGAACCATTAGGAACAGAACAAATTAAATATTTTATGGTAGCTGATCGTTTAATGAATAGAAATGGCGACTTTGATGACTATGAAGAGTACTATGCTGAATTAGATAACTATTTAGCGAAAGGTTTAGTTGAGGCTGAAAAGAAAGCAGATAGTTTTGGTTTGGAATTTGCACAAAAACATCGTCATGATGCAATGCATTATTTTATAGGGGCAGGTAACCAGTGGGGGGCAGTATACTCATATGCAATGTGTTATTGGGAAGAACAAAGTTGGTTACGTTCTAAATCAATTCATTCTGCTGAATTTTTACATGGAACTTTAGAAGTTATTGATGAGACTACTCCTGTGACATTATTTTTAGGAGAAGATGAGCAGCGCATGTTATCAGAACGTGTAAAAAATCTTTTACCTCGAATTTGTGCTAATTATACTTTTATTGACACAAAAGATTATCCAGTGGATGGTATAAGTGAGAAAAATAGAGGACGTGTCTTATCATATTTACTAATGCACTGTGTGACACAACGTATAGACGCTTATGTTGAAAAACTAAATTGTCATCCATTAGACATCCGCCGTTACTATCGACAATTTGATTACTAAAATAAAAAGTCGATCAAATCTTGTTATTAGCAAGAATTGATCGACTTTTTTATGTTAGTCTTCTTTTACTAAAAGGATTCCAGAACTTGTTCCAAGTCTGTCAGCACCCATTTCAATCATGGTGAAGGCATCTTCTTTAGAGCGGACGCCACCTGATGCTTTAACAAAGGCATTGTCTTTAACCGTGTCTTTCATTAGTTTCACGTCTTTAGGTGTTGCACCACCAGTTGAAAATCCTGTTGATGTTTTAACAAAGTCAGCATTTGCTGCTACAGATAATTCACATGCTTTAACGATTTCTTCGTCAGTTAAAAGACATGTTTCGATAATGACTTTTACAATCGCTTTTGGATGACTTGCTTTAACAACTGCTGCAATATCTTGTTCTACGATATCGTATTCTTTATTTTTTAGTGCACCGATATTAATCACCATATCAATTTCTTCTGCACCATTTTCAATAGCATTTGTTGTTTCAAATACTTTGGTTTCTGTTGTGTTTGCTCCTAGAGGGAACCCAATAACTGTACACACTTTTGCTTTTGCATCAGCTAAAATTTCTGCTGCATAGCTTACCCAGAAAGGATTGACACAAACTGAGGCGAAATCATATTCTGCGGCTTCCTCGCACAATGTTTTGATTTGCTCTCTTGTGGCATCTGGTTTTAATAACGTGTGATCGACATATTTTGCTAAATTCATAAAATTAGCTCCTTCAAATAATATTTGTAAACGCTACTGTATTACTACTACTATATTTTACAATGATTATGGTAGAATAGCAACGTAAACTAAGTAGTCATAATTATAAAAAATGACGAATAAAGTTGTTGACAGGCATTTTTTCATTTGTTATTATATGCCTTATAAATCATTGCTTTGAAAAGAAGAGTATATTTTTGGATTGTATAAAGAGACCTCGGATGGTGAGAAAGAGGAACAAGAAGGAAATAGAAGATGGTCTTTGAGCATAAAAGTATGAGCGTCTACCGCTAGTATTTTTCGGGAGTTCCCGTTACCGGACAACAGTATTTAAAGCGACTGGCTTGCGTACTGGGTAAGATTATTATCGTGAGGTAATAATGAAAAAAGGTGGTAACACGAAACAACGCTTTCGTCCTTTGTTTACTTATGTAAAGTAGATAAAGGACGGAAGCTTTTTTTGTTATCAAGATATAGGAGGCAACATCATGAGTAATATAGAGTTAATTGATGTCTGTAAAACATATAAAACGAAGAAACAAACAGTTGAAGCAGTTAAAGATGTCAATTTATCCATTAAAAGTGGCGATATTTTTGGAGTAATCGGTTTTTCAGGAGCAGGTAAGAGTACATTAATTCGTTTATTGAATTTATTAGAACAACCAACAAGTGGCATCATCGAAGTGGATGGTGAGGACATCACGAAATTAAAAGGAAAAAGTTTACGAGATTACCGAAAAAAAGTTGGGATGATTTTCCAACATTTTAACCTATTATGGTCGAGAACGGTTTTAGACAATGTGTTACTACCTTTAGAATTTAGTCATGTGCCAAAAACTGAAAGAGAAGCAAGAGCACGCGAGTTGATTAAACTAGTTGGTCTTGAAGGCCGTGAAAATGCTTATCCAAGCCAACTTTCAGGTGGACAAAAACAGCGTGTCGGAATTGCTAGAGCACTAACAAATGACCCAGAGATTTTATTATGTGATGAGGCAACAAGTGCTCTTGACCCACAAACAACCGAAGAAGTACTCGATTTATTGTTAGCCATCAACAAACAACTTGGCTTAACCATCGTGTTAATCACTCATGAGATGAATGTAATTCGTAAAATCTGTAATAAAGTGGCTGTCATGGAGACAGGGCGTGTGATTGAAACAGGCGACACCTTATCCGTCTTTAGACACCCAGAACATGAGGTGACAGCACGATTTATCAAACAAGACATTCAAGAAGATAGTGAAGAAAACGAAGAAGCGATTCAATACTTGGTGAAACATTATCCTGAGGGGCTATTAGTTCGCTTGATTTTTGAGGGAGATAAAGCAAAAGAAACGGTTATCTCGCAAGTCATTCATGAATACAACATCAACGTCAATATTTTACAAGCCAGTCTTAGACAAGCAAATCATTCATCTTTTGGAACAATGCTTGTGCAATTGACAGGCGACGAGGCAACGGTGTCTGAGAGTTTAATTTATTTTGAACAACATGGCGTAGGAGTTGAGGTGATTTAACATGGAAAAAGGATTAATAGAAACGTATTTTAATTTTAGTGAAATTAATGTCGATGATTTTATCAAAGCCACAAAAGAAACATTGTATATGACGTTTGTCTCAACATTTTTTGTGGTAATTATCGGCCTTATAATTGGTCTAATGCTTTACTATTTCGGAAAAAGCAACAAACCACTTGGTAAGACACTTTACGGAATTGTCTCAATCATCAGTAACACATTCCGTTCGATACCATTTATTATTTTGATTATCTTATTGTTCCCTATCACAAAAGCATTGATAGGCACAATGTTAGGGCCAACAGCGGCATTACCAGCTTTAGTCATTTCAGCCGCACCGTTTTATGCAAGGTTGGTCGATATTGCGTTTCGTGAAGTAGATCCAGGCGTACTTGAAGCTAGTGAAGCAATGGGTGCCACACAATTGCAAATTATTTTTAAAGTCTTAATTCCTGAAAGTGTGCCAGCATTAATCTCTGGTATCACAGTGACCACCATTACGATGATTGGCTTTACGGCTATGGCAGGGGCAATCGGGGCAGGTGGTTTAGGCTCTCTTGCTTATCAAGGAGGCTTTATGGGAAATAAGCATACGATTATCATGGTCGCAACAGTATTAATTCTAATCATTGTGTTTATTTTACAATGGTTAGGCGATTTATTAGTAAAATTAACAGATAAACGAAATTAACATTTAGGGGGAAAAGTAAATGAAAAAAACATGGATTAAATTAGGCGTGGCAGCATTAGCTGTTTTAACGTTGGTTGGATGTGGCAATAGTGGAAGCACAAAAGATAGTGCGTCAGGCAGCGGAAGTAAAGATGACAAGGTGATTAAAGTCGGTGCCTCTCCAACGCCACATGCTGAAATATTAGAAGAGGCAAAACCATTATTAAAAGAAAAAGGGTACGATTTAGAAATCGTGACATTCCAAGATTATATCTTGCCGAACAAAGCATTGGCTGAAAAAGAAATTGATGCCAACTATTTCCAACATATTCCATATTTTAATAAAGAAGTAAAAGAAAAAGGGTATGATTTTACTAATGCAGGAGCAATCCATTTAGAAAAAATGGCACTATACTCACAAAAAATTAAAGACATCAAAGACTTAGAAGATGGTGCGACAATTTTAGTTAGTAACTCTCAAACTGACTGGGGTCGTGTGATTGGGATGCTTCAAGAAGCAGGACTTGTGAAAGTGAAAGATGGTGTTGATTTAACCACTGCAACATTTGATGATATTTCAGAAAATCCGAAAAAATTAGTTTTCAAATATGACATCGATCCAGCGATGATGGCAACAACATACCAAAACAAAGAGGGCGATTTAGTGGCGATTAATGCCAATTTTGCTGAAAGCATTGGCTTAAATCCTGAAAAAGATGGTGTTTTAGTTGAAGACAATAACTCTCCATATGCTAATATCATTGCCGTAAGATCTGAAGACAAAGATTCTGACAAAACAAAAGCCCTTGTTGAAGCATTACATGATCAAAAAATAGTTGATTTTGTTAATAACAAGTGGAAAGGTACCGTTACGATTGTGAATCAATAAGAAATAAAAAAAGTACGAGTTGAATGAAACGTTTCAACTTGTACTTTTTTATTTTGAGGTAGTTATTGCAAGATAGAGTTCAAACTTGAAATCAGTTTCCATTTATTATACGATTAATTTATAGAAGTAGTGTTAGAAAAAATCAAAGTGAGGTGTAGAGGGAAAATGTCATTATTAACATTATGGAATCGTTCGTATAACGAAATAAAACATGAAAAGAGGTAGATTATGGATATTTTGTTAACTTTAGGGTTAATTATTTTATTGACAAAAATAGCAGATAGCATTGCAATGAAATTTGGACTTCCATCAGTCGTCGGGAGTTTGATTGTTGGGATATTAGTAGGACCATCTGTTTTTAACATCATACAAAACAATGCATCAATTGAGTTGTTATCCCACTTGGGAGTTATTCTTCTAATGTTTATTGCTGGTGTGGAAAGTGATTTAAAGATATTAAAAAAATATTTTAAACCTTCTCTCATCACAGGTCTTCTAGGGGTATTAATCCCATTCGCCGTATTTTTCTTTGCTTCAAGGTCGTTTAATTATTCGCAAGACACTTCACTATTTATTGGTCTAATCTTCGGAGCAACTTCTCTAAGCATCGCCATTCAGGTACTCAAAGAGTTAAATTTCATACAAACAAAAGAAGGATCCATTATTATCGGATCATCTATTTTAGACGATATCATCGTCGTTATCTTGTTGAACTTAGTCTTAAATCTAGTCAACCCCAATACAACTACTGCAGATGTATTACCATTTCTTTTTAAAAATGTATTATTCTTCTTATTTATTTATATCTTCGGAAAATTTATTTTACCTATTATTCTTAAAGGGTTGTCATACTTTATCGTTCCAGAACGAGACGTTGCCTTTTCTTTAATCATGGTGTTCTTACTCAGTTTTTTAGCTGATTGGATTGGTATGTCAGATATTATCGGTGCTTTCTTTGCTGGTATTTTAATCTCACAAACACCATTTGCCGAATATGTTGAAAGAAAAGTAACCAGTATTACTTCTGCATTATTTGCTCCAGTATTCTTTGTAAGCATTGGATTAAAACTTGTTTTAGATGGTTTAGGCGAAAACATGTTATTAATCATTGTCTTTAGCGTACTAGCTATCTTTACTAAATTTATCGGTGGGTTCCTTGGAGGGAAAATCGAGAAATTTGATAACAATAGTAGTGCTATTATTGGTGCGAGTCTGATTTCACGTGGCGAGATGGCATTAATCTTGATTGCGTTAGGACTTGAAAAAGGCTTTATCGATCAAGGAATGTATGCGTCTTTAGTTTTAGTCATTATCCTTACCACAGTTATTGCCCCAATATTGTTGAAATGGGCGATTGCGCTGGGAGATAAATCAAAAGCAGAATTAGACGACCCAGTGCATGAATCTTAAATAAAAAAATGTAGACAATATTGTCTGCATTTTTTTATTTGATAGAAATATTAAATGAGAGTGATTATTATCTGCCTTTTTTCCAGATAAGACGTAATTGAAGCACTTTTAAATTGAAGTCCATTCTCAATTAGGTTAGAATTGAAAGAGAGTTAATTTTTATTAAAGTAATAATTTGGAGGGAAAAACATGTCCGTTTTAGAAATAAAGGATTTGCATGTATCAATCGAAGAAAAAGAAATACTAAAAGGTGTTAATTTAACCATGAAAACGGGTGAAATTCATGCCATCATGGGCCCAAACGGAACAGGTAAATCAACTTTATCTGCTGCGATTATGGGAAATCCAAATTATACGGTCACTAAAGGTGAAATTCTTTTAGACGGTGAAGATGTATTAGAAATGGAAGTTGACGAGCGTGCACGTGCTGGTCTATTTTTGGCGGTTCAATACCCGAGTGAAATTCCAGGGATTACAAATGCTGAATTTATGCGCGCGGCAATGAACGCAAAACGTGCTGATGATGACAAAATTTCAGTCATGGACTTTTTAGATAAATTAGATGACAAAATGGCGTTATTAGATATGCCAGAAGAAATGGCTGAACGTTACTTAAACGAAGGATTCTCAGGCGGAGAGAAAAAACGTAATGAAATTCTTCAATTATTAATGTTAGAACCAACGTTTGCGATTTTAGATGAAATCGACTCAGGTCTTGATATTGATGCCTTACAAGTTGTATCAAAAGGAATCAATGAAATGCGTGGCGATAACTTTGGGTCACTTATCATCACTCACTACCAACGACTATTAAATTATATCGTGCCAGATGTGGTGCATATTATGATGGATGGCCGTGTGGTTATGACTGGTGGCGCTGATTTAGCAAAACGTCTTGAAGAAGAAGGATACAAAGGAATCAGTGAAGAATTAGGAATTGATTACGAAGAAAACGAAGAATAATGAAGGAGACAAGATAAATGAAATCTGCAAATGTAACTGATTATCTTGACGACGTGACATTATTTTCAGCTAGTCAGGAAGAACCACAATGGATGTTAGAACGTCGTAAAAAGGCGTTAAATAAAATCGATGACTTAGAATTACCAGCAATCGAACGAGTCAAATACCATCGTTGGCCTTTAATGAATGTTGGCGAGTTAAACAATGAAGTGATAAATGAAGAAATCTTGCCTTCTTTTACAGAACTAGAAGATAACCCATTAATCATTCAAGGTCGCACGACAACTTATTTTGAACAAATGCCAGTCGAATTAGCTGAACAAGGCGTGATTTTTACTGATATTTTTACCGCAATGAAAGAGCACAGCGACTTAGTTGAGAAATATTTCATGACAAAAGCTGTGCCAAGTGACGAAGACAAATTAACTGCGTTCCATACAGCCTTTTTAAACGGTGGGGTATTCTTATACGTGCCAAAAAATGTGGTTGTAAAAGACGCGTTTGAGTCATTATTTTATCACCAATTAAACGACAGCAGTGCCATGGTAAAACATGTCTTAATCGTAGCGGATGATAATAGTGAGCTAACTTACTTGGAAAGATTCCAATCAGTTGGCGAAACAGCTGAAAAATTAGCAGCAAATATCGTGGTTGAAGTGATTGCTAGACCAGGAGCAAAAGTAAAATTTGCTGCGATTGACCGTCTAGGCAAAGAAGTCAACACATACTTAAATCGTCGTGGCTACATTATGCGTGACGCGAGTGTGGACTGGGCGTTAGGCTTAATGAGTGACGGAAATGTTGTCGCTGATTTTGACTCAGAACTTGTGGGCGAAGGCTCTCATGCGGAAGTGAAAGTTGTTGCGATTGCAACAGGTCGTCAAATTCAAGGAATCGACACACGTGTAACAAATAGAGCGTCACATTCAATTGGTCACATCTTACAACATGGTGTGATTCGTGAGAAAAGTACGTTAACCTTTAACGGAATTGGTCACATTATCAAAGGGGCAAAAGGTGCAGACGCCCAACAAGAAAGCCGTGTGT
Source organism: Vagococcus sp. CY53-2 (assembly GCF_022604695.1). NCBI lineage: Bacteria > Bacillati > Bacillota > Bacilli > Lactobacillales > Enterococcaceae > Vagococcus > Vagococcus sp. CY53-2. Next base: position 125,235 of record NZ_JALAHP010000001.1, read on the forward strand.
TAATGTTATCTGATAAAGCTCGTGGTGACGCGAACCCGATTTTATTAATTGATGAATTTGAAGTAACAGCAGGACACGCAGCAAGTGCTGGTCGTCTTGACCCAGAAGAATTATATTATTTAATGAGTAGAGGACTTCCTCAAAAAGAAGCAGAAAGATTGGTAACACGTGGATTCTTAGGGTCTGTGATTACGTCAATCCCTGTTAAATCTGTTCAAGAGGAGTTTGTTCAAGTAATTGATAGAAAGCTGGCTGATTAAATGACTGTATCTAAACGCAAACAAGATTTTCCAATTCTTTTTCAACAAGTAAATGATGAGCCACTTGTCTATTTAGACAATGCCGCGTCAACACATGTGCCAACACCTGTGATCAATGATTTGGTTACGTATATGCAAACCAGTCATGCGAATGTGCATCGTGGTGTCCATACATTGGCAGAACGTGCGACAAGTCAATATGAAGCAGCACGAGAAACCGTACGAGCATTTATTGATGCGAGTAGTGTGAAAGAAGTGTTGTTTACACGAGGGACGACAACAGGACTAAACTGGGTGGCACGTTCACTTGGTGAGTTAGTTGTTGAGCCAGGTGATAAAATTGTGATTAGTCGCATGGAACATCATTCAAACATTGTACCGTGGCAAGAATTAGCCAAACGCAAACAAGCTGAACTCATCTACATTGATTTGACTGAAGACGGTGAGTTGGATATGGCTGATGCGAAAGAAAAAATCGTATCAGGTGTGAAAATTGTGTCGATTGCCCATGCATCGAATGTCTTAGGTGTGGTCAATCCTGTCAAAGACTTAGCAAAACTGGCTCATGAAGTCGGTGCTGTAATGGTCGTTGATGGCGCGCAATCAACGCCACACATGAAGATTTCAGTACAAGAATTGGATTGTGACTTTTATGCCTTTAGTGGTCATAAAATGTGTGCGCCAACTGGGATTGGTGTGTTGTATGGCAAACAAACTTGGCTTGAAAAAATGTCACCCATCGAGTTTGGTGGTGAGATGATTGATTTTGTCTATGATGATTACAGCACATGGGCAGAGTTGCCGTATAAGTTTGAAGCCGGCACACCGAATATTTCTGGGGCGATTGGATTAGCAAGTGCGATCAAGTATTTGGAAGAAATTGGTTTAGATACCATCACAAAACATGAACAGGAATTAGTCGAGTATGTGTTGCCAAAATTACTAGCAATTGACGGCTTTGAGTTGTATGGACCAAGAGAAGCGAGAAAACATACTGGTGTGATTGCCTTTAACATTAAAGGCGTGCACCCACATGATTTGGCAACCGCACTAGACATGCAAGGCGTGGCGATTCGAGCGGGACATCATTGTGCTCAGCCATTGCTTCGCTATTTGGCTGTTCATTCAACAGCAAGAGCAAGTTTTTATTTTTACAACACAAAAGAAGATGCTGATTCATTAGTTGAATCAATCATCGCTGCAAAGGAGTTTTTCTCAGATGGCTTTATCTAGATTAGACAATCTTTATCGACAAGTTATTTTAGATCATACCAATCACCCACACAACAAAGGGGTATTGGATGAAGCGACTAGCCAAATTGAATTGAATAACCCAACGTGTGGGGATGTGATTCAATTACAACTTGCGATGAAAGATGGGGTAATTGATGAGATTGCCTTTGACGGTCATGGCTGTTCAATCAGTATGGCAAGTGCCAGTATGATGACTGACGCGGTAAAAGGAAAAACCGAAAAAGAAGCCATTGAAATCATTGCCGACTTTTTAGAGTTGGTGCAAGGTGAAAACATTGGTGAGAAGAAAAAAGTCTTGAAAGATGCTCAAATGCTAGGGGGCGTGGCAAAATTTCCTGCGAGGATAAAATGTGCAACACTAGCGTGGAAAGCATTAGAGCGTGGGATTATTGAAGACAATCAAACGGTTGTAACCGAAGAATTACATAGTGAAGAATAAGGAGTGTGACCCAAGTGAGTGAGGTACCACAATTAGAAGAGTATAAATTTGGTTTTCACGACGATGTGCAACCGATCTATACAACAGGTGAAGGATTAACAGAAGAGATTGTTCGCGCGATTTCGGCTAAAAAAGAAGAACCAGAATGGATGCTTGAGTTTCGTTTGAAATCACTGGAAGCATTCCACAAAATGCCGATGCAAACATGGGGACCAGATTTATCTGACATGGACTTTGATAAGATTAACTATTATCAAAAACCAAGTGATAAACCAGCCCGTGATTGGGATGATGTGCCAGATAAAATCAAAGAAACCTTTGAACGTATCGGGATTCCAGAAGCAGAACGTAAATACTTAGCTGGAGCGAGTGCGCAGTATGAATCAGAAGTGGTATATCATAACATGAAAGAGGAATTCCAAAAATTAGGAATCGTCTTTACTGATACAGATACCGCATTAAGAGAGTACCCAGATTTATTTAAACAATATTTTGCCTCTTTAGTGCCACCAACTGACAATAAATTAGCAGCATTAAACTCAGCAGTATGGTCTGGTGGAACCTTTATCTATGTACCAAAAGGCGTGCGAGTAGATGTGCCACTACAAACATACTTCCGTATTAACGCTGAAAATACTGGACAGTTTGAGCGTACGTTGATCATTGTTGATGAAGGGGCAAGCGTGCATTATGTGGAAGGATGTACTGCACCAACTTATTCAAGCAATAGTTTGCATGCGGCGATTGTTGAGATTTTTACCTTAAAAGATGCGTATTGCCGTTACACAACCATCCAAAACTGGTCTGACAACGTGTATAACTTAGTAACAAAACGTGCTCGTGCAGATCAAGGAGCAACAGTGGAATGGATTGATGGAAACTTAGGGGCTAAAACAACAATGAAATACCCTAGTGTTTATCTTGAAGGAGAAGGCGCGCGTGGAACGATGTTATCTGTTGCGTTTGCTGGAGCGAATCAAATTCAAGATACTGGGGCAAAAATGATTCACAACGCACCAAACACATCAAGCTCAATTGTTTCTAAATCAATCGCTAAAGATGGTGGAGAAGTGAACTATCGTGGACAAGTAACTTTCTCTAAACAAAGTGAAGGGTCAATCTCACATATTGAGTGTGACACGATTATTATGGATGAATTATCGAAGAGTGATACGATTCCATTTAACGAAATCCACAATAGTCACGTGGCATTGGAACATGAAGCCAAAGTATCAAAAATCTCTGAAGAACAACTTTACTACTTGATGAGTCGTGGTTTGTCAGAAGAAGAAGCGACAGAGATGATTGTCATGGGATTTGTGGAACCATTTACGAAAGAATTGCCAATGGAATATGCCGTTGAATTAAATAGACTGATTTCATATGAGATGGAAGGGTCTGTGGGATAATCATAATATTTAAGCTAGAAACGTTGATATAATAATGTTTCTAGCTTTTTTGTTTGCCTTCATTTAAGAAATACTATCTAAAAAACTATCTATTTGTTAGAAGCTTAAGTATTGAGATAGTTTTTTACTTATTATGCGAGTTTATAAATGTATCTGAGTGATAAGTGTTTTAGAAATATTATCTGCTATAATAGTTATTGAGGTGGGGAAATGGATATTAATTCAGTATTAAATTATTTAGGTGGAGTAAGCTTTTTAGTTTGGATTATCAAATCTTTTGTTGATTATTTAAAACAAAAACGAATATTAACACAGCAAAAAAATATGTCAATTCAAATAGAACAAATGAAAAGTAAACAAGATAGCCTTGTTTTTATGTCAAATAAACAATATGAAAAGGAATTTGAAATCTATCTGGAATTATTCGAATCTCTAGCTAATTTGGACAGAAGTTTGGAAGAAATGTATGGATTGTTAGTCTATTTAAATAAACCTTATGAATCAATATCAAGTTTAATCATTACCAAAAAATTAGATAGTTCTATGAATAATCTAAATCTAGCTTTTATAAACGTCAGAAGAATTCAGATGAGATACTCACCATTTTTTATCGTAAATATTAAAGATGAATTATTAGAGATTAGTATTAGTGTTGATAAGACTTCTAAAAAATTAATAGAGGAGATTATGATGAATGAAAAATCAATTGAAAGAATTGATATAGTTGAATGTCAAAAGAGTATTTTGAAAAGTATCAACATCTTAAGAGACTGTCATGAAAGAATTAGTACTGAAGTGAAAAGCTATTTGAACAATCTTAAGGTTAAAGAGATAAGTTGGTAACATGTATATTTTTTAAGTCTAATAATTCAAACAGCAAAACACCATATACTGATGCTTTGCTTTTTATTTTAATTTACGGTTGTTAATTTATTAATAATTTCATTTTCTAATTCTTTTTGGTTAGTTGCAGTCATTTCATCTGATGTTCTAATAATAACTGTACCAACAACAGTATATCCACCAGCACTAAGAATACCACCGTCAAAACCTGTTAAGTAATCATTTCTTTTAGTTGCTTCTTCGACTATTTTATAAACTTCCACGCATCCACCAGCAGAAGTTCTTTTGTCTATTACATCAGTACCAAAGACTTTATTTTGATCAACGAGAGTACTTGAAAAATACACAACACATGTATTACTTTATCATATAAATACTCAAAAGGGTAAAAAACATACATTATTAATAAGAATGGTTATCTTGTATTGAATCCCTCGACTGCATATACTCCTCTGCTTCAGGATATCTCGTGAAATCAATTGTTAAAGTTTCGTATTCTTTTAATTTTTGCTCAATTAAATCAATAGAGCATCTAAAAAATTCTTTTCGATTATTTACTTTATTAATACGATAATCATGGAAATAGTCATGAAGTTCGGCTTCAAGTTTGAAGGCATCATAACTAAATATAAGGGCATGAACATCAAATTTGAAAGGGACTGATGCACTACTTAATTCGTTGATTCGCTCTAGTGGCTCCAATCGTCTAGTTACCCCAATTTTAAAGACATCTTCACCAAAAGCTCCGATGTTACTAATAATATAAACGTAACCAGCATAAGCATGTGCATTTCTATAATCTAACTCATTTTTTTCTTCTTCTTTGTTTTCAATTTGTTCCTGTAATTCAGCAATTTGTTGTTTTAAAGCGTCAATTTCTGCTTGATCATCGTTCTTTTTCATTTTTGATTCTAAATCTGAAATCATATTATTGTAGTGGGTTAAGTCTTTATCTATTATCTTCATTTTTGCGTTAATCTCTTTTTGTAACGCTTTTTCTTCACGCTCTTTTTCACGCTGTAGTTTTAATTCTTCTTTTTCTTCTTGTTTCTTTCGTTCGTATTCATATGCGAGATACATTTCTTGTTTTTTGATTTCTAGATAGGCTGGTGATATAGACAATTGGTTATTTTCATTCATTTTATTAAGCTGTTGGTAGGACGTTTCCATTCTTTTTTTAGAAGCATCTAAGTTGTTGTATTTTACTTTCATAATGATGGTTTCACACTCATTATTGAACGAACGCAGAATTTGTTTAATATTGTTATTCGTCATTTTTTTACCTTCAGCAGCACTTCCATTAACTGTCCATCCATCAAAAAAATTGACAGCAGTCTTATCTTTAATCATTTGTTTTTGTGTTGCTCGAACTTCAGTTAGTTTGTCTTTATACAAAAGTGATGAAGCAAAATTATATTGTGGTTCATACAATCCCCAATTTTGCGCGTCAATTGTATTATTCAACGTATTTAATTCGTTCTTTTTGTCCATAATTTCAGCACCCAACTGCAATAATTTATTATTTAATTCTACTTCGGTGCGTTTTACTTTTAATACCGCGTCATCAAGTTTGTTCACTTCAATGGTTAAATCTTCAATCATCGTTTGCTTTTCTATAATCGACATAGATTCAATGGAAAGTTGTTTCTTTTTGATGCGACTTAATTCTTCTGAACGATTATCTAATCTCTTTTGCATTTTTTTATTTTCATCTATTAATCGTTCGTTTTCTTGTTTTATTTTTTTGATTTTAAAAATATCTAAAATAGCGATAGTTAACTCCTCCTATATTACTAAAGATATGATTGTATGATTATATCACATCAAGTAGGAGAGAAATGACTATAGCTAGAAAATTATCAAAAATAAAAAACGTTAGACATGTTTTCACATCTCTAACGTTTTTTCCTACTCCTCCTTCAACCATCTCTCCAGTAATAATCTCTGTACTTTCATTGTGGCGGTATGAGGTATCTCGTCAAATGTTTTGATAATGGGCTCATTTAAATGAGGGAGGTCGGCTACTTGCAGCCACCACGCGTCCCAATCCATTTCTTTTCCAGGAACAACAGCTAAAACAGGTTGAGGAGAGTTATCTTTTCCACGCACAATCACGACTTCTTCTAAGAAATCTAAGGCATCTAATAAATAATCTTCCAGTGCAAGAGTGCTATCAATGTTTTCAATCAAATCGACTTGGCGATCTTTTAAGTATAAGTGACCACGCTCGTCCATCATGCCATAATCGCCACTATCCCACCATTTACCATAAACATTTTCTTCGAAACGAGCGTCTTCTTTATAATAAGTTAACGCACGTCCTTTTGATAAAAATTGAATGTGTCCATCTGTCATGACAGGTAGCAGTGTGCCATTTTCATCGGTAATTCTGGCTTTTGTTAATCCTTCAAGTCCAACGCCCATATCACGAGCATCAGAGTCTTTTAGTGAATTAATGGTGTGCGAACGTAAAATCATTGGACCGCATTCACTTTGACCGTAAACTTGTAAAAAGATAGGGTCATTTTCTTTTGACGCGTTTAAAAAGGCTAACATAGTCGCATTGTTTATTGCATCAAATGTCGAATGATAAAACTTAATGCTAGTAAACACTTGAGGTTTTTCTTTTGCCAGTCTTGCCCATTGGACGAAATTATTTGGATGAGTTTCTAAAGCAATAGGTTGGTGTGTTGTTAGCATGTCTTCCACTCGTTGAGGTGTAGCATTTGCTAGCGGCATCATAGGAAATCCCATACTCATCAAAGAAGAAACCCCAATATTAAAACGAGAGTGAACAGGTGAGATGTGAAACGCGACCAATTCTTTTTTTGAAATATGAGTAAAAATTTCTCGTTGCCATTTAGTTCGCCATCCCATTGAGTGATAAGAATGACAAATCAGTTTTGGTATACCCGTTGTGCCAGACGTGTGAGTCATGTATGCTATGTCATCTTTGCCCAACTCTTCTTGCGATACAGGTTGTGCTGGGGCGTTTAATAATGTCTCTAATGAAATCTTTTTATCATGTGAACTGTTTTGCACGGCTCTTACATTAACATCAGTCATATCATCAAATAAAATAAATGGATTTTCTAAACGCTCAACAAACACGCTAATGGTTTCAGGCGGTAAATGGTAAGACACCATGACAGGTATCGCACCAAGGAAGGAGGCTGCGACAGCAAGTAAATACGTATCAAACTTAGGACTTTTATATAGGATGATTTTATCGCCTTTTTTAACACCTAAATGGGCTAACTGATAGGCTCTTTTTAATATTTTGTTATGGCTGTCTTTATATGTTGTTTCTAAGCCAAGTGAGGCAAAAGCTGGTAGTGTTTCATCAAAAATAATCGGAATCGTCGGCGTTTTTTCGGCCGCCTCTTTGTAGTTGGTATAAAGATTTAATGGTTGGTAATCAAGTATATTTTTCAAATAAAAAAACCCTCTCAAAATAAATTGTGCAAGTTTGAACAATTGCTGAATTATCTTATCATAAAATGACTTTATTTTCTATGGTTAAAAAATATGGTTAAGTAAAGAATTTTTTATTCTTTATCTCACCATCTCCAACGCCTCATACCACTGTTGTCTTCTTTTTTTCATATACCCATTCGCAGCGCCACTCGTTGAAATACAAGGCATGATGGTTATATCCGGAAATAACTGATTTTCTAACACTTCCTCATAGGCTTTTTTACCATTCGTGATAATTAATTGAATATTCGCTGTATCTAAAATTTCACTAAAATCATTTAATTCCGCTGTTTTGATAGACGTATCTAAACTCCCTCTGCGCTCAAATAAATGATACACATCCCACAAGCCGATATGGTGATTTAATAGTAACGCTACTCTTTTGTCATAGTCTGTTTCAAAGGGGACATTAAAAAAAGCAAACATCATTTTCCAAAACTGATTCCCATTGTTACCATAATATTGTTGTTTCTTTAATGACATCTCACTTGGTGCACTGCCTAAAATCAGTATACTTGTGTCTTCATTGAAAATCGGATCAAGTCCACGTTGCATAAAACATGCCTCCTTTTTGTGATTTAGTTCATCGTAAGATAAAACTAGTCATAAGTAAATCTTAGCAAGTTAAAAATATGAGTGACAGAATCCATTTCTCAAACGTTTATATAGGTGTAGAGAAAAATATGGAGGATGAGATGATGACAACACAACCAACTTATTTTGCGATTATCCCAGCTCATGTGAGATACGCTAAAACGATCAGTGCTAATGCCAAACTGTTATATGGAGACATTTCTGCTTTATGTCATCAACAAGGGTATTGCTGGGCAAGCAATGATTATTTTGCCAGACTATATGATGTGAGTAAAACGTCTATTTCAAAATGGATTAACCAATTAAAAGAGCAAGGCTTTGTGACAGTGGAGTTGCATTATAAAAAAGACAGTAAAGAAATCGACAAGAGGCATATAAAAATTGTTGAAGAGCCTATGAAACCAAAAGAGCTCACCCCACCAACGAATGTGATTACCCCTATTGAAGAAAAGTTTAAAGAGAATAAGACAGTGAATACTAAAAAGAATAAAACAATGAATAAAAAGTATCAATATACGGAAGAGCATATGAGATTAGCAAAAATGTTACACATGAATCTATCAAAAGATTTTCCAAAAGAGATGAGCAAAGTTAACTTAAATGATTGGGCAAGTGAGATGTACTTGTTAAATAGGCAAGATGGCGTGAAAATAGAGGACATAGATCACATGATTAACTGGTTAACAACCAATGATTTTTGGTCTCGTCATATCAGGCATCCTAAAAAGTTAAGAGAAACATTTGAGCGACTTGTTGTTGAAAGTAAAAAAGGTAAGACAACCACATCAAAAACAGAAACATTGCCTGATTGGTTCAATCAGTCGATAAAAGACACTCCAGCAAGTGAAGAAGAGATGGTTGATATTAAGCAAAAAATACTGGCCTTTCAAATGAGTTAAAAAAACAGACTAACTATAAAAGCCAGTCTGTTTATTAAGTGTTTTTTGTTGATGCTTTTTAAAAGCAAGGATAGCAGTCGCGATAGTGGCAATGATAACAGTTTTTTTCTTCATAAAAATCATCCTTTCAAATAAATGATGGCACTAAGTGGACGGTAGGATTCGAACCTACACCTCGGTAAATAGAGAACAAACACACGTTTAGACTCTTAGAGTGAAAACACCACGTTCGCCCACATATAAGCAAGAGCTAGAAATAAATGAGTTTCTATTGCTCTAATAAAAATTCAAAGTGTTGAATGACTATCTCTCTCTTTGAACTGTCTTAATCATACAAGCTAAACCTTAAATGAAACGTAAAATAATAAGAAGTATTTATGAACAAGTTTAAGAAAAGATAAAGAGTGATGATAACAAAAAAATAAACCTTCCAATCATTGGAAGGCTACAGGCGTTTAAATGTAGTGATAAAACCATTTTCAGACCAGTCTAAAATATACACAGCTTTGTCATGAACATCATAGATTACTTTTTCAGTTCGATCAGTTAAAAATGGTGCAACTTTTGTATCATCCATTTGGGATGCTTTAAAAAAGGTTATTAAACTTTCCTTAGTGTGCATTGTAGCATCATTCGCCTTGTTAAAGGCAGATTATTATTGTCTATTTGTTTTTAGCGCCTAAATTTAAATCATAAAAAAACTCCCCCAACTTTTGAGGAAGTTTTTTTATTAAAGTAATTTTCTAGCTTCTCTGACACATTCATTTAAATCAATTGTCTGACCAGATTTTTGCTTATCATAAAATTCCGCTGTTGCTGCAAACAACAAATCAGCCGCTGAATTAAGGGCTGTTTCAACAGAGTCTTGGACAACTCCAATGATAAATCCAATTCCAACAACTTGCATGGCAATATCATTTGAAATATTAAACAAGCTACATGCTAGTGGGATAAGAAGTAAACTTCCTCCAGCAATACCAGAGACACCAGTTGATGAAATGGCTGCTAATAAACAGAGTAGAAAAGCAAGAGGAAACGGAATATCCATTCCCATTGTATGAGCCGCTGCTAACGTCATGATTGAAATCGTAATCGCCGCACCACCACTATTAGCAGTTGCTCCTAGTGGGATAGAAATAGAGTATGACTCTTTATCTAATCCTAGTTTCTCACATAATTCCATATTAATTGGAATATTAACAACTGAACTACGTGTAAAGAAAGCAGGAATCCCACTTTCTTTCATACAAAACATTGTTAATGGGTAAGGATTTTGTTTGAGTAGTAAAAAGACCATAAATGGGTACACAATAAATGACACAAACAACATCGTTCCAACTAATAATAAAATTAACTTACCGTACTCGGCTAGTCCTTTAATTCCGATTTCAGAAATAGAATTAAAGACTAATCCCACAATCCCAATGGGAGCTAGTTGAATAATAATTTGAATGACTTTAGAAATGGTATCTGAAATATCTGACAGGACATTTTTTGTGACGTCTGCTGCACTTCTCATACCCACACCAATAACTGCTCCCCAAAATAGTAGAGACAGGTAGTTACCCTCGATAATGGCTTGAACTGGGTTCATGACAGCTCCAATGATAATATCAGATAAAATATTCCATAAATCATCTGGTGTTTGTTGTTCGACAGCTACATCAGGTAAAACCAATTTTACTGGGAATAAGTCTGAGGCAAACACCGCAACTAAGGCAGCAATAAAAGTCGCACTCAAATATAAAATAATGACGGTTCGCATATGCGTTTTAATGCCTTTTTGTTGTTTAGATAATGAATCGATAATGAGGAAAAAGACTAATAAAGGGGCAATTGCCTTCAAAGCCCCGATAAAGAGATCACCTAGTAGTTTAATCCAAGTCCAGGAAGGTACTAACATCCCTAAAATTGCCCCGACGACAATCCCGATACAGATTTTTTGGATTAATGATAACTTTCTAATCTTTTTCATATTGTTCTCTCCTTTTTGTAATATTAATATAATATACTGTAAAATACGATGAAAATAAACACTTGTTTTGAAATTAATTCACATTTTTTTCATTTTTTATTATATTGTATAGAGTTTTAATTTGAAAACAGCATAGGTTAACACTGGGTTACTTGATGTTGCTATGACAATAAAAGCTAGTTTATTGTGAGTTAAACTAGTTAAGAAAAGATGTATCAATTAATTTATTAAGGATCTATGAGAAAAAGAAATAGGTACGAGTGTTTGTTTAAAAAAATAAAAGAACAAGAAAAACTAAAACAAATATAGTATAATATCACTGATGACTTAAAGGAGAGAGATTATGGCGAAAAAGAAAACAAAACGAGCGCCTACTAAGAAGCAAAAAGCACAACAAGAGCGAACAACTTATTTTCTAATTGGTGTGTCATTTATCTTATTTGGCATTTTAGGTGGGTTACGATTAGGATTTTTAGGGATGTTGATGACAAACGTCTTTCGCTTTTTTGTGGGAAACTTGCATCTAGTAATGGCTCTTTATTTAATTATTTATGGAGCACTTTTGATGTTAATGGGAAAAGACCCTAAATTTAAACGAAAAAGTTTGGTAATAGGTCTATTAGTCTTTTTTCTAGGATTATTGCTATTTATTGAAATTGGCTTATTTAAAACGATTAGTCGTGATACAAACATCCTAGCCATGACATGGCAAAAAATTTCTTCTGACATAAAAGCAAATAGTGTCACGCAATCAGTTGGAGGAGGGATGATTGGAGCCCTTCTTTATACCGTAACGTACTTTTTAGTGTCTAAGGCAGGCTCTTATGTGGTTGCCTTTCTAGCGATGGTCGCAGGTGTGCTACTTGTTTCTAATATCGGTGTGTCTCAAGTCGCTGATAAAGTAGTTGATTTTGGTGGTCAGTTTTTTCATTCACTAAAAGAAAAAAAGCAAGAGCGAGAGGAAAAAAAAAAACTGAATAAGAAAAATCAGTTAAAAGTTTCAGAAAATAAACCCAAAGAGACAAAAAGCAAAGAAAAAAAACAACAAGCGCCCTTAATGAGTGATGATGAGGCAGGTGAGAAAGAACAACTGACCTTAGAAATTGATAGTTATCAAGATCATTATAAAAAGCGTGATCAACAACAAACCGTTGCAAGACCTAAAAAGGGATCAACAGAAAATAAAACAGGTGAACCCGAAAAAGAACAGCCACTCTTTTTTGATTTACCAGAAGGTGAAGAAAACGAAGATTATGAATTACCACCAGTTGAATTATTAAATGATATTCCGCTCACTGATCAAAGTGCAGAATACAAATTAGTTGAAAAAAATGTTAAGGTATTGGAACAAACATTTGATAGTTTTGGTGTGGATGCCAAAGTGGTGCGCGCAAGTCTTGGGCCCTCTGTGACTCGGTTTGAAATTCAACCAGCTGTTGGGGTGAAAGTCAGTAAAGTCGTTGGATTGACCGATGATTTAGCCTTAGCTTTAGCAGCGAAAGATATTCGGATGGAAGCGCCAATTCCTGGGAAATCATTGATTGGAATTGAAGTACCAAATCAAACAACCAGTATGGTCTCATTTCGTGATGTGGTTGAGTCAGAAAACAATCATGATGAGTTATTACTTGAAGTGCCGTTAGGGCGAAGTATTTCTGGTGAAGTGATGACGGCAGATTTAACGAAAATGCCCCATCTATTGATAGCAGGATCTACTGGTAGTGGAAAATCGGTTTGTATTAATACAGTCATTTCGAGTATTTTAATGAAGGCTAAACCCCATCAAGTTAAAATGATGATGATTGATCCGAAAATGGTGGAATTAAATGTCTATAATGGTGTGCCGCACTTGTTGACACCTGTTGTGACAAATCCTAGAAAAGCCGCTCAAGCACTGCAAAAAGTGGTGGAAGAGATGGAAAGACGCTATGAATTGTTTGCGGGCTTTGGCGTGCGAAACATGAATGGCTACAATGATATGGTGAAAAAACATAATCAAACGACTGGAGAAAACAAATCAAGTTTACCTTATATCGTCGTTATCGTTGACGAGTTGGCTGACTTGATGATGGTTGCAAGTAATGAAGTGGAAGATGCCATTATTCGATTAGCACAGATGGCAAGAGCGGCTGGTATTCATATGATTTTAGCTACTCAACGACCAAGTGTGGATGTTATTACAGGAATTATTAAAGCAAACGTCCCTTCACGAATTGCCTTTGCTGTATCAAGTGGGATTGATTCGCGAACCATTATTGATAGTAATGGGGCGGAAAAATTACTTGGTCGAGGAGATATGTTGTTTGTTCCCGTGGGTGAAAATAAACCCATTCGTGTACAAGGGGCCTTTATATCAGATGAAGAAGTTGAACATCTTGTAGCATTTGTGACCAATCAACAAGAAGCAGATTATCAAGAGAATATGATGCCATCAGAAAATACTGCAACAAACGGTTCTACTGCTGATTTGGATGAGTATTTTGATGAAGCCAAGGCTCTTATCATTGAAATGCAAACAGCGAGTATCTCACTTCTTCAACGACGTTTTAGAATTGGTTATAACCGTGCCGCTCGACTCATTGATGAATTAGAAGAACAGGGAGTCGTTGGTGCGTCTGAAGGAAGTAAACCACGTAAAGTATTAATGACTTATAGCGATGACAACACAGCAGAAGAATAAGAAATAACCAGTCTCTAATTAGAGACTGGTTATTTCTTATTCTTCTGCTGTGTAAGGGGTTTTATATCATGTGTATTATGTTAGATAATAGATATAATTCAATAATATCTATTGTAAATAACCATCTTTTTATAGAATAATTTCTAATAAAATTCATAAAAAATTTGTTTTTTCAACATATATTAACTATAATGGGCATGAAGCCGTTCATTTAATTTTTAAAACAACTCTAGGTTCTATTTAATGCTTTTTTATGTTAAAAAAGATTGATTAATTGGAGGAAAGGGTGATAAACTAGCGATTAACTTATCATAGGAAGGATAAACCATTTGTTACTTCTTTGTATTCATGCTATTTTGGTTTGAATAAGCATGTCAATCGGTTGGCAAGTCAACATTAAGAAAGTATCAGCATTGAAAAGTAACGTATATTAATATACGCTAGAAATAGGAATCAGTTTAGTCATAATATGGATATATAGTGTCATTTATTTATGATTCATAAACTGTTTTGTAATTCCTACGTGCAAAGTATAACATTTATACATCGTTTTATTATGTACGTTATTGAAGTTTAAAGCTTTTCAATAATAGGTTATTCGTTCCCCTATGAAAGAATTGGAAAAGTTATAGTGTGTGATATTGGTCATTATTAAGTCATAATTATTGCTAAATCGCAATAGGGATGATACGGCTGTTCGCTATATTTTTAGTAATAAAAAGGGTCATGTGCTATAGTAAAGTATAACTAGGCTCTTCAGGTGGTGCCTATACTAGGCAATATGCCGAAGAAATCACCTGTAAAATTATGGAGGGACAACCTTAAGGAGATGAAAGGATGACAAAAAAAAGGAATCATTTTTTAATCTGTTTGTTGGTTGTGCTAATGAGTATTTTAACTAAACCCTATATGGTATTAGGGGATTCCACTAATGGTCAGGTGGTTGTACCTAGTGAAATATCTTTTTATGAAGATAATAGTGACTCGACCAAAGATGAACCAACATCTAGCTCGTCCATTAAAAAAAATACTTCAAAAAATAACACAACTCAAACTGATAAGACAACCAATAAAGGGATATTACCTCAGACTGGTGAGGCTATAAAAAATTATGGTCTGATTGGTGTTGCTATTGTGATAGTTGTTGTTATGTTATTCTTTTTACGAAAACGTAGAAAGGACGACCATTATGATTCATAAAAAACAGAAATTACTAAGTTGTTTAGTGGGTGTTTGTTTGATTAGTTTATTTTGGGGAACTTTGGTAAGTGCTGATAGTGATTTATCCAATAATGGGTCAGTTAGTGTTGAAGTATCGGATAAAACAGATCCTATTGATCCTGAAAATCCAAGTAATCCTGGAACGCCAAGTAATCCAGATGATAATAATTATTCAACAAATGGTAGCTTGAGATTTGATTTTATTTCTCCATTGAATTTTGGAGCTAATAAGATTACTAAAACAAACCGTAAATATGCTGCATTAGCGCAACCATTTAATGGAAATGTAGATGCCCGTGCTAACTATATCCAAATCACAAATCACCAAGATTCTACAGCTGGATGGACACTTCAGGTAAAACAAAATCGTCAGTTTACTAGTGTCACAAAAGATACTCGTCTTGCTGAAGAATTAAAGGGAGCGGTATTGTCTTTGGATAAAGGGTGGGCCAATTCAATGAGTGATAGTCGACCTCCTGTCGTTACAAGAGAAACGATTGCAATTAACGAAATGGGAGTAACATATGAAGTGGCATCAGCCAAACCAAATGAAGCACGTGGTACATGGGTTATCTCATTTGGGGCATCTGACAAGAACACTAAGAATCAGTCGCCAACGTTGTCACCAGCAGTGGATGACCATAATAATCAACTTATTGATGAAAAAACAAAAAAACCATTGATGAGAAATTCTGCTGTGACGTTGACTGTCCCTGATTCGACAACGATTCAACCTGTTTCTTATGAAACAGAATTAACATGGGTGTTAGGTAAATTACCTTAACATATATATAGATATATATATAAATTTGGGAGGAGAAATATCATGAAAGCAAGAAAAATTTATTCATCAACTTTATTGGCAGTATTAGGAGTATCAACTTTAGGCGCTCCATTATTGGCATCAGCTGAGGCAACATCTTTAACATCTAAAGGCTCAGTAAAAGTGGAAGAAGGTACTGCAGGTGGGGAAGACACAAAAACAGTCGATCCAGAAAATCCTGGTGAAAATTTACCAGATCCAGATCCGGATTCACCAAAGGAAAATAAAAACCCTGATACAGGAACTCTTGTTATTGAAAGAACAACCGATTTAAACTTTGGAACAATCAAAACATCAGCAAACGATGTGGAAGCTTTCGCAGAACCAGTAACATTTAATGACAAAGCTAAAACGCGTGGGGCTTACGTACAATGGGCTGACGTTCGTGCAGGAGGGACTTACGGATACACAGTAACAGCCGAATTAACTAAACAATTTACTTCAGGTGAAAATGTGTTAAAAGGTTCACTTATTGATTTTTCAAATGGTCTCATAGCATCACAAACACAAGATAATGACGCTACCGCTGCAAGTAAAGTAGTACCATCAAACGTTCAAACAAGTTTTACACTGTCTGAATCAAGCGGAGCACAAACAGTGGTAACAGCTGCTAAAGAGGAAAAAGAAGGTAAAGGTCGTCTTACTATGGAATTTGGTCAAAGTAAAGACTACAAAACTCAAGGCGAAGAAGCAGCGACAGATGACAAATCTGTTAAGTTAACTGTCCCAGCTGCAACAGCAACTGACATGGTTAAAGGCGATTATGAAGCTGAGGTAACATGGAAAATTGTCGCTGCTGAGTAATATTATCATGTTAAAATACAAATAAAGAAAATCTGTCAAAGTCAGTGTCGAAACTGGCTTTGACTTTATGTGTTTTTAGAAACAAATAAAATAATGGTAGATGTGGGGTTTGTTATGAGGGGAAAATTACGAGTCAGTCAAAAATTAGTGATGATATTAAGTGTTATGTTATGCATGATGATAGGATGGTCGCATGAAGCCTCTGCTGCAAAGGCAGAATCACCAACCGGTTTTAATTATAAAATCAATTATCCGGATAATCAAACTGATAAAAGTTTAGGTTATTTTAAATTAAACATGGAGCCTGGACAGGAACAAAAATTATCTATTACTTTTAATAATCCAAGTAAAGAAAAAATATCTGTTTCTGTAAAAATAAACAGTGCGAAAACCAACCAAAATGGGGTTATTGAGTATGGTGTTTCAACTTTAGAAAAAGATGCCTCATTAAAATATGATTTAAAGGATCTTTTAAAAGGCCCAGAAAAAGTTGAGTTAGCAGCAGATGCTACTAAAACAGTAGAATATACTGTGAAAATGCCTGATGAATCATTTGATGGTGTCATATCCGGTGGAATGGAAATACAAAAAGAAAATCAAACAGGGACAGAATCTAATGAAGGTGGTACCAAGATTGTTAATAAGTATGCCTATGTTGTAGGAGTGGTATTACAAGAAAATGATAAAGATGTACCACCTGAATTAAAACTAAATAAGGTAGGAGCTGGCCAGTCTAACTATCGTAATGCGATTTTTGTTAATTTTTCAAATATTATGCCGTCTTATGTTAATGACATGACGACAGAAGTTAAAATCATGAAAAAAGGTAGTGAAACCGTTCTTTATGAGAAAAAACAAACGGCGATGAGAATGGCACCTAATTCGTTTATCAACTACCCAGTTAGTATGAATGGTGAACCGATGAGTCCTGGAAATTATGAAGCAGACATTTTAGTGACGTCTGGTGAGAGAAATCAAACGTGGCATTGGAAGAAAGAATTTGAAATTACTAGTGAAGAAGCAGATAAATTTAATAATAGAGACGTAGGATTGGTCCAAGAAAAAGGATTTAATTGGAAATTAGTAGCAATTATTGTACTAGGTCTGTTATTATTAATTATAATCATTGTGTTGTTGATACGTAGAAAAAATAACAAAGATAAAAAATCTAAAAGTAAAAAAGGAAAGAATAAGCGACGCAGTAAAAAATAGATGAGTTATAGGGGTATAAAGATATGGTAGAATATTTGGAATGGATTTATATAGGGACATTATCGATTGGAAGCTTATCTGTGATAGGGTTATGCTATTTTATTTTTCGTTTAATCTCATTGCGTAAAAATTTAAAAACGTTAGATAAGAGTAAACCTAAAGGTAAAAAAGCAAAAAGAAATAAAAAGCGACAAAAGATAGCCTTAAGCAGAAAAAAACAGTCTATTCTTATTTTATTTATTGTATCTCTAGTCTCTTCACTGATATTTTTTGGAAGTTCAGCTTATATTAGATACTATCAAGCAATGAATTTAACGCCAGAAGATTCTAAATCAATTGTCACTTCTTATTATTTGATTCGAGATTTTGAAGATCAATTAAATTTATTAAAAGATAAAAAAGATGATCAAACGAAATTAGAACAAAATATTCGTCAATTATCAACCTCAATGGCAAGTTATGGTACCAAAAAGGCAAATACCCTAAATTCAGTAGATGGACAATTAGTATTAAATCGATATTACAATTCAGTGAAACAGTTGGGGATGAATGCCAGCACCCAAACGAAAAATTTTTATGGTAATAGTGAATTAGTGAATCAATTTTTAAAAGACATTCAGGGAGCAAAAGATTATGAAGGGGATGTCTTCAAGTATTATAAAGTAGATAAAGCTGTTTTGATAAAAGGAAAATAAATAAAAACGTTTGGTAGTTATACCAGCAAAATCACTTGGAAGATCAATCTTAAATGTTTATACATGAAGTATTCTTAATAATATTTAGAGCATAGATAAAGTATTGATACCTATCAATACTTTGTCTTTTTTTATAATATAAATCAAAGGAATATATCAAAATAAGATAGAAGTAAAGGCTGTCCATTTTTTATACTAACTAACTCTCAACAAAAAAGATTAAAAAAATAATTAGCAAACAAATTTATTATGCGTGTATTTGATAAATATGTGCTTTATTGTTACAATAGGTTCGTTGTATTAGATATTAATAGGGTGATAGTGAAAGATAGAAAGGAAATCTAAGATGCTTTTAAAGCCGTCTATCAAGCTATTTCAAAAGAAAAAGCAATTGAATAAGTAACTTTTATAACAGATAAATGGAAAAAACAGTATTCACGAGTTGTCAAATTCTTCATGAATCTTGCTGTATTAACTCTTTATAACCTTCCTTCCTCAATCAGAAAGACCATCTACTCAACTAATTTAATAAGCAATTAAAAAATATACAAAGAGAACAGAACAATTTTCTGATGGATTTTCCATTTACACAAAATTCTTAACGCAACCATCAGTGTCTTTGAGAGGAGTTATATAAATGAAAAAGTTTGAAACAATGATGATTAAGATAATATTTTTAATGAGTATGTGTTTTTTTAGTGTCCCTTTAGTGACTCATGCTGAAGATTGGGAAAGTATTACGCAACTCCCCGGTATGAATTTAGTAGGAGATGGGTATGATCCTCCCAGAATACCTGGAGAGTACGCCACTATTTTTCGGTACAGACCAGATGTGACGTATGATGTTGTTGGGTCAAATTCTAATGATGTTCATTCATATGAAGGTGGGGGAAGCTATCGTTTTTACGATAGAGATAATCAAACAGAAGAGAAAGATGGTCAAAAGCATTATGTTCAATTAAATAATATCGCTATATATAACGGAGAGTATATAGATTTACGTATCAACGTGGAGTCTCTTACCGGTCCTAGTGCTACCAGACATATTCAAATATATACTGTGAGAGGCGGCATTGATTTTATGAGAATGAATACTCGACCATTTAATACTCAGGCTAAAATAAGATACGAATTTTTAAGGCATGGTACGGAGGAAAAAATTCCTTATCAAGGGATGTGGAATTATAGACGAGTTAATTACAGGAAAACAGTTGATTTAAATCCAAATTCTATCCATTCTATGTATACCAGTGCTGATACAGAGTTAATTTACGACAAAGATTATTTACCACTATATAGAATTGTGGGAGAAAGCGGTGGTGAGAATGAACAACAAACTTTTTCCATCCTTTTTGACGCACCTAAAGGTATGTTAAACCAAGGTATATTTATTAAGAATACAGGTGTGGGTTATTTAAGATATGATAGTGCTCCTGTTACAGAAGTCGAGTTACCAACTCCGCAAATTGTAGGGGAAGTAAACGAGACTTATCCAAAAGTAAATTATAAAGTCGTACAAGATGTTCCAAAACAGGAGAAGGATACATGGTATCCAAAAGATTATAAAATGTTTATTCAGTTAAATAAAGGAATAGATATTGACAGTATAGACATAACGGCTACAAACCAAGATGATAGAAATGCTGATTCGTATTTTACCTATGAGAAAGACGCAAAAAATAATCAAATTATTGTATCAGCAAGTGATGCTACTATGTCAAATGATAACTTTGTTGATAATGCTTATTTCTTTGCAATTTCTGGAAAGATAAAGGATAGAAAAGATTATAAGTCTTTATATAAAGATAATTATTACAATATTCCCGCTACTGTATTTTATGAAACGCAAAAATATAATAGTGTGTCTAAATCATCTTCTGCTAAAACGAGAGCCATTATTGAGGCAAAAGCAAAAGAGCAATTGGTTGCAACACATTCCAACACATCGGATTGGGTGAATCAACCTATTGAGACATTCTTTTCAGATATGGTAGGGGCTTTTGATACGGATGATTTGAAGATTAAGTCTGTTGAAGAAAAAACATTTACGACAAAAGCATCTGGTCAAAAAGTGGCTTTTGTGTTGCAAGGAAAAGAATCAGGTGTTGAACTAGCTATTGATGTACCAGTAAAAGTATTAGATGAGAGAACCGTTAATTTAAACTATGTTGATACAAAAGGTGAGAAGATAGCCGATACAGTAGTAAAAAAAGGTTTAGAAGGCTTAGAATACGATTTTTCTCCTGAAAATAAGGAAATAGATAACTATCATTTTCTTGAGGTTGATAGTAAATATGACAAGGAAACAGGGACATTCCCAACAACTAATAAAGAATTAACGATTAACTTTGTTTATGAATTAAATCAGCAAAGAGTAACCATTAATTATAAAGATAGTGATGGAAAACTATTATATAAACAAGAAGAAAAACAACTCGATATAAATAAAGACTACAACATAGAATCTAGAGAGCTTCCAGGTTATCTGATTAAATCAGTTAAAGTTAATAGTAAAGAAGATGAATTAACTCAACGAAATGGAGTGACTATTTCATTAAGTAACAGTCCTGTAGAAATAGATTTTATTTATACACCAAATCATTTTTCTCTACTATTGACTTCGAACATATCTGATGTGACACAACATCATGATGTCGCGTATCAACTATCGATCAAGAGTGGTGTTGAAGATAATTCAGAATTAACTAGCACGACTTATGTAAATACGGCTATTCAAATAGAGATTGATCCCAAATTAGAAAACATACGTGATATTGAAGTATTGAATAAACGTGGTGAAATAGTAGGGAATGGTCAATATAATAGTGAGACATCTAAAATAGATGTTAGTTTAACATCAGATGTACCAAATACAGAAGACATTGTAGTAAACTATTTAGGAACGGTCAGTCTAGATGCTAAAACAGGCGATACTATCTCAACAAACGCTACGATGTCATCTAATTATTTGATGTATGGTAACTCCTTTACGATTAAAAAAGAGGCTAAAGAATTAACTAATAAAATTATTGGTAATCTAGGTCTAATATCTGCACCGAAAGAGGTTGATTTTGGGACATTTGTTTATGAAGCAAAAGACACGGTCATTAAAAATCCTAAAGTTGACAATTCTTTAGTGGTAATGGATACAAGAGATATGTCATCTAATACTGGTTGGACATTAACAGCCCAATTAATTGAACCACTTAAAGATAGTGATGGTGTCTTGTTAGATAGTAAGTTAACTTATTTACACGATAATCTTGAAAGTGAGTTAGGCATGGATCCAGTCGAAATTTATAACAATCAGTCAAAAGAACAAAAAAGAGTCGATGTTACGAGTGTTTGGGAGAAAAATAAAAAATATGGTTTACAACTTAAGATTAATGCCAACTCCTCTCCAAAACCTTCTGAGTATGAAGGGAAGATTAGATGGGCTTTAGTAGCCGGTCAGCCATAATAGGTAAAAAATGAGTGTAAGGGGGTATAGCTATTGAAAAAATTAACATTATTATTAAGTTTAAGTATTTTGTTTTTTGTTATTCCTTTAACATCTCTAGGACAAACATCTGATTCATTACCATTAGGTTTTAGTGTAGAACCTAGATTTCCTAAGAATCAAATAAATAAGGATATTGATTACTACTACTTATTATTAAAACCAAATGAACAGCAAAAAGTATTAATAGATTTAACCAATACTAGTTCCGAAAAAAAAACAATAGATATCTCATTGCATTCCGCTAAAACAAATTCCAACGGCGTCGTAGAATATGGTGATTCTAAAATAAAAAAGGACGATTCTTTGAAAAATGATTTCACTCATATTGTCAGTGGTCCATCGAGTGTAGAATTAAATCCTCAAGAAAAAAAAACGATAGAATTAACGATTAAGATGCCTAAAAAACAGTTTGATGGCGTAGTATCTGGTGGTATCCAATTTATGGAAAGAAATCAAAATAGAAAAGATCGGTCAAACAATAGAAAAGAAGGCTCAGTCATTTTTAATGAATATGTATATATCTATACAATGGTGTTAAAAGAGACTGAGGTACCAGTAGAACCAAAATTAATTTTTAAAGGGATAGAGTATTTAGATAATAAACTTTATGTGAGTTATTCTAATGTAGCAGCAACCTATTTATATCATATGGATGTTGACATCAAGATAAGTAAAAAAGGTTATACCACTGCATTGTACGAAAAGAAACAATCCAATATGAAGATGGCACCTAATTCTAATATTACTATTCCAGTGGAAATTTTAGATAATTATCTTGATTCTGGCATCTATACTGCGAATATTTCTGTAAAAAATCAGGATGGTATAGAAGAAAAATGGCATGAGGATTTTGAGGTTGATAAAGGTTTAGTAAAACTGTTGGGAGATAGTAATTCAACTTCTTCTCGTCATAAGAAAAAAAGCCATACCCTTCTTTATTTATTATTATTTTTTATCAGTATGGTCATATTAATCGTCTTTTTTATTTTTAAAAGAATGGTAAAAATGAATTCCAAAACGTTTTTAAAGAATTCGTCTAAAAAACGTAAAGGTAAGTAACGTATTATAAAAAGATAATAGATAAAAATTAATTTGTTTAATTAGTAGGAAAAAGACCTAGAAGTGAGATATCTTCTAGGTCTTTTTCGTTAAACTAAACGTTTTTATTTTTTATAAAATTGAATTTTAGTGATATGTCATATAAGTATCATTGTCTTTTTTTTAAATACCTATTACAATGTAAGTATAACATTTAAGCATAATAACTGATTGTTAAGTTTATTAAATGTTATTTTGGAGTTAATAATCTAAAAAAGAAGTGGAGGTTATTTGCAATATAAGGAGGATAAAAAATGAGGAAAAAAGTTTGGTTGTTATGTTCTTTCCTATTAGTTTTTTTTGTTATGATAAGTGGAAGACTCGTTGAGGCAGAAAGTTCTGTTAACGTATCTTCATCATTAAGGCAAAATCAAGTAGTATCGAATAAGAAAGAATTTGGTAATTTCACGTATCTTAAAGATATAAGTCTAGATAGTCAAGGAACGGGAATTGTAGCATACAATGTTGGTAAAAGTATGGAAGATATCAAGGCGCTAAATGGTGATGAACAAGCGGCTAAAGAGATGATTTTATACGAGAGTGGCGCTACTGGTTATGGTTTGATGGGTGATGTGACAGACAAAATCGAAGTAGGAGACTTAGGTGATTTATTTTCTACGTCTTCTAATGATTTGGCAGAACATCATGTCACGTTAACAGTCCCAGCTGAGTATTCAGGTACTGGCAAAGCATTGTCTACCGATGTGATTATTTACACAGGAAAAGTGGCTAAGCCAACTACTTGGAACGAATTTGATACAGCTATTAGGGATCGCGATGTCACTGTTATTGACGTACAAAATTCTTTAAAAAATACAAGTAATGTAGGTAATGTTTCATTAGCTAATGCCAGAAAAGATTTTGTGTTACTTGGTAATGGTTATTCTATTGATTTTTTATTTGCTAGTTATGCTTGGAGAAATTTTAGAGGTCAAAGACTAAACGGAGCTTTGGTGACACCACATGCGATACTTGACAATTTAGATTTTTATGGCACTAATTATTACGGGCCTGTTTCTATGTTTGATACGACAAATTATGGAACATCGATTACATATCGTAATGTTTCGTATATTGGATCTCAAGTAACGGCAGCTTTTCAGGCTACTATAACGTTTGAAGGGAAAAATAGTGTATATACTAAAACAGGTAGCTATACTTCTTTTGATGGAAGTTTTGTTCGTTTATCTCAAGATAATCAAGCTGGTATTGAAGCTCATACCTTACGCTTTTCTGATGGCTCAGAAAATACATTTACTACTGATAATGGCGATGCTGTTATTTTAGGTAGTTGGTATTCTGATCAAGAACCTGTGAGAAGTATTCAACCATCTATGGTTATTGGAAAAAATGCTAAAGTGACGTTGAAAACATTAGGGAATATCGGTGAAAATAATGACTATTATGTTTCCAATAGAGATCCTAATTTATATTCTGTGATTAATATTAATAGAAATGGTCGGATAGATGTTGGTGAAAATTCAACATTAGTGGCAGAAACGGCTGAAGGAACGACTAGGGTACCGGTAAGATTGGGGTATTATGACAATTCCTATACCAGAGATTGGATTACGAGTGTTAATTTATCAAAAAATAGTCAATTTAATGTGAATATAAATGGACCTATTGCTAAGAGGCAAAATGGTACAGAAGAATATGCTGGTTTTATGTTAAAACAAAATTCTCAAATCAATGTTGGTGAAAATGCTAAACTAAATGTATCTGCTAGAAATATGACTACTGGAGCTCCTGTAATATCAATGGGAGTTAATTCAAAAATTAACGTAGCAGAATCAGGTAGTATGTTAATTAACAAAGATGGCGGTAGAGGGAACATCTTAAACTTAGGTGCCGATTCATTGTTTAATGTATCTGATGAAGGAAATGTAAAATTTGTTTCAGATGGTGAAGGAACCTCGACGGATTCCGTGATATACGGTGCTAATAAATCTACCTTTATTATTGGTGAACGTGGTCTCTTTACTTCCCAAATAAAAAACGGTTCTGGTACAAGAACCATGTTAGATTTTGCTTCAGGGGCGAATTTCAAATTTGCCAATGCTCGACGAATTGATTTAGATGTCCGCGGCAATGCTAATGCTTCTCTAATTGGTATGGCCACTGGTGACTTTTTAGCAGATATTCAAGCCGTAAAAGCTTGGACAAAAGAGGACGCGGGTCAATCAGATGATCATCCATCGTATGATTGGAGTCCAATGTATGGGATAGATATTCGCTATAATGGTAGTTCTCCTAGTCAAATTACGGCTAACAGTCTCACTTATAAAATGCGTGATGATTTTATTAATAATTACAAAACACAAAATATGTCACGTGTATTATTTGATTATATTCCCGATGTGAACATTGGCTTTGGTGAGCTCAGTGATAATCCTAAATTATCAAGTAGTCAAGTCCTTAAAGGTGTTGTCAATAATGGATCAAGTGTAGCCTTTTATAAAGTCGTTGATGAAAAGGATCCTAGCAAGGATATTTTATTACCTAATGCAACGGTTCCTTCTCCAGTAGAAGGTGAAAATAAAAAATATCACGTTGTTGCAAGTAATACTGGAACATATGAATTTAACGTTCCGAGTGATTTTAAATTAGTCGCAGGGGATAAAATCAAAGCGTATGGGTTCTTAAATGCCAAAGATGATTATGTCATCAATACGGTTCAAGATAAGACCCCGCCAACAGCGGAAGGCGCTCACTATTATTTACCTGTTCATGGAGAAACGCCAGATCCAAATGTGTTAGTGACTAATGTCTCAGATACAAATCCTAATAATACACACTATACTTATCAATATAATGAAGCTAATCCAAAAGAAACGATTGATGCGTATATGAGTGAAATAGGAGACCACAAAGTCAAGGTTGATGTGTCGGATGAAGCAGGTAATACAGCAACGATTGATACCACCCTTTCTGTGGTTGAGTCAAGTACTTATGTTTCTGGAGATGAGTTATCTATTTCATTTAAGGATTTACGTAATATGTCTGAAAAACAAATGAACGAGTACATCTTATCTAAAGGAAATATATCTGCGTATAAATTGTTAAATGGTAAAAAAATTGATTTAAGTCAAGTTGTTTCTGTTAAAGATTTGGGTGGTTTAGCTGATATTGAACAGATCAAATCAACCCCTTATACTATTTCTTTAGTTGTTTCAGCAAAAGATGCCGGTGAAGGAGTTAGTGATGATATCACTGGTACTATGACGGTAAAAGTAACCGATATTGATGCTGTTTTAACCATCAGTTTCATCAATGAAGCAGGAAAAGTGTTAGATGATTATACCACGACAGTTAAAGCGCTAGTTGGTGATACGCTTGATTTAACTAAAGACACACATATCAAGACCCAACAAGAGTTACTTAAATCAAATGGGTACTTACTTGGTCGTGGTCCAGATCAAGAAACTGCCTTCAAGGTAACAGATACGGAAATGACCCTTGTGTATTATGTAGAAGGGACTGTGATGATTCAATCGGTTCCAACGGTCTTAGATTTTGGAACAGTCAATTACATTGCGCGTCCTAATCGGGTTGAAAAACCAACCTATGATAAACCATTAGTTGTTAGTGACACACGAGCCAATGCGACAGATGGATGGATTATGTATGCCCAAATGAGCTCGCCACTTCAAACCACCGATGGAAAAGTATTAGAAGATGTTATTCATTATGTGTCTAATGGAAAAGATACTGTGTTATCTGAAAATTCCCAAGCTATTTTTAGTGATAAAGAAAACAAAGCAGGCATTTATGACATTAGTAATGGTTGGGGAGATAAGCCAAAATCTGATGGGATTAAATTAGAGTTAGGCTCTTCAGGTGATATTCATACTGGTAGTTATACTGGCGAAATTACTTGGAAGATTATGGAAGGTCAACCTTAAATAAGTACATATAAAATACCCTAAATATTTTTGGGGTATTTTTTTATAGTCATTTTTTAATCTAAAGTATGATGATTAAAATAAATTGAATGTTTCTGGATTAAACTATGAAAATTTAATGAATTTTATAATAAAGGGTGATAAAATGGGAGGTAAGACAATCAATGTAAAGGGAGTGAGAAAGTGACCTTTTTTAAGAGAGCCTTGTTGAGCATCCAAAGACGAAAAGGAAAGTCATTGATATTATTTTTGGTTATATTTATTTTAGGTAATTTAATGGCAGGGGCTATTGCTATTCAGCAGGCAACAAAGGGTGTTGAAACGAAGATAAAAACACAATTAGGCGCAAATGCGACTGTATCATTTAATCAAGACAAGTTGCAAGATCTAGATGACTCATCTAGTCAAACGCTAGACATGAAAGAACCAACAGCTAAAGTCTATCAAGAAATAGGAGCATTAAAGCAAGTAAAGTTTTATGATTACTCCATTATAGATATGATGCAAACAAAGAAAATAAAAAATGTTGAACCATCTGATGGAAGTTACAGTCGCAGTTACAATGGCTTATATTATTTTGATATTAAAGGGGCAAGTAGACCTGAGTTGATTGATGAACAATCAAAGAAAATAAGGTTAGTTGATGGTAGAAATTTTAATGAAGAGGACATAAAAAAAGGATCATCTGTTGCTATTATATCAAGTAAAGTAGCTAAAGAGAATAATCTTCATGTGGGAGATAAAGCTGTTTTTGATCGCACAATTGAACAGTATAATCAAGGTGGTTCTGATGATAGCAATGACGTTGAAACAAAATCTAAAGATTATCCTGTTGAAATTATTGGGTTATTTGATGTAAAAGAAGTAGAAGCAAAAAAATCAACTGGTAATTCACAAAAAGATAGTGAAAAGCAAATGAACCAAACAATTGATTTATATGATAAATTAAACACTATTTATTTACCAAATCATTACATTGAAAAAACACAAGCTGAAATGCTAGAGTTTACATACGATAATTTTCCAGATAATTTTTTAGATGAAAACGAAAAAGTAATGGATAAAGAGACAGTATTGAAAGAATTTTCTTATAAAAATATTGTGGCAACCTATGTTCTTAATAAACCTGAGGAAATTGAAGATTTCCGATTGTTAGGAGATCAAATACTAAAAGACAATGGGTTGGATTATTATAAAATCGAAGCGAGTGCTGACCAATTTGATTCAATAGCTGGACCAATTAAAGGAATGGCGAAAATTTCTAAAATCGTTTTAATGGCTTCTGTATTAGCCTCTATATTTATTATTACCTTGGTGACGATTCTTTTCTTAAGAGATAGAAAACATGAATTGGGCATTTACTTGTCATTGGGGGAAAAACGCCAAAAGATTGTGGGTCAAATTGTCGTTGAAGTGGTGTTAGTTGCGTTAGTTGCCATGACATTATCTGTTTTTTCTGGTAATCTATTAGCGAAAGGTTTTTCTGATTCATTGATGAGGACACAGCAAAATAATTCGATAGACGATAATATGATGATGTATGGCAGTCCAGTCGCTGACGTCGGTATCACAGAAGATGACGTCATGAGGTCATATGAAATAGCGTTAACACCATCATATATTGCATTATTTTATTTAATTGGGTTGATTGTCGTATTATTATCAACGATTGTTCCTCTAGTCTATATCATGAGGCTGAATCCGAAAAAAATGATGATGTAAAGGAGCCAATCTATGTCAATCTTAAAAGCAAGTAAATTAAATTACTATTATCAAGATGGTGATACACGGCGCTTTATTTTAAAAAATACGAATGTCTCCTTTGAAAAAGGTCAATTTTACAGCATTGTAGGGCAATCTGGGTCTGGTAAGACAACCTTTTTATCTCTTTTAGCTGGATTGGATAAACCACAGGGAGGACGTATTTTTTACGAGAAAAAAAATATAGAAAAAATAGGTTATGATGAGTATCGTCGTGACTATATTAGTATTATCTTCCAACATTATAATTTAATTCCCTATTTAACAGCCGTTGAAAATGTGTTGGTTCCAATGGCAATAACGGATAATAAATTGCCAGAAAATGAGGAAAAAGTAGCTATGAATCTATTAGATTATATGGGCATATCAAACGATAAAGCTAAACGATTGGTGACGCAATTGTCAGGTGGCGAACAACAGCGTGTGGCAATTGCTAGAGCGTTGGCAACAAACGTTGATGTTATTTTAGCTGATGAACCAACTGGTAATTTAGACGAAGAGATGGAACAAGAGATTGTGGAAATATTTAAAATGCTTGCTCACAAACATAATAAATGCGTGATTGTAGTTACTCACTCGCCGGAAATAGCATTGCAATCAGATCATTCCTATCTTCTTAGAAAAGGAGTTTTAAAAGAGAATGTCTGACTTTTTATCAAATTTCGAACATGACAATTATAAACAAATATTAAATGATAAAAAAAGTAAAAAAGAGGAACAATTAGAAGAGAATGCAGAATTAGAGGACGATTTACTATCTGATGACGTCGATGGCAACAAATCAGTCCTTCCAGAACATGAAGGAAAAATAAGACGAAAAAAAAAGAGAAAAAGAAAGAGCCAAACTATTCCTAACCAATCTATTGTTCCAATAGAGGAAGAATCACTTGAAGATGATATTGAAATCGATCCAGATTATCAGAGCAAACAAACTAAACGCAAAGCGGTGATTGGGGCTTCGGTTGTTGGTTTACTACTCATTGGTTATATTATTTATTACCAGGTGACACGTGTAAGTGTTCCTAATTTTTCTGATAAAACGGTTGTTGATGCTAAAAACTGGGCATCAGAAAATAGAATGAAGCCAAAAATCGAACAGGAGTATTCTACCAAAGTCGAAACAAATGGTGTGATTAGTCAATCTGTCGCACCAAATAAGAAATTAAAAAAAGGGTCTAATATCACCTTTAAAGTCAGTGAAGGGGCTAATCCCAAAGAAAAAATCACGTTACCTGATTTTGAAAAAATGTCTAAATCAGAAGTTGAACAATGGATAAGTAAAAATAAAGCGGATAATGTTTCCCTTATTGATGAATACAATGATAAAGTTGACAAAGGTAAATTTATTAAGCTTGAATTTACAGACAAAGAAGTCACTAAGGAAAATTATTTACGACAAGATATCGCGAACGTTTATTTTTCTAAAGGAAAAGAAGTGTTTGAAAAAAATATTTCAGTCCCAGATTTTAGTAAGAAATCTAAAAGTGATGTAGAAGATTGGGCTAAGAAAAACGATATTAAAGTCGATTATAAAGAAGTGGACTCTGATAAAATTGAGGCTGGATTAGTTGTCTCTCAAACAGTAGATCCTGATACTAAGATAGCTAAACAGGAGTCTATGAGTGTTTCTATCTCTGTTGGAAAAGCTGTCGTTGTGCCTAATTTTGCTAACTATTCAATTGAAGAAGCAACCAATGCAACAAGTGATTTACAAGTTATGACGAAAGAAGCTTTTTCCGATAGTGTTCCTTTTGGCCAATTGATTTCTCAGTCTATTGAAGCCGGAAAAAAATTAACGGGAAATGATGAAAAAGCCGTCAATGTTGTTTATTCTTCTGGAAGACCATATATTAAATCATTCTTCGGTCAATTAGAAGGAGATATCCCTAAATTAATTTACGATAACTTTAATTCAAAAGGGGCTTGTGTCACGTATGAAGTCTATTATGTGGATTCAGATAAAGAAAAAGGCCAAATTGTTCATGCAAATGCTTATAATCAATATATCGCAACAAACGCTCATTTAGTATTTGCGATTAGTAATGGAAAATATGCATCCTTGCCTGGTGAGTGATACAAACCTGACTAAGACATAATACGACGATTAAACTCCTAAGCTTTTCTAGTTAGGAGTTTAATTATTTGTTAAGAAGCTTTAAATTTGCCGAAAAAATCTATACAATAATGGAAGAAATCATGAAAAGAGAGAGTAAATATAATGAGAATGAATGAAAAAGGATTGACCCAAGCGGAAGTTAACCAGCGTATTAGTCAGGGACAAGTGAATGATTATGTTTCTGATACATCAAAAAGCAACAAAGAGATTATTTATGACAATGTTTTTACTTTATTTAATTTGTTAAATGTTGTGATTGCTATCTGTTTAGCTTTAGTTGGAGCTTATAGCAATCTGTTTTTTATGGCTATTATTATCTTAAATGTGGTCATTGGAGTATCACAAGAAATTCGAGCGAAAAATCTTGTGTCACAGTTATCGATTGTGAACGAAGAAAACGTTGAAGTCTTTCGTGACAATCAAACAATCGGCATTCCCACCACTGAATTAGTATTAGATGATGTGGTTATTTTATCTGCAGGGCAACAAGTTCCTTCTGATATGGAAATTTTGTCTGGAAATGTTGAGGTAAATGAATCGTTATTAACAGGTGAGGCTGATCTAATCAAAAAATCAACTGCCAGTCAACTTATGTCAGGAAGCTATGTCACAAGTGGTCAATGTGTGGCCAAAGTGGTTCATGTTGGAAAAGATAATTATGCCGTCAGAATCGCTGAAGAAGCTAAAATTCATAAACCAGTCACTTCTGAATTAGTTGAATCGATCAGAAAAGTGGCGAAATTTACCAGTTATATTATCATCCCTTTGGGTATGATTTTGTTTTTAGAAGCGTATTTTTTAAGACAAAGTGATTTGAAATTATCTGTGGTGTCATCTGCTGCTGCCTTACTAGGTATGCTGCCAAAAGGAATGGTGTTATTAATTAGTATTGCTTTAGCAACAGGTGTGGTCAAACTAACAAAGAAAAAAGTATTGGTTCAAGACATGCACTCAATCGAAACATTAGCACATGTGGACGTGTTGTGTTTAGATAAGACTGGTACGATTACGCAGGGAAACATGTTGGTGTCAGAAGTGATTGATGTCAATCCATCATTCAAAGAAATAAACACAACCAATTTAATGGAAAACTATATTAATGCGACAGATGATAATAATTTGACCATGCAAGCCTTGCGTTCTTATTATCAAACGTCAACTAATTTAAATGTATTAGATGCTTTAGCGTTCTCATCAGATAGAAAATGGGGAGCGGTATTGTTTGAAGGTGTGGGATGTGTGTATCTTGGAGCACCAGAACGTTTAGTGTCAGAAGATAAATTACCACAAGAAATTTATCAAGCACAGGCACAAGGTAGTCGAGTCCTTCTTTTAGGGATCGATCAATCAGCCACTCAGCTAACTGATACAATAGGAAATGTTGAAGCATTATCTGTCTTAATTATTGAAGATGCTATTCGAGAAAATGCAGAACAGACATTGGCTTATCTAGACAGTGAAGGGGTTGCGTTGAAAGTTATTTCTGGTGACAATCCAATTACTGTATCAAATGTAGCAAGACGTGCCGGTCTAAATCACTATGAGGAATATATTGATTTATCAACGATTGAAACAGAAGAAGAGGTCAAAGCTATTGTGGATGACTATACTGTGTTTGGTCGAGTGAGTCCACAACAGAAAAAATGGTTAGTCGAAGCACTAAGACAAAAAGACCATATTGTTGCTATGACGGGTGATGGTGTGAATGACATTTTAGCGATGAAAGAGGCAGACTGTAGTATTGCCATGGCTGAAGGGGATAATGCGACACGTCAAATGGCTAATTTGGTTTTATTAAATTCTGATTTTACTACCTTACCAGATGTGTTGTTTGAAGGTCGACGTGTGGTTAATAATGTGACAAAAGTTGCGAGTATCTTTTTTATTAAAACTATCTACTCATTTATCTTGTCCATTATTTGTATGGCAGCAGCAATTGGATTCCCATTTATTCCGATTCAAATTACGTTGCTTGATTTAGCAATAGAAGGCTATCCTACGTTCTTCTTATCATTTGAATCTGACAAACGTAAAATTACGACAAAATTTTTACCAACTGCCCTACGACGAGCGTTGCCAAATGCATTGTTAGTAGTCATTAATATGTTAGTGATCTATTTTGTTTCTCCAAAATTAGGCATTACAGGAATCGATCAAACAACATTAATGTATTACATGTTGATTGCTGTTAGTGCTATGGCAGTTATTAAGGCGTGTTTGCCATTTAATCCACTCCGATTATTTTTAGCGGTGACAACAACTGTTGGAACGTTTGTAGCGGCAATGCTATTTACATCATTATTAGAAATCACTTGGCTAAATGCTACTACATTACCTGTTTTTGTTGTACTTGTTATTTGTTCGATTATTGGTAAGCTCATTTTAGATAAATTAATTACGGGTAAAATGGGATCTTTTAACTAAGCACAAATTGTTGCAAACTAAATGATTTATGTTATAATTTATTATGAAGAGTTATGTCGTGGTCGCGCTGATTTCAGTGCGACTTTTCTGACTTAATTATGTAAAAAGGGGATGACTTATCAATATGCCACAATTAATCCCTCAAGAATTAATTGATACAGTTAGACAAGAAACAAATATTGTTGAGGTCGTTGAAAACTATGTTCAATTAAAAAAATCTGGTAAAAATTATTTAGGCTTATGCCCATTTCACAATGAAAAAACACCGTCGTTTACCGTAGCAGAGGATAAACAAATCTTTCATTGCTTTGGATGTGGTAAGGGTGGAAATGTGTTTACTTTTATTCAAGAAGTAGAAGGATTATCATTTCCTGAGGCAGTTGGGAAACTAGCTGAACCACTAAATGTATCTTTGCCAACAACGTCATTTTCTGGTGTGCAACAAACACCCAAAAATAGTACACATCAGACATTAATTGAGATGCACGAACATGCTAAAAGTTTTTTTCACCATATTCTGGTAAATACAGAAGTTGGTAAAGATGCTATGACTTATTTGGAACAACGAGGTATTTCTCGAGAATATATTGATGCGTTTGAGTTAGGCTTTGCTCCTGACAACCGAGACATTTTATTAAAAGTTATGCAAAAAGAATTTAAAGACGGTCCTTTTGATGAGTCAGGTTTATTTGTCGAAAGAGATGATGGCACGTTGATGGACCGGTTTTTTAATCGAGTCATGTTTCCAATAAAGGATGCTAAAGGCAAAACAATTGGTTTTTCAGGTAGGCAGATGCCAACAGATCAACCAGATAAGGATAAAAAGCAGCCTAAATACCTTAATAGTCCTGAAACGGAGATATTTAACAAGCGAGAAGTGATTTATAATTTTCATTTAGCTAGACCTCATATTAGAAAAACAAATGAGGTTTATTTATTTGAAGGATTTATGGATGTTATGGCGTCTTATATGTCTGGTGTTAAAAATGCTGTCGCCACTATGGGAACAAGTTTAACTGAGCAACAAATTCATCGATTAGAGCGTGTGTGCGAAGATGTGACGATTTGTTATGATGGTGATTCAGCCGGCATCAATGCGACCAACCGGGCAATTGAATTATTGACCAAAAATACCGCAATCGGGGTTCAGGTAGTCAGTTTACCGAATAAACTAGATCCAGATGATTATCGGATGATGTATGGAACAGATGCTTTAGAAAACGAATTATTACACCATAAACAAACTGTGTTTCAGTTTAAACGCGTTTATTTGATGCAAGATTTTAATTTGGCAAACGAATCAGATGTTTTAGCTTATCTAGAGCTTGTGTTAAAAGAGTTAGCTATGATTCCATCTGTTATTGAAAAAGATTTCGCTTTAACACAACTATCAGAAGAATTTAACCTTTCTAAAGAAACGTTACAACTTCAATTAAATCAATTAATACAAGATAATAAGCAGCAAGCTTTTAAACAAATCATACCTAGAAGGCCAGAAACCATCGTTCCTAAAACACAGGAATTTAGAAACATAGATGTGGTTGAAAAAGCCGAAAGGTTATTAATATTTCGTGCGTTAAATGAGAAGACAACATTTCAAAAAATAATCAGTCAGCCTAACTTTTCATTTATTCATGATGCCTATCAGGAATTATTTCAACATATAGCAAGTTTTTATGAATTGTATGGTCGAGTTGAATTGGCAGATTTTATTAATTATTTGAAAGAAGACAATTTACGTAATGTATTAATAACTATTACCATGCAAAATTTTAGTGAACAAAGTAATGACCGGGAGATTAGTGATTGTTTACAAGTGATAGAAAAAGCAAGTATTCAGTCTAAAATAAACGCTTTAAAGAAACAGCAACAAGAGGTCAAACAGATAGGTGATTCTATCAAAGAAATGGAAGTAACATTAGAAATTATCCAATTGCAAAAAGAATTAAGTAATTGGGGATAATACAAGGGGGAGTCCATCATGTCAAAAATGGAAAAAGATGCCGCATACAAAAAAGAAGTAACCAAGTTCATCAAAATAAATCGAGTTAGAGGTTCAGTATTTTATGATGAATTAACCAATAAATTAGCTACTCCTTATGAATTAGATGCTGATGATATGGATGAATTGATTGAAAAAGTTGAGGACGCAGGAATTAGCGTTGTGGATGAAAAAGGCGAGCCAAGTGAACATAGTTTGCGTGTCGCTAAAAAAAATCAAGAATCTAAGAAGACAAAAGAAAAAGAAGAAGAAGAAGAAGATTTAATTGCACCAGCTGGGGTAAAAATCAATGATCCCGTTCGTATGTACTTAAAAGAAATCGGTCGTGTCTCACTTCTTACAGCTGACGAGGAAGTTGCTTTAGCGCTACGTATTAAAGAAGGTGACCCTGAAGCAAAACAAGAATTAGCTGAAGCTAACTTACGTTTAGTGGTGAGTATTGCAAAACGTTACGTTGGTCGTGGAATGCAATTTCTTGATTTAATCCAAGAAGGGAACATGGGATTAATGAAGGCAGTTGAAAAGTTTGACCACGAAAAAGGGTTTAAGTTTTCTACTTATGCGACTTGGTGGATTCGTCAAGCAATTACGCGTGCGATTGCCGATCAAGCAAGAACGATTCGTATTCCAGTTCATATGGTTGAAACAATCAATAAATTAATTCGTATCCAACGTCAATTACTACAAGACTTGGGACGCGAACCAACACCAGAAGAAATTGGAGCAGAGATGGATTTATCACCTGAAAAAGTACGTGAAATCTTAAAAATCGCTCAAGAGCCTGTCTCACTTGAAACACCTATTGGAGAAGAAGATGACTCGCACTTAGGTGATTTTATCGAGGATCAAGATGCAACTAGTCCAGCTGAACATGCAGCTTACGAATTATTAAAAGAACAATTAGAAAGTGTGCTTGATACATTAACTGATAGAGAAGAAAATGTCTTACGTTTACGTTTTGGTTTAGATGATGGACGCACTCGTACATTAGAAGAAGTCGGAAAAGTATTTGGTGTGACTCGTGAGAGAATTCGTCAGATTGAAGCAAAAGCGTTAAGAAAATTACGCCACCCTTCTCGTTCTAAACAATTAAAAGACTTTTTAGAATAAAAATAATAACGCACTAGTTAAAGCTAGTGCGTTTGTTTTTAATTGATTTTTTTAAAAGAATGTTAAATAATCAATAAAAAGACTTAATTCATTCTAAAGATGGATGGAAATAAGGAATAGATGTGTTACATTTGTAATGAATTAAAAAATGAAAAGGTGATGTTATGAATAAATTTAAAAAGATTTTACTAGGTCTTACACTACTTTCAACAGTTGGATTAAGTACGCAAGTTTCGGCTGCAGAAAAAGCGAAAGATGAAGGATGGGATATTCCAAATATCGCATTAGGTAATGGCTTAACAGATGCTGAAAAGCAACAAACACGTGATATTTTAACAAAAGACCTGAGTAAAGTATCCATGTTAAGTGGAGCAAACACTCAGAATATAAATGAATACATTGTTGATGGCAATGATTTAGTGAAATATGTGACCGACGTTCCAGAATTTACCAGTTCGTCAAAAGCTTATTCAAGTGCGTTGATTGCTCGTACAAAAAGTGGGTCAGGTGTTACCGTAGATATTGTGACACCAGATAAAATTACCGCAAGAACTGAAGCAATGTATCGTTCAGCAGCGATTACAAGTGGTGTGTATGATGCCTACATTCGTATTGCAAGCGTTCGACCAATGGATGGTAGTGGTGCATTAGCTGGTATTTATAAGATTTATGATGAAGTAGATCCTGCCTCTAATCAAACAGAACAAAAAGAGCGTGATGAAAAGCGTGAAGTAGCACAAGATCAAATGCAAGTGGTTTCTGCCATTGATCAACAAAACCAAGATAATAAAGATTATTCTTCAGAAAACATCTTAGTCATGTTAGCTGATATTCAAATGGAATTACAAAAAATTAATAAGAAATTAAGTGACATGTCTGATGAGAAAAAGAAACAAGAAGTAACCAATGTGGTTGACGAACAAATTGAGAAAAACGGCCTGCAAGAAGCCATTACACCAGAACTAAAAACGCAAGTCGTCAATAACATGGTGAACTTTACTAATACAAGTGCCATCACAGATAAAGAATTAACCAGTCAATTATCTGGGTTTAAAGATGACATTGTGAAAAATGGTAAAGAATTTAAAGATAATTTATTGTCAGAAGAAAATGTCGAAAAAGCAAAAGGAATTTGGCAAAAGATTAAAGATTTCTTCTCAAACTTATTTAAATAACGTTGAAACTATCTAGTGAAAACTAGGTAGTTTTTTTAATAGACTAGGGGATTATAAGTTCAGCCGTCAATGTCTAGCTCCCAAGTCCTGACCTAGTGAAAAAAAGATAACTTTTCGCCATTGCGCGCTTCGCTGCTCATTCAGGGTCAAATTTCCTATTTTTTCATAGGTCAAGGCGGACTTTTCCCTTTTCTTATACTCACTCACAATAGGACCATCGACTGATTTTTCCAATGCTTTTTTTAGGTATACTTAAATTATTAATGAAAAAGGAGTTATTGAGGATGTCAAAAAAGAAAAAAGTGGTTATTGGGAGTATTATTGGGTTGGTAGTGATTGCTGCAATCGGTGGGAAAATGGTGTTATCGAAAAAAGAGCCAGTAAACACAAAGGAAGAAGAAAAAATTGAGTTTTATACCGTTGAAAATGTTGATCAAGTGTTTATTAATGGTGTGGTAACTCCTGTTATGTCAAAAGAATTTACCAAAGATACAACTCTAGGTAAATTGGGTGATTTAAACGTAAAAAATGGTGAAAATGTCACAAAAGATACAGTGCTTTATCAATACTTAGATGAGACAACAGACTCTCAAATTAGAGACTTGAAATTTCAAATTGAATCAACACAAGCCGAAAAAGAAAAAGCTGCAAGACAAATGCAACTTGAAATAAATGAAATGAATAATGCGCCAACCTCAGAATCAGGAGAAGCTACCAGTAGCCCTGTATCGAAAGAAAGCATAGAATTAAAATATGATTTAGGTAGTTATGATATTAAAATGAGTCAATTACAAACACAAATTAATGAATTAAGCGAAAAACAGGTTAATAAAGTCATTGCACCTTTTGACGGTCAGGTTATTATTCCACAAGACCAAAACAGGGATAGTGCCATTTTAACGTTATCATCAACTGATTTTTATGTTGAAGGTAGTGTCAATGAGAAAGACTTAGAAAAAGTTAAAGAAAAACAAATAGCGGACGTTAGAACCATTGCGGATAATAAACTATACAAAGGTGAAGTCACTTATGTGTCTAATATTCCGAATACCCAGCAAGCAACAGAAGGTGGTGCATCAAATAGTGGGAATTCTTTATCAACTTACACAGTAAAATTAAGTTTAAAAGATGCAAAAGAAATTCGCAAAGGATTCCATGTACAAGCTTCGATTAAGCTAGAAGATAAAAAAATAGAAATACCAAAAGAAGCCGTAAAAGTAGATGATAAAACGAAAGAAGTTTATGTACTCGTTGATGATTTTGGCACAATTGCAAAACGGGTAGTTGAAACGACCGATCAAGGGGCATCAAAAGATAAAATTATCGTAACAAGTGGTTTAGAAGGATTAGATCGTGTCATTATTTCATCCAAAGCACCTTTAACAGTAGGTGAACCAACTCCTGGAGGTGAAGTTACCGAAAATGAAGGAGGAGAAAAATAATGAGTCACGACAACCCAGTATTAGTTGAGTTAAATGATATAAATAAATACTATCCAGTCGGCAAATCAACACTGCATGTCTTAAAAAATCTCAACCTTACTATTGAGCAAGGCGAATTTATCATGATTATGGGGAAATCCGGTAGTGGAAAAACGACGCTCATGAATATTATTGGATTTTTAGATCAACTATCAGATGGTGAGTATATTTTTGATAATAAAGACGCGTCAGAATTAACTGAAAATCAAAAATCGACTTTAAGAAACGAATACATCGGATTTATTTTTCAACAATTTTTCTTAATACAATCGTTAAATGTGATTCAAAATGTTGAATTACCAATGGTGTATGGTGGAAAGAAAAAAGAAAAAGAACGTCGTCAAATCGCCTCAGACTATTTAGCTATGGTTGGTCTAGAAGGAAAAGAGTTTTCTAAAACGACTGAGTTATCAGGAGGACAACAGCAACGTGTCGCCATAGCTAGAGCCTTAGTTAATGATCCACTATTAATTATGGCAGATGAACCGACAGGAGCCCTTGATAGTGAAACGAGTGAAGATATTATGACTATCTTGTCGAATTTAAATAAAGAAGGAAAAACAATTGTCATGGTCACTCATGATCCTGATATGAGAAAGTATGCCACACGAGTGGTTTATATGAAAGATGGTTTATTCCTTACCGAGGAGGAATTTATCAATGCTTAAAAATCTATTATTAAGTACTTTCTTAAGTTTAAGGGCACATAAACTACGTGTTTTTTTAACGATGGTTGGAATTATTATTGGAATCACAGCTGTTGTGACAGTATCAGCAATCGGTGAAGGGATGAAGCAAAGTAGCTTAAAAGTAATGGAATCTACCGATGCTAACGTGATTCGTCTAATCTATAAGGTTGATCAGAGTGATGATAGTATTGGCTTTCAAGACGAAGAGCCGTTTGCGTTTGACAAACTTGATTTAAAACTGTTAAGAGGACTCGATGGTGTTGATACCATTAGTGCTGATTATGGGTTTGGATTCGGTGCTAAAGAGATGGTGACGAGTACACTAAACTATTTTGACACTTCAGGTAGTGGTCAAATTGTGGCAACAAGTAAAACGAATACACCAGTTGGTTTTGGAAATAGTTTTACTACTGAGCAATTAGAATCAAATAGTATTATCATCACGTATGATACCATGCAATCAACGCTAGGCATCCGAAAACCTAAAGATATTATTGGAAGAGCGATTGATGTTGATGGTATAAAATTTTTGGTAGTTGGTGTAAAGCCTAAGATTGATGATGGTGCCATGATAATGGATGATTCCGCCTTTTTTGACGAAGTACCTAAAAAAGCGTTTAATGACCTTGCAAAGAATAAACCAATCAATGCAATCAAATTAAAAATGACAGAACACGGTGATAGACAAGCCGTTATTGATCAAGCAAATACATTACTTAAAGAACAACACCCTAATTTAGTTGGAACATTTGAAGAAGATCGTTCAAATGAACAAGCACGACAACAAATTGAATCGATGCTTCAAGCAGTTGTAACAGGATTATTATTTATTACAGCTATTTCACTTTTAGTTGGTGGAATTGGCGTGATGAATATCATGTATGTGTCTGTTTCTGAACGTAAAAGAGAAATTGGGATTAGACGAGCCATTGGGGCAAAACCCATTACTATTTTATTACAATTTTTATTAGAAGCAGCGTTTATTACACTAATTGGTGGCGTCATTGGGATCTTCTTTGGATGGGGACTTGCAACACTGATTTCCACTTTTGCAGATGGTATTACAGCAATTGTTAGTCCAAGTATGGCAATACTCTCAGCGTCTATTTCAGCAGGAATTGGGTTAATATTTGGTGTTATACCAGCTATTAATGCAGCCAAATTAGATCCTATAAAAGCAATTTATCAATAAATCACACACTTAATTTGTTCAAATCGAGCAAATTAGGTGTTTTTTTGTTCTTTTTAATTTTGTTTATGAATTATTTTTTGCTGTTTTTATTTCATTATAATTTCATTATATTTACCCTTTATAGTTAAGTCATCAAAAGGAGGACATATGATGACAAACATAATTGAAATAAAAGGAGTATCAAAACAATTTAAACATCAAACTGTTTTAGATAATATCTCATTAACGATAGAAGAAGGCACAGTCTATGGCTTATTAGGACCAAATGGGGCTGGGAAATCAACCTTATTAAAAATTATTACTCAAGTAATTAAACCAGATTCTGGAACGATTTACTTTGACTCACATGAATTAAACCAATCTGATTTACTTGAGATAGGGGCGATTATAGAAAGTCCAGCTATTTATCCTAACTTAACAGCTTATGAAAATTTAGACGTTTTAGCTACATTACTTAATATAGAAAAAACACGTATCAAAGAGGTTCTATCCGTTGTGTCGTTAGAAAACACTGGAAAAAAGCTAGCAAAAGATTTTTCTTTTGGGATGAAACAACGTTTAGGCATTGCGATGGCATTGATTCATCAACCAAGGTTATTGATTTTAGATGAACCAACAAATGGTTTAGATCCTGTTGGGATACAAGAATTAAGAGAGTTAATCAAATCATTTTCAAAACAAGGAATAACCGTGATTTTGTCCAGTCATATTTTAAGTGAAGTACAACAAGTTGCTGATAAAGTAGGGATCATCAATCATGGACATTTACGTTACGAAGGGAAAAATGATATGACGGGTACTCATCTTGAAGACTTGTTTATGACTATCATCAAAAAGGATGGTAAGGATTATGAATAACTATATAAAGGCAGAATTCATTAAAGACAAACGTTCTGCTAATGCGACCTTGATGAAACTTGTTCCAGTGATTGTTGTAGTGTTTAATTTATTGATGGTCAGTCTAATGGGAGTAGCACCAACTGGTAAAAGTTACGTGATGGCAACGACCTTTAATTGGTATCCAATTTTGATTTTACCTGTCATATTAAGTTTATTGGTAGTCAATAGTTGCAGTAAGGAAACACCATCACACCTTGTTAGTCAAAAGAGTTTGGGAGTCAGTGGAAGTAAAATGTTGTTTGCAAAAAATGTAGTGGTATTAGCTGAATTATTTGTTATGTTAATTTTATCTTCTGTACTGGCAGATGGATTAGGGATATTTATTTTTAAGGAAACAATTCACATTAAGACCTTAATCATGGCTACCATCACACTTTTTATAGGTAGTTTGCCTGTTGTTGGCATGTCATTTTTATTATTTTATGTCGTTCATAAAAAAGTGGTGGTTATCTTAATAAACTTTTTATTGGTTTTTCCTTCAGCGTTAATAGCAGTCCAATCAAAATGGGTCTTTTTCCCATGGGCATATAGCTTACGTATGCTTGCACCAATTATAGGGGTCCATCCAAATGGCACATTTTTAACTGAGGAGAATCCATTGATGACTACTCATGCAACTTATTTAGGTATTATGTTAAGTTTAATGGTTTATCTACTTATTTTAATTACTTTGACCATTATTATTAGGAGGAAAGACCATGACTAATCTCTTAAAATCATACTGGCTACGCACTAAAAGGACTCCAGTGAGAGTGTTGATGATCCTTGCACCAATTTTATATTCACTTATCGTGTGTTTGTATTTCTTTTTTTCAAAGACTTTAAAAGGACAAGAAGTTCTCTCGTTTTATGCGATGTTAGCCATTATATCGACTTTTTCATTAAGTCTTCTTGTCCCAATGATTTATGACCCTGATAAAATAGCCAGTCATTATGCCAACGATTTACGAATCGGCATCGACAGACGACGAGTATTTTTTACCCGATTTGTTTTTATCACACTGATTTGTCTAGTGATTATTCTTTTAGCAGTGAGTTTTTTTATTTTTTCCTTACTTGTTACAAATAGTGAGTTTAACCTGATACAAGTTATTACCTTAACAGTTATCCTGTTAATGACATTAATGCCGATGATTGCTATTTATCAGTATTTATCTTTACGATTTAATTATACTGGTAGTATTTTGGTAGGATGCTTAATAACATTAGCAGCAATCTTACTTGGGACAACGAATTTGGGTGAGAGAGTGTGGCTGTTTTTACCCTTTACTTGGCCAATTAAATTAACTTTTGAAGTAGGCAAAGGAACAATGAG
Source organism: Vagococcus sp. CY53-2 (assembly GCF_022604695.1). Taxonomy (NCBI): domain Bacteria; kingdom Bacillati; phylum Bacillota; class Bacilli; order Lactobacillales; family Enterococcaceae; genus Vagococcus; species Vagococcus sp. CY53-2. Next base: position 168,490 of record NZ_JALAHP010000001.1, read on the forward strand.
TCTTCATATTGTCAGTCTAGTGTTAATAGGGACAGTTTTAGTAATAGCAATCACACTATGGGGATTGTCACTTTGGTATAATAAGTGGGATGGTGTCACACGATTGGAGGAATAGTGATGAAAATATTAGTCATTGATGATGACGAGGATTTATTAAAACTAATAGAAAATGCGTTAAGTAAAGAGTACACAGTGGAGACTAAATTAGGTGCAAATAGAGTTAATCCTGATGAGTTAAAGCATTATGATTTAGTGATATTAGATGTGATGATGCCAGAGATGTCAGGCTTTGACTTTTTAAAACAGTACAGAGAACTAATTGATGCCCCAATCATTCTTTTAACAGCAAAAGATTTTGAAAAAGATAAGCTTGAAGGATTTGCTTTAGGGGCGGATGACTATGTGACCAAACCCTTTTCTATCAAAGAAATAAGAGCACGAGTTGCTGCTCATTTAAGAAGAGAGCAACGACAAAAGCATCATCGATTGATTGATTATCCGGTGTCCTGTGACTTGATTGCCAAGCAGTTTTTTTACGAGGAAACGAAAGTATCACTTACCTCAAGTGAATATGAGTTATGTGAATTACTATTAAAAAATAAAGGGCAAGTTTTTTCAAAAGAACAGCTTTATACGTCTATTTATGGATTAGAAGCAGTGGGAGATAGTCAAACAACGATTACAGAACGAGTGAAGCAGATTCGAGCAAAATTTGATTTAGTTGGCATTAATCCAATTAAAACAGTATGGGGAGTTGGGTATAAATGGCAAATCGAAAAGGACTGACTCGTTTGGTCACAACATACGCTGTGATGGAGTTACTTTATACGTTTTTCGTCATGATTTTTTTCTTTTTACTACTAAATATATTGGTCAATACTGGTATTGTTTACCCAGCTAATTACCCTGAAAGTCAGTTGGGTAAGGTTGAAAAAGACTTTAAATCTGAGAGTTGGACACCAGATCAACTGCCGTTTTTTTATAAGTATGAGTATATTAAAAATGGGCAAGTGGTGGATCGTAACATCAGTGAGACTTATCAACCTTATGTCAAAAAAGCACAAGAAACAGCAAGAGCGTCAAAAGATAGTTTTATTGGGGCAAGAGTGTTTCGATACTACACTATAAATGATAAAGAACTAGTTGTCAGCTACAAATTAAGTCCATTCTTTGCATCACAAAAACTTAATCAGTTGATTCCACATTTTGAAGGTTTTTATTGGCTCGTTGTTTTTTTGGTTTGGATAAGTGGTTTTTTATTTTTGATTGTGAGATTAACTAAGATACTAAAAAGAGAGATTAAAAAAATATCAACAGCCAGTGTCTACATTCAGCAACAAAATCTTGATTATCCAAGAATAAACAGTGACTATAAAGAAATTAATGACGTATTATCTACCATTGATTTATTGGCAAATGATTTAAAGAAATCTCTGCAAGAACAGTGGCAAATGCAGGAAACCGAGCGAGACTTAATTGAATCAGTGACTCATGATATCAGAACCCCTATTACGTTAATAAAAGGGAATCTTGAATTGTTAGATGAAGAAGAGTTGACTGCTAGTTCAAGTGAACGGGTGAAAGATATTGAAAAAGGCGTATCACGATTAGAAGTTTACGTTGAAAGATTAAAACAGATTTCAAGTCATGTCACAGAAGAAAAAATACCAGTAAGCGAAGAGGTACTAAGTCGTTGGATTGGTGTCGCACGTTTATTATGTAACACTCATCAACGACAGCTTAGCGTGATGGAAACTGATACAAGTTCTATTCCATTAGAAACTGAAAATGTCACGATAGCGTTACAAAATATAATCAGTAACTCAATCGAGCATTCTAACCTAAATTCAACGATTACATTAGATTTTAGAGATTTAGAGACAGAGTATCGAGTGACCATAACAGATGAAGGAACAGGATTTTCGGATTTATTTTTAGCCTCATCACCTAGTAAATATATGTCAAGTAAGCTAGATAATACGACTTCTCACGGATTAGGATTGTATCATGTGAAAGAAATGGTTGAACGGCATCATGGGACATTGCTCATCGAAAATCGTCCAGAAAAAAATCAAACAGGTGCGAAAGTGACGCTAGTATTTAAGAAATAACATCATGAAACAAGTTAGTTGTGCTGGATTATTTTTCGTAGTATAGTTACTTACATAAAGTAAGAGTTATACAAAAGAAAGAGGTTGAAGCATATGTCATTTCATAAAAATCCAGTTACCTTTGTTAGTCATGTTGCACTTAAAGTGAGTGACTTAGAAAAATCTAAACGTTTTTATACGGAAGTATTAGGATTAAACATAAAAGAACAGACATCAAACAGTGTGTCATTTACGACAAATGGTCAGGATGTTTTGTTAACGATTACCCAACCAAAAACTGTCAACAAAAAACAAGAACAACGAACAGGCTTGTACCATTTTGCTTTACTATTACCAAAACGAGCAGACTTATCTCAAGTCGTGAGACATTTTATTCATCTAGGCGCTCGTTTTGGTGGCGGAGATCATTTAGTTAGTGAAGCCATTTATTTAAATGATCCAGATGGCAATGGGATTGAAATTTATGTCGACAGAGAGGCGAGTGTTTGGCAATGGTCGAATGGTGAAGTTACCATGACGACTGACCCAGTTGATTTTGATGATTTATTAAAAGAATCAGTTAACCCAGTTTGGAATGGTTTGCCAAAAGAAACGGTGATGGGGCATATTCATTTGCAAGTGAATGATTTAGCAAAAAATAAAGAGTTCTATGTTGATGGGCTTGGGTTTGATGTGGTCAGTCGATATGGAAGAGAGGCATTGTTTTTATCTGATTCAAACTATCATCATCATATTGCCTTAAACACTTGGTCAGGGACACAAATTAAACACGCTGAAAAAACAGAAACAGGCATCGAAAGTTATTCAATTGTCTTTCCAAGCGAAGAAAAACGACAAGAGACTGTGGCGTCATTAAGAGAATTAGGTATTCCAGTAATGGAAAAAGAAAATGAGGTTACTGTATTTGATCCGTCAGATATAAAACTAAAATTGATGATTGGTTAAGAAAAACCATCTATCCAAATGTGGGTAGATGGTTTTTCTTTATTCATGCAAGTTTCTTAAAATGAAATAGTTTGTACTAGTACCATATAAAAAATGGTTCCTAATCCTATACTTAAAAAGGTGCTGTGTTTCCACTTATGGATGATGACAATCAGTAAAATTGCGAGTAATTCAGGAAAAGCAACTGCTCTTGTGACAGTATCTTTTAAACAAAATACAACTAACAAACCCATCGTGGCATAAGGTAAAACGTTTCCTAGATATGTAATATAAACAGGAGGTGTTTTATTTTCTGGAAATAATATAAATGGTAGGAAACGAGTTAACATCGTCCCAAGGACTACAACGCCAATCGTAATGAGTTGGTGTGAAAAAGACATGGTTGTCATCATGTCGTCACCTCCTGTTTATCAAGATTTTTTCTATCTAAAGTAAAGATTAACACGATTAAAGCCATGGCTGGCAACATAAAATTGTTAGCCCCTAATAAAATTAAACAAATAAACGAACTAATGAGTCCAATAAGAGCTGATCTATGGTCGGAGGATTCTTTCCATTGATTGATAAACATGACAACAAATAAAGCAGTCATCACAAATTCAATGCCAGTTGTATCAAATGTGATAACTGAACCAAGTAATGCACCAAGTGTTGCGCCGCCTACCCAATAAATCTGATTTAGTAATGTCACAAAAAACATAAACCATCCTTTATCGACATCTTTTGGTGGTGTGACGGTACAATTTATCGTGAATGATTCATCACACATACCATAAATAAGATAGAACTTTTTCCAACCGGTATTTTTATATTTATCCAACATAGAAATACCGTAAAATATGTGTCTAGCATTGACTAAAAGCGTCAAAACAAAGGCATAAAGTGGGTTGTAAGCTGACATGAGTAAATTAGCTGTGACAAATTCCATTGAACCAGCATAGATAAAAAAACTCATGAGCATTGGATACCACACACTAAACCCCATACTACGCATCAAAAAACCATAAGACATTCCTAAAAACAAAAACCCAACACAAATTGGCAGTGTGTAGGGCAGAGCTGTTTCGAACGCTTTTCTTTTCATTCAAGTCAGTCAATTAAAGTGAGTAGTCAAAATAAGCCACGTCGTGTTATAGTTGTCTTAACAATTTAAGAAAGGGTGACCCAAATACATGTACAACTAAATCCTATTTATAAGCAAAATGAAGAAAACGATCGAACAAGCTTTTTTGTTATGCGTTTGTTTTTATTTGTGGAATAGGTGTGGTTGTATGAGTGTGGGTTGATGTTTTTTTGAGTATGCCCTAAACACGTTTAATCCCTCCTATTTCAAACAATAGGAGGGATTTTTTTCTCCTAAAATTAAGGAGATGGTAAGATGAAACAAATTGATATACTAACATTTAATTATCAAATAAACCCAAATTTAGAATTAACGATAGACAACCTAAGTGTGAACAGGGGAGATAAAATTGGGCTAATTGGAAATAATGGTAGCGGGAAAACGACGTTACTACACCTTTTAGCGCAAGACATTTCGTTAGAGACACCAAGTGTTCAGCATTATCTATCTGTCACACTCGTCAAACAGTTTAAAGAAGGATTTGATGATAAAAGTGGAGGAGAAAAAACGCAACGCTATTTGCAAGAAGCATTTAAACAAGATAGCGTGTGGTTACTTGATGAACCAACGACCCATTTAGACAATCGTCATGTTGATTGGGTTGAAAAACAAGTATTGAATCATCACGAAGGTATAGTGGTTGTATCACACGATCGTCATTTTTTAAATCAAGTGTGTAATAAAATTTGGCTTTTAAAAGATGGAAAAATAACAGTTTATAAAGGAAACTACCAATCATTTTTAACCCAATATGAGGAACAAGAAAAACGATACAAAGAAAACTATGACATTTATCAACGTGAAAAGAAAGGATTGGAACAAGCGATTCGAGCAAAAAAGCAACAAGCAAATGGGGCCATGGCTGTGCCGAAAAATAAAAAGCAAGCTGGAGAAAAAGTTGGTAGTAGCAAACCATATTATGCAAAAAAACAGAAAAAACTAGATAAATCAGCCAAAGCCCTGGAAACAAGATTATCAAAATTAGAACGAGTGGAAGCACCGAAAAAAGAAACATCACTCACTATGGAAACTTCTCTTTCTCATATGTCAGGTGAGCATATTATGATAAGAGGGATGGATGTATCAGCTGAAATAAATCATCAAGTCCTTTTTTCTCAGAGCGATTTTTATATTAAAAATAGAGAAAAGGTCGCAATAGTTGGGGACAATGGCGTAGGCAAAACGACGTTACTAAAAATGATGTTAGATAAAGAAAGTTCTATTAAAGTGTCACCATCAATTGAGTTTGGTTATTTCTCACAAGAAGTTGATTTACTAGACGATAAGGAAACAGTCCTAGAAAATGTTTTATCAAGTATGCGTGATCATAATCAGACATTAGCAAGAACGGTATTAGCACGAATGCATTTTTTTGACCGCGATATTGAAAAGACCGTCAGTGTATTAAGTGGAGGAGAGCGTGTCAAAGTGACTTTAGCAAAACTATTATTAAGTGATATTAACACGTTAGTCCTAGATGAGCCGACAAATTATTTAGACATTGAAGCAATACGAGCATTAGAAGCATTATTACAAGCGTTTGAAGGGACAGTTATTTTTGTGTCTCATGATAGAGAGTTTATTAATTCAGTGGCAACAAAATTATTAATTATTGAAAACAAAAAGATAAACGTATTTGAAGGACCTTTGTCAGATTATAAAATCACCCCAATCATTAAAAAGAATTCAAAACAGCAGGATAGTTTATTAGTGATTGAAACAAAAATTAGTGAAATATTAGGTAAGTTGAGTCTTGAACCAAGTGAAGAATTAGAGCAAGAATTTCAGTTATTATTAAAACAAAAACAAGTATACAAAAAAACACACAAGAGTTGATATCTTGTGTGTTTTTCGTTTATTTTGCGGTTGTAGAAGAAGTTTCAGTGGTTCCACTACTTTGAGTGGTCCCCCCTTTTTCTTCTTGAATTTCTTTATAAGTCTGTGTTTTAAATAAACCAACAGTTGATTGGTTATTGTGTAGTGAGTAAACACTGGTTGATTTATCTCCTTTTTGTTGTTCAACTTGAAGGAGTTTATCTAACCCATTTTTATAATCAAACTTAGCCGGATCAAGTGGTTTTAATCCACTGTTTGTGTTAAATCGTAATAAATCACCGTTTGTAATAGCATCAGACATATTAAGTTGTGTGGTTCCTTTTTCTTTAATATCCGCTATTTCAGTCAGTTGTTCTTCTGTTGGCGAATCAATTAATTCACCCGTTTTTGTATCATAGGTGGCTTCACTTAAGATCGTGTATTTTGGTGTGACGATGGTTCCATTTCTAAAGGCGACAATTTGGTCTTTATCTTTAGAGAAGAAATCTTGTCCTAATTGAATATATGGTTGAGTATCAACACCTAATAAATGTAGCAGTGTAGGTAAGATGTCAACTTGTCCCCCAAATGTATGATCAATCCCACCTTTAGTTTGACCAGGAATATGGAACATTACGGGAACACGTTGAACGGCTGTATCATCAAAGTCGTTCCATTCTTCTTTTGATTTACCAAGTAATTCAGCTAAAGATTTGTTACGAGAATTTGAAATACCATAGTGGTCTCCATATAACACAATGACTGAATTATCATACAGTCCAGATGCTTTTAAGTAATCGAAGAACTCTTTAACCGCTGTATCTAAGTAGTTTGCTGTTGCAAAGTATCCATTAATTGTCGCATCTGATGTATTAGCCATTGGGAAACCAGCATTATCGTCTTTAAATTTCGCATATGGATAATGGTTTGATACTAAAATAAATTTAGAATAAAACGGCTGTTGCACATGCTCTAAGTATTGAATAGATTGTGCTAAGAATGGCTTATCATGTAATCCATATTGGAATGAATTGTTCTCATTCACATCATAGTAACTACCATCAAAGAAATAGTTATAACCTAAATGTTTGTATGTTTCATTACGATTCCAGAATGAGCCACTATTACCATGGAATGCTACGCTTGTATAACCTTGTGTTTGACCTAAAATGTTAGGTGCGGATTGGAATGTGTTTTTATCTCCCAATTGAGTAAATAAAGGGCCTTGGCTTAAACCAAAGAATGAATTTTCTAACAAGGTTTCAGCATCACTTGTTTTACCTGATCCCACTTGATGGAAGGCATTATCAAAACTAAATGTTTCATTTGAATGGAATAAACTATTTAAGAAGGGGGTAACTTCGTGTTCAACACCATTTTCATCTTTTAATTTGTAATCAATTAAAAATTGTTGGAAACTTTCTAAATGGACATAAATGACATTACGCCCTTTGGCAATTCCAAACATGTCATCATTTGGTTTAGCATAATGTGTTTTCACATATTTTTGAACATCAACTAAATCATTTTGACTCGCTTGAGCACGTCGTTGTGTCGCGTTATACGTCTGTACGCCATCATAAACAGTAAAGACGTTCATCCCTAAATATTTCACGATATGATCTCTTGAGAAAGTACGTTTTAATAATTCAGGTCGATCTGTTTCCGCTAAAGTTAAGTTAGCAGAAAATAGAAGGATAGAAAAACTTGTTACAGCAAATGCTGAGCGAATAGCAATTGGTCTTTCATCAATTTTGATTTTTTTTGTTGCAAGTAAGACAATCACAACAATAATATCAATCCAATACAATAAATCATATGGTCTAAACATACGAAGAGCACTTTCACCAAGACCAGAAGCTACTTTACCGGCACCAAGCATGGTGTTAACGGTAATAAAATCTGTAAATTCTCGGTAATAAATGACGTTAGAAAAAAGTAACAAGGTGGTTAATGATGAGATAATCAGTAACGTAATGTAGGCTTTTTTCGGACTTTTTATATAGAGTGCAGCAGAGAATAAAAAGACTGTTGTTGCCACAGGACTAATAAATAAGATAACGTATTGGAAAAAACTTTCAATTCCTAAATTAAAGTCAACTGTATAAGCTAGTAGGTTTTTTAACCAGAATAACACAACCATTAATGAGAAAAACCCCATCCTGGTGTTGAGCCAGTTTTTATTATATTTATGTTTCAAAATAAACATCCTTTCTTAACAACTTAGTGTCACTAGACTACCAAGCTGAATATTCCATGTTACATTTTACATATTCCTTACATGTCTGTCAATTATGGTCATGTTTCTTAAAAAAAAATATAGAACTAACATCTTTAAAAAGGGAGAAAAAAGACGTAAAAACTGATATAGTAGTATCATACAATAAATGAATAGAAATTAAAGGGATTGACTGCATGAAGAAAGTACAAATAAGACAAAAGAAAAGTCAAAAATATAAAGGCCACTATCCATTAATTAAAGCTGAAGATATGGTAAATGCTCAAGACGAGTGTAAAAAATGGGTTAGTTTTTATTCTGAAAAAGATGAATTTTTAGGATATGGCTATTTAGGGAAACAACATAAAGGATCAGGTTGGATAGTTAGCTTTTCTGAAAACCAACCAATAAATAAATCTTTTTTAGTCCATCTATTTAACGAAGCAAAAGACTACCGTTCAACATTTTTTGCAGATGAGGCGACGACGGCATTTCGTTTGTTTAATGGTGAAGGAGATGGATTAGGTGGTGTAACGATTGATTGGTATGCTGGTTTTTTAGTTGTTTCTTGGTATAATGACACCATCTACCAATTAAAAAAAGAGATACTAGAAGCCTTAATGTCTTCTAATATTAAGTATCAAGGTATATATGAAAAAATTCGCTTTAATACAAAAGAAGTACCTGAGTCAGCATTTTTAAGCGGTAAACAAGCACCTGAGCCACTTTTAATCAAAGAAAATAATATCACTTATGCGACTTATTTAAATGAAGGTTTAATGACGGGAATCTTTTTGGATCAACGTCAAGTTAGAGGTCGTTTGACAGATAGTTATGCCATTGGAAAAACAGTATTAAATACATTCAGTTACACTGGAGCTTTTTCTATTGCAAGTGCAATGGGAGGTGCTGTGTCAACAATAAGCGTTGATTTAGCAAAAAGAAGTCGACAAAAAACCCAAGAACAGTTTGCTGTGAATGGGCTTAGTACCGATAATCAGTCTATAATAGTAATGGACGTTTTTGATTATTTTAAATATGCTTTTAAAAAACAAGTCACTTGTGATATTGTGGTAATGGACCCACCGAGTTTTGCAAGAAATAAAAAGAAAGTTTTTTCTGTCGCCAAAGATTATCAGCAATTAACGACTGAAGCAGTAGCATTATTAAATAAAGATGGGTTACTGGTTGCTTCAACAAATGCGGCAAATGTCTCGTTGGATAAGTTTAGGAAAATGGTCGAGCTAGGAATAAAAGAAACTGGTCGTGCGTTTACGTTTTTAGAATTATATCAATTACCAGAAGATTTCCGAGTAGCAAAAGAGTTTAATGAAGGAAATTATTTGAAAGTATTATTTTACCGAGTGAAATAAATGTGATTATGAAATGATAGGTGGGGTTTGATGTCAGAGTTAAAAGTACGTAACCTTGAATTAGGAAAAGGAAAACCAAAAATATGTGTGCCTCTTATAGCGAAAAATTTTGAAGAACTGTTTTCGGAAGCTATACGATTAAGTAAATTAGATTGTGACGTCATCGAGTGGCGTGCAGATTATTTTATGTATGTTCACGATGCAAGATTTATGAAAAAAGCGGCCTACTTTGTGCGTTATGCCATTGATGATAAGCCACTTATCTTTACTTACAGAACATTGCAAGAAGGTGGTGGACAACATATTGAGTTAGATGAATATGTTGAACTCAATCGTATGATGATGGATACTGGTTTAATAGATATGGTTGATTTAGAATTTGAAATGATGTTAGAAAAACCTAGTGATATCATGGTTCATGCTAAGGAAAAAAATGTTAAAGTATTACTATCCAAACATAATAATCATTTTACACCTGACGTGCATAATATGTATGAGTTAATTAAAGACATGTATCAATTAGGTGGGGATATTTGTAAGCTGGCTGTTATGCCAAATGATTTACAGGATATGTTAAATGTGTTGGAAGTATCAAATAAAATCCAAACCGAACATTCGGAGATTCCTTTTGTTATGATTAGTATGGGTGAGTTAGGCCAATTATCTCGTATGACAGGTGAATTATTTGGGTCTAGTTTAACTTATGCGTCAAATGGAAAATATCTTTCAGCACCAGGTCAGCTTCCAATACCAATCTTAAGAGAAGGAATGAATCTTATTGGGTATAAAAGAGGGAGTCGATAGAAATGTCTAAAAAGAAGGCTAAAACAAATGCTGTTAGGTTGTTGGAACAAAAGAAAATAACATTTGATACCAGAGAGTATGAATACAGCGATAAACACGCAGCGGCACTTGAAACCGCCAATGCGTTAGGGATTGATGAAAATCAAGTCTTTAAAACGCTTGTGACTATGGGAAATAAGACGGGACCTGTTGTAGCAGTTATACCTGGAAATAAAACGTTAGATTTAAAAAAATTAGCTAAAGCTAGTGGTAATAAAAAAATAGAGATGCTACCAATGAAAGAGTTAGAAGGATTAACAGGCTATATCCATGGAGGCTGTTCTCCTGTTGGAATGAAAAAATTATTTCCAACTTATTATGCCAAAGAAGCTGAAATTTTTGATACTATACACGTTTCTGCAGGTCGTCGAGGACTACAAATGAGTGTCTCGCCTGAAGATTTATTAAATGTGACACATGGAAAGTATGCTGATTTAACAGAAGATGAAACGATTCTAGGTTAGGCTTAGAATCGTTTTTTTTTAAGAATGATGATAGAGTATGACGTTTAACTCTTATTAGTAAATTGAACGATTATTTGGTAAAATAGTCATGTTTGTAACAGGTTAATACACGAAATATGCTGATTTATAGATGATTGTGTTGTTTATTATTAGATTAATTAAAAGAAGGAAGACAAATGAAAAAAAATCATTTTTTTATTCTATTTTCTTGGATAGGATTATCATTATTTTATATGTTGCCAGCAGTGGATTTATCGAATTGGCATGTGGCACTTATTCGTGGGGATGACTATCCTTTTCATTTTGCGCGAATTTTTGGCGTTATGGATCAATTAAAAGACACAGGGCAGATTCAATCAGTCGCAAGATTTGGTGAGCGTGATATTTTTTATGGAGTCAATATGTTTTACCCTACGCTTACGACAGTCTTACCAATTGCGTTATTATCTTTGATTTTTCAATCAGTGATTTTTGGTGTCTATGGATATCTATTTTTGATGAATTTATTGACGTTTTATATTGCCTACCAATGTGCTAACTATATTAGCTCCATTGCGCTACCAGAAGTAAACATACGTGCTAAGCAGTTTTTACCGTTTGTTTTTTCATTTTTTTATGTCTTTTCCCATTATCGACTGATTTGTTTTTATCAACGATTTGATTTGGGTGAATTTTTTGTATTGACGATGTACCCTCTAATATTTGCTGGCTTTTATAGTATCTTAAAAGATGGTGGAACAAAAAAATATTGGCTGATTGTTGGTTTGTCACTTACAGCGTATTCACATGTTTTGTCATTGATGTTAGTGGTTGTTGTATTGACTGGGTTATTTGTGGTAGGTTTTATTAAAAAGATGATTACGATGAAAGTATTCAAACAATTAGTATTTAGTGCTATTATGACGATGATTATTTCTGCTGGCGCTCTTGTTCCTATTTTATATCAAATGTTAACTTTACATATTCGTTCTGTACGGGTTCATGATTTGGCGAGTGAAGCGACCAATATTGGTGTGATGATCGTGTCATCTAGCATTAATTATTTAAGTTATATAAGTATCGGAATTATTTTGCTATGCTCACTTATGTTAGGGATATATCACGTTATTTGGAAAAAAGAATCGATTGTCCGTAAAGATAAATTATTAAGGCTATGTTTGTGGTTATCATTAGTCATAACTTTCATGATGACATCAGTATTTCCGTGGCGTGTATTGCAACATACACCATTAGCGATTATCCAGTTTCCTTTCCGTTTAATGCCCTTTTTATCCGTATTTGGTAGTTTTTTAGGAGCAGCGATTTTGGCTGATTATTTTAGCCGTTTTGCTACCGTTTCATTAAAACGAGTCACAATTTGGTTAAGTGTTGCTATGGTGATTATCTCCACTCTTAGTGTTAATGCTTTAATGATTCGTCGGTCGTTAAATAAATTAATGTATGATAAACAAGATATTGTAGCGACCAAACGGTATATTAAATCTGTTAATAGAGACTATTTTCCAGCGGGATTGACTGACGAACAAACTAAACGCATTAAAGATAAGATTGGGCAAGTGAACCAAGAAGATGTCCCAATGCCTTACCAGTTTGAAAAAAATGCAGCGATTATAAAGGTGACACTGAATGAGCAGACTAATACTGTTGACACACCCATTATTGGCTATAGTGGATTAGTAGTGGAGGAGGATGAAAAACGCATCAAAACCACCCTCTCATCTGAGAGAACCTTATCATTTCAATTGCCTAAGGGAGTTCACGAGCTATCTATTTATTATGATCCGCCTTTTTTGATAAAATATAGTGCGGTATTTTCAGGTATAGTGGCGTTGTTCTATGGTGTTTATGTCATGAAAATAAAAAAAGAGACTGGCCTTATCCCTAAAAGTTAAGGTCAGTTTTCTTCTTCTAATAGTTAAAATAGCTGGCAATTTCTGCCGCGTGTTCTCCGGCAACATGACCAGTACAAAACGCTGCAGTAATGTTAAAACCACCAGTATATCCATTGATATCCAGTAACTCACCACAGAAAAATAGCCCGTTTACACATTTACTTTCCATCGTTTTTGGGTTCACTTCTTTTAGACTAATCCCACCACCTGTGACAAACGATTTATCAAGTGGATAAGTTTTATTAACTGTAAACGTAAGGTGTTTGATTTCACCGACGAGAACATCAATTTCTTTTTCAGTCACCTGTTTGAAAGGTGTCTGCGTGTCAATCCCGCTGCGAGTAAGTAAAAACTCTAGATAACGTTCTTGCATCAATGGCTTTAACGCATTTTTTATGGATTTATTGCCATCTTCTTTTTGGATAGACACCATTTGCTGTTTGATATCTTGTTCAGATTTTAATGGAAACAAATCAAGAGACATCGTGACATGTTTTTGTCCTTTTTCAAGGAGTTGATTGACAAACATACTACAACGAAGGGCTGCAGGACCAGAGATGCCAGAATGAGTGAACAACGCATCCATTTCATGAGTGACAACCACTTTCCCTTTTTCATCAATCACGGATAACCCAATATCTCGTAACGATAACCCTTGAAGATCACGACTTTTAATAAAAGACTCTTCAGATAAAAGGGGAGATTCGGTTGGAAATAGTTTGGTAATGGTGTGCCCCACTTTTTTTGCTAATGTGTACCCATCTCCAGTGGACCCAGTATATTGATAAGTCTTCCCACCAGTGGCTAAAACCACACAAGGAGCGTGAATTTCTTCTTTTGTATCAGTCATTACGCCAGTGATATTACCATCAGTTACTAATAATTTTTTAACAGTTGTGTTCATTTTTAATTCAACGTTTAAGGCATTTAAGCGATCAAATAAACCGTTAACGATTGCTTTAGAGGTGTTTTCAACAGGAAACATTCTACCATGGTCTTCTTCTTTTAAATGCACACCATGGCTTTCAAAAAATTCCATAATGTCATAGTTATTAAATTGAGAGAAGGTACTATACAAAAATTTCCCGTTTCCTGGGATAAAAGAAATAATGTCTTCTGACGGTCTATTATTGGTGACGTTACATCGACCTCCACCAGTTAGACGTAATTTTTTTCCAAGCATTTTGTTTTTATCAATAATCATGACGCGTGCGCCTTTTTCAGCCGCGGAAACGGCAGCCATCATACCGCTTGTTCCCCCACCAATGACAATGACATCTATATTCATCTATTGCCACTCCTTTCATTATTAAATGATAGTTTAGCATACTTTTTTTAAAATTTGATGAGAAAAGATTTTTTTTATTTATTTAAATATTATATAATACTAATTAAGTTTAAGAAGGGAATGATACAATATGTCACCACAAGATTATGTAACAAAAATGTTGGATGAAGTGAAAGAAAAATATGGTTACCAATCAGAGTATATTCAAGCAGTGGAAGAATTTTTAACCACAGTCACACCATTTTTAGAAAAAAATCCCGTATACTGTGAGAAAAATATCTTAGGTCAGTTGATTATACCTGAGCGTTTAATTGAGTTTCGCGTTCCTTGGATGTCAGATTCAGGTGAGTGGATGGTGAATACTGGTTACCGTGTTCAATACAACTCAGCGTTAGGACCTTACAAAGGTGGGTTACGTTTCCACCCGTCAGTGAATCAAAGTATTATGAAATTCTTAGCGTTTGAACAAATTTTTAAAAACAGTTTAACCTCTTTACCTATTGGAGGAGGTAAAGGGGGAAGTGATTTTGATCCTAAAGGTAAATCTGATGGTGAAATCATGCGTTTTTGTCAAAGTTTTATGCAAGAATTACAAAAATATATTGGCCCAAGTATGGATGTGCCAGCTGGTGATATGGGTGTTGGAGGCCGTGAAATTGGGTATTTATACGGAGAATACAAACGTCTAAATGGTTATCAAGCAGGTGTTTTAACTGGTAAACCATTAGCTTTCTGGGGAAGTTTAGCTCGTACAGAAGCAACAGGTTATGGTTTAGTGTATTTTGTTAAGTATTTGTTACAAGACAAAGGTGACTCACTAAAAGGCAAACGTGTGATGGTTTCAGGTAGTGGCAACGTGGCCATTTATGCGATTGAAAAAGCACAAGAATTAGGCGCAACAGTTCTTGGCTGTTCTGATTCTTCTGGTTATATCATCGATGAAGATGGTGTAGACTGTGAGTTAGTTAAAGAAATCAAAGAAGTGAAACGTGGTCGTTTAAGTGACTATGCTGCAGCAAAACCAAATGCTAAGTACGTTGAAAATGCGTCAATTTGGACAGAAAATATTGCCTATGAAGTCGCTTTACCATGTGCCACTCAAAATGAAATTGGATTAGATGAAGCAGCTATTCTAATCAAAAACGGGATAAAAGTCTTAGCTGAAGGGGCAAACATGCCAACTAAACTTGAAGCTCTACACAAATTAACGAATTCTGGTGTTATCTATTGTCCAGGTAAAGCAGCCAATGCTGGTGGAGTGGCTGTATCAGCGTTAGAAATGGCTCAAAATGCTCAACGTTTACCTTGGAGTTTTGAACAAGTCGACTCAGAACTTGATAGCATTATGAAAAATATCTATGAAACATGTGCGACAACAGCAAAAGAATACGCGAAAGAAGACGATTTACTAACTGGTGCAAATATCGCTGGATTTGAACGAGTTGCTAAAGCAATGCTTGCTCAAGGACTTGTGTAATAAAAATTTTCCACGTTTTGTTATAAACTATCTGAAAAAGATGTGAAACATTCAAAAAAGTGGTAGAATAGGGATGTATTCTTGTACTAAGAATCACATATTACTAGGAGGATGATTATGTCACATATTCGTTTTGATTATTCAAATGTCGGTACATTTATCGGTGACCATGAATTAGGTTACATGCAAGCAGAAGTAACAGCAGCACACAATGCATTGCGTGAAGGGACTGGACCAGGAAATGATTTCCGTGGTTGGATTGATTTACCAGAAAACTATGATAAAGAAGAATTTGCTCGCGTTAAAAAAGCAGCAGAAAAAATTCAATCAGATTCAGATATTTTAATCGTCATTGGAATTGGTGGGTCATACTTAGGAGCTAAAGCTGCTATCGACTTTTTAAACCACTCATTCTATAACCTTTTAGACAATGAAGAAAGAAAAACACCACAAGTATTCTTTGCTGGAAATTCTATTAGCTCAACTTATTTAGCTGATTTAATCCAAATTATTGGGGACAAAGATTTCTCAGTGAATGTTATTTCTAAATCTGGTACAACAACTGAACCAGCAATTGCATTTAGAGTCTTTAAAGATTTATTAGAGAAAAAATACGGTAAAGAAGAAGCAAACAAACGTATCTACGCAACAACTGATAAAGCACGCGGCGCTGTTAAAACAGAAGCTGACGTTGAAGGTTGGGAAACATTTGTTATTCCTGATGATGTTGGGGGACGTTTCACTGTGTTAACGCCAGTTGGATTACTTCCAATCGCTGTAACAGGTGCCAACATTGATGAGTTAATGAAAGGTGCTGCTGACGCACGCGTTGCATACAGCTCTGATGATTTAACAAAAAATGAAGCGTATCAATATGCTGCATTACGTAACATTTTATACCGTAAAGGAAAAGTAACAGAGTTATTAATCAATTACGAACCAAACTTACAATATTTCTCTGAATGGTGGAAACAATTATTCGGTGAGTCTGAAGGGAAAGATCAAAAAGGTATCTACCCATCAAGTGCGAACTTCTCAACTGACTTACATTCATTAGGTCAATACATTCAAGAAGGGCGCCGTAACATTTTTGAAACAGTCATTAAAGTCGAAAAACCTCGTAAAAGCGTGGAGATTCCAGTACTTGATCAAGACTTAGATGGTTTAGGTTACATTCAAGGAAAAGAAATTGACTTTGTTAATACAAAAGCCTTTGAAGGAACACTTTTAGCGCATACAGATGGTGATGTGCCAAACTTTGTGGTAAATATTCCTGAAACAGATGCTTACACATTAGGTTACTTAATGTACTTCTTTGAAATCGCAGTTGGTATTTCAGGTTACTTAAATGGTGTCAACCCATTTGATCAACCAGGTGTTGAAGCATATAAGAAAAACATGTTTGCTTTACTTGGAAAACCAGGTTTTGAAGAGTTAGCAAAAGAATTAAACGAACGTCTTAAATAAGACAATTGATGAGCGCTCGACACATTTGTCGGGTGCTTTTTTAATGGAGGAAACGTATGACACCAACACAAACAACCCTTTTTTCAATGCAAGATACGACTTACAAAGCCTTTAACGCGAGATTAATCCCGACCATTAGTCCTGATAAGGTCATTGGTGTGAGGATGCCACAACTTAGAAAACTAGCTAAAGAGATGATTAAAAATGAGGATACAGTCAATTTTTTATCAGAATTACCTCATACCTATCACGAGGAAAATGTCCTGCATATGTTGATTATCTCAAGTATAAAAGACTTTGATGAAGCCATTAAAGCATACCAAACGTTTTTGCCTTATGTGGATAATTGGGCCGTGACAGATTGCCAAACACCTGCTGTATTTAAAAAGAATCCAGACAAATTACTACCATATATAGACGAATGGCTGGTTTCAAGTGAGGAATACACCATCCGTTTTGCTATATTGCAGCTGATGAATATTTATCTAACAGAAGACAACTTCAATGAATCGATATTAGAGCGTGTGTGTGAGGTGAAAAATGAGGCCTATTATGTCAATATGATGCGAGCATGGTTTTTTGCGACCAGTTTGGCTAAGCAGTATGATGTAACGATTCCCTATATTAATGAGAGAAGATTAGATGACTGGACACATCAAAAAACGATTCAAAAGGCGCGTGAGAGTTTAAGAATCTCACCAGAAACAAAAGACTATCTAAAGACACTTAAAAAGCCTTCCAATTAATGGAAAGCTTTTTAAGGTGCTTTAGTTCCAAACATATTCATTTTTGGTTTGGGAATTTCTTTGTTATGTTGAGCTGCTAAATCCATGGCTTTAACATACAAATCAAGTTTTTGTTCGAGTGTTAATTCTTTTTTTTCAGACATCAAGACAGCTTGAGCAAATTTTTCTTTGTCAATATAAATCATTTATTCCAACCCCTCTTTGTTATTTATTTCTTTCATTATAACAAATTTCAAGAAAAAAAGAGTTTTAAAGAATTGAATATTTAATGAATTTTTCAAAAAATGGGTAAAAAGATGTTATAATATGTCGATAGATAAAAATTAGATGAAGGGGTAGAAAGAATGAATCCAGAAGATTTTATAACAGAATTATCTCATTTAAAAGCGGTCCTTATATTAGATAAAAAGGGTGATATGAATCGATTTAATGTATTATATCAAGCTGCACAAAACGCGATGTTTAAGGGAGAAAGAATCAATAAAGAGTTGATGGAAGAATTTCTTTATTTTAGGAATCTAATAGAACGCTAATGATCAAGATAGAAAAGGGGTGAAAAAATGAAAAATATGGTTAGATTAATGAGTCTATTATTTATCATTGGAACGTATAATACACGTTTTTCGTTTTTATCATTGAATATTTTATTAGCTTACATCCCTTTAGAGCTGTCATTTCAATTTTTTCGTGTCAAGAAAAATAGTTTAAAAATAGGGTTAGCAGCTTTGTTTATGTTATATTTTCCTAATATTCCTTATTTGGTGACAGATATGATTCACATGGATATTTTAGATATTTATAACTATTTTACAGGAGATAGCATTAAAAATTTAGGTGATTGGACATTGACTGTGGTATTGTTTTTAGCGGTTTTTAGTTTTGTTTTAATTGGGTTTGGTCAATTGTTAAAACTATTAAATTATATTAAAAATCGTTATACCCTAAACATGACTCAAGTCAGTTTGATATTAATTGTTGTGTGTTTGTTATCTTCACTAGGCATTTATGCTGGTAGATTTCCACCAAGGTTTCATTCTATTGATATTTTTGTTAGGCCTTGGTATGTGTTTAAAACCATTTTTCTTAACTGGTCACTCGTCAAATTAGAAATAGTCGTCCTTTTTTTAATTCTTCACTTAGCGATTGTTGGTGTGATGACAATGAATAAACAATTATCAACATTAAATTAAAAAGCACATCGCCTTTAATGAAGGTGACGTGCTTTTTTTTTAATAGTTTTCAGCGCCTTTTTTAAGGAAGGCTAAAGAAAGTGTGGCTAAAATACCTAAAGCAAAGAAATAAATAAAAGCAGAGAAATAGGATTCAGAACCATCGACTAATGAACCAATAATGATTTGTGCTGTTGCGCCTCCTAGGATACCACCAGTTGAAATAGTAGAGTAACTTGGTGCAAAGTGTTTACCAGTAAATACTTTCAGTGGGATGGTCATAAGGGTCACAAAGGCAACTGTCATAGACAATGTTGCTAATCCTAAAACGAGGATAAATGGGACAAGAGAATGGAGATAATAAGATAAAAAGACTAATGATGAACCGATCGTTGCCATCATCATAATCACCAGTGTATCCTTCTCAGAAAAAAACTTGCTTACAACATAACTTCCACCAATGGCTCCAATGAGAGAAAAGACCCCAACGCATGAACTGACCATACCAGATTGAGTCAGTGTAATACCACGTTGACTTGTTAAAAAGCTTGGTAACCAGTTGTTAATACCGTAAAGTAAACTATTGATAAAAAATGCGGCAGCAAATAGTGTCCAAATATTTCGGTTTTTCCAAATATTCAGTAAGGATACTTTTTCAGACGCTTCTTCAATGACTTCTTTTGATTGTTTATTCGGTGTAGGAATAATTCTTACTATAATAAAAGAAGCTAAAATAGCCAGAATAGTCAGTAACATGTAAGCAAATTTCCAATTGTATTGCTCGATAATTGGTGATAATAGAATAGGTCCCACAATGCCAGCAATACCTGAGGAAGAAATGAGAATCCCTTTAGCAAATGTCCTGCGTTCTAAAGGGAAATGATCAATGATTTCCTTACTAGAAGCAGAAGGGTAACCAGAATGAGCCAGCATACCTGTTAATAATCTAATGGCTAAGAGCATTGTCACGGTTTCTCCAAAACTGAAGATAAAATCAAACACCCCAATCATAAAGACAGACCAAATAAGGACTTTCTTTGCCCCAAATTGATTAATCGCAAAACTCATAGGAACCTGCATAATAGCGTAACCAATAAAGAACGCACTTAAAATGAGTCCTTTTTGACTTTCAGTCATAGGAATATCCTTGCTAATGGAAATGATGGAAATCCCAACAGATAATTTATCAATATAAACAATCACATAACCTAGAAATAATGTGGATAATAGTAAAGATAAATTAACTTGTTTTTTTGTATTGTTCATAGACGTGTCCTTTCTAAAAAAATATCATCATTTAATAAATATACAGTTTTTTAAAAACGTTGTAAATTGAAAAATCAAAAGCTTCATTATTTTTTCGAAAAAAACTAACTTTGCAAGATACATTATTTTATTATAGAATAAATGATGTTGCCGTGAATAGGGCGAATACCTGTTCTTTACATCGGCGTAAAAGTAGCCTATTATTGATTAGAACAAGCAACTAACTTGTTTACGTAATGATGGTAGAAAAGGAGTTTACCTATGTCAAAAGAAATAAATAGACAATACGATGATTCATCCATTCAAGTATTAGAAGGTCTAGAGGCGGTAAGAAAACGTCCAGGGATGTATATTGGATCAACAGACTCTAAAGGATTGCATCATTTGGTTTTTGAGATTTTTGATAATGCGGTTGACGAAGCGTTATCTGGTTATGGAACAGAAATTGATGTAACAATACATAAAGACAATAGTATTAGTGTACGAGATTATGGTAGAGGGATGCCAACAGGAATGCATGCTTCTGGAAAGCCAACGATTGAAGTGATTTTTACCATACTGCATGCAGGTGGAAAATTTGGTCAAGGTGGTTATAAAACCTCAGGAGGGCTTCATGGTGTTGGGGCAAGTGTGGTTAATGCCTTATCAAGTACGTTAACAGTGGAAACCGTTAAAGATGGTCAGAAGGCAACTTTATCGTTTAAAGATGGTGGTCACCCTGATGGAAAGTTTACAAAGGTGAAAACCTCGATTAAACAAAATGGCTCAATGATTACATTTAAGCCAGATGCGTCCATTTTTTCAACAACGGTTTTTTCTTATGATGTCTTATCAGAACGTCTGAGAGAAACTGCCTTTCTCTTGAAAGGCATTAAAATTACGTTAACAGATGAACGAGAAGGGCAAGAAAAAGAAGATGTCTTTTTATATGAAGATGGAATCAAGGAATTTATTGCTTATTTAAATGAAAGCAAAGATGAGTTGTCACCAATTGTTTATTTTGCAGGTGAAAAAGAAGAAATCGAAGTCGAATTTGCCTTCCAATATAATGATGGCTATTCTGAAAACATTTTATCTTTTGTAAACAACGTGCGAACAAGAGATGGTGGGACACATGAAGTTGGGATGAAGACAGCATTAACCAAATCATTTAATGAGTATGCTAGAAAAACTGGTTTATTAAAAGAAAAAGATAAAAATCTTGAAGGTAGCGACTTTAGAGAAGGTTTGTCAGCCATTATTAGTGTGCGTATTCCCGAAAACTTGCTTCAATTTGAGGGACAAACGAAAGGGAAATTAGGGACACCAGCTGCTAGGACGATTGTTGATACAGTCATTAGTGATCAATTAGGATTTTATTTATTAGAAAACAATGATTTATCACAAATGCTTGTAAAAAAAGCGCTGAAAGCACGAGAAGCACGAGAAGCGGCACGTAAAGCGCGAGAAGATAGTCGTAATGGCAAGAAACGTCGTAAAGGCGAGTCATTACTTTCAGGAAAATTAACACCTGCTCAATCACGTAATCCTAAGAAAAATGAATTGTACCTAGTCGAAGGGGACTCTGCCGGGGGATCTGCTAAACAAGGTCGCGACAGAAAATTCCAAGCGATTTTACCACTTCGAGGAAAAGTCATTAATACGGAAAAAGCCAAACTACAAGACATATTAAAAAATGAAGAAATCAACACCATGATTTATACAATCGGTGCTGGTGTTGGCCCTGATTTTCAACTAGATGATGTCAATTATGATAAAATCATCATCATGACCGATGCGGATACGGATGGGGCACATATTCAAGTGCTTCTATTAACCTTTTTCTATCGCTACATGAAACCCCTTGTCGAAGCAGGAAAAGTTTATATCGCTTTGCCACCGCTTTATCGTGTGAGTAAAGGCCGCGGTAAGACTGAACAGCTTGAATACGCATGGACAGATGATGAAATGGATAATATTACTAAAAAAATGGGGAAAGGCTATTTAATTCAACGCTACAAAGGTCTTGGTGAAATGAATGCTGACCAACTATGGGAAACAACGATGAATCCTGACACAAGAACATTGATTCGTGTGACGATTGATGACTCAGCAAGAGCAGAAAGACGTGTGACAACATTGATGGGCGATAAAGTAGAGCCCCGCCGTAAATGGATTGAAGAACATGTCCAATTTACGTTAGAAGAAGATGGTAGTATCTTAGAAAATCATGATATTTTAGAGGAACACGTGACATCTGATAATAAAACAGTTGAAGAAATCAATCTATTTGATTAGTGAGTACCAACAAAAGGGAGAGAACAAGAATGAATCAAGAGCATGGGATTCAAAATCTTAGTCTTGAAGATGTAATGGGAGATCGTTTTGGACGTTATTCAAAATACATTATTCAAGATAGAGCATTACCCGATATAAGAGATGGACTAAAACCTGTTCAACGTCGGATTTTATTTTCAATGAATAAAGATGGCAATACTTATGAAAAAAGTTTTAGAAAATCAGCTAAATCGGTCGGAAACATCATGGGGAATTACCATCCTCATGGTGATAGTAGTATTTACGAAGCAATGGTTCGTATGAGTCAAGATTGGAAGTTACGCGAGCCATTAATCGAAATGCATGGAAATAACGGGAGTATGGATGGCGATCCTCCTGCTGCGATGCGTTATACTGAAGCACGCTTATCAAAACTTAGTGGTGAATTATTAAAAGATATTGAAAAAGAAACCGTGGATTTTGTTTGGAACTTTGATGATACTGAAAAAGAACCAACTGTGTTACCCGCAGGATTTCCTAACCTACTAGTTAATGGATCAACAGGGATTTCAGCTGGGTATGCAACCGAAATTCCAACACATAATTTAGGTGAAGTCATTGATGGCACGATTTATTTAATCGATCATCCGAATGCCAGTGTGGAAAAATTAATGGAATTTATTCCTGGACCAGATTTTCCGACAGGTGCGATTCTTCAAGGGAAAAAAGAATTGAAAAAAGCCTACGAAACAGGCAAAGGTCGCGTGATTATTCGTTCTAAAACAGAAATCGAACCGCTTAAAGGTGGACGTGAACAAATTGTGATTACAGAAATTCCTTATGAAGTGAATAAAGCTAACTTAGTGAAAAAAATGGATGAATTGCGTTTAACAAAACGTGTGGAAGGAATATCTGAAGTTAGAGATGAAACAGATAGAACGGGTTTACGTATTGTAGTTGAGCTCCGTAAAGAAGTCGATGCTACAGGTATTTTAAACTATTTACTTAAAAATACGGAACTGCAAGTCAATTATAATTTTAATATGGTAGCTATCAACAAACTTCGTCCACAACAAGTTGGTTTGAAAGATATCTTAGAAGGCTATATTACTCACCGTAAACAAGTCATCATTGACCGTAGTCAGTTTGATTTAACTAAAGCGAAGAAGCGTGAACATATTGTACTAGGCTTGATGAAAGCTTTATCCATCTTGGATGATGTGATTCGCATTATTCGTCAAAGTAAAGACAAAAAGAATGCCAAAGATAATTTGATTTCAGCACATAACTTTAGTGAAGAGCAAGCAGAAGCGATTGTATCATTGCAATTATATCGCTTGACTAATACGGATATTACAGCTCTTGAGCAAGAAGCAGCTGAGTTAGAACAATTGATTAAATCACTTGAGTTAATCATTCATAACCCAAATGAGTTGTTAAAAGTCATGAAAAAAGAATTACGTGAAGTGAAGAAAAATTATGACACTGACAGACGAACGGTGTTAGAAGATAAGATAGAAGAAATTAATATTGAAACAGCAGTTATTGTGCCACAAGAAGACGTCATGGTGAGTGTGACGCGTGAAGGGTATGTTAAACGAAGTAGTTTAAGATCATATGGAGCATCCAAAGATGATGCGATTGATATGAAAGAATCTGATCAACTGATTTATGCTGGACAATTAAATACTCATCATCATGTATTATTTGTGACAACTAAAGGAAATATCATTTATCGACCTGTGCATGAATTAACAGATAAAAAATGGAAGGATGTTGGTGAACATTTTTCACAAACGCTAAGTACGCTTCTTCCAAATGAGCAAATATTAAAAGTTTTTCCTTATGAAACACTTGATGAGACGAAAGAATTTGTCTTTGTCACAAAGGAAGGCATGATTAAACGAACACCAATGAGCGAATTTTCTAGTTGGCGAACCTATAGGAGTAGACCGTTGATGTGTATGAAACTTAAAACAGACACAGACGAATTGATTAGTGCAAATTTGGTATCAGCTCAAATAGAGTACGAAGTCACATTAATAAGCCACTTAGGATTTGGACTACGTTATGATTTAAGTGAAGTGCCAACAGTTGGAGCAAAAGCATCTGGCGTTAAAGCCATGAACTTAAAGGAAGGAGATTATTTGGTTTCCAGTCATATTTTCCCAATTAGTACGGCAGAACATTTGGTGACAGTCGTGACACAACGTGGATCAGTCAAGAAAATGGATGTATTAGAGATTAGTAAATTAGGGCGAGCAAAACGTGGTTTGATGGTTTTAAGAGAATTGAAAAATAATCCACACCGCGTCTTTTTAGCGATATCAACTAATGGTGATAATGAATTAATTATAATAGAAACCAAAAACGGTTCAAGCTATACAGTTGATACAAAGGACATCCCTATAAACGATAGAACGTCTAATGGCTCATTTATTTCGAATGAAAAAGTAGATGGAGAAGTGATTAAATTAACTGTTTCACAAAAAGAAAAAGAAGATTAATAAAAAGAAGAAATCTTTAAAAGGTTTCTTCTTTTTTTCTGTTATATGACACGATTTAAAATGTAACCGCTGTTGTAATACAGATGGGTACAGGAAATAAAACAGATAAGCGGAAAAACTTCCTTAATAAAATTTTAAGAAAGTCACTAAAGCTAGGGGTTAAACGGAAATTGTGTTTTTTTTAACAAAATTAGTATTTTTTTTCACTATAACACTTGCGTGAATCTGTTTTTGTGTTATACTGAACATGTAAATAAATGAAATATAAAACTTTGAAACAACTAACTTAAGGAGGTTCTCATATTATGGGATACTGGGATGGATTTAAAGGTAGTAAATGGCGCACAACTGTGGATGTTAGAGATTTTATTCAAGCAAACTACACAGAATACAAAGGTGACGACAGTTTCTTAGAGCCAGCTGCTGACAGCACAGAAAAATTATGGACAAAATTACAAGAATTATTTGAAGTACAACACGAACAAAATGGTGTTTATGACATGGATAACAACATCCCTGCTACAGTAACATCACATGAACCTGGTTACTTAATTAAAGAAGAAGAAAAAATCGTTGGATTACAAACTGATGTTCCATTAAAACAAGCATTCATGCCATTTGGTGGTATTAACATGGCAAACAATGCTTTAGTATCAAATGGATACGAAATTGACGACGAAATGACTAAAATCTTCACTGACTGGAGAAAAACACATAACCAAGGTGTATTTGATGCTTACACTCCAGAAATGAGAGCCGCTCGTAAAAATAAAATTATTACAGGTCTTCCAGATGCTTATGGCCGTGGACGTATTATCGGTGACTACCGTCGTTTAGCATTATACGGAATTGACTTCTTAATCGCTGAAAAGAAAAAAGACTTATCTAACGTAGGGAACAAAGTGATGACAGATGATGTGATTCGTTTACGTGAAGAAGTGTCTGATCAAATCAAAGCATTAGTTGCCATTAAAGAAATGGCGACTTACTACGGATTTGATATTTCTAAACCTGCTAAAAATGCTCAAGAAGCGATCCAATGGGTGTACTTCGGTTACTTAGCAGCCATTAAATCTCAAAATGGTGCGGCTATGTCAATTGGACGTATCTCTGCATTCTTAGATATCTATATCCAACGTGACTTAGAAAATGGCGTAATCAACGAAGCGGAAGCACAAGAATTAATTGACCACTTAATTATGAAATTACGTATGGTTAAATTCGCTCGTACGCCTGAATACAACCAATTATTCTCTGGATACCCAATTTGGGCAACCTTATCAATTGCTGGTATGGGAATTGACGGACGTTCATTAGTAACTAAAAATGATTTCCGTATCTTACATACCTTAACAAACATGGGACCATCTCCAGAACCAAACTTAACAGTATTGTATTCTTCTCATTTACCAGAAGGATTCAGAACTTACGCAGCTAAAATTGCAAAAGAAAGTTCTTCAATCCAATTTGAAAATGACGATTTATTACGTGCTAACTGGGGATCAGATGACTGTGCGATTGCTTGTTGTGTGTCTGCCACTGTTATGGGTAAAGACATGCAATTCTTCGGAGCTCGTGCTAACTTAGCTAAAGCTGTGTTATATGCAATTAACGGTGGGGTTGACGAAGTGACGAAAGCACAAGTTGCACCTCGTTTCCGTCCAATGACTGGTGATACATTAAACTATGATGACTTCATCACTCGTTACAAAGATATATTAGATTGGTTAGCAGAATTATATGTAAACACATTAAACGTTATCCATTACATGCATGATAAATATGCTTATGAAGCACCACAATTAGCATTCATGGATACTGACTTAAAACGTACATTCGCAACAGGTATCGCTGGTATCTCTCATGCGGCTGATAGTATCATGGCTATCAAACATGGTAACGTACAAGTTATCCGTGACGAAGATGGATTAGCAGTTGATTATGTACCACAAAATGAGTTCCCAACTTACGGAAATGACAATGAAGAAGCAGATGCAATGGCAAACTGGATCTTAGATTACTTCATGACTCAAATTAAACGTCAACATACTTATAGAAACTCAACACCTACAACATCATTATTAACGATTACTTCTAATGTTGTTTATGGTAAAGCAACTGGTAACACACCAGACGGACGTCGTGCAGGTAAACCATTAGCACCAGGTGCTAACCCAAGTTACCAAGATGGTAAATTCTTAGGTGAGAAAAATGGTCTTTTAGCATCATTAAACTCAACTGCAAGACTTGCTTATACATCAGCTTTAGATGGTATCTCAAATACACAAACGATTAACCCTAATGGTTTAGGTAAAGATGATGATACTCGTATTAACAACTTACGTAACGTAATGGATGGCTACTTCGATAGAGGTGGATACCACTTGAACGTAAACGTCTTTACAACTGACTTATTATTAGACGCTCAAGCTCATCCAGAAAAATATCCAAACTTAACTATCCGTGTATCTGGATACGCAGTTAAATTCCGTGATTTAACTCCAGAACAACAAGCAGACGTTATTTCTCGTACTGCTCATGATAGAATGTAATTAAACAATTCGTAAAATAAGAGGATGGCTGTTTTAGCGGTCATCCTTTTTTAAAAGCAAAGTTAGGAAGTGACGATAATGACAGAATCAGTAACAGGAAGAATTCACTCAACAGAAAATTTAGGGACAGTTGACGGTCCGGGTGTACGTTTTATAGTCTTTATGCAAGGGTGTAAAATGCGTTGCCAGTTTTGTCATAATCCTGATACTTGGAAAATTGGTGGAGGGCGCGAAGTAACAACTGATGAAATATTAGAAGAAGCATTGCGTTATAAATCTTACTGGGGCGAAGATGGAGGCATTACAATTAGTGGTGGTGAGCCATTACTTCAACTTGACTTCATCATTGATTTATTTAAAAAAGCGAAAAAACATGGAATTCATACAACGGTAGATACTTGTGGTAAACCATTTACGTTTGACGAACCCTTTTTTAGTAAATTCAATGAAATGTTGAAATACACTGATCTGTTTTTATTTGATATCAAACATATCGATCCACAAGGTCACAAAGAACTAACGATGCATACTAATGATAATATTCTTGAAATGGCGAAGTATTTATCTGATATTGGTCAGCCGGTTTGGATTCGTCATGTGCTGGTTCCTCAAAGAACGGATTATGATGAGTATTTAATTCGATTGGATAATTTTATTAAAGAATTAAAAAATGTCGATAAAGTCGAAGTATTGCCATATCACACAATGGGTCTTTTCAAATGGCAAGACTTAGGGATTGATTACCCATTAAAAGGCATTGACCCACCAACTCAAGAGCGAGTAAAAAATGCCCAAGAATTACTTCATACTGCAGACTATAATAAGTATAAAGAAAAACGTGCAGTGAAATAATGAATGACCTAGAAGTGCTATCTTCTAGGTTTTTTAGTTTGTATGGAAATAACGAGGTTAAAGTCATTTTTAAGTAGGTTTCTATTTTCATAAAACGTACTTTATGATAAAATTGTATTAAGAAAAACAAAAGGAGAGAATGAGCAATGAAAAAAATAATCTTATTAAGTAGTGTGGTTTTATCATTAGGAGTGTTTGCAGGGTGTTCATCGCAAAACATAGATTCGGGTAAGACGACTAAGTCATCAAGCTCACAAGTTTCAGCTTCAAGTAACGCAGTTAGTTCATCAACGAGTGAATCAAGTACAAGTGAACCAGTTTATAAGGTGAGTTTATCAGACGCGATAGAAACATATAAAGAAACGTATCCAAATACTGATATCATATCAATTAGTTTAGATACTAGTTTTGGGCAAACAGTTTATGATATTGAAGGGATAGATGATAATAAAGAATATTCATTAAAAATCAACACTGATACAAAAGAAATAAAAAAAGAACGCGAAGAAAATTTAGATCGTGATGAGAAAGATGGCGTAAAACGTAGAGAGAACAAACTTGATTTAACTAATTTAAAAGATATGAAAGAAATATTTGATATTGCCTTGAAAGAAGCTGGTTCTGGCAAAATAGATGATTGGGAAATCAAAGAAGACATGGGCGTTACTTATTGGGAAGTGTCAATTAAAGATGGTATGACAAAAGAAATTGAGTACAAGATTAATGCCCAAACTGGAGAAATTATTGAAACAGATATAGATTAAATAAAAAACAGATAGGTTAGTTATAACGACTAACCTATCTGTTTTTTACATAGTTTTATTTAGTTTGGTGATAAAATAAAATGTTAAAGCTGTGTGGATCATAAATAAACCAATGAGTGTTGCTGTAATCCAAAGAGCTTGTTGTGTGGCGGATGTGATCAGAGATAAAATAACTACTAAGATGGATAAAATAGAGCTAGATTTTGCTGGTGCCATCGTGCGTATTTCAATGTTACGAGGGTCATTTTCTTCTATTTGATATTGTTTGGCATATTGGGGGTTGGTAACAAATTTTTTGTATTTCAGTCAGTTTGCCATCGCTCCTCCTTGTGTAAAGCGTCCTTTCCATTTATAGGTTTCTAAATATGATTAAAAATTTCTGCTTATTGATGATAAAAATTGTGATATAATACAAGTTGTATGACATTAATTGGAGGGATATATAACTATGACAAAGGTATTAATTTTTGGTCATCAAAATCCGGATACAGATGCAATTGCTTCAGCAATCTCATTTGCTTATCTACAAAATAAACTAGGTGTAGAAGCTGAAGCTGTTGCTTTAGGAACACCTAATGAAGAAACAACGTATGCATTAAACTATTTTAACGTGGATGCCCCAAGAGTGATTGAAAGCTGTGCAAATGAAACAACACAAGTGATGTTAGTCGATCACAATGAAGCACAACAAAGTGTGAGTGACATTAAAGAATTAGACGTATTAGCCGTAGTGGATCATCACCGTATTGCAAACTTTGAAACAGCTAATCCATTGTATTATCGTGCTGAGCCGGTTGGTTGTACGAATACCATTATCTTAAAAATCTATAAAGAACATGGCATTGACATTCCAAAAGACATAGCAGGAATGATGCTTTCAGCTATTGTGTCTGATTCATTACTATTCAAATCACCAACCTGTACGGATGAAGACATTAAAGCAGCGAAAGAATTAGCTGAAATTGCTGGTGTTGATTTAGAAAGTTATGGTTTAGAGATGCTTAAAGCAGGAACCAATCTTTCAACTAAAACAGCATTAGAATTAATCAATGCGGATGCTAAAACTTTCCCAATGGGTGATAAATCAGTTCGTATTGGTCAAGTTAATACAGTAGACGTGACTGACGTATTAGCTCGTCAAGCAGAATTAGAAGAAGTAATGGCAAAAGAAAACACTGATAACGGGTTTGATTTATTTATCTTAGTAATTACAAACATTTTAGATAGTAATTCAGTGGCTCTTGTTGTTGGAGAACCAAAAGAAAAAGTGGAAGCAGCTTTTGGTGTGACATTGGAAAATCATACAGCTGAATTAGCTGGCGTCGTGTCACGTAAAAAACAAGTGGTTCCACCACTAACAAACGCATTTAATGCATAAAAACCTAAAAATCTCTGAGGAAACTTGGAGATTTTTTTCAAATGAGGCGTTAATTTAATGTATCAATTTATAACATTACAAACAGAACAGACTTATCGGTCATTAATGCAAGATAAAGCATTTCAACAAGTCGTTAATTTTATGATTGAACAAGGAGAAAGTGTGACCTTACGCGATATAAAACGTGCCTTGCCTGATGTGGAAGAGATCGAAGTGGTAATCGAAACATGGATATCAGCTGGACTTATCACACGTTATCATGGACGATATGAGTTAGTTGGATATGTGATGTCCGAAGAAAAACAAGAGGAATTAAAACAGACCTATCAGTCATTTTTTTTATCTTGTGTGGAAAAATTAAACGCTAAATGTAGACAATTGGATTTATCGACAAAAGACGTTGCTTTTTATTTACTATATGCCTTGCATCAAAAAATACAAGGCAATATAGCTTTGGGTCAGTATGCAGAAGATACTCCAGCATTAGCTAAGATAAAGCAGTTGCCTTTCTATTTTCAACAATTAACTGGTAAAAAAACAGAATGGCTATCGTTTGAAAATTTAACCAATTTAGCTGAATGTGTCAGTTTGCCAAGTTTTTTTTATGAAGAAACTTACCGAGAAAACACACGAGCGCCTCAGTTTTTATTGTTAGACAAACGATTGGGCGATGTAAATGAGTCTTATTTTTTAACATATGCTGAACGAAAGTTACGTCGTATTGAAAAGGGACGAATCATGTCATCCGATACACCTGATATTTTTTTAGACGCACTTGTCACGTTGGGTTATTTGACCATAGAGGCACGTCATTACAAGTTAAATGTACTA
Organism: Vagococcus sp. CY53-2; assembly: GCF_022604695.1. Lineage (NCBI taxonomy): Bacteria > Bacillati > Bacillota > Bacilli > Lactobacillales > Enterococcaceae > Vagococcus > Vagococcus sp. CY53-2. Next base: position 199,827 of record NZ_JALAHP010000001.1, read on the forward strand.
AGTGTTGAGGAACATGTGATAGAAGAGATTCATCAAGAGCTGGATCCAGTCATTGAGTTATTTGATGAAACCTTTAATAGACCCTGGGAGATAGTGGTAATTTATACTCTCTTAGATGCGATGGATTTAGTAGATACGTTGGAACATTATCCTACTCTATTTGGGCTTAAACCGCTTTAGGCATAAAAGTTGGATTAACCTTTCTCTCTTTATATAATAAAGAGAGAAATGAGGGGAAACGTTATGTTTGAAAAAGTTTATGACATCAATCAATTAAATGAACAAGTGTCTCAAGAAGGATTGACGATGGTTTATTTTGGCCAACCAAATTGTAGTGTTTGTCACGGATTGAAACCACAAGTAGAGAAAAAATTAGCTGAATTTAGTGAAGATGTAACATTTTTAGAAGTGAATACGTTTGATATACCAGAAGTATCTGGAAAATATCAAGTAATGACAGTACCTGTCATATTATTGTTTTTAGATGGCAGAGAATATTTAAGAAAAGCAAGGTTTGTTCCCATTGAGGAATTATATAAAGATATAAAAAAAATCGTCGATGGTGTCAATAGCATGAGCTAGCCTTTAGAGGAGATAAGACATGAAAGTATTTAAACGAATTTTTTCTATTTTAATTTTAGTCATTATTATTGGTGGGGTAGGTTATTACTTTTACACTGAACAAATAAAAGGTGGCGCACCTGATATTGTGGCAAAAGATACAGGAAGCATTGATTTATCCAAAATAGAGCAAACGGATGATTCGAAAACTGATTCAAAAACAACAGACGAAGGAAAATACACAGAAGAATTTGAGTCCTGGGATGCACTAGATGATAAAACTAAAGATGGTATTTATGTGTTAGATCAATACCCTGATAAGTCATTGTATCTAATCTCTGCAACGAAACAAGCCAATGGAAAGATAGTGGCAGTGTTCGATGATGAACCAATTAAAGACAAATAATAATAATTTGGACAGTGTTTTATATTTAAAAAAACATTGTCTTTTTTTGTTATGTTATATTTTATTAACTATACCACTTTTAAATAGATGTCGTTTAGAATGATGCATGAAGCAATAGGTCTTTATTTTAACAAATAAAATAAGCAAGTATTCATCCATGGGTTTAGGGGTGAATACTTGCTTTAATTACTGGGTTCTTCCAATGTAATTACTCCTTAACAAGTTGATTTAAGTTATCTTTAGCTTCTTCAATTGTTGCGCCTGTTGCAAAGATTTCATCGTTTGTTGCATCAAATACAATAAAGATATTTTCATCAGTATTTAATGTCACACGGTATTGAATGGCTTGTTGTGTAAATACCATCATACATTCCTCCTTTAAAAAACATTCATGGAAGACATTTGTCAACCACACTCTTAATTTAACATATACCAATTATTTAATCAACTAATTTACCATGAAGTTTATGAATAGAGTGTAAACATTATGTAAAAAAATATAATTATCAAAAGTAAAAATTATATAAAATAAAAGGAATAACTAAACAGATTAAATTTATTTTTATATAAAAAATAAATTATTGAATAATATGTGGATAATTTGTTGGATAAAAAACTATTTACTTTGCAGAAAACGTTATTTATACTTCTATTTATTGTTATTTTTAGGAGGGATTTTTATGGAATGGATTAAATTAATTGGTATTCTGATTATTTTAGTCGGGTTTATTTTTAAGTTTGATACGATTGCTGTTGTCATTGTTGCGGCATTATCAACAGCTCTTGTATCAGGTATGTCATTATACGAATTTTTTACCATGTTAGGTGAAGCGTTTGTTAATAATCGTTTGGTGACAATATTTTTATTAACCTTACCAATGATTGGTTTATCTGAACGATTTGGATTAAGACAACAGGCAGTTATTTTAATAAAGAAAATAAAGGGACTCACGCCCGGAAAATTTATTACACTATATACTGCACTACGTGAATTAGCCGGTTTATTTGGGATTCGTTTATCTGGGCATCCTCAGTTTGTGCGTCCAATTGTTAACCCAATGGCTCAAGCAGCAGCCAAACATACTTATGGGGATATTTCAAAAGAAGACGAAGATAACATTAAAGCAAGAGCTGCAGCAAACGAAAATTTTGCTAACTTTTTTGCTCAAAATACGTTTATTGCCTCAGCAGGTGTGCTATTGATTTACGGAACACTAAAAGATTTAGGTTATAAAGTAAGTGACGCAAGTATTGCGCGTATGGCGTTACTTGTGGCAGTGATCGCTTTAATTCTTTCTGCTGTGTCAAACTGGTTATTTGATAAAAAATTAGCTAAAAAATACAATAAAATAAAAGGAGTAGACAAGTAATGGCACACTATATTCCAGCGATTTTAGAATTTTTTTATATTTTGATTGGTCTACTTTCTATGATGACAGCTGTTCGTTGTTTTAAAGACAAGACCAATAGTGCCCGTATTGGTACTGGGCTTTTTTGGTTAATCCTTGGGGTGATTTTTGCAGCTGGAAAGCTAATGCCTTATGTTGTTTCAGGCATATTATTAGCTGTTATTGGTTTATTAACGTTGTTTAAACAAGTTAACGTTGGGAAATTAGCCGAGATTAGTGAAGAAGAAGGTCAAAAATCAGCCGAAAGAATCGGAAGTTGGATCTTTTTCCCATCTGTTTTATTAGCAATTGTCGCTGTGGTGATTTCGTACACACCACTTGGAGGGCAAGTGGGGATTGGTGTGGCTTCGATTGTCGCATTACTTGTGGCGATGGTGATTACGAAAGCTCCACCAAAAACGGCATTAAAAGATACTGACCGCATGTTACAATCGGTGGGGACGACAGGTATTTTGCCACAGTTACTAGCAGCGCTTGGTGTGGTATTTAATGCAGCAGGTGTAGGTGATGTAATCTCCCATGCTATTTCGGGTATTGTTCCAGAAGGCAATCGTTTAGCTGGCGTCATTGCTTATTGTTTAGGTATGATGATATTTACCATGGTAATGGGTAATGCGTTTGCCGCTTTTACTGTTATTACAGCAGGAATTGGTGTTCCATTTGTGATGATGCAAGGGGGGGACCCTGTTGTTGCTGGGACACTTGCGATGACGGCAGGATTTTGTGGGACACTCTTAACACCAATGGCCGCTAATTTCAATGCGTTACCGGTGGCGTTGCTTGAGATGGATGATACAAATGGTGTCATAAAAGCTCAAGCCCCAATGGCTATTATGATGATGATCATTCATATCATTTTGATGTATGTGTTAGCTTTTTAATAAAGAGAGGAAGATATTAGATGAAAATATTAGTAACAGGTTTTGATCCATTTGGTGGAGAATCAACTAACCCAGCTTTAGAAGCTGTTAAAAAATTACCAGAAACTATTTTAGATGCAGTTATTATAAAACTTGAAATACCCACTGTTTTTAACAAATCAGCAGAAGTAGTGAAAGAAGCAATGATAAAACATCAACCAGATGTTGTCGTAAATATTGGTCAAGCTGGTGGACGATTTTCTGTGACGCCAGAACGAGTGGCAATCAATATAGATGATGCACGGATTCCAGATAATGAAGGCAATCAACCAATTGATGAAGTAATCCAAAAAGACGGTCAAGCAGCTTATTTCACTCAATTACCCGTCAAAGCGATGGTAGCGTCCATGAAAGAAGCGGGCTTACCTGGAGCCGTATCAAATACGGCAGGAACATTTGTATGCAATCATATCATGTATCAAGTTCAATATATGATTGATAAAGAATTTCCAAATGTAAAAGGTGGGTTTATCCATGTTCCTTTTATCCCATCACAAGTGGTTGATAAGCCAAATCAACCAAGTATGAGTTTGGATGATATTGTACAATCTTTAGAAAAAGCATTAGAAGCCATTGTATTGTTTGACAATAAGAAGGATATTCGAGTGATTGGTGGAGAAACTCATTAATTTCGGAGGTCAAAAAAACAAGAAGATAACGTGAAGAAAAAAAACGTTTATCTTCTTGTTTTTCTTAAAATAGTCTTTAAATTTGAAAAAAATAACATAATTAGTGAAACATGATTCAAAGATTAAATATTTATTTAAAAAAATAACGCAATCATTGAAATGTTTGACATTATTTTGTAAAGTTATTTAGGTGCTTTTATAACGATTCTGTTCATTTTAGTTCCATGTACGTTCTAAAAAGAGTATACTATTAGAAGAAATGTGAGGTAGGTGTTAGTTTGATATTTAATTTTGTGGGAATGTTAATGACAGTAGTGGGTGTCATTTATCTGATTTTTCCTTCTAGAAGACGAGAAAATAAATACGGATATCGTACGCAGCGAGCAAGATATACAGATGCCACATTTAAGTATGCTCAAAAAGTGGCTGCTAAAATCTTGCTGTTGATTGGAGTGGCAACATGGTTAATTGGGTTTTTAATAAAGAGTAGTGGTATAACACAATTCTTTCTTTTAGAAATATTTTTGATAGCAATACCTATTATTAGTGTGTTCTATCAGATTGAACGACGCCTTGAGTTGTTCAACGATGAGCTTGACCGAGAAATGAGTAAAACTAAAGAGGAGGATACACATGAAATTATTAATGATTGAAGACAACGAGTCTGTCTCAGAAATGATGAGAATGTTTTTTTTGAATGAGGAATGGGACGTTACGTTTAAAGATGATGGAAAAGAAGGATTAGATGCCTTTTTAGAAGATCCAACATCTTGGGATATGATTACGCTAGATTTAAATTTACCAACAATGGATGGAGTGAGTGTCTGTCGTGAAATGAGAAAACATTCGTCATCCGTTCCAATCGTGATGTTAACCGCAAGAGATTCTGAAAGTGATCAAGTCATTGGACTAGAGATGGGAGCAGACGACTATGTCACAAAACCATTTAGTCCTATCACATTAATCGCTAGAATTAAAGCGTTACATAGAAGAGCTCAAATCAAAGAAGACGGTGATGGAAATACAGATCATAGTAAAAATGATGACTTTGATGTGAAAACTGAACATTTTAAAATTAACATTAAAACACGTGAAGCGTATTTTGATGAGGAATTGGTGAGTGGTTTAACGCCAAAAGAATTTGATTTATTATTAACATTAGCGAGAAAACCAAGACAAGTATTCTCTCGTGAAAAATTATTGGAATTAGTTTGGGATTACCAATATTTTGGTGATGAACGAACAGTTGATGCACATATCAAAAAATTAAGACAAAAAATTGAAAAAGTTGGTCCGCAAGTGATTCAAACTGTTTGGGGAGTTGGCTACAAATTTGACGATTCAAACATTAAAGAGTAGTGCGCTATGAAATACCTACTACAACAGATGATTGCGTTTGTTGTGATTATCTTGACGGTATTAATTATTTTTGGTGTCTCGTTTCGTTCGTACACTAGGCGAACGGTAACAGAAACCTCTTATGCTCAATTGAAAGGGTACTCTGATACCATCATTGATAATATTAAACAACAAAATTGGACACTTCAACAATCCCTTGATACTTCTCAGTCTGTGTTGAAAAAACAAAAAGTAGCCTTTACGATGCTTAACCCAGATTTAACGGTGAGTTATCCAGTAGAATTTGAAGGACAAAGTGGTTCGAGTTATGTGACTGAGACGGAGTTAGATTCGTTAAAAAATGGAAACACGATAAAAAAGACGGTAAAAGATACGCACTTATCAACTAATAGTCAACCAACATCCTTGTTTATTCAACCACTTTTTTCTTCACCAGATTTAAAATTTATGGGGCTTTTATTGGTTTCTAGGCCAGATAGTAGTATCGACGCTAGTTTGAAATCACTGACCAATGACTTATTGAAAGGTTTTTTAATTTCAACCATTATTGCTATTTGGTTGAGTTACTTTTTAGCGAAATTTCAAGTCAAACGAATTGATCGCATGAAACAAGCGACGAACCAATTAGCTAATGGAAATTATGATGTGCAAATTAAAGTGAAAGATAAAGGTGATGAACTCGATGAGCTTGCTTCTGACTTTAATTTACTCGCTATTGCGTTAAAAGAATCGCAAGAAGAAATTGAGCGCCAAGAAGAGCGACGCCGTAATTTTATGGCAGATGTGGCTCATGAAATGCGAACCCCTTTAACGACGATTAATGGTCTCTTGGAAGGCATTTCTTATGGCGCCATACCAAAAGATCAAGAAGAAAAATGCATTACACTTATGCAAAATGAAACCAGACGATTGATTCGTTTAGTGAATGAAAACCTTGATTATGAGAAAATTCGAACCAATCAAATTAAAATGGTTATACAACAATTTAATGCAACTGAAGTGTTGGAACTAATTATTGAACAATTAAAGGGTAAGGCTGGGGATAAAAACGATCAACTTATTCTAGATACAACTGAGCCAATTAAGGTATGTGCTGATTATGATCGATTTGTTCAAGTCGTGGTAAATATTACAACCAATGCCATCCAATTTACACAAGACGGAGAGATTAGATTGTCTCTATCACGTTTAGAAAATGCGACAGTTGTCTCTATTTCTGATAATGGGATTGGAATGGATAAAGAGCAACAAAAAAATATGTGGGATAGATATTATAAAGCTGATCCATCAAGGAAAAACACAAAATATGGTGAATCAGGATTAGGTCTATCGATTGTTGATCAGTTAGTGAAACTTCATAAAGGCTCTATCCAGGTCATTAGTGAGTTGGGTGTTGGAACCACCTTTAAAGTGACGTTTCCAGATCATGAGATTAAAAAATAACTATTGGCCAAAAAAGACAGTTTTCTTCGTCTTTTTTGGCTTTTATTTGTTTTTACTATCTCTTTGGTGATTTTTTTGATACACTTTTAACTAGATAATATTACGATAAAGAGAACAGGTGAGCGTGTGAAAGAAAATTTTACGTATCCAATGAATCCCGATTGGACAACAGATGAGTTGATAAAAGTGATGGGAGTTTGGCAAGCAGTCGAACAAGCGTATGAATCGAAAATAGACATCAATGATTTTTTGAATTCATATAATGAGTTTAAACAGGTGGTTAAAAGTATCGGTGAAGAACGCCAATTAGGTCGTGAGTTTGAAGAAGTTAGTGGTTATTCCTTATATCGTGTGGTGCAACTAGCAAGAAAAAAACAATCAGGTTTGATTAAGAGAAAGGATTTAGTGAATGGATAACAAACAATTAATGTTACAAGTCAAACAGTGGATGGAAGAAGCAGGTCAATACATTAAAGATGAGTTAAAACAAGTGGTGACAGTAGAAGAAAAAACGAATCGCAGTGATTTGGTAACAAATGTTGATAAAGGAACAGAAGCCTTTTTAGTAAAAAAAATAAACGAGGCGTATCCCAATGATTTAATTATTGGTGAAGAAGGAACAGGAAGAGAGGTTTCTTCAACAAAAGGGCGTATTTGGATTATTGATCCAATTGATGGCACACTGAATTTTGTCAAACAACAAGAAAATTTTTGTGTGATGATTGGCATTTTTGAGGATGGTAACCCATTATTAGGGTTTATCTATGATGTGATGAAAAATGAATTTGTTTATGGTGGTCCTTCTACGGGTGTTTATTTAAATGGCACCCCATTACATGCTCCAGAAGATAGTTCTCTAGCAGATGGGCTATTAGGTTGTAACGTTGGCATGTATTCAGAGAATTATGAACACAGTCGTGAGATTGCCTCAGCAGCCATTGGAGTAAGGATGTTAGGTTGTGCTGGATTAGATTTTTTAAATGTCCTTCGAGGGACGCAAAATGCTTATATTTCCAATCTAGCTCCTTGGGATTTTGCAGCTGGTACAGTTTTAGCTGAGGCATTAGGGTTAGTTTGTCGTCAATTTCCTGATTTAGATTATAATATATTAGGAAAACGTCAGTATTTTATTGTTGCAACACCACAGACTTTTCGTGATATTCAAAAATTTTTTAAAAATAAGTGAAAAATGAAAAACTTTCACTTTTTTTCATGGAATTTTTTTGTTATACTGAATAGTCGGTTAATTTAAGCGAGGATTAATCGCTTATGTTTTTTAAACAGTAAGGAGAGTATATAATAGTGAAATTAAGAGAAGATATTCGTAATGTGGCAATTATTGCCCACGTTGACCACGGTAAAACAACGTTGGTAGACGAGTTGTTAAAACAATCTAATACATTGGAAGGCCATACACAGTTACAAGAACGTGCGATGGACTCTGGTGATATTGAAAAAGAACGTGGTATTACGATTTTAGCTAAAAATACAGCTATCAACTACGCTGGAAAACACATCAACATCTTGGATACACCAGGACATGCGGACTTTGGTGGAGAAGTTGAACGTATCATGAAAATGGTAGACGGTGTGGTACTTGTTGTTGATGCGTATGAAGGAACAATGCCTCAAACACGTTTTGTGTTGAAAAAAGCCTTAGAGCAAAAATTAACACCAATTGTGGTTGTAAATAAAATTGACAAACCAACTGCTCGTCCAGCTGAAGTAGTGGATGAAGTGTTAGAGTTATTCATCGAGCTTGGAGCCGATGATGACCAATTAGAATTCCCAGTTGTTTATGCTGCTGCTGTAAACGGAACATCAAGTTTATCTGATGATCCAGCTGATCAAGAACACACAATGAATCACGTACTTGACTCTATTATTGAGCATATTCCAGCTCCAGTTGATAATAGTGATGAGCCATTACAATTCCAAGTATCATTACTTGATTACAATGATTACGTTGGACGTATTGGGATTGGTCGTGTATTCCGTGGAACAATCAAAGTTGGGGACCAAGTTGCTTTAATGAAATTAGATGGTTCTGTTAAAAAGTTCCGTGTCACTAAATTATTAGGTTTCTTAGGCCTAACTCGTGTGGAAATCAATGAAGCTAAAGCGGGAGATTTAATTGCGGTTTCAGGTATGGAAGATATCTTCGTTGGAGAAACTGTTACACCTGTTGACCACCAAGATGCTCTACCAATCCTACACATTGATGAGCCAACATTACAAATGACTTTCTTAGTAAATAACTCTCCATTTGCAGGTCGCGAAGGTAAATACGTGACGGCTCGTAAAATCGAAGAACGTCTACAAAACCAATTACAAACAGATGTGTCTCTAAAAGTTGAAGAAACTGAATCGCCAGATAAATGGATCGTTTCTGGACGTGGAGAATTGCATTTATCTATCTTAATAGAAAACATGCGTCGTGAAGGATACGAGTTACAAGTATCTCGTCCAAGTGTTATTTATCGTGACGTTGATGGCGTATTATGTGAGCCATTTGAACGTGTGCAAATTGACACACCTGAAGAATACATGGGTGGGGTTATCGAGTCATTAGGTCAACGTAAAGCAGAAATGCAAGACATGATCAACTCAGGTAACGGTCAAGTCCGCTTAATCTTCTTAGCTCCAGCCCGTGGATTAATTGGTTACTCAACTGAATTTATGTCATTAACTCGTGGATATGGTATCATGAACCACACGTTTGACTCATACTTACCAGTAATCTCTGGTTTAGTCAGTGGTCGTCGTAACGGTGCCTTAGTCTCTATCGACCAAGGTAAAGCTACAACTTACTCTATCATGAGTATTGAAGAACGTGGGACTGTCTTTGTTGAGCCAGGTACAGAAGTATACGAAGGAATGATCGTAGGTCAAAACTCTCGTGAAAATGACTTAGGTGTTAACATCACAAAAGCAAAACAAATGACTAACGTGCGTTCTGCAACAAAAGACCAAACATCAGTGATTAAAAAACCAAAAATCTTAACTTTAGAAGAATCATTACAATTCTTAAATGACGATGAATACTGTGAAGTAACACCAGAAAGCATTCGTTTAAGAAAACAAATCTTAAACAAAGCTGAACGTGAAAAAGCAGCGAAACGTAAAAAACAAGCAGACAATGCTTAATTAAATTGAAAGGACTGGCAAGTTTACTTGTCAGTCTTTTTTTATAAATAACACAAATCATACAGTTAATATCATTTAAAAAAATACGATTAGTGTTATAATAAGATTAATGATGAAAAGTGAGGCGAATATATGGATTATCAACAATTATCAAACCGTTTGGAAGTAGTAGCAAATTTAGTGCCACAGGATAGCTTTTTAGCTGATATCGGCTCTGACCATGCGTATTTGCCTGCTCATTTAATATTAAATAATCAGATTACAGGGGCTATTGCCGGTGAAGTCGTCAAAGGTCCATATGAATCTGCTGAAAAATTAGTCAATGATTTATTACTGACAGATAAAATAGATGTTAGATTAGGGGATGGCTTAGAAGTCATCAAATCTTATGATGACGTGAGTGTCATTACGATTTGTGGGATGGGTGGCACACTCATTCGTGATATTTTAGAACGTGGTAAAAACAAAAACCGTTTAACCCGCAAAGAATTATTAATCTTACAACCAAACGTTGGCTCTCATATCCTAAGACGTTGGTTAGTTGAAAATCATTACATCATTCAAGATGAGAAAATATTGAGTGAGAATGATAAAACGTACGAAATTATTGTCGCTGAAGCATCTGATAAAAAAGTAGAGCTAACTGAATCAGAAGAATTATTTGGCCCCATTTTGATGAAAGAATCATCTGAAGTGTTTAAAGCAAAATGGCAATTTGAATTAGAACAATATGAACGCGTAATAAATCAGTTGTCTCAATCTAAAACAAACCAAGATGAAAAAATAGCACAAATCAATCGTCAGTGTGATTTAATCAAGGAGGTACTGTCATGAAAATAACAGGAGCTGAATTTATTAAACAATTTGAATCAGTCGTACCACTAGAACTTGCTGAAGATAATGATCCAGTTGGGTTACATATTGGTACGCTTAATAAACCAATTAACCGCGTGATGATGACACTAGATGTTAGACCAGATGTGGTGCAAGAAGCGATTGATAAAAAAATAGATTTAATCGTGGCGAAACATCCGCCGATTTTTCGTCCAGTTAAGCATTTGTTGGTCGATGATTTTCAAACTAAAATGTATGCTGACTTATTAAAACATGACATCGCCGTCTACGCAGCACACACAAATATGGATATTGTTGACAATGGGTTGAATGATTTGTTTTGCGATATGTTGGGTATTGACGCAACGGATTATTTACGTCAAACTCATGAATATTTCTACCGTAAGTTAGTAGTTTATGTGCCGACAACTCATGCAGAGTCACTACGAGAAGCGTTTGGTGCTGTAGGCATTGGGGCTTATCATGATTATGATTACACAAGTTTTTCATCTAGTGGAACAGGTCGTTTTCGTCCACTTGAAAAGGCTCAACCAGCAATTGGTGAGAATAACGAGCTGACAAGTGTTGAAGAAGAAAAAATTGAAGTGATGTTTTTACCCCAAGAGTACCCAACAGTGCTGTCAATTATTAATGAGTATCACCCATATGAAGAGCCGATGTTTGATATTTTTCCACTAGAAAATATATCAAAAACATATGGAATCGGTCGTATTGGTACTCTACCACAACCAATGCCTTTGCTTGATTTTGTTGAAAAAGTTAAACAGACATTTGGTTTAAATGCCATTCGTTTAACGACTGATACAAAAGATAAACAAGTAAAAACAGTGGCCATTTGTGGTGGTAGTGGTGAGAAGTTTTATAAAGACGCCCTTAAAAACGGGGCAGATGTTTATATTACCGGAGATGTGTATTACCATACAGCTCACGATATGATGGAAGAAGGGTTATCAGTGATTGACCCAGGACATTATATTGAGTCAGTATGTAAAAAATACTATGTTGAGTTATTTAATCAATGGAAACAACAAAATGATTGGGATGTCACGTTCATCGAAAGTGACGTGAATACTAATCCATTTGAAATAATATAAGGGAGTGTCAATTATGTATACAAATTTAGTACCAAGATTTATCAAGTATGTTAAGACAGAAACAAGATCGGACGCAACAAGCAAGACAACACCATCAACACCAACTCAAATTGCCTTTGCTAAAGAGTTGAAAAAAGAATTAGAAGATATTGGGATGTCAGATGTATTCCATAACGAAGAAAACGGATTTGTGATTGCGACATTACCAAGCAATACAGATAAAGACGTGCGTAGCATTGGATTTATCGCACATATGGATACAGCTGATTTTAACGCTGTTGGTGTGAACCCACAATTTGTAGAAAATTACGATGGTCAAAGTGATATTCCTTTAGACAAAGAAGGCAAGTTTAAGTTAACCGTTAAAGATTTCCCTAACTTAGCTAACTATAAAGGTCAAACATTGATTACAACGGACGGTTCAACTCTTTTAGGAGCAGATGATAAATCAGGTATCGCTGAAATTATGACTGCGATGGAATATTTAGTGAATCATCCAGAAATTAAACATGGTAAAATCATGGTAGCGTTTGGTCCAGACGAAGAAATCGGTGTTGGAGCGGATAAATTTAATGTCGAAGAATTCCCAGTAGACTTTGCTTATACGATGGATGGTGGACCAGTTGGTGAATTACAATTTGAAACATTTAGTGCTGCTCAAGCAGAAATTTCAATTGAAGGTAAAAACGTTCACCCAGGTACAGCAAAAGACACCATGATTAATGCCTTGCAAGTAGCCATTGACTTACATAATAAATTACCACAAGATGAAGTTCCTGAAAAAACAGATGGATATGAAGGATTCTTCCATTTATTACAATTAGATGGTGTGCCTGATGAAGCAACGATGACTTACATTATTCGTGATCATGACCGTGAAAAATTTGAAGCACGTAAATCACTACTTGAATCCATCGTAAAAGAATTTAACGACAACTTTGGTCAAGAACGTGTGTCATTAAACTTATTTGACCAATACTACAACATGCGTGAAGTTATCGAAAAAGATATGAGTATCATTGATTTAGTAGACGAAGCAATGCGTAATTTAGACATTGAACCAAATAAAGCACCCGTACGCGGTGGAACAGACGGTTCTAAAATTTCTTACATGGGATTACCTACACCAAATATTTTTGCTGGTGGGGAAAACATGCATGGACGTTTTGAATATGTGGCAGTTGAAAGCATGGAAAAAGCGACTAGCTTAATCGTAGAAATTGTTAAACTTAATGAAGAAAAAGCGTAAATAGTTTGAAGACTCGGTGATAATCGAGTCTTTTTTATGTCTTTTGATGAAAACTGTCGTTTTAAAGACCTAAAAAGTGTGGTTTTAATCACTTATATATATTAGAATAAACTTAACAGTTTGATGTCGAGTCTTTTTGTTTGACCTATTTTGACCTATGGTGTAAAATATATTTTGTAGTTAAGAATAAGGGGGTAATGATATGAATATAGAAAAAATGACTACGACATTGCAACAAGCAATCGCAGAAGCGCAACAAGTTGCAATCACTCGAAAAAATCAAGAGATTGATATTGTCCACTTATGGAAAATATTCTTACAACCCAATCATTTTGCTAGAAACTTATATGCCGGTATTGGCTTAGATGTTGATGCATTTGAAAGAGAAGTCGATAATGAATTAGATAAATTACCAACCGTTAGTGGAAATGTCCAATATGGACAAAACTTAAGTCAAAACTTGTTTCACTTATTGCAAGAAGCAGATAAAATTAGAGAATCATTTAATGACGACTATTTGTCAACCGAAGTAGTGGTTTTAGCCTTAATGAAACTTAAAAACTTTAGTTTAACCCGTTTCTTAATGGCACAAAAAGTGACCGAAGCTGAACTAACTGAACGTATTAAAGATTTGAGAGGAGGAGAACGTGTGACTAGTCAAAATCAAGAAGAACAATATGAAGCACTAGAAAAATACGGAACAAACCTTAATGAAGCAGTAAAATCTGGAAAACAAGATCCAATCATTGGGCGTGACGAAGAAATTCGTGATGTGATTCGTATTTTATCACGTAAAACAAAAAATAATCCAGTATTAATCGGTGAACCTGGTGTTGGTAAAACAGCCATCATCGAAGGATTAGCACAACGTATTGTGAAAAAAGACGTTCCTGAAAACTTAAAAAATAAAACCATCATCTCATTAGATATGGGGTCATTGATTGCTGGAGCGAAATTCAGAGGGGAATTTGAAGAACGTCTAAAAGCAGTTCTAAAAGAAGTCAAAAATAGCGATGGCGAAATTATTTTGTTCATCGATGAAATTCATACAATAGTAGGGGCTGGGAAAACAGAAGGTAGTATGGATGCCGGAAACTTACTTAAACCAATGCTTGCTCGTGGTGAGTTGCATTGTATTGGGGCGACAACACTTGATGAGTACCGTGAATACATGGAAACTGATAAAGCGTTAGAAAGACGTTTCCAAAAAGTATTAGTGAAAGAACCAACTGTAGAAGATACCATTAGTATTTTACGTGGATTGAAAGAACGTTTTGAAATCCATCATGGGGTAAACATTCACGATAACGCGTTAGTCGCTGCAAGTACATTGTCTAATCGCTACATCACTGATCGTTACTTACCAGATAAAGCAATTGATTTAGTCGACGAAGCGTGTGCGACTATTCGTGTTGAGATGAATTCAATGCCAACTGAATTAGACCAAGTAACGAGACGTTTGATGCAATTAGAAATTGAAGAAGCAGCTCTTAAAAAAGAAGATGACGATGCAAGTAAAAAACGTTTAGACATTCTTCAAGGTGAGTTGGCTGAATTAAGAGAAGAAGCCAATACACTAAAAATGCAATGGGAGACTGAAAAAGAAGAATTAAACAAAATAAATGAAAAACGTTCTGAGTTGGATCAAGCCAGAACACAACTTGAAAACGCAGAAAGTAACTACGATTTAGAAGAAGCTGCTGTGTTACGTCATGGAACGATTCCAAAACTTGAAAAAGAGTTAAAAGAATTAGAAGAAAAAGAAAAACATGATGGCCGTATGGTACAAGAAGTGGTAACTGACAAAGAAATCGCAGTTGTAGTTGGTCGTTTGACTGGTATCCCTGTGAAACGACTTGAAGAAGGCGAAAGAGAAAAAATCTTACGCTTAAACGAAACACTCCATAAACGTGTGATTGGTCAAGATGAGGCAGTCGATGCGGTGTCTGATGCGGTGATTCGCTCTCGTGCTGGATTGCAAGACCCTAATCGTCCACTTGGGTCATTCCTATTCTTAGGACCTACTGGTGTGGGTAAAACAGAGTTAGCGAAATCATTAGCTGAAAACTTGTTTGATTCTGAAGACCATATGGTACGTTTGGATATGAGTGAGTACATGGAAAAACATAGCGTGTCTCGTTTAGTCGGAGCTCCTCCTGGATATGTTGGTTACGAGGAAGGTGGCCAATTAACAGAGGCAGTAAGAAGAAGTCCGTACACTATTGTCTTGCTTGATGAAATTGAAAAAGCTCATCCAGATGTGTTTAACATTTTACTTCAAGTGCTAGATGATGGTCGTTTGACTGACTCTAAAGGTCGTGTCGTTGACTTTAAAAACACTGTGTTAATCATGACAAGTAATATTGGGTCTCAACTATTGCTTGATGGCGTAGATGAAGATGGAAACGTATCTGAGAGTGCTAAAGAAGGGGTTCTTGACATGTTACGTGGTCACTTCAAACCAGAATTCTTAAACCGTATTGATGATACTATCTTGTTTAGTCCGCTTACTCTAGACAACGTGAAAGATATCATCGTGAAAATGACTGAAAGCTTAACAAGACGTTTAGCTCATCAAGATATCAAATTAACAATCTCTGAGGATGCGAAAACTTGGATTGCTGAACAAGCATACGATCCAATTTACGGCGCTCGTCCAATCAAACGTTTCTTAACAAAAGAAGTGGAAACACCTCTTGCTAAAGAAATTGTTGCTGGAAAAATTGGTCCTAAAACAGACGTCATGATTGAAGTAGTAGAGGGTAAATTATCATTTACTGCATTACAAACCGAAGAGTAGTATAATAAAAGGCAAAGATGTTACATCATCTTTGCTTTTTTTAATAAGGAGAGGAGCTAATCATGAAACATAAAAAACAATTATTAGTAGTGGGATTATTAAGTATGACAGTAATCATGTTATCAGGTTGCCAAGATATTATGAATTCTTTTAAGCAGTTTGAACAAAGTTTTAAAGGTTTAGAGATGACTGTTAGAACGTATGATGAACAAAGCCAAGTGATGGATAAAGTTCAAGGAAAATCTGTCAAAATTGAACGAGATAATACCTTCGACACAGATGAAGACAGTAAAGACTCCAGTGTGATTCAAATTACTGTCGGTAAAAATGAAATGCATCATGTTGGCTCATCAATGATTATTGAGGAAAAAGGACTAACCAACGTTTTTGATGAATATGCTGACAAAGTAGATATCAACAATACTAAAAGAAGTGTGCCAATGATTAACTCAATGGTGAATGATTTTAGTAATTCGTTTAAAGGAAAAGACAAAGTGATTTTGATAAGAAGTCAAAATGGAACCCCGCTAGCAACTTATGCTGGAAATAAAGTATCAATGTATTCAACGGATGTGCCAAAAAGTACGGGGATTTTAATTGATGGAAAATATTTGTTTATTTACCGATGTGATTACACGATTTATGATAAAGCATTAGTTGATTAATCTTTAATATTGAAAAGAAGCGATTATTATGGCTTCTTTTTTTAGTTAATCTGATAGGTTTCATTGTATGTATAAAGCAATCATATTGATTTTTTTATGTTATTTTCCAATTATATTACTCTTTTAAAGTAATGATGAGTGAAATAATAGGATTGAGAGCGTTTTTAAATGATAGGATTTTAGTAAAATAATGTCATTTGAGTTAAAAAATACTTATTTTGTGATACCATGAGAGGTATATTAGATTAGGAGGAAGTTAGTATGACAGTTCGAACATTTAAAACAGTAGCAGAGAATACTCAAGGAGTACAAGTTTCCGTAAAATCAAGAGGTTTTGAATTTATATTAGATGAACCTAAAAATCTAGGCGGAAATGATACTGGAATGAATCCAGTGGAAGCGTTATTAGGTGCATTAGGGGCTTGTAAGGTCATCGTAGCTAAGAGCTTTGCTGCTTATCATAAAATTAATCTAAAATCTATCAAAGTAGAAGTAGAAGGCGAATTAGATACAGATGGTTTTTCAGGAAAAAATCCAAATGCTAAAGTTGGTTTTTCTAAAATCGTGTCAAATTTTTATATCGACGCTGATAACACAGACGAAGAAATTGCTGATTACGTGCGTTTTATCAACAAAACATGTCCAGTAGCCGATACAATTGAAAACGCTCCTGAAATGGAATCGTATATTATTAAATAATGTTTTCACTAGACTAGTCCTTAGGGCTAATTTTTTTATTGATTGGGTGCTAAATAAGATTAACAAAAGCCATTTAGTTTGGTATAATGCGTATTGTGTTATATATAAGGGAGGAGTGAATTAATGGCAAATAATCAGTCGAACAATAAATATCACTTATTATTAAAAGGGTTTTTGGTTATTTATGTGATTGAATTAATTTGGTTTTTATATTCTCAAATTATTAAACCACTAATGAATGGAAATACTTTAAATATGGGCTCAGTTGAGCTAGCTATTTTATTGGCAGTTGCTCTTATTGTTGTATTAATCTTTTACATGTTGAAAAAATCGCATAAAGTTAGCGGTATTGTGTTATCTATTTTTGGTGTTAGTTTAATTCTTTTTGGTATTCTTGCCCCACTGTTAGATGTGTATATACCGTTTCTATGGCATTTATTCCACTAAATAAACAAGGAAAGTACAAAGTGAAATCTTTGTACTTTTTATTTATTTAACGTTAAATTAGATGTTTTCTATCTAGAGGTATGTTAGAATAAATAAAGTGAAATTAAAGGAATGATAAATGATGAATTTTTCTGATAAGCGTAAACACTTTCGATTTCCTGTTTATGATGATGAGACAGGAGTCAAATTAAATAGACCATCACAACAGTTGGGTGATAATGCTAAACGAACTGTGAGTAGTCAAGAAAATGACACAGTTATCTTAGATCCTATCGAAATGGTTTCTGAACCAAAATATTTTGGGGAAGATGGTTTGCCAGAGATGGAAATCGAACGAGCTGAACCGAATCGAAGTGTGCAACAAAAAATTAACGTAAAAAAAGCTAAAACACCTTTGACTTCTAAAACGGTGACACCAAAGAAAACAGCAGAAAAGACGGTTAACTTAAATAATAGCAATATTGAAATTAAGAAGATGACTAATCAGGTCTATGCTGAGCCTAGTGAACAAGAATATAAAGCACCACAATCATCTTTTTCTAATAAGTTATATGAGACAGATCAAAATGGCCAAGCTAAATACCGTAAACGACATCATAATCGTAAACCATTTTCTTCTTCTTATCACTTACCTGGAGAAAACCCACAAGATTTATTCAAACCTAAGTATATTCCAGCATCATTGATTGATGATAAACCAGCTAGTAATAGTGAGATTGAATCAACACAAGTCATGAAAGAGTTAAGACAATCGGCTAAAGACCATTTGTTAATGATGGATGAATTAGACCCAGTAGAAATGGTTGATGATACCACACCAATATCAGCTAAAAAAAATAATCGATTAGAAAAATCATTGTCTGGTATTATGCAAGATGAATCAAGACAAGACTCAGACAACTTTTATTTTGATTAGGGAAATACTTACTGGAATCAGTGGATTCTTGTAAGTATTTTTTATTGAATTGTTATCTTAATTGTAAGATAATACAGGATAGTCATAATTTATTATATTAATAGAGGAGCTTTTCTATGGAACTGAATAAAAATAAAACGTACCACTTTGTCGGAATTAAAGGAACAGGAATGAGTGCATTAGCTCTTATTTTGCATCAAAAAGGATTTACAGTACAAGGATCTGATATTGACAAATATATCTTTACTCAAAGAGAATTAGAATTGGCTAACATTCCGATTAAACCATTTCAAGAAGTGAATATACAAGATGATATGGTGATTATTGCTGGAAATGCGTTTCCAGACAGTCATATTGAAATAAAAGCAGCACTTAAAAAAGGATTACCGGTTATTCGTTATCATAAATTCTTAGGAGAATTTATTAAGCACTTTACAAGCATTGCGGTAACGGGTTCTCATGGAAAAACAACGACTACAGGATTGTTGTCTCACGTCTTTTCAGGAATTGAGCCAACAAGTTACTTAATCGGAGATGGGACTGGACATGGTGAGCCCGGAGCGAAATTTTTCTGTTTTGAAGCATGTGAATATCGTCGTCACTTTTTAGCATATTCTCCTGACTATGCGATTATGACAAACATTGATTTTGATCACCCTGATTATTATCATGGCATTGAGGATGTGTTTGATGCATTCCAGTCATTTGCTAATCAAGTGAAAAAAGGAATCATCGCATTTGGTGATGATAAAAACTTAAGACGTTTGAAAACAGATGTGCCAGTTTATTATTATGGATTAAATGAGACGGATGATTTCCAAGCGGTTAATATTGAGCGAACAACTGAAGGGTCATCATTTGATGTACTCCATAAAGGAGATATGATTGGCTCATTTAAAGTGCCAACATACGGCGTGCACAATATTTTAAATGCTTTAAGTGTGATTGCGATTTCTCACCTAGAAGGATTTGATATGAGTTTAGTCGCCAAAGAGATGCTAACATTTGGTGGCGTGAAACGTCGTTTTAGTGAAAAACGCGTTTCTGATATGATTATTGTAGATGATTATGCTCACCACCCAGCAGAAATCAAAGTAACGATTGATGCGGCAAGACAAAAATATCCTGAAAAAGAAATTATTGCTGTCTTCCAACCACATACGTTTACTAGAACCATTGCGTTATTGGATGAATTCGCTGAATCACTAGATCATGCTGACCAAGTTTATTTATGTGACATCTTTGGTTCTGCAAGAGAAGAAATTGGTTCGGTAAAAATTGAAGATTTAGGCGTTAAAATTTCTAAAGGTGGCGATTTAATTACACTAGAAAATATGTCACCACTACTTGACTACAAAGAGGCTGTTGTGATTTTTATGGGAGCAGGAGATGTACAGAAATTTGAAGTGGCGTATGAAAGTTTATTAGGAAACACTCGTCCAAATACAATGTAGTTGGTGATTGTTTTCTGATATGATAAGATAAAAAGGAAGGGAGAGGTAATCATCGATTCGTCAAAAAATAAAATTAAAGCCATTACGGAATTTAATGAGGGAGAGATTTTAAGCATCACAGAAACCTTAGAAGATAGCCAAATTTTACTCTATCTAGGATTAACCAAAGATGCGAATCCTTTATTTATTCAAACAGAATTTGCAGAAGAAACGATTAATGATGCGCCAATTGTACCAAGTATCATGTTAATGGGAATTATTTCAAGTAATATCTCAAAACATTTACCTGGTCCAGGATGGAATATTGTAAATCTAACATTTAACTTACTTCGAAATGTGTATCACGGTGAAACACTGACGTTTCATTTTGAAATCATAAACATTGACGAGTTGAAGAGAACGATGACACTTTCTGTTAAAGCGTATGATTATGATGATGAACGTCTTTTAAATTCGGTGGTTATTGTCGAACTTAATACAAAAGAGAAAGTGAGCGATGTCAATGAATCAACAACATCAAACAATTGAACATACAAATGGTTTAGCGAAATTTTACAGTAAAGTATATGGCTATTTAGGCGTTGGCTTAGGTATTAGTGCCTTAATTTCTTACTTAGTGCTTAATGTATTTGCTGAATCTGTTTTACCCGTTATTTTTGGTAATCCATTACTATTTTGGGGTATGTGGATAGCACAACTTGTACTAGTTGTTTACCTTGGAAAAAATGCATTTAATGATTCAGCTAAATCATTCATTGGGTTTATCGCCTATTCCGCTTTAACTGGTGTGACCATTTCTGTCACGCTTGCGATGTACAATCAACAAGCCATTGTTCGTGCGTTTGTTACAACAGCGATTATGTTTGTTGGGATGTCACTACTTGGTGTGTTTATCAAAAAAGATTTAAGTGCCATGGGTCATGCTTTATATAGTTTAGTGATTGGTGTGATTATTGCGACACTGATTAACGTCTTTTTCTTAAAAAGTGCCCCAGTTGATTATTTTATTTCTTATTCAATGGTTGTCATTTTTGCTGGATTGATTGCATATGATAATCAAAAAATTAAAGTAATTTATCAAGAAAGTGGTGCGAAAACAGCATCAGGTTTAGCTGTTTATTGTGCATTAAGCTTATACCTTGATATCGTCAACTTATTCTTAGCGTTAGTAAGAATTTTCGGTAGAGATTAATACAAGTAAGAGAAGTCCTTTTAAAAAGGGGCTTCTTTTTTTTTGACACCTTTTTTGTTATAGTTGACATATAATATTTTTTGTTATACTATATCTATAACAAAAAGAGGTGAGACCATGATAGAGATTGATACAGAGAGTATTATCCCAATATATAGTCAGCTAATGTTTCAAATAAAGCGAGCAATTGTATTAGGGAATCTAAAGAGGGGGCAAAGTATGCCAAGCGTGAGATCGCTGGCTGGAGATATTGGTGTGAATTTGCATACGATTAATAAAGCGTACAAATTACTTGTAGAAGAGGGTGTATTGGTTCAAGAAAAAAAAGGCTTTACAGTGAGTTGTGAAAAACCAATTCAAACCAGTGAAGAAAATAAAAAACAAATTCAACAAAAATTAGATGAAATTATTATTGATGGGTTAATTTTTGATCTAGATATAGAGGCATTAATTGAGCAAAGATTAAATATACTTGAAGGATGTGAAATAAATGATTTGGATAATTAGTGCGTTACTTTTATTTTTAGGGTTTTCAATGTCTATGACACCTTACATAACACAAAGAGGGATTATTTTTGGTGTGACTTTATCAAAAGAAACCGATGACATCATTCAGTTAAAGAAACGATATTTTAATCAAAATATGCTATTAAGCATAGTGATGATACTATTGTTTATTTTTTTTGATAAAGGATTAAATCTATCAGAGGAAACATTGAGCATTATAATGGTGGTCTTTATCTCTCTTCAAATGGTATTTGGGATTGTCGCCTATTTCATTGCGAATCGACAAGTAGCATGTTATAAAAACCAACTAATTAAAGAAGGCTATCAACCAAACAAAAAAATGGTGCTTGATTTAAATTACCGAGAAACTATGACGATTTTTCCGACGTGGTTATTAGTTGCTATTCAACTTATTATTATCGCAATCGAAATAATTATCACGATCAAACATCAAGCAATTATCCCTAATAAAATCATCATGCAATGGGATTTTCAAGGAAATCCTACAAGAATAGTTGATAAAACATGGTTTAATATTTATTCTTTACCCATTATTCAATTAGTCATGGTATTTATATTAAGCATCACCAATGAATCATATAAACGTGGCAAACAACGAGTGATGAATAATCAATCAGTTAAATGGAGTCAGTCTTTTAGAAAAATATCTTCTTATGTAGGAGTAGTGATTGCGGTATTAGTCCAAATCACGATATTTAGTATCCAAATGACCAGTGTGGTACCACTGCTCACTGAGAAGACACTGTTTAAAATATTCATTATCCTTTTAGGACTCATGTTACTCACTATTATCAGTTTAATGGTGATTTATGGACAAAGTGGTTCTAGATTAAATCCGTCAAGTGTGATACCACAAGCCTATGATGATGATAAATACTGGAAATGGGGGATGTTTTATTATAATCGAGAGGATCCATCCTTTTGGGTTGAAAAGCGAATGGGGATTGGCATGACGATTAATCTGGCTAATTGGAAAGCAGTCGCATTTGTGGTGATACCGATTGTTTTTATGTTAGGCGTGTCGTTTTTTATTAGTTAACGATCAAAACACAGAATCTAAGGGTTTTGTGTTTTTTTATTAATTATTATTGGTATGGCTGGCAATGAATAGAAATCATTTTTTTTTATTTTACTGGTTATTATAAAGATTTATTTACATAAACTATTATCGCAAACAAGATAATCTTTCAAAAGAATAATGCAGCTAGACAAAAATAAACCCCTTTAGGATTTTTAACTTTCGCAATAGCATGTAAAATTTGATAGAATATTAACAGAAGAATAGAAATGGAGTGTCATAATGACAAAGAAAAAATTATTATTAGTCGATGGAAATAGTATTGCATTTAGAGGATTCTATGCACTCTATCAATCATTAGAACGGTTTAAAAATAACAATGGATTACATACAAATGCGTTATATGCAGTCAATAATATGTTAGAAAATATATTAGCTAAAGAAGAACCAACTCATGTATTAGTAGCATTTGATGCAGGGAAAACAACCTTTAGACATGCGTTTTACGAAGATTATAAAGCGGGACGAGCAAAAACACCAAGTGAATTTAAGGAACAAATGCCTTATTTACGAGATTTAATTGAAGGTCTTGGGATGAAGCATTTTGAACTAGATAATTATGAAGCAGATGATATCATTGGAACACTTGCGACAAACTATGCCTCGGAGGAAATAGATGTTGTGGTGTTATCTGGAGATAAAGATTTAACTCAACTAGCAAGTGAGCACACGAAAGTGGATGTAACGGTGAAAGGTGTCAGTGAAATCGAAAGTTATACACCTGAGCATATTATGGAAAAATATGAATTAACTCCGTCACAAATTGTCGACATGAAAGGTCTAGCAGGAGATCAATCAGATAATATTCCTGGTGTCACTAAAATTGGTGAAAAAACAGCTATCAAGTTATTAAAAGAGTATGGCACAGTTGAAGGTATCTATGAACACATTGATGATATGAAAAAAAGTAAAATGAAAGAAAATCTGATCAATGAAAAAGACATTGCCTTATTAAGTAAAAAACTAGCCACCATTGATACAAATGTTCCACTCGATATGACGCTAGATGATTTAGTTTATAATGGGAAAGATTTAGAAAAGTTGATTCCTTTTTATAAAGAAATGGATTTTAATTCATTCTTGGCAAAATTAGATACCAGTCATGTAGAAAGTGATTTAGTTGAAAAAGTCGCGATTCATTATGAGGTTGTGTCAGATTTAAGGGAAGATATGTTTACTTCAGATATGACGTTTTATGCAGAGATGTTAGGAGAAAATTATCATACTTCCCCAATTGTTGGGTTTGCTTTTGGAAACAAAGAAAAAGTCTATGTGACAGATAATATGGACTTACTTTCGCATCCATTGTTGGTTCAATGGCTTCAAGACAATGAAAAAACGAAAAAAGTTTTTGATGCAAAAAGACAATATGTAGCGTTAAATCGTTATCACATTAAACTTGAAAATGTTAAATTTGATATGCTCTTAGCTGCGTATTTAGCTGATTCAACGAATAATAGTGAAGACTTAGCTCAAATCGCTCATTTTTATGATTATTATGATGTGGATCGTGATGAAGTGGTTTATAGTAAAGGAGCGAAGAAAGGGTTACCTGAATCCATTGACACGTTATATGAGCATTTAGCTCGTAAGGTTATCGCAATAGACTCATTGTATGAGCCAATCATGACCGATCTTGAAGATAAAAACCAAGCTGATTTATTTTATAATATCGAATTACCAATTGCCTTGATTTTAGCTGATATGGAAATAGAAGGCATTACGGTGAATGCGAGTCGATTGCAAGAAATGAAAGGCGAATTTGCTGAGAGATTAAGTGAGATTGAACAAACGATTTACGGTATTGCCGGCGAAGAGTTTAACATTAACTCGCCAAAACAATTGGGTGTGATTTTATTTGAAAAAATGGGATTGCCTGTTATTAAGAAAACAAAAACCGGTTATTCGACAGCGGTTGACGTATTAGAAAAATTACAGGGTGAGTCACCCATTATTGATAGTATTTTGTCTTATCGACAGTTAGCTAAAATTCAATCAACGTACGTGGAAGGATTATTAAAAGTCATTTTTGAAGATAATAAAATCCATACCAGATACATTCAAACACTAACTCAAACAGGGCGACTAAGCTCAGTTGACCCTAATTTGCAAAATATTCCAATTCGATTGGAAGAAGGACGTCAAATTCGTCAAGCATTTGTTCCACGACAAAAGGGATGGAAATTGTTCGCATCCGACTATTCTCAAATTGAGTTGCGTGTGTTAGCGGCTATTTCTGATGATGAACATTTAAAAGAAGCGTTTATTGAAGGAATGGATATTCATTCAAGTACAGCGATGCGTGTGTTTGGTATTGAAAAAGCTGAAGACGTAGATAGCAATATGCGTCGCCAAGCAAAAGCCGTTAACTTTGGGATTGTGTATGGGATTAGTGATTATGGTTTATCACAAAATTTAGGCATTACACGAAAAGAAGCGCAAGAGTTCATCGACCGTTACTTTACAATGTATCCAGGTGTTAAAAAATATATGGAAGACATTGTGCGAGAAGCAAAAGATAAGGGATATGTTGAAACGATGTATCATCGTCGCCGTTATTTACCAGATATCAATGCTAGAAACTTTAATCTGCGCTCATTTGCTGAAAGAACAGCGATTAACACGCCAATTCAAGGAAGTGCTGCTGATATTTTAAAAATTGCGATGATTCAGATACATAAACGATTAAAAGAAGAAAACCTGCAAGCAACGATGTTGTTACAAGTACACGATGAGTTAGTATTTGAAGCACCAGAGGAAGAAATTCCAGTCTTGCAACAATTAGTCGAAGAAACCATGAATCATGCCGTTGAATTATCTGTCCCACTTAGAGCAGATAGTAGTTATGGTGACACATGGTATGATGCCAAATAAGATAAAGGGGTAGAGTGAATGCCTGAATTACCAGAAGTTGAAACAGTCAGAAAAGGACTGGTTCAACTTGTTAAGGGAAAAGAAATTAGTAATGTTATCGTCGATTGGGGAAGAATTATTGAGTCCCCTGAAGTAGACGAATTTATTCATACATTAGTTGGTCAAACGATTTTAGATGTGGACAGACGTGGTAAATTTTTGATTTTTAAATTAAGTCAAAATGATATGATTAGTCATTTACGAATGGAAGGAAAATTTGAATATCATAGTCAAACTGATGAGATTCAAAAACACACGCACGTTCGTTTTCAATTTACTGATGGAACAGAATTACGTTATCTCGATGTGAGAAAATTTGGTCGCTTATCATTAGAACCTAAAGGACTGGGTGAAGAGTACAAAGGAATTAAAAAACTTGGTCCAGAACCTATTTTACCTGATTTTGATTTAGAGGTTTTTAAACAGCAATTAAAGAAAAAACATCGTGCTATTAAGCCACTATTATTAGATCAAACACTTGTCACAGGGTTAGGCAATATTTATGTAGACGAAGCATTGTATCAATCGTGTATTCATCCAGAGCAGATAGCATCAAAACTAACGGACAATGAAGTTGAAACACTTCATCAATCTATTATTGATGTCTTAGCGACAGCTGTAGAGGCTGGTGGAACCACCATTAGAACGTATAAAAATGCCTTAGGAGATGCTGGCCATTTTCAAGTGTATTTATCGGCATACGGTAAACAAGGTGAACCTTGCAAACGCTGTGGTCATACGATTGAAAAAATAAAGGTCGCCCAACGTGGCACGCACTTTTGTCCTATCTGTCAAGTCACTCATGATTAGGGGGGAGTCAACGATGACTTATTTATTAGGGTTAACTGGCGGTATTGCTTCTGGAAAATCAACGATTAGTGAATTTTTTAAATCAAAAAATATTCCAGTGATTGATGCAGACATCGTTGCTAGAGAAGTGGTAGAGCCTAATACAACTGGGTTAAATCAGATTGTGGCTCATTTTGGTGAAGAGATTCTGTTGTCTAATGGAAAACTTAATCGAAAAAAATTAGGATCGATTATTTTTGAGGATGAAAAAAAAAGAGAACAATTAAATACCATACTGTCAAAAGAAATTCGTCAAAATATTTTAGAGAAAGTGACTTATTTCCAGTCGAGAAAAGCACCTCTCATTGTGCTTGATATTCCACTTCTTTATGAAGGAGCATATGATGAGATGGTAGATAGTGTCATGGTTTGTTATGTACCGAAAAAGACTCAATTACACCGATTAATGTTGCGTGATGGGTTAAATGAGGAAGACGCCTTGAAACGAATTGATAGTCAAATGAGTTTGGATGATAAAAAAAATCTGGCTGATACAATAATTGACAATAGTGGATCAATCGAAGAAACATTAAAACAAGTCGATAATTGGCTAACACACTTTTCATAAAAAAACCACCTGAGCGTTTTCGTTCAGGTGGTTTCGTTTTTTTATTCTGTTGCTTTATCTTTTCGTTTATAAAGACCAAACGTTAAAATAAAACTAATAAACATAATAATGGAGGCAATACCGATTGTTTTAACCACACTATTTGTAAAGTTGTGATCTAATTTTGTAACAATATTAGCTTGAATTGATTTTGTTAAATGCAATGTTTCAGGATTTGATTGTTTTAACACACGAATAGATGATCCTGCACTATCAATCACACTTGATTCAAGTGAATGTTGGACTTGTGTTGGTAATCCAACATTGTCTAACGTATTTGGAATATCATGTTGTAATTGTAAACCAAATACTGTTCCAATAATCGCAATTCCTAAAGCTGAACCAATTTGACGAACAGTGGATTGGATACTTGATCCTTGACCAGATTGAGCAGGAGGCACATCTTTTAATACAATTGACGTTAATTGAGCAGATGCAAAACCTAATCCGATACCGTATACGACTAACCAAACAATAATCCAAGTTAAGCCATTATTTGGATCAACGGTTTTAAAGAAACCGAAAAATCCAAGTGTTTCTAGGAATAATCCAAGAGAAACAACAAATGAAGCAGATGTTTTTTCAACAATAAAGGATGCCATTCCACCAGCTAAAAAGGCACCAAGTCCCATCATCGCTAAAATAGCACCTGATTTAATTGGACTAAGTGTTAAAATATTTTGTAAAAATAGTGGTAATAAGAATAACAAACCTGATTCCCCAATTGCCACAATCCCTGCAATCGTGTTACCCAATGAAAAACTTTTGAATTTAAATAGTGATAAATCAAGTAAATGAGATTTATTTGTTTTACTTAAATGTGCTTCCCAAACTAAGAATAAAGCAAAGAAAATAGCTCCTACAACAAGTAGGGTTGGGATGATAGATAAGTTAAAGAGAGTGGGATGATCGCCTTTTACGTGCCACCAACCATAATTACGTCCTTCAATAATACCAAATACTAATAAAATTAACCCAATAGTTGATAAAATAAAGCCAATAAAATCAAAACCATTCGTCATCTTTTCACCATAAGTTTCAGGTAAAAATTTTAAAGCCGCTAAAATAATAAATAAACCAATTGGTAAATTAATCCAGAAAATCCAGTGCCATGTCATATAAGTGGTAAAATACCCACCTAACAATGGTCCAATAGCTGCCATACCAGAAATCACTGAGCCCCATACAGCAAAAGCGACAATACGATCTTTTCCAAAGAACAGTGCATTAACAGCTGATAAGGTAGTTGGTAAAACCGTAGCTCCTCCAATACCTTGCATGGTTCTAGCAGCTAACATAAAGGTAATATCTTTTGAAAAACTAGCCATTATAGAGCCAACTAAAAAAATAATGATTCCAGTAATGAGCATTTTTTTTCGACCAAAATTATCTGCAATGCGTCCCATGGTAATTAATAAAGAAGAGAAAATTAAAGAATAAAGCGTAATAATCCATTCAGCATCTGTAAAAGATAATTTTAAATCTTTCATAATGACGGGTAAAGACACATTAACAATGGTTCCATCTATTACAACTAGAGATACAGACAGAGCGAGTACGGCTAATGCCCACCATTTATGTTTGACAGTTTGTTGTTGTGCAGTTGTAGTATCTGCCACATTGAACACCTCACTTAATATAGTTATTTACGTTTCTATATTACACCTAAAGTGACGATGTGTCACACAGTTTGCGATATTAACACATATTTTTTACATAGTCATAAAATAGTCACTATTTAAAGGGAAATAGTCACTATTAAATACAAAATAATTAGAAAAGATTTCTTGTTTTTTAGTATGGAGAAAAATTTGTTATAATGGCTTAATCCGTCTAAACTAGTTTGCCTATACCAATAGTGGTGTTACATGTTATAATAGTGCTACTATTTTGTCTATTGAGACAGTTTATGAAGAGGTGAAAAAAATGCAATGTCCAAAATGTAGCTATAATGGATCGCGAGTAGTAGATAGTCGTCCTGCAGATGACAATCGTGCTATTCGTCGTAGAAGAGAATGTGAAAAGTGTGGTTTTCGTTTTACCACATTCGAGCGTATTGAAGTTGCTCCTTTACTTGTTATAAAGAAAAATGGGGCAAGAGAAGAGTTTAATCGCGAAAAAATACTAAGAGGTTTGGTCCGTTCAGCTGAAAAAAGACCAGTGTCAATGGATCAGATGGAACAAGTCGTTGAGCGCATAGAAAATAGAGTCCGACAAAAAGGAGATAATGAAGTATCGACGAATCTAATTGGAGAATATGTCATGGAAGAATTAGTCAATCTTGATGAGATTGCCTATATTCGTTTTGCCAGTGTCTATCGCCAGTTTAAAGATATGAGTGTCTTTTTGAAAGAGTTACAAGAAATTATTGATAAAGAAAAACATGATTAGAAAGTGAAGTGAGTATTAGGTGATGAACACACAGACCCATTTAAAGCCTAAAGATACATTTGAAGTTCATGGTTATTGCCTGTTAAATGGAGAAGATACACGTGTTTTGAACCTACTGTATCAACCAATCATTGGTGGGAATGCTTTAATGCTATATCATAACTTATTAAGCAATGTATCGGTATTTAAGAAACCAACCGCTCATTTTGTGTTACAAGATATAATAAATAATGGGCTTCAGGAATTATATCAATCACGTATCAAGTTAGAAGCTATAGGTCTATTAAAAACTTATGTTAGAAAAAAAGATGAGGGGTATCATTATATCTATCTATTAGCAAATGTTTTACCACCGCATATTTTTTTAGCTGATGATGTCTTGAGTCTATTATTATTAGACAGGGTGGGAGAACAACGATTTCAATTATTAGTTGACATGTTTCAACCTGATCAACCTGATTTATCAGATTATAGCGATATTACGAATAAGTATACTGATACGTTCCAGTTAAGTTCTGAGCGATTAATCCCATCTAATAAATTAATTGAACAAACAAATCAAATCATGAAGCAAATGCCAACATCTGTTAAACCCACGCTAGAAAGTGAAACATTTGATTGGGAATTTTTCGTAGATAACTTGTCTGGTTTAAACATTGATCAAACCTTTTTAACCAATGAATTTAAACCACTTGTTTACACAATTCATGGCTTATATGGCATAAATGAACTAGAGATGGTGAGTCATGTCAAATATTGTTTAGACTATGTCACAAACAAAATTGATGTGACAGAATTTAAACGTCATATTTATAAAAAATATCATCAAGCTAAATCGACAGCATTGAATGTAAAAAACAATCAAGTGACACCATTAACGCTTAAAGAACAAGATCAAGCAATTGAACGTCATAAAAATGATTTGAAACATCAAGGATTTTCTCCAGAAGAGATTGCCGTGATTACATCGTGTGAAAGAATTGCCCCCCTTATTTTTTTAAAAGCCATTAAAGAACAAAAAAATGGATTTGTCGCGCAAAATGAACGTTGGACGATTGAAAATTTAAAAGCTCAATCTAACTTGCCGGATGAAGTGATTAATATGTTAATTCATTATTCATTGGTCGTGTTAAACAATCCATCACTTAATCAAAATATGGTGAATACGATTGCGAATAATTGGGCACAAAATAAAGTGTTTAAAGCATCTGAAGCTTTAAAACAAGTGAAAAACTTCAAACAAGAATCGACTAAGAAAGCAACAAGCAAGAATTATCGTCGAAACTACTCGACAAAACCAACGAGAAAAGAAACATTACCAGACTGGGCGACAGATGACAGTCGAAAAGAAACGCCTCTTTCAGGAGAAGAATTATCTCTGTTAGAGCAACAATTAAAGAAATTTAATCAAGGTGGTGAGTCATCATGAAACATATTAATCAACAACTGAATCGAACCGTTAATAACCAAAATATCCAAGACCGTCTAGTTAAACTAATGGAAATTGTGCAAAAAGATCAAGATGTTCAAACGTTTATTGCAGAGCATCGTGATCAGTTGACCGATGATGATATTTTAAAAAGTTCAGCTAAACTATATGAGTTTGTCAAAGAAAAAGAAAAATTTCTTACCAATGACGCCAGTATGATTGCCCCAGGATACGAGCCAAAACTATTTTTAAATCATCATTTTATTGATGTTACCTATGTTCCGACTGAAGAACTATTGAAGAAAAAAGAGTATGAGACCATTCGCAATCGCGTACAAGCCATTTCTATGCCAAAAGACATAAAAGACGCCTCATTAGATCAGTTTAATATTACGGCTGAGAGAAAAGAAGCATTGAGTGAAGCCATAATGTTTATGAATGATTACTATGAAAACCCCAAAGAATTTCATCAAGGACTATACTTGTATGGTACATTTGGCGTAGGAAAGACTTATTTGTTAGGAGCTATTGCAAATGGATTAGCAACAAAAGGGATTCGAACGACCATTATCCATTTTCCAACCTTTTGTGTGGAGATGAAGCAATCCATTAAAGATGACAGCGTCGCATCAAAAATTGATACCGTAAAAAAAACACCCATCCTGATGCTGGATGATATCGGGGCTGATTCTATGAGTGCCTGGATACGAGATGATGTATTGGGAGTTATTTTACAATACCGTATGCAAGAAAAACTACCAACCTTTTTTTCTTCTAACTTAGATATGAAACAGTTAGAGGAAGAACACCTTCGTTTTTCACAAAAGGGAGACGATGAACCATTGAAAGCAAAACGTATTATGGAGCGAATTAAGTATCTTTCAAAGCAAATCACCATGATTGGTGAAAACCGCCGATTGGATAATTAAAGTAAACCCTATGATGTTATTAAAAACTGATTGACAAAGGAATTACAGACTAGTATAATTATTTTTGTTGCTTAAGGAGTGATAGAATGAAGTGGGCATTGTCCGAATTAAATAAGTTTAGAGGAAGTCAAGTTGATTTCTTAGAAACAATTGATTTATCAGCCTCTTTAAAGAAAAGAGAACCATCTATTATTGATATTTCTCCAATTAAAGTCAATGGGTTTTTAGAAGTCGATGAGATAGGTTATTATGCTCATATGACGATGGAAACCATTCTTACTGTTCCATCATCTCGTTCGTTAGAACCTGTGGAATTGCCATTAAATCTTCTGATTGATGAAGAATACATGACACCAAAACAGTATGATGCATTGAAAGATGTACCAGAAGATGATAAAAACTTGATAATTATTTTGGAAAAAGATTTGATTGATTTAACAGAAGCAATTGAAGATTTTATCCTATTAAATTTACCATTACAAGTCTTAACAGAAGAAGAAAAGCAATCAACAGAATTACCAAAAGGTGACTTTTGGCAAGTTGTTTCAGAAGATGATATTAAGGTAGAACACGAAACTGAAGCAGCATCAACCATTGATCCTCGTCTTGCTAAATTATCTGACTTTTTCAAGGAAGATGAGTAGTAGGATTGGAATATATGTGACTTGTCACGTATTTAAGTTAGTAGGGAGGTGTATCTAAATGGCAGTACCAAAAAGAAAAACGTCAAAAGCTCGTAAAAATAGACGTCGTACTCATTACAAATTGTCTGCACCAGGTTTAACAGCTTGCAGTAACTGTGGTGAAATGAGAAAATCTCATCATGTGTGCCCTTCATGTGGTCATTATGATGGAAAAGACGTTATGACTAAAGAAGCATAATTACATTTTTATAGAAAATGTAAAACCGTTAGACTAACCATGGAGTCTAACGGTTTTTTGTTTTTCTTAAACCAAAATTTACTTTGCTTTCTGTCCCTGCTTTGATTCGCTTGATATTATCGCGGTGACGAATAATAATAAATAATGTAATCGCCACAGCAAGTGTGGTTAATAACCAGTTTTGTTTAGCTAAAATAAATGGTGCGTAAATTGGTAATACTATAGTAGAAATGGTAATAATAATCGCACTAATCATGCTTGATAAACTAACTGTACTAGTTAAAAATAAAAAGATGATAAACAAACTAGCTGAATAGATGAAAAAAGTCGGTGAATAGGCTAGTAACATCCCAGCGCTTGTCGCCACAGCTTTACCACCTTTAAAGTGTCCAAATATTGGAAAAGTATGTCCCAATATCGCGGCGACACCAAACCACAATGGATCAATTGATAAACCAAACCACATTGGTAAACAAGTTGCTACCGTTCCTTTTAGGATATCCATAAATAATACGGCTGTTCCAGCTCGTTTTCCTAATACACGGAAAGTATTGGTTGTCCCAGTATTACCACTACCAAATTCTCTAATATCTTTATGATAAAAAATCTTGCCAATCCAAACCCCTGATTGTATCGAGCCTAACAAGTAGGCTAATATAAATAACGAAATAGTTTTCACGTTGTATCCTCCTTAAGGTCAGTCATTATTTTACCATGAAATATACGGGTGAACAATTGAGAGAGGCACTTTAAAGGAAGTAAATGGTAAATTTTGTTATAATTGACCTATAAAATAGGGAGGTCATTAATATGGCATATAAAGATTTAGGCGACAAAAAAGTAAAAGAGATTTTAACTAATGCAAAGACTATCGCAGTTGTTGGTCTAAGTGATAATCCTGAAAAAACAAGTTACCGTGTAGCAGAAGTCATGCAAAATGCTGGATATAAGATTATTCCAGTTAATCCAATGAAAGAAGGGAAAACGATTTTAGGTGAAAAAGTCTATCCTTCTATTGAATCAGTTGATCAACCAATTGATATTGTCGATGTCTTTAGACCAAGTTCAGCATTAGTTGATGTGGCGAAAGATTTCTTAAAATCAGGTGCACCCGTTTTTTGGGCACAACTAGGAATAGAAAATGATGAAGCAGCTGACCTTTTATATGATAGCGGGATAACAGATGTTATCATGAATCGCTGTATTAAAATCGAATTACAAAAATAAAAAACAAGTGCATTTTTGCACTTGTTTTTTTAATCTTCCTTTACCGTTAATTTAATGTAAAAGTAAGGTAAAATATTCGTTTTTAAGACATTTTTTTGTAAATGTAATTGCTTTTATATTGTTAAATGCTATAATTTAAGAGTGTTCAAGTATGTGAATACAGACGATTAAAAGGAGGAACGAGTGTTGTTTAAAAAAGTTGTGAAGTATACAGGTCTAGTTGCATTGGTAGCAACTTTAGGCGCATGTGGTAGCGATTCTGCTAAAGATAAAGGTAGCGAATCAAGTAAAGGTAAGGATGACAAAACCATTGAAACATTATCAGTTGGTTTTGTCCCATCAAGAGATCCAGAGGAAATTGTTTCAGCAACAGAACCTCTGAAAGAATTAATGCAAAAAGAGTTAAAAGAACAAGGATACGATGTTAAAAAAATCGATATCACTGTTGGAACTAACTTTGAAGCTGTTGGTGAGTCACTAGATTCAGGTACACTTGACATTGGATTTATTCCAGGTGGTACATATGTATTATATGATCAAGGGGCAGAACCTATCTTAACTGCAACACGTTCTGGATTGTCAATCGACTCAGACGAAGCAAAAGTTTGGAATGAAAATAAACCAACTGAGCCAACTGACAAGCAAGTTGATTCTTACCGTGCGTTAATGATTGCTGGACCATCTTCAAAAGGCCAAGCAGTTGCTGATAAAGTAAATAAAGGTGAAAAAGTATCATGGGATGATTTAAATAACCTTTCATGGAGTGTGATGAGTTCATCTTCTCCAGCTGGATATATTTACCCAAGTCTATGGTTAAACGAAAACTACGACAAAAAAATCACTGATTTAAAAAATATCGTTCAATCAGATTCTTACGGTAGTGCCTTTGCTCGTTTAGCTTCAGGTCAAGTTGATGTGGTATTAACTTATGCTGATGCTCGTCGTGACAATGAAGAAAACTGGAAAAAAGAGTTTGGCCGCGACAAATCTATCTGGGATGAAACAAACGTTATTGGTGTAACACCAGCGATTTATAACGATACTATCTCAGTAAGTAAAAACTCAAAAACAATGACAGATGATTTGAAAAAAGCGTTACAAAAATCATTTATCAACATCGCTAAAACAGATGAAGGTAAAAAAGTTATCGGTATCTACAGTCATGAAGGCTATGTCGAAGCAAATCCTAAAGACTATGATAATGAACGAAAAGCACAAAAATTAGTTCAAGACGCTAAATAAATTTAAGAAAAACGACACGTCAAACTGCGATCATCTCTTTTGATGATGGCAGTTTGTTTTTAGAAAGGATTTTAAGATGATAAAGTTTGATAATGTCCAAATGGTTTATCCAAATGGTTATGTGGGATTAAAAGATATTGATTTAGAAATTGAACAAGGTGAGTTTGTTGCAATCATCGGACTATCAGGAGCAGGTAAATCAACCTTAATTCGTTGCGTCAACCGTATGCATGACATTACAGAAGGAACATTGATGGTTAATGAGACAAACGTTGGCAAAATTAAAGGAAAAGAAATTAGAGCGTTTCGTCGTCAAATTGGAATGATTTTCCAATCATTTAATTTGATTACTCGTGCAACTGTATTAAAAAATGTCATGATTTCGTCTGTTCCAGAACTTCCTTGGTGGAGACGTGTGTTTGGTATTTTTCCAGAAGACGTCAAAGTGACAGCTTTAGAGTCTCTTGATAACGTTGGAATTTTAGACAAAGCGTTTGTCAGAGTGGATCAACTATCTGGTGGGCAACAACAACGTGTGGCCTTAGCTAGAACACTCGCCAGTCATCCTGAAGTGATATTAGCCGATGAGCCAGTTGCCGCTCTTGATCCTGTCACAGCAAAAACGGTCATGGATGATTTTAAACGCATTAACAAAGATTTAAATATTTCCGTATTAATTAATATTCACCATGTTGATTTGGCATTAGAATATGCTGATCGAGTGATTGGAATTAGACAAGGACAAATCGTGTATGATGGTCCATCAAAAGACGTGACAGAAGATGTGTTATCAACCATTTATGATGGGGATAAGAAAGGAGAGTAACCATGCGTAAAAAAACGATCACTTTGCCGAATGGAAAACAAGTCGTTCAAAAAGCATCTTACACTCCGCTCATTGTGTTATTGGTTCTTATTTTCATGTACATCTCTATACAAGTAACACAATTTAACTTCACGCAATTACTAACTCGTGGCGATCAGTTTTTTGTGATGCTAAAAGCTATGTTTCCACCTAAAATGGACTTTTTAAGTAAAGTTTGGACACCACTGTTTGACACGATTAAAATGTCACTCTTAGGGTCACTTATTGGGGCATTATTAGCTGTTCCATTTGCTATATTGGCTTCTAATAATATTGTAAAAAACCGCTTTGTTTCGTCATTATTCAAATTGATTTTAAGTTTCTTACGAACATTACCAACGATTGTTATTGCATTAATCGCAACCTTTGTATTTGGTTTAGGAACAATGGCAGGAACTGTTGCTATTTTTATTTTTACTATCTCTTATGTTGGTAAATTAACGTACGAACAAATCGAATCACTGGATATGTCGACATTTGAAGCACTAGAATCAATGGGGCTAACACGTTTGCAAGCCTTTCGTTATAGTGTGATTCCAGCTATTTTACCATCTTATCTATCGACATCTTTATTTAACTTCGAAGGAAACTTACGATATGCCTCCATTTTAGGGTATGTTGGAGCCGGTGGGTTAGGTATCTTGTTGAATGAACAATTGGGTTGGCGTGATTATGGAAATGTTGGGACGATTTTAGTGGTCTTAGTTATCACTGTTGGCATCATCGAAACAATCAGTGAATATTTCCGCAAAAAATTACAATAGAAAAGGAAGACATATATGAATCAACGTATTTTAACTGAATTAAACAAAGAACCAAATAAGACAAAGCAATACGTTATTTTAGTAGCTGTCTTGCTTGGGGCGTTTATCTGGTCATTGTCAGCGTTAAATTTTAACGCGATGGACGAAGGTGGCGGCAAAATCGCTGCAAACATCCTTAAAGGGATTGTTCAACCAGATACCAATCTATTATTTAACGGCACAAAACAAGGTGTCCCTTACTTGCTATTTGAAACAATTTGTATTGCCTTTTTAGGAACGATTTTTGGGGCGATTTTATCGATTCCTATCGCTTTTTTAATGGCACCAAGTATTATGCCAAAACCAGTTTATCTATTCATGAGAGCTTTTGTAGTTGTCATTAGAACGATTCCAGCATTAGTCTATGGGTTAATGTTTATCCGTGTGACTGGACCTGGTCCATTTGCCGGTGTGATGACTATGTCTCTTACCTCGATTGGAATGGTATCAAAATTATATGTAGATGTTATTGAAGAAATTGATACAGGTATTTTAGAATCAATGGACTCATTTGGCTGTACAACATTTGAAAAAATTCGTTTTGGGATTATCCCACAATTAATTGCTAACTTTACCTCAATTACTATCTATCGTTTTGATATGAACTTACGTGATGCAACTATTCTTGGTTTAGTAGGAGCTGGAGGTATTGGAGCGCCGCTTATTTTTGCGATGAACTCATATCGTTGGAATCAAGTTGGCTCAATTTTAATTGGATTAATCGTGTTAATCTTAATTGTTGAAGTCGTATCAAATTATTTGAGAGGAAAATTAGTCAATGGATAAGATAACAATTCTTTCTACCAGTGATACACATGGTTATTTATACCCGACAGATTTTAGAGCAGTCAATCAAGATTTGTCATTTGGGTTATCAAAAGCTGTTACAGCCATTAAAGATGAACAGGCTAAACAAGATGGGACTGTTGTATTAATCGACAATGGCGACTTTTTACAAGGCTCACCGATGAGTTACTATCTGTCGAAACAAAAGAATAGTAAACAAGTCGCTGATATCATGAATTCAGTTGGCTATGATGTGGGTGTTCTTGGTAACCATGAGTTTAATTATGGGGTTGAGTACTTACTT
This sequence comes from Vagococcus sp. CY53-2, assembly GCF_022604695.1. Lineage (NCBI taxonomy): Bacteria > Bacillati > Bacillota > Bacilli > Lactobacillales > Enterococcaceae > Vagococcus > Vagococcus sp. CY53-2. Next base: position 237,905 of record NZ_JALAHP010000001.1, read on the forward strand.
GATACAGTGAGTCAACTGAACTACCCAATCGTTTGTGCGAATATTTTAAATGATAAAAATGAGCCACTAACAGGGCAGGCCTATGTGATTCTTGAAAAAGATGGGTTGAAAATTGCGGTGTTAGGACTGACAACACCCTATATTCCAAATTGGGAACAACCTGAAACAATTAAAGGCTTAACTTTTTTATCGGCACTTGAAACAGCAAAAAAATATGTTCCGAAACTTAAAGGAGAAGCTGATATTGTCATTGTGAGTTATCATGGTGGGTTTGAAAAAGATTTGCAGACTGGTGAAGCAACTGAAAACTTAACAGGGGAAAACGAAGGCTATGATATCGTGACCCAAGTTGAGGGAATTGATGCGTTTGTTACTGGTCATCAACACCGAGTGATGGCAGAAAAAGTCAACGACACACCTGTTACCCAACCAGGGGACAAAGCCAAGCATGTTGGAAAAATGACCTTGATATTAGATGATCATAAACAAGTGACTGACTCAGCAGCTGAGTTATTATCAATGTCTGACTATGATGCCGATAAAGACATTGCCGATACATTTAAGCCAGTCTTAGATACTGTCGAAGATTGGTTGGATCAACCACTTGGACACATAGATGGAGATATGACGATTACTGATCCGATGAGTGTTCGAATCAATGGGCATGCCTACATTGAATTCATTCAAGACGTGCAGATGGATGCGACTGGCGTTGATATCTCTGGAACAGCACTGTTTGATAATGACAGTAAAGGATTCCAGTCTGATGTGACCATGCGTGATATTGTGACAAACTATATTTATCCAAATACTTTAGCTGTGCTTACTGTTTCAGGGCAAGATTTGAAAGATGCCCTTGAACAAAGTGCTGAGTATTTTGCTCTTAATGAGGATGACGAAATTGTCGTGAGTGACAAATTTTTATATCCTAAAACCGAGCATTACAACTATGATATGTATAGTGGTGTTGGGTATAAAGTTATCGTATCAAATCCGGTTGGTAAACGTGTTGTTGAACTGAGTTACAAAGGCAAACCAATCAAGATGGATGATTCACTAGATATTGTCATTAATCAATATCGTGCAGTAGGTGGCGGAAATTACGCAATGTTTGATGCGTCAAAAATCATCAAAGAAGTGACAGTTGATATGACCGAGCTTATTTCCAACTTTTTACAAACACATCCAACTTATCAAGCAAAAACAGAATTTGATTTTAAAGTAGAAAAATAAAACTTAACCTTATCATTCTTAAAATTTTAATGATACATCTTTACCGACTAGCTAACACTAGTCGGTATTTTTGTGTTAATGACTTATCTTTGACACGATTGTTAAATTTAGTTATACTTAGTTTAACAAACCATTAGGAGATGAAAATCATGGAAACAGTCGCTCGAAAAATTGGCAATTCTGTTGGTGCTATTTTTCCTAAAGATATTTCTCCAGAAGTAGGAGATACGTTTACTATTACTAAAGTTGGAGAGGCCTATATTTTAAAACCTAAAAAAGAAGACATTTTTAAACATGCAGATGATTGGGCAGGATTTAGAGATTCTGTGGTACAAGAAGATGCCGAGTGGGATATTATGATGTCTAAAGGGAACGAACACTAAATGGATACGCCAAAACAGAAAGATATTGTTTGGATGGACTTTGATCCATCAAAAGGTAAAGAAATTAAAAAACGTCGACCAGCTTTAGTTGTGAGTCGCGATGAGTTTAATCAGCATACGGGTTTTTGTTTGGTGTGCCCCATCACGTCAACAAATAGAGACTTTTCTACCTATGTGACGATTAAGCAACCACAACAAGTAGAAGGTGAGATTGTGACTCATCAGTTGAGATCGATTGATTTTACCAAACGTCATTTGGAAAAAATCGAGCAATGTGACATATTGACCTGGTTAGAGGTTGTCGAGGTCATAGATATGTTTATATAACATCTAAGAAAACTTATCTTTATAGGTAGGTTTTTCTTTTTTTAAATTAGGTGTTAAGTAACGTCATTGGAAGGTGCGTCATCCACCTATTGCAAAAGGTATCACCCTTTTATTTGGTAAGGGGAAACAGTCAACTTATATTGGAACATTGCATCATGACATAATAGAAATAGACCAGGATTTGAGAGGATTGAGATAAACGGAGAAGGACTCGTTCAACTAACGGTTAACATTAATCATGCTTCGTGGGAATCATTTGAGGATAGTACGTTTGATACATTATTAGCAGCTCATCTTTAAAGGAAAATACTTATATAGATGTAGACGACTTAGAATGATGGAAATACAAATCACTATTTAGAGCTATTCAACTTGCTTGGTCTTATGGCGATATGACATAAGGAAACGATCAAAGAGATGTCACATTATATGAAGATTTTCAGCAAAAACTAGCAGAATATAAACGGTTAAATAAACAAAATATCGTCACAAATATTCAGATAGATAAGGTAAAAGTAACTCGTGCCACACAACATAATGCTTTAAAAAAGGATTGTTTGAGGAAATGTTGATAGACTATTTTGAAGAAAACGGCGTGCTACCGGGTGGTGAAATTCAGACTGTATCATTTAAAGATATCTGGATAATTGAAAGCGTAGAGGGAAAAATGGTTGTTAGAGATAGTCAAAATGTATAGAGATGTCCTATCATGGACTTTAATAAACAAAGATTGGTATATTTAATTATGATATAACGATTAAAACGAAATGAGGTTATGCCCATGTCAGATAAAAAATTATTAAAATCAGAGAAACTACGTTTAAAAAATGATAAATTACGAGCAAAAGGAAAAGACCCATTAAAAGGATGGGGAAAGATGGTTAATACAGGATTAGGTGGTATAAATAAAGGTGCAACGATTGAAAATAGGGCAAGTATGATTGATACAAAGGATTTTATCAAGGATTTACAAAAAGATATAGCAAGTGAAAATAACAAAAAGAATTTATCGTAACATAGAATAAAAAATATCATAGGATGATAAGGTATACCTTGTGTTTTATATTACAATATAATTAAATTTATAAATAAAATAGGAATAAATATGAAAAAAATATCGATTTTCTTATTTTTAGTAGTAGGAATTATTTTTTCAACGTCTAATATTCAAGCTGAAGCAAGTAAATTACCAGATGAGCCAAAAAAAAGGTTAGACTTGATATTAATTTGAAAGATAATCCGGATGTTCATTTAAATAATTTAAATTTGATGCCTTCAAGATTATATACCTTAACAGATGATGATCAACATATTTATTTTTGTTTAGATGAAGGTAGATACTATCCTAATAATGTTGATTATACGTTAGATACAAGTAAAAAACTATCTGGTCCAGTTCTATGATTGATGCAAAATTATTATACAAATATTGATAAAGATAGTCCTGTAAATAATGTACCTGATTATCAACAAGCGAATCATTTAACGAGGTATACTGCTACACAAATCGCTATATGGAAATTAACCGGAGCAAATTTTAATAACATTGTGATTGAATCAAATCCTTTAATTCAACAATTATATGAAGAAGCAAAAGAAAAAACAGATGATAATGATAGTTATCAAGAAATTATCAATAAAATAGATAATATAGAAATAAACGTTAAAGAGATTGTTCCAAACGGGGAAGATAAAGACAATTATTACTACAATATGATCTTTGAAGACAATATGGATGCTGAAACAGAAAAACTAGTTGAAATTGATGATAAAGATACCAATATTGAAGTTCAATTACTTAATGATGGAAAAGTAACGGATATCACAAATGAGGTCTCAATCCAGCCAGATTTTGCAAGGAGAACAATAAAAATAAGCATTCCTAAAAAAATTATTGATGAAAATAAAGCATCTGATTCAGAATTATATTGTAATATTGATGCTCTTATTAGAAGTAAAGAATCTTATTATGTTGTCTACTATGTATGCTAAACCGATTCTACAGCCAATTGGGCCTTTACAACCAATAGAAAAAAGATTAGTTACTCTTGCTAGTATTGATTTTGATAGTGCTGAAACGTCATTTTCAGTATTAAAGCATTGGGACGATCGAGATAATCAAGATGGTTTAAGACCTCAGAACTTAGCAGTACAGCTATATCAAAGTGACCAACCTTACAGTTTTGACCAATCTGAAAGTATTACCACTGGAAAAGAGACAAAATTTGGAGACATTAAATATCTAGATGAAGCAAATGATTGGGAATATATTTGGAAAAATCTACCATTAAAAAATGAAAATGGTCAAACTGCCTATTATACCGTTATGGAAGAATTTGATTCTAAAGACTACAATTTAAGTATTCAAACGACCGATGGTGGTAAAGATTTATATTTAAAAAATGAACATACACCAGAAAAAGTAACTATTGAAGGAGAAAAAGTTTGAGATGATTCAAACAATCAAGATGGTATTCGTCCACAAGATATTAGTGTTCAACTTTACGCCAATGGCAAAGAATCAGGTAAACCCGTGACACTAAACGAAGGTAACAAGTGGCAATATACTTGGAAAGAGTTAGATGAAAAGAAAAATGGTAAAACCATTGAGTATATAGTAAAAGAAGTGGATGTACCAGAAGGTTATACTGCTACTGTCACAGATAATGGTAAAGGACATATTACTTTGACAAACTCTCACAATGTATCAAAAGTACCTGGAACTAATGGAAATGGTACAACAAATAATAATAAACCGAATTTACCAAGTACAGGTGAAGATCATTCGATGAGCCCTATTTTCCATGGAGCAGGCATATTATTAATGTCAATGGGTGCTTTTTATATTAGAAGAAAACACTAAAATTTATTTTTATAAAAACATCAATTTATGATGAGTGGAAATCTCGTCATAGATTGGTGTTTTTGTTTTTGAAACGATTAATACCCAAAAACATCATGAGTACGTATAAAAGAAGAAATAACGATTTCTGATAATAATCTATTAAATTAGCTACCTGTATAGTAATATATAGGTAGATTATTTTTTATTAAAGAAACGAGAAAGAGGTTAAAAATAATGGCTTTATCAAGCGAACAGAAAACAAAAATGTGGGATATGCTTAATCAAACTAGAGGACAAATCGGTCTAACAGCTTATAAAGATTACATATTTGGCATCTTATTTTATAAATATTTATCTGAAAAAAGTACAAAGTGGTTAGAAAAAGTTCTTCGTGGCGACGAAACGTGGGAAAGCGTTTTTACAGAAGATAGCCAAAGAGCAATGGACTATATGAAACAAAATTTAGGTTATGCCATTCAGCCAGGAGACTTTTTTAGTGATTGGCAGCAAGCGATCGATGAAGACCGTTTTAATATTAGTATGATGAGTGATACATTTGGACGATTTAACCAACAAATTGCTTTTGAAGCGAAAGCAGATTTTGAAGGGATTTTTGATGGTATGCGTTTTGATAGTGCTGACTTAGGGTCGAATGCACAATCTCGTTCAAGTGTCATGATGTCAATGATAGAGTTATTGTCCGCTCCTGAATTTGATTTATCTGGTGATGGGGATACGATTTCGGATATCTATGAGTATTTGGTTGCTCAATTTGCGACAGTATTAGCGTCTGATATGGGACAATACTATACGCCAAAAGAAATATCAAACGTGATGGCACGTATTTTAACTCATGGCCATGAAGATAAAGAAAGCTTTTCAATTTATGATCCAACTGTTGGATCAGCGTCACTCCTTTTAACAACGGCGAGTTACATGAAACACTCTGATAAACGTGGAGTGATTAAATATTTTGGTCAAGAACGTGATGCAACGCCGTATCGTTTGGCTCGTATGAACTTGATGATGCATGGTGTGGAGTACAATGATATTAATATCAAGCATGCTGACACACTAGAAAGTGATTGGCCAGATGGGGTTGTGGATGGAAAAGATAGCCCAAGAATGTTCAACGCTGTCATGGCAAATCCACCCTATTCAGCTCATTGGGATAACAAAGAGCGAGAAGATGACCCGCGTTGGCGCGAATATGGTGTCGCACCGAAAACAAAAGCCGATTATGCGTTCTTGCTACATTGTTTGTATCATTTGGACGATAGTGGACGTATGGCGATTATTTTACCACACGGCGTTCTATTTCGTGGTGGTGCAGAGGGACGTATTCGTAAAGCGTTGATTGACAAGCATCAGATTGAGGCAGTCATTGGTTTTCCAGACAAGCTATTTTTAAATACATCTATCCCTGTTAGTGTGATTATTTTGAAAAAACACCGTCAAGAATCAGATATTTTATTTGTTGACGCAAGTAAAGAGTTTGAAAAAGTAAAAAGTCAAAATAAATTGCGAGCAGAAGATATTGAAAAAATTGTTTCAACAGTCATAGAAAGAAAAGAAATTGAGAAATACTCTAGCTTAGCAACCCTTGAAGAAATCAAAGAAAATGACTACAACTTAAACATTCCCCGTTATGTTGATACTTTTGAAGAAGAAGAACCTATCGACATTGATAAAGTGGCAACAGAGTTACTAGATATCGAAACAGAGTTACAAGATAGCCAAGCTAGTCTGATGAGCATGCTACAAGAACTTGTTGCAACAAATGATGATACTAAACAACAACTAGATAACAGTACTAGTAAACTATCTAAGATATGGGGCAATGCAAAGGAGACGACTCACGATGGTAAATAAGTTAACACCAAGTATTCGTTTCGATGGATTTACTGATGCTTGGGAACAGCGTAAGCTTTCAGATGTAATAAAACTAAATGGTGGAAATGCATTTAGTAGCAAAGACTCTGTTACAAATGGAATTCCATGGTTGAAAATCGCAAATGTAGATAAAAATGGTGTCGATTGGACAACTGAGTCTTTTTTACCTTTAGAATTCTGGGACAAGTATTCAAACTATCAACTATATAAAGGTGATTATGTGATGGCATTAACAAGACCGATTTTAAATAATACTTTAAAAATTGGTAGAGTGGATAAGGAATCTTTATTAAATCAACGTGTGGCAAAATTAGAATTTGAATTGGATAAAGAATTTACTTATCAATTAATACAAAAACAAAGTACAGTAGATAAAATAGATAATGAGTTAGCTGGTACAGACCCGCCTAATTTAGGAACAAAAACTTTAGCTAATATTAGTGTTAAAATCACAAATAATATGACAGAACAAACTAAAATCGGTAACTTCTTCAAACAACTTGACGACACTATCGCACTTCATCAGCGTGAGTTAGATTTATTGAAAGAACAGAAAAAAGGATTTTTACAAAAAATGTTCCCTAAAAAAGATGAAGTAGTACCTGAAATTCGTTTTGAAGGATTTACTGACGCTTGGGAACAGCGTAAGTTTAGTGATTGTTTTAATTTTCCTGTATCCACAAACTCACTGTCTAGAGCATTGTTAAACTATGATGAGGGTGATGTTAAAAGTGTCCACTATGGTGATATATTAATCAAATATTCTACTATTCTAAATATTAAGATAGATGAAATCCCATATATTACTGATGGTAAATTAGAAAAATATAACTCCAATTTACTAAAAAATGGTGACTTAATTTTTGCAGATGCAGCTGAAGATGAAACTGTAGGAAAAGCTGTAGAAGTTAGTGGTATTACTGATGAAAATCTTGTTGCAGGATTGCATACTATTGTTGCAAGATCAAAAGAAAAAAAGGCAGAATTCTTTTTAGGATATTATATTAACTCTGATGTTTATCATAGACAGCTTTTAAGATTGATGCAAGGGTCTAAAGTATCCTCAATTAGTAAAGGAAACCTACAAAAAACAATCGTATCCTTTCCCAAAAATATGGAAGAACAATCCCAAATCGGAAACTTCTTCAAGCAACTAGACGACACTATCGCACTTCATCAGCGTAAGTTAGATTTATTGAAAGAATTGAAAAAAGGGTATCTGCAAAAAATGTTTGTTTAAGGTAGTAAAGGAGGGATACAATGGCGGAGGATAAATTTGAAAAAGCACTGATAAAGAAGTTGGAGTCTGAAGGATGGACGTACCGGAAAGATTTGTCAGGTGTTAGTACTAAAAAATTAGAAGAACACTGGCGTGATATTTTAAATGAAGTCAATGCCCCAAAACTAAATGGAGTGTCGCTATCAGATATTGAGTTTGGGTTAATTATGCAAGAGCTCCAACGAATCAAAACGCCATATGATGCCCAATTATTACTTGTTGGTGCTGGGGGAGTTGGTTCGATTCCTATCACACGAGATGATGGCTCAAACTTGGAAATCGAGATTTTCTTTGAAGATGATGTAGCTGGTGGTAGATCACGATATGAAATAGTCAATCAAGTTCATTTTACTGAACTTCCTACTGCTTTGACGACCAAGAGAATCATTGATTTGATGTTACTGATTAATGGTTTGCCAGTTGCTCATGTAGAGTTAAAAGATGAGCATTTACAAAATCAGTGGAGTGCGTTTGAGCAATTAAAAGGTTATCACGGAGATGGCATGTATACAGGACTGTTTTCATTTGTCCAAGTGCAATTTATCATGAGTCAACATGCAGCTCATTATATGGCTCGTCCCAATGCGTTTGAGCATTATAATAAAACATTTGTGTTTGGTTGGCGAGATGACAAGGGACAAGATATTTCAGATGCTTTTGAGTTTGCGCATCAAGTAATGGGGATTCCGGCATTACATCGTTTAGTCACAGTCAATATGATACCTGACGCATCAAGTGATAACCTAATGGTCATGCGTAGTTATCAAATACAAGCCACACGAAACATTTTGCAACGAATGAAAGAAGTAGAGCAAAATGGATTGTTTGAAAAAGAGGGTGGCTATATTTGGCACACAACAGGCTCTGGTAAAACAGTGACCTCTTTTAAAGTCGCCCAATTACTAGCCTCTGCTCCTCGAGTGAAAAATGTCTTATTTATCGTGGATAGAGTCGATTTAATCGAACAAACGCTAGAAAACTTTAAAGATTTTGCCTATACTCACTTTAAAAATCGCATCAAAAAAGTGAACGGTCGCCAACTAAAAAAAGAGTTGAATCATAAAGGGACGTCAAAAATCTTGTTGATTTCAGTACAAGGGTTAACAAAAGCAGTAAAAAATGGACTGACAAACAATGATTGGAATGTCATCATCATGGATGAAGCTCATCGCTCGGCAAGTGGAGACTCAGTCAAATTAATTAAAAAAGCTTTCAGTAAGACAACGTGGTTTGGTTTTACTGGTACACCAAACTTTTACAGTGATACACTAAATGATGTGAATACCACACGGGATATTTCAACGCATGATATTTTTGGTAAAAGACTTCATAGCTACACGATTAAAGATGCGATTGGCGATGGCAATGTTTTAGGCTTTGACGTGACGTATTATAGACCAGATTATACCATCACTAACCCGTCAGAAGACTTTACTGAAAAAGAGTATGAAAAAGAAATTTATAGTAGTATTCCATATAGACAACAAGTGATTGAGGATATACTAGGTCACTGGGATAAAAACTCAGGTGGGGAAGTTATTGGTGGGATACAAGAGAAAAACGTCTTTCAAGCGATGCTTGCGGTATCAGGTAAACAAGCGGTTGTGTCTTATTACAATCTGTTTAAAGAGATAGCACCAAACTTGCGAGTTGCGATGACTTTTTCAAAAGATGAAAGCAATGAAACAGGCACAAAAGAACTGAATGAAAGTTTGAAAAAAGCGATTGGTGAGTATGCAGAAAGGTACAATACACCAAGTATCTTACATGCTAAAGATCCAGAGCGTGCGTATATTACAGATATCACCAAACGTTTGGCACGAAAAAAACCTTACAATCGAAATCTTGATGAAGATAGACTCGATTTAGTGATTGTATCAGACCAGTTATTAACAGGATTTGATTCAAAGTATATCAATATGATTTACATGGATAAAATGCTGAAAGAAGGTATGTTGATTCAAGCAATGTCACGAACCAATCGTACGTTTGACCGCAGCAGCAAACCTTATGGAAAAGTGCGTTTTTATCGTAAGGGTGATGAGATGCAATCCTTTGTTGAAAATGCCTTACGCATCTATACAAAAGGCGGCAATGATACACTAGAAGAAGCGAAAAAAGAAAGTGAAAAAGAAGATAAAAAAGAACTGGAAGATGATGGGATTTTTGCGACCTCACAAAGTAGTCAAATAGAGGAATTATCTCCGTCTGTCAGTCGATTGAAACAATTAGCAGGAGAAGATTTCAGTCAAATTCCTCGTTCTGAAACGGAACGCGAAGAATTTGCTAAATTAGCCGCATCAACACAAGATAAAATCCAACGTCTAATGAGACAAGGGTATGATTTGGGTACAGAGGTTGAGGAATTTAACGCAGATAATGAGCCAACTGGTAAAAAAGTCATGTTGGACATCAAAAATACCGAAGAGCTAGGAGCATTACAAGCACGCCTGAATGATGTGGTGGAGTTATTACCACAAGAAAAAAGACCTGACATTACCGAGATTCGTGTTGCTTTGGAAAAATACTCTGCTGAAATCATTGACTACGATAAATTAGTTGAGCTATTGAATAACTACATTGATAAGACTGACGAAACTAATAAACAAGCCATTGAGGAACACATTATTCCAATGGATGAAGACAGTCGTCAAGAAATTCATGATATTGTGGGAGACATTGAATCAGGAGATATTACAGAGCATTTTACGACTGAGACATTGGCGACCACACGAAAAAAATATCGGACAGAAAAACAAGAATTAGAAATCAGACGATGGGCAGCCAATCAAGACGTTAATAGTAATCGTATCATGGAAGCTTATGAAACCTATCTTCCTGGTCATTCGTTGCTAGATAACCCTAGATTAGCGGAGATTGTTCATGAGATTGAAGAGGAAGAAGACATTGGATTTTTTGGTGCTTCAGAGTTTGAAGAGTCATTAATAGAGTTTTTTGATACGTTGTAATTTAATCAGGTATAATGTTTTATCATGTTAATGATTCTTATAAAAGGAGGTAAAAGAACATGGATCAAGCGAATTATAAAAAATATGTTGAAGAAACATTTAATAATGTTAAGAAAGAAAATAAAGAGCTAAAAAAGGTTAATCTCTTGATTGCAGGAAAAAGTGGCGTTGGTAAATCCACACTGATTAATACGGTATTTGGTGAAGATTTAGTAAAAACGGGCGTTGGTAAACCTGTTACAGAGGATATTCATTTGATTGAACAGAAAAATTTTCCTGTTAGAATTTATGATACTGTAGGATTTGAAATTAGTAAGATGGGGTTTGATATAAAAAGCGTGATCAAATCATTCAAACGAAACCCTATCCAACAACTAATAAAAAAAGTTCAAGCAACTGAAACAACAGACGATGATGTCCATGTTGTGTGGTATGTTATTTCTGGATCAGGTGCTAGAATTGAAGAGGCTGAAATATCATTTATCAAGTGGCTAGTTAATCAAAATTTACCTGTTATTATTGTATTGACAAAATGCTTTGACATAAAAGAAGCCACCCTTTTGAAAAATGAAATAGAAAAATTAATCGACTCTTCCTTTGATATTATACTAGTACTAGCAAAGCAAACAGAACATCAAGGCATCTTTGGGATTGAAGAATTAATCGATGCTACTGTTGAACTGTTACCTGAAGGGTTACAAGCGTCATTTATCCATTCACAAGAAGCTTCTATCAAAGTCAAACATAATGAAGCTGTTAAAGTTGTGACCGCTACTATGGCCGCTAATTTTGGAACGGGATTTGCTCCCATCCCTGGGGCAGATGCTCCGATAATGATGACATCACAAACAGCGATGATGACCAAAATCACCTCAATTTATGGAATTGAAGTTGATAAGCAAAAAATAGAAACAGCTTTAACTAGTATGTTAGGGGTCTATGCTGCAATGATATCAGGAAAATCATTAGCTGGTAATATTGCTAAACTAGTACCAGGTGTTGGAACACTTGGTGGAGGCCTTATATCTGGTGGTGTCGGAATGGTTATTACTGGTGCATTGGGGTATGCCTATATAGAATTAATGGAACTCGTTATTAAAGGACAAGTTGATTTAAGTACTATGACACCTGATGCTTTAACAGACTTATTATTAAAGCTGTTACCAAATTATTTACCAAAATAATATAATGTTTGACTAATTGTTAAGTTGTTTTACAATGAAAAAATAGGAGGTGATTATATGATAAACGCTTATAGAGAATATTGGAATAATATGACAGTAATGAATGCTTCATCTACACGAGCTCAATATTGGTGGCCACAAGTGATCAATTATTTTGTTTTAGCTCTCTACACTAGTCTGACAGGGACCTACAAGTATATTGATTTTATGTCTGACGGTTCAAGGGTCATTAAAGAGTGGAATTCGGTAACGATTATTTTTGTTGTGCTAACTATTTTAATTTGGTTAGCAAATTTTACTGTTCGTGCAAGAAGATTGCATGACAGGGATCATAGTAACTGGTGGATTTTATTTTATCTTTTACCTGTTATTGGTAATTTTATTATCTTCATTACATTAATTTTACCAAGCAAACAACAAACTAGATGGCCAGTTAATCAATCTGATATATAGGAAAAAGGACTTAACAAGACATGAATTCTTGCTAAGTCCTTTTTTATGAAATCAAACACGTTATCAGAAATAATCACTAAAGTATGCTTCTTGATCAGGAATGATTCTCTCAAGCGTTCTAAGTGTTTCTTTATCCGTTTTTAATCGTTCAATACGATAAAGATATGACGGACGTTTATAACTCATTAGAAGAGCAGTGAGCGTCTGAATATCAACATAAACAGGATTTCCAATAGCTTCATTTGTTACAGTCAAATGATTATCCTCATCCCACATTAAACTAAAGTGGTTATTATTCCACTCAGCAATAGGATCAGTCACAACAAAGTGGAATGGTTTACCCGTAGTGATAAACGAGTATTGTTTGATGAATTGCTCAACATCTACAATGCGTGCCATAAAGTAAGGCTCAATGGATTCTTTTATTTCACTGTCTTCAAATAAAAAGGCAATTGGCTCATTTTTATAGGTAGCACCAACAACACGGTCAATCATTGAAAAATGGGCAGACACAAAATTCCAAAGCCCTTTTCTAGCTTCTTGGTTTAAATAAAACATCTCTTTGATATGAAACACTTCTTCAGCTATCCAATAAAAACAAACCCCACAAGGATCACCATCTGCGCTATAATAAATAGCAGCTGTCCGTTCTTCTTCATTTTCCCAACGCCAATATTCTTCCCAGTTTAAATCAGAACGAATCATTGCCCCATGGTTTTGTTCAGCAAATGCGTCATAGACTTTGTAAACATCTTCATGGTCAATATTCTCGCGTTCAACATATCCAGGCACGTCAACTGGTTTTGGAAGTTGTGTGTCTTTTATTTCAAATGATATTTTATCGGACATAATTTCCCAGCCCTTACGACGGTAGTAAGGGATATTATAAGGGTAGAGATAAGAAATCCATTGCTTATTATCACGCATTTTAACTAAACCCAATTTAATCAACTCACTCATTAATCCCATGTTGGTGTATTCTGGGTACGTTCCAACACCAGTTAAACCAGCCATTTCATAGACAGTATCATGGATGTTAACTTCACAAGGATAGATAGCTAATTGAGAAATTAACTCATCATCTTGAGTAAACCAACCATAAACATCTGCTTCCCTTAAAACAGGACGTTTGGCACGAATGATTTCTGACTCATCTTCATAGCCACTCTCCTCAATATCAGAGTCAGTAACTTGAAAGACATAACGAAGTAACTCATTAAATTGTTTCAAATATTTTAGTTCGACCTTTTTTAAGGTTAAATTCTCGTGTGCATCTTTTGATTCCATTTATCTTTCTCCTATTGTTTGATAATGTTTATTATATCAAACATATATTGAAAATACTTTAAAAACACTCAAAAGATTGGTATAATTGAAAATGCTGATTAATAGAAAGTAGGAGATAACGATGAATTTTGATGAAATGAAAAAAAGACAAGAATCTATTCGGAATTTCTCCATCATAGCACATATTGACCATGGAAAATCAACGCTTGCTGACCGTATTTTACAACAGACCGAAACCGTTTCTGACCGTGAAATGCAAGAGCAGTTACTTGATTCAATGGACTTAGAAAGAGAACGCGGTATTACAATCAAATTAAATGCCGTTGAGTTAACTTATAATGCGAAAGATGGAAAAGAATATATTTTTCACCTAATTGATACACCCGGGCATGTCGATTTTACTTATGAAGTGTCACGCAGTTTAGCCGCTTGTGAGGGGGCTGTTCTTGTGGTAGATGCAGCTCAAGGGATTGAAGCTCAAACGTTAGCCAACGTGTATTTAGCCGTTGATAATGATTTAGAAATTTTACCAGTTATTAATAAAATAGATTTACCTGCAGCAGATCCTGAGCGTGTTAGAAAAGAAATCGAAGACGTGATTGGGATTGACGCGAGTGAAGCCGTACTAGCTAGTGCAAAGGCTGGAATTGGGATTGAAGATATCTTAGAACAAATCGTTGAATACGTACCAGCTCCTGACGGTGATTTGAACGCACCACTAAAAGCACTGATTTTTGACTCTGTGTACGACTCTTATCGTGGGGTTGTATTAAATATTCGTGTCTTTGATGGTGTCGTAAAACCAGGAGATACGATTCAATTAATGAATAACGGTGTTCAATACGAAGTTAGTGAAGTGGGCATTTTCTCTCCAAAAGCTGTTCCAAGAGATTTCTTGATGGTAGGAGACGTTGGTTACTTAACAGCAAGTATTAAAAATATTCAAGATACACAAGTAGGGGATACCATTACATTAGCGGATAATCCGGCGAGCGAACCTTTAGATGGTTACCGCAAAATGAACCCAATGGTGTATTGTGGATTATACCCAATTGATACATCAAAATACAATGACTTACGTGAAGCACTTGAACGTTTGCAATTAAATGACTCTGCTCTTGATTTTGAGCCGGAAACATCTCAAGCATTAGGATTTGGTTTCCGTTGTGGGTTCTTAGGACTACTACATATGGATGTTATCCAAGAGCGTTTAGAACGTGAATTTAATTTAGACTTGATTACAACCGCACCGTCTGTAATTTATCATGTCAATCTAACTGACGGGTCACAAGTCATCGTTGACAACCCGGCAGAATTCCCAGAGCCAGGTGTAATTGATAGCGTGGAAGAGCCTTATGTTAAAGCACAAATCATGGTACCAAATGATTATGTTGGGGCTGTCATGGACATTTCTCAACGTAAACGTGGTGAGTTTGTGACGATGGATTATTTAGATGATTACCGTGTAAATATCGTCTACAATATTCCATTATCTGAGATTGTCTTTGACTTCTTTGACAAATTAAAATCAGGGACAAAAGGCTATGCCTCACTTGATTATGAATTGATTGGTTATCGAACAAGTAACTTAGTTAAAATGGATATTTTACTAAATGCTGAAAAAGTTGATGCCTTGAGCTTTATCGTGCATAAAGACTTTGCGTACGAACGTGGGAAAGCCATCGTTGAAAAACTACGTAAATTAATTCCAAGACAACAATTTGAGGTGCCTATCCAAGCCGCAATTGGTGCGAAGATTGTTTCTCGTACGGATATTAAAGCCTTACGTAAAAACGTATTGGCGAAATGTTATGGTGGTGACGTCTCTCGTAAACGTAAATTGCTGGAAAAACAAAAAGAAGGTAAAAAACGGATGAAACAAATCGGATCAGTTGAAGTCCCACAAGAAGCCTTCATGGCCGTTCTTAAAATGGACGATGACGAGCCGAAGAAGAAATAATAAATTTAAAAAAACCAGAAAGATATAAATTCTTTTTGGTTTTTTATATATAAACTCTTTTCCATTGATAAACTATCTCTAAAGTGATATATTTGTATCATTAAGAGATAAATATATCACTTTAGGAGGAGAATTAAATGAAGAAAGAACTAACAAATAAAAGTTGGTTAATTGGTTTTTTAGGCTGTATAGGTGTATTAGGGGTTAAAGGAGAACCAAATTTTTTACTGTTCTTTTCATTTTTTTCAGGGTTTCAATATATTTGGCTATACAAGTTAGGGACAATGTATGATGAAAGACTGATTGAAAATAAAAACAAAGCAGCAGGGACTGCTCTAAAAATAGCTTTAATATTTGGGTTAATTTCGAATTTAGCGATCAGTTTTTTATTTACTGATTACGAAATTCTATATAGATGGACTCTTGGAATCTTTTCATTTACCTTTTCTATTGGTCTAAATAGCTGGGCTTATCTAACTTATAAGTATGATAAGGAGGATTAATGATGGCATCTTTTGAGTCACATGTGAAAAAATACCGCTTATTAAAAGACATGACACAAGATGAATTAGCAACAGCTGTTGGCATACGCCGGGAAACGATAGGAAGGCTAGAGCAAGCAAAGTACAACCCATCTCTTGAACTCGCTGTTAATATTTCAAGAGTCTTAGATGTTCCAATCGAAACATTATTTGAATTTGACAGATAAAAAGTTTTATCAAAAAACACCTTTCCTTTTGGTCTTATGTCAAAAGGGAAGGTGTTTTTAGTTAACTAAGTGGTACTCTCTGGGTGATGTGCCATCATTATAGTCAATTATCATTTTTTCATTTGTGATGACATGTATCTGAGCAGCTTCACCCCCGATTGTGATATATAAAGTATCACTCATCGCATTATAGGAATCAATTTTCACATCTAATTGTCTTGGCTCACTTAGCCCCGCGGTTGTTGCTGACCAAGAACCATCTTCATGAATCATTAGAAAACTATCTGTTGATGGTACTGCCCATTTACCCTGTAAAGAAATCATTTTGTTTAAGGCAATATCTTTTTGACTCATTGAGTCCTCGGAGTGTTGTGACTCATAGGTAATAGAAGAAACGTTGGTACTAACAGCTGTTTCCTTTATTGATGAAAGGGTACTACTGTTTAATGTTGACGAAAAAGAAGACCTTTCCTTTGTTGTGTCACTTTTTTCTCTATTTTGTGTTCCTAAAAAATACCCACCACCAGCAAAAATAATCACCACTAAAATGACAATCACAATATCTCGTTTATCTTTCATGTTATCCTCCAATATGATATGACTAGTTAGATTATCATTATATCATTAAGTATGATGTCAATGTTTACATTATCTGTTTTTTATTAGATTAACTATTTTATTATGTTAAATAATTATAGGTAAATATTATTGAGAATTGTTTTATTGTTTTATTGTTTTATTTTTTTCTATAATCATCGATTTAAACTCTTTCTTTGTGAAGGGATAGGAATATTTATCTGATAGTTCAGATTTTTTAATACAAGAAGAGTTACCTAAAAAAGCGTTATTTATTGGTGCTGGGATTATCTCTTTTGCTTTTACGACAATTGCTAAAGCATTTGGATGCGACGTCACCGTGTTGCAGCATGATGAATTAGTTTTGAAAAATTTTGATCAGGAATTCGTCAGTGAATTGATTGAAATAAATAAAAAACGTGGTGTGTCTTTTTTCTTTAATGATGAAATTGAACGAATATCATCATACTCTTCAATTAGATAAAACAGGGATTCTAGTAGATTCAAATGCTTATACATCAAAAAATTGCAAGCATTAAAAAATTAAAATAACTTTATTTTTAGGCAATTCCATCATGAGTGATTGCCTATTTTTATTGTTCATTTTATAAAGTTATGATACGTTTAATCAAACTAAAAAAGAGGTGTTAGAATGAAAAAAATAATAAGGGTGATGGTGACGTTGATTACAGGAACCGTCTTGTCTACTAATTTTTTCGAAAAATCATTACATGTCAAACCAGTTGATGGTCAACCTAATTGGTATCTGTGGCTTTATCTAGTAGGAATGGTCTTCATTATGGGAGGACTACTTTTAGGGGCAAAAGAATTAATTAGGTATTTATCACGAAAAACAAGCTTCCTTTTTTATCAGTCTCTCACTTATTTTGTACTTGGAGGCGCTACTTTTGTTGCAACTTACAATGGACTTATGAAAGTGAAGCTACTAAATTTCTTAATTGATCCCTATTTTCTGTTGTTTCTTTTTAGCTTAGCTACTTTAGCATGGGCATTGGTATTATTGATTAGTGAACTATTTTCACTATATAAAGATAGACAAACAAAAAATTAAAGTTTATCCTTTGTCCCATAGGAAGTCATCCTCCAACAAGATAGACTGTTATGAGATACTTAATGACCTTAATGGGGTTGACAGCAATTGTATTGGGTTATTATGGTGACTATGATACGAAGCCATTTAATATAACTGATGCAAAAATCATTTATCATTCATTGTAAAAAATCGTTTCAATTAATTTTTAACTAGTTTAATATAAATTAACATAAAAAATAGTTTAGTCATATCAATCCTTTTTAATTAACATAAAATACCATTTAGTGGTATCCTAGTACCAAAAGGAGGTTTTATCATGTCTAACAATCAAAATAATAATCATAATATGCATGATATGCGACATGATTCTATGAAGCATACTGATCACGATATGTCACATATGTCAATGGATCATTCTAAGATGGATATGAGTGATCATCAAATGGCAGGTATGGATCACTCCATGCATATGGGAAATTTTAAAAAGAAATTTTTTGTTTCTCTTATTTTAGCTATCCCTATTATATTATTATCACCTATGATGGGAATGACACTTCCAATTCAAATTAGCTTTACTGGTTCTGAGTGGATTGTCATGGTTTTATCAACTATCTTATTTTTCTACGGTGGCCAACCATTTTTAAGTGGAGCACGTATGGAATTAAGTCAAAAGCAACCAGCAATGATGACACTCATCGCCATGGGGATATCGGTTTCTTATTTTTATAGTTTATATGGGTTTATCATGAATCTTGTTAATCCAACTACTCATGTCATGAACTTTTTCTGGGAGCTTGCGACGTTAATTGTCGTTATGCTACTCGGTCATTGGATTGAAATGAATGCAGTAAGTAACGCCAGCAACTCATTAAAAAAAATTGCGGCATTATTACCAGATAATGTCACAAGAATCACACAATCAGGAAAAGAAGAACAAGTCTCTTTATCTGATGTTCATATTAATGACCAATTGATTGTACGCAGTGGGGATAAAATTCCAGCAGATGGAACGGTTATTAAGGGGAATACCATGGTCAACGAATTTATGATTACAGGTGAATCACAAGGTATTGTAAAAAACATCGATGACAAAGTAATCGGCGGGACCATTAATGGAAATGGAACAATTGAAATAAAAGTGACTGGCACTGGAAAATCCGGCTATATTTCAAAAGTAATGGACATGGTACAACAAGCTCAAAACGAAAAAATTCCACTAGAATCTTTATCAGATAAGGTAGCTAAATGGTTGTTTTATGTGGCATTAGGTAGTGGAATCATTAGTTTTATCATTTGGCTTATCATTAGTAAAGATGTTGGGATAGCATTTGAGCGTATGGTAACAGTTTTAGTTATTGCCTGCCCACATGCACTTGGTTTAGCCATTCCTTTGGTTATTGCTCGTTCAACTTCTCTTGCTGCTCAAAATGGTTTATTATTAAAAAATAAAAAAGCACTTGAAGCAACTA
Organism: Vagococcus sp. CY53-2; assembly: GCF_022604695.1. Taxonomy (NCBI): domain Bacteria; kingdom Bacillati; phylum Bacillota; class Bacilli; order Lactobacillales; family Enterococcaceae; genus Vagococcus; species Vagococcus sp. CY53-2. Next base: position 257,526 of record NZ_JALAHP010000001.1, read on the forward strand.
ACCATATTGACTATGTTTTCTTAGATAAAACAGGCACCTTAACTCAAGGGCAGTTTGCTGTAACTGGTTTTAACATGATTTCTGATCAGCTATCTGAAAACGAGGCATTAAAAATTATAGGGGCGCTAGAAAAAAATGCTAACCACCCTATCGCTACAGGTATCATGGATTATATTAATCAAAAACAATTGACGCCTTATGATTCATCAGATACTCAAGCTATTTCTGGTGTTGGAGTTACAGCTGTAGTCAATGGAAAAACAGCAAAAATAGTAAATGAAAAAGGATTAACAGATGTGTCTACTCAATTTAATCCTTCAATAAAAAAAGAGTACCAAGAACAAGGAAATACATTGAGTTTCCTAATATATGATGGTTCACTTATTGCCATGATTGCTCTTGGTGATACCATTAAGCCTGAATCTAAAGAGTTTATTGCTAAATTAAAAGAGCAAGGTATCACACCTGTTATGTTAACTGGTGATAATCAACAAGCAGCTGAAACAGTTGCTAAATATCTTGGACTTGATCATTATTATAGTGAGTTATTGCCAGGTGATAAAGAAAAAATTGTGAAAGAATACGTTAATAAAGGTGATAACGTGATGATGGTAGGCGACGGAGTGAATGATGCTCCTAGTTTGATTAGTGCAACAGTTGGTGTGGCTATTGGTGCTGGAACTGACGTAGCTATTGATTCAGCCGATATTGTTTTAACTAATAGTAATCCTGAAGACGTATTAAAATTACTTAACTTGGCTAAGTACACTCGACGTAAAATGATTCAAAATTTATGGTGGGGAGCAGGTTATAATATTGCGGCTATTCCATTAGCTGCTGGAGTCCTTGCTCCAATAGGCATTTTACTAAACCCAGCTGTCGGTGCTATTTTGATGTCATTGAGTACGGTTATTGTCGCTATCAATGCTTTAACGTTACGGATTGGAAAAGAATAATTAAGAAAAAGATTGGGTATTCAATAACAGAAACCCAATCTTTTTTATTATAGTATCAGAAGTCGCAAGTCATCGACGTCTGACCAATTAAATCTCGCAATTTTAGTAAACCAATTTTTGAAACATCAGCTATTTTAGATAAATTATTAAAACTAGTAACAACTTTGAATAAATCAAATAATCTAATTGTTTTAGATGAACCAATTAATGGACTTCACATGTCAGATGTTGATTTTTTGATAGATTTACTGAAATCACTAGTAAGAGATGGTCACACTGTGATTGTGATTGAACACAACTTACAAGTGATTGGGTAATCGATATTGGACCTAGTGGTGGAAAATTTGGTATCCTTACTGCTACACTTTCTTCATTATTTATCCTTAAAAGAAGAAACTTACAATCTCATACGTTTTATTTTTACAATATTACATATTACTAGCCCTAAAGTTTGTTGAATTTAGCTGATACTGTCACAATGATTTAGCTAGCTTAACCCTAAGAAATCCATATTTTTAAGTCCATATCTGCACCAAATAGCCTGAAGTACCAATGATAAACGTCATTTATTAAATTGTTGTACTTAGTTATGACTCATTCGCTTGCATTACCCATTAAATTTATCGTAATTATCATATAAAAATGACGTTTAATCAATAAAATCATCATATAATTACCATAAATTATTAAATGTTTTAAGTTATTATAAACGAATTGAAATATACTAGGAGGAATACAGAATGTGCACAAGTATAACATTACAATCAGAAGATAAAATAAACTTTTTGGCTCGTACCATGGATTTTGGATTTGAATTAAATGGATTACCGATCGTTATACCAAGAAATTATGCATCAACCTTTCATTTTGAAGGTACTTCAAAAACAACCTATGCTTTTGTTGGGACAGGGCAAAAAATCGGTCGTGATTACATGTTTGCTGATGGGGTGAATGAAAAAGGACTTGCTATTGCAGAGCTTTATTATCTTAATGAAGCATCTTATCAAACCAGTCCAGTTGAAGGGAAAATTAATTTAACTCAAGACGAATTTTTAACATGGGTACTTGGGCATGTTGCAAGCATTGATGAATTAAAAGAAGTCATAAAGCAAGTAGAGATGATTGGAGTAAGCAACCCCTTATTATCTGTTATGTCACCACTACATTTTATCGTGTCAGATAAAACCGGAAAATGCGTTGTGATAGAAACAAATAATGAGACGCTAACCATCAAAGATAATCCAGTTGGAGTCATGACAAATAGTCCAACACTTGAATGGCATTTAACGAATTTAAATAATTACTTATTTATCAAACCAACAAATTATCAACCAAAAAAATTTGAAGACTATACCATTAAACCTTTTGGACAAGGATCAGGAACATATGGTTTACCAGGTGGGTTAACATCACCAGAGCGGTTTGTGCGTGCAACTTATATGAAAACATACGCAGAAAAAGGAAAAAATGAATCTCAAGCTCTAAATAGCATCTTTCACATTTTAAACACTGTGACCATTCCTAAAGGAGTAAACATTGAAGACGATGGTCACTATGATTATACGCAATATCGTGCGGCATTTAACTTAAATAGTGCCACTTATTACTTTAATCCATACTATACACAGGAAGTATTTTCAGTAGAACTAACGGAAGATTTGTGCTCAAAAGATGACGCTACTGTATTTTCAGTATCACAAGATTTTTCTATCACAAAATTAAACTAAAGACGAAAGAGCGTTTAAAAATAACGCTCTTTTTATGATGCAACGAAATCAATTAAGAAAGAGGAGGAAGATGAACCATGTATTTAGAGCATGCGGCAAGGTATGTTAATGATGTAGAAACAATGAAAGCGTTCTATGAAAGCTATGTTAATGCCACAGCAAACGAAAAATATCATAACCCAAAGACAGGATTAGCAACTTATTTTCTCTTATTTGAAACAGGTGCATGATTAGAAGTAATGACAAGATCTGATAAAGTAGACATCTTAACGTCACAAATGGATACAAGGTATTAAGCGGTACGCTAATAACAGGGGACGGCTGTCATTTTAGATCCAGAAAACAATCAAATTGACATTACAGGTTAAAAAAAGGCTGACTAAAAAGTTCTAAAATAGAAAAAATCACTTTTGGGTCAGCCTTTTTTTATATTCCTAATCTGAAATCTGCTAACGTATTGCCAATCTCATCTGTTGTTATGCCAATATATCGTTTCGTCACTTTTTCAGAACTATGATTAAATATTTCCATTAATGTTGCAATATCTCGTGTTTTTCGGTAATAATGATAACCAAATGTTTTTCTAAGAGAGTGAGTGCCAATATCTTTTCTTCCTAAATTATCGGCGATTTTTTGATACTGTTTATACACCGTGTTTACTTTCAAGTGTCCACCTTGTTGACGACTTGGAAACAACCACTCATCATCGTCTTTTCCTTTAATGTACTCTGCAATGGCATCTTGTAAATTATCAAGATACAATACTTTTCGTTTCCCAGTTTTTCTTTCAACAATGATCGGACGCTTTTCATATTTGATATCTCTTACTTTTAGTTTCACAATATCCGACATCCTTAATCCATTGTTAATCCCAAAAATAAATAGAAAGGTATCGCGTTCTGGATAGTTTGTTCTTCTAAGCCAAAATAAAAAATCATCTATCTCAGTTTGACTACGTAATGGTTGAACATTATACGACATTTTTACCACTCTTTTCTCTAAAATTTACAGTTCACTATTTTTATTATATAATAACATAATAATGAACTTAATAATATAGAATTTTAAACACTTGATAAATCAATACTTAAGTTCATGATTTTACATAATATAGTGAACTCAAATAAAAATTAATTAATTTTCGTGTTTACCACAGGACGATTCTAAGCACTTTAAATTTTTAAAGATGGACAATTATCCAAACAAACGCTTAAAATCATTATTTGGGAATTAGGAGGAAATGATGAAGTTAATACCAATCGAACAAATAGATATTCCAACCATTAAACACTTTAAAGAGTCATTCAATCAAACCCAGAACATTATACACGGTGCCAATCAATTACAACGATCAAAAAACATCAATCAATGGTTACGAGATGTCGCAATTTTAAAAACAAAAGATTACAAACAATCGGTTCAAACAACACACTATGCACTCATCAATCACTTAGGTGAAATGGTTGGCATCTCTGATGTCAAACATCATCTAACTCCTTATCTACAAAAAGAAGGTGGACACATTAGTTATAGCATTTCACCTGCTTATCAAGGAAAAGGTTATGGAACATTATTACTTAAAGAAACGCTAAAAAAGGCACATATGTTAGAATTAAAAAAAGTACTGCTAACTTGTAAAGAAACTAACATTGCATCTAAAAAAGTGATTGAAAACAACCAAGGTATCTACCAATACACTATAGTGATAAACCAATCCAAAGTAGAACACTATCTCATTCATTTGGATAACAATAATTATATTATGTAAACCAAATAGTGTGTTTTTAAAAAAGATAGCATAAATCAAATGTTATGTTAATTATTTTATTGACAACCTCTCATTTAACTACTATACTTAACTCAATCTTACATCAGTTTGGAGTGGAAATATCATGAAAACAACTCATATAATAAAAAGTCCACAACTGAATAATTACTACTTTAGCTATTTTAGATAGGTTTGTGTTCATCAAGGTGTGGATACAAACAACCCAAGTTTGTATCTATGATGGCTAAGGAAATTTAGATTGATTTCAAAACCCACATAGATCTTAAAAAATCTATGGTGGTGTTTTACATATACTGTATATTAAGTATAAGGATGTTCACTGTAGAATTTTTTAAGTCTACGTGAGCATCTTTTTTATTAGGAGGAATTTAAAAACATGTCATGTATTGAAGTGAATGGGCACACTAGATTAGCAGGATTTTTCGCTAGTCCCGCAAAGCATAGTTTATCTCCAATATTGCATACCACATCATTTGAAGAACTCGGTATCAATGCTGTTTATCTAGCATTTGATATTAAACCAGACCAACTGACCACAGCAATTAACTCGATTCGTACATTAAATATGATGGGAGTTAACTTATCAATGCCACATAAAGTTAACGCTCTACCACTCATGGATGAATTGTCTAAAGAAGCGACTTTGATAGGTGCGATTAATACAATTGTTCATAAAGGTGGTAAGTTAATAGGACATAATACAGATGGATTTGGTTTTATGGAAAGTTTGCGTGTTAATCAAATTCCTATTAAAAATCAAACGATGACGATTTTAGGAGCAGGTGGCGCAGCAACAGCTATTTTAGTCCAAGCAGCACTCGATGGTTTTAGTGACATTCACATTTTTAGTCGACTGGGTAATCGGTTTGATGAAATGAAAAAAAAGATTCTGGAATTATCTAATATAGTAGACTGTAAGATAACGCTGACGGATTTATTTGATTCACAGACTTTAAAAGAAGCCATTACTAGATCACATATACTCGTTAACTCAACCAGTGTTGGCATGATTAATGATGAGTCCTTAATTGAGGATGAGTCACTATTACGAAAAGACTTGGTTGTCTATGACGTGATTTATAACCCAAGAAAAACCAAACTCTTAAAACAAGCAGAGAAAAAAGGCTGCCAAACCATTAATGGGCTTGATATGTTATTGTATCAAGGAGCAAAGGCATTTAATCTATGGACAAACCAAGATATGCCTATTGAAAAAGTAAAACACATAATAGAAAAAGCATAAAGAAAGAAGGAAATCTCATGATCGTTATTATGAAATTAGGTGCAACAAGTGAACAAATTAATCAAGTCGTAAAAAGAATTGAAGAAAGTGATTTAGAAGTTCAAGTCAACACTGGTGAAGAACAAGTCATTTTAGGAATTAAAGGTGATACACGAAATATTCAAGATATTGCGTTCAACAGTTATGATGGGGTAGATAAAACTGTTCGTATTACCAACACATATAAACTAACTTCTCGTGAATTTCATCCAGATAACACAGTAGTTGATGTTGATGGGTTAAAAATTGGTGATGGAAGTTTCGTTACAATGGCTGGTCCATGTTCAATCGAAGGATTAGACCAAATTCGTGAAACTGCTCGTATCGCAAAAGCTGGTGGTGCATCTATCTTACGTGGTGGCGCGTTCAAACCTCGTACTTCTCCATACGCTTTCCAAGGTTTGGAAGAAGAAGGATTAAAATACATTAGACAAGCAGCTGATGAGTTTGATATGAAAGTTATTACAGAAGTGATGGATGAAGCTCATATTGATATGGTTGCTGAATACTCTGATATTTTACAAATTGGTGCTAGAAACATGCAAAACTACAAATTACTTAGCGCTGTGGGACAGACTGGTAAACCAATTGGCTTAAAACGTGGGATTGCTGGAACGATTGATGAGTGGTTAAATGCTGCAGAGTACATTGCTGTTGCTGGAAAAAGTGATGTTATCTTTATCGAGCGTGGTATCCGTACTTACGAAACAGCGACACGAAACACGTTTGATTTAAGTGCCATCCCTATTATTAAAAAATTAAGCCACTTCCCTATTATTGCTGATCCTAGTCATGGCACTGGTGTATGGGACTTAGTGACACCAATGGCAAGAGCTAGTGTCGCTGCAGGAGCTGATGGCATGATCGTTGAAATTCACCCAGATCCAGCAAATGCTTGGTCAGACGGACAACAATCATTAAATGAAAAAACTTACTTACGAATGATGGACGAAGTCAATGTATTAGTTAAAGCAATGGAAGAAATTAAATCACTATAAACTAAAGGAGTCTTTTGCATGATTGAAGTAAATTTACCAAATCACCATTATAAAATTGAGGTTCAACGAGGTCTTTTAAAATCTTGTGGGCAATGGGTGGCAAATATTTGGCGACCACAACGAGTAGCGATTATCACAGATGAAACTGTCGCAGAACTTTATGGTGAGGATGTGGCTGATAATTTAGTTGACCACGGCTTTGATGTTACCATGCTTGTTGTCCCACCAGGCGAAGAAAGCAAATCACTAGAAAAAGCGACACTTTTATATGATGCGCTAGCTGATAACGGCTTTACACGTAGTGATGGTGTCATTGCCTTAGGTGGAGGTGTCATTGGGGATTTAGCAGGATTTGTTGCCTCAACCTATATGAGAGGAATTCATTTCTTGCAAATTCCAACGACCTTACTAGCACAAGTTGATTCAAGTATTGGTGGAAAAACGGCAGTTAACACAAAAAAAGCGAAAAACCTTGTCGGAACGTTTGCGCAACCTGATGGTGTTTTAATTGACCCAAATGTTTTAAAGACATTGGAAATGAGACGTGTCAGAGAAGGTATCGCGGAAATCATCAAATCAGCTGCCATTGCAGATAAACAGCTTTGGGATTACTTAGGAACACTAAAAAATGAAGAAGATTTACTCAATCATGCAAAAGAAGTCATTCATGCCTCTTTAGAGGTAAAACGTCATGTTGTGGAAGAAGATGAATTTGACCATGGTAGTCGACTAACGCTTAACTTTGGACATACAATTGGTCATGCGATTGAAAAAACATCTGGTTATGGCGTCATTAGTCATGGTGAGGGGGTTAGCTTAGGTATGGTCATGATTTCGACTCGTGCCGAAGCGTTTAACCAATCACCTAGAGGCATTACCAAAGAATTAATTACCATGTTGACGAAATTTCATTTACCAACACGTATCGCGTTAAATCGTGAGACAATTTTTGAAGCCATTACGCATGATAAAAAAGCACGTGGGAACACACTAAAAATAATATTATTAAAACAAATTGGCAAAGCCAAAATCGTAGATATACCAATTGAACAAATGAAAGATTACATTATCGAGGAGGAAGTTTAGTGAGATATATTACAGCTGGTGAATCTCATGGTCCTGAACTAACAGCAATTATTGAAGGACTTCCTGCAGGATTACCTTTAACTGCAGATGACATAAACAAAGAATTAATTAGACGTCAAACAGGATACGGTCGTGGTGGGCGTATGCTTATTGAAACAGACCGTGTTAGAATCACGTCAGGTTTACGTCACGGAAAAACATTAGGTTCTCCTATTACACTAGTCGTTGAAAACAAAGACTGGAAGAACTGGACAAAAGTTATGGGGATTGAAGAGGTGCCTGAAAAGCAAAAGAAAATACGTCGTGTCGCTAGACCTAGACCAGGACATGCTGATTTAGTTGGTGGCATGAAATACCACTTCAATGATTTAAGAAACGTGTTAGAACGCTCATCTGCACGTGAAACAACGATGCGAGTGGCAATCGGTGCAATTGCTAAAAAAATTCTTTCTGAATTAGACATTGACGTTGCTGGTCACGTCACCATGCTTGGTGGTATTAAAGCAACAGTGCCAGATGGATTAACTGTCTCAGAAATTCGTGAAATGTCAGAACAATCTGATGTACGTGTGGTGGATGCTACTGTTGAGCAAGAGATAAGAGATCTAATCGACGAAACAAAGAAAAAAGGTGACACAATTGGTGGTGTCGTTGAAGTATTAGTTGGTGGAGTTCCTGCAGGATTAGGAAGTTATGTCCAATGGGATCGAAAACTAGATGCGAAAATTGCTCAAGCTGTTGTGAGTATCAATGCCTTTAAAGGCGCTGAATTTGGTGTTGGCTTTGAAGCAGGTGTCTTACCTGGTTCTCAAGTAATGGATGAAATTCTTTGGGATGAAAAAAATGGTTACACAAGACGAAGCAATAACTTAGGTGGTTTTGAAGGCGGTATGACAAATGGTGAGCCGATTGTTGTCCGTGGGGTTATGAAACCTATTCCGACTTTATATAAACCTCTGCAAAGTGTTGATATCGACACAAAAGAGCCATACAAAGCCAGTATCGAACGCTCTGATAGTACAGCAGTACCTGCAGCAAGTGTGGTAGCTGAAAACGTCGTAGCCACTGTTGTAGCCAATGACATTCTTGAAAAATTTGAGAGTGATTCGTTTGAAGAACTCGTTCAATCAGTAAAAGAATATAGAGAGTACACTAAAAACTTTTAGTTGCTAGGAGGATGCGTATGACTGGGAAAACCATCATGATTGTTGGTCTAGGACTAATCGGTTCTTCCTTGGCTAAATGTATAAAAATTGACCATCCCAATGCTCAGATTATTGGCTGGGATTATTCTGATAGCACAAAACGAATTGCTAAAAAAATTGGCATTGTAGACGAGATTCCTCATTCATTTGAAGAGGGTGCCGAAATATCAGATGTCATTATTTTAGCCACACCTGTGTCAATTTCAATCGATTATTTAAATCAACTAGCCTTACTTTCATTAAAAGAAAACCTCTTAGTAAGTGACACAGGTAGTACCAAAAAAGACATTATGCAACAAGCTAAAGAGATGCCGTTTGACTTTATCGGTGCTCACCCAATGGCGGGTTCACACAAGTCTGGTGTCACAGCCGCTGATGAGAACTTATTTGAAAATGCTTATTTTATTATAACGAACGATCGACACATAAACCGTGTAGAGGAGTTAACACAACTATACAGCGGAACTCATGCCAAATACGTGGAACTAACATCTGATGAGCACGATGAGATTACAGCAATGCTATCTCATTTGCCACATATTATCGCATCAGGTTTAGTCAATCAATCCGATGCCTTTCATCAAGAACACCCAAGAGCCAAACAATTAGCAGCTGGAGGATTTCGTGATATTACTAGGATTGCCTCATCTGACCCGAAATGTGGACGGATATCTTAATGAGTAATCGCACCACACTTGTACAAGAGCTTGATGATTGGCAAAAGCAAATGAGTCAAGTTAAACAGTGGTTATTAAGTAAAGACTCTGATGCTATTTATGATTTTTTTGAACGGGCAAAAGAAACCCGTGATCAGCTTCCAATCCACAAAAAAGGGGCAATCCCGGCATTTTATGATTTGTTTGTAGACGTGCCAGACAAACCCGGGATTATTGCTGAAGTAACGGGGCTTTTAGGAGAAGCCAATATCTCAATCATCAACTTAAAAATATTAGAAACAAGAGAAGATATTATCGGCGTGTTGCAGGTTAGTTTTAAAAATGACCATGATTTATTGCAAGCAAAAGAGTGCATTGCAACACACACGGATTATGTCTGTCGAATACAATAGGAGGAAATGACACTATGAAATTAATCTCAGCTAGTCCATTAAATGGAACCATACATGTTCCTGCTGATAAATCTATTTCACATCGAAGCATTATGTTTGGTGCGATTTCAGAAGGTACCACAACCATTAAAAACTTCTTACGAGGGGAAGATTGTTTAAGTACACTTAACGCGTTTAAAAGTTTAGGTGTGCCAATCACAGATGATGGCGAAACCATTCGTGTAACAGGTGTAGGCTTTGATGGTCTAAAAAAACCAGCTACAGCACTTGATTTAGGTAATTCTGGTACCACAATTCGTTTAATGATGGGGATTTTGGCGAAGCAGTCATTCGACACGGTTTTATTTGGTGATGAGTACCTAAACAAACGCCCAATGAATCGCGTCATCTTACCACTTAATCAAATGAATGCTAATCTATCAGGGCATGATAATAGTGAATATCCTCCTATTCACATTTCAGCAAATAATCAACTAACACCCATCACTTATCACATGCCAGTAGCAAGTGCTCAAGTGAAATCTGCTATCTTGTTTGCAGCCTTGCAAGCTGATGGTGAGACAACCATTATCGAAAAAGAACCCACTAGAAATCATACTGAAGAGATGATTCGACAATTTGGTGGGACTATCACAACAGATGGAAAAAACATTCGTATGACAGGTCCACAACGATTAGTTGGACAAAATGTTACTGTGCCTGGCGACATTTCATCTGCGGCGTTCTTTTTAGTTGCCGGAGCTATTGTCCCGAATAGTGCAATCGTGCTCAAAAACGTGGGAATTAACCCAACCAGAACAGGGATTCTAGATGTTTTAGAAGAGATGAATGCCGATGTGGTGATTAGTGAAGAAGATCATGCGAATCAATCAGCCACCCTCACTGTTAAAACAAGTAGTTTAACTTCTACTACAATTAGTGGGGATATTATACCTCGTTTGATTGATGAAATTCCAATTATTGCTTTGCTTGCAACACAAGCAAATGGTCAAACAGTCATTAAAAATGCTGAAGAACTAAAAGTAAAAGAAACCAATCGTATTGACGCAACAGCTGAAGAATTAAGAAAACTTGGTGCAGATATTACGCCAACAGAAGATGGGTTAATCATCAATGGCCCATGTCAATTGCACGGTGGAAACGTATCAAGTCGAGGGGATCATCGTATCGGGATGATGCTTCAAATCGCTGCGTTACTAACTGATGAAGACGTTGTGATGGAAAAATCAGAAGCTGTTTCAGTATCTTATCCAGTCTTTTTTGAGGATGTCACACGACTTTCAAGAGGTGATTATTAAAATGACGCTCGTTTTAATAGGCTTCATGGGAGCAGGCAAAACCACAGTTGGTAATGTATTAGCAAATAAAACAGCAACCAAGCAAATTGATTTAGATCAGTGTATTGTCGATAAAATTGGGATGCCGATATCTGAATATTTTGATGAGCATGGAGAAGAAGCCTTTAGAGAACTTGAAACTACTATGTTAAAGGACTTTTTAAACATACCTGGTATTTTATCGCCAGGTGGTGGGGTAATTTTAAAAAAAGAAAATCAAGCGTTACTAAAAGAACAGGCTACAGTCGTTTATTTGCAAACTGATTTAGAGGAATTATTACGTCGAATCGAACAAGATACGACAAATTATCGTCCGTTGTTGCATAATAAAACAATAGAAGAGGTGAAAGATATCTTTTTACCTCGAATTCCCATTTACGAAGAAATTGCTGATCATATTGTTGATACCACGAATAAAACACCGGAAGAAATCGCTGATGTTATTTTAGAATTAGTAGGTGATTAAATGGAAGTTGGTTATTTAGGACCAAAAAACTCGTTTACATACAAAGCAGCATCATATTATTTTGATGATTCATCATTACAACCTTATGCAAGCATTACAAATTGCTTAAATGCCTTGAAGAAGAATCAAGTTGATTATGCTGTTGTGCCGATTGAAAACTCATTGGAAGGGTCTGTTCACACAAGTATGGATGGGCTCTTTCAACAAAAAGATATCACTGTTTGTCGTGAAATCATTTTACCAATACAACAAAACTTATTAGTGAATGATTTGACGATCATTCCTAAAAAAATCTTGTCACATCCACAAGCTCTCGCACAATCACAACAATTTTTAGAAACATATTACCCAGATGTATTGATAGAACAGGTGCCATCAACCACATTTGCTGCAGAATACGTGGCTGAACACCCGTCTGAATCAGTTGCAGCAATAGCCTCAAAAGAAGCAGCAAGTGAATATGGTTTAGAAATCTTGTCAGCAGGTATTCAGGACAATCGCTTTAATCAAACACGTTTTTGGTTATTGGGTAAAGAGCCGTTTAATCAAGATGAGTACCAACCGCAAAAAATGACGCTATTTATGACATTACCTAAAAATGCGCCAGGAATCTTACACAAAGTCCTTTCAGCGTTTGCTTGGCGTGAAATTGATTTAAGTAAAATAGAATCTAGACCACTAAAAACTGAGTTAGGTGAGTATTACTTTATTATAGATGTACCAATTCATGACAATATCAAGCTAGTTGAATATGCGCTTGAAGAAATCACATTATTAGGTGCTAAATATCAGCAGTTAGGTTATTATCCCATCGTCATAAAGGAGTGAAGTGAGTGTTAATTAATTGCGAGAACGTGTCGTTTATAAGAGATAAGCAACTAATATTACAGCATATAAACTGGCAAATGAATGACCATGAAAATTGGGCAATTTTAGGGTTAAACGGTTCAGGTAAAACAACACTACTCAAACTAATTACAGGATATGATTGGCCTTCAAGTGGAAAGTTAACCGTTCTGGGTGAAACATTTGGAAAGACTTCCATCCCTGATTTAAAGAAAAAAATAGGGTGGGTCAGCTCAGATTGTTTTGATTGCAAGAGCGTTGATGGCTAAACCTGAGCTACTGATATTTGACGAACCTTGTAATGGACTTGATTTGTTTGCAAGACAATTCATGTTAGAACAAATTGATCACATCGCACAAGACAAACAACCGAAAGGATTAATCTTTGTTACTCATTATATAGAAGAAATTCCAGTAAGTTTTGATTATATATTATTAATTAAAGATGGAAAAATATTTGCAAAAGGATTAAAATCAGACGTCTTAACGCCTGATTTTTTAACACGATTTTATGACAATTCTGTTGAAGTTATTAAATTACCAGATAATCGACTAACCATTATACCAAAAAGTTCTAAGTAATTACTTTAGAGCTTTTTATTTTGTTGTCATTAGGAAGAGTGGTGTATTATCTTGTCGATAAAAAATTATTTTGATTTGGTTTACATAAGATATATTAAACTAAACTAAGATATATATTTAAAATAAAACAAATATATAGCATATATCAAAAAATTATACGTTCACAGATACATTTAATATTATTTTTATGTATTTTTTAGTTGAGATAACGCTTTATTTTTGACTTTAGATTGTATATAAAATACAATATTACTATAAATAGTTAGAAAGGAGTTCTGATATGAACATTTACAAAAAAGTGTTTATTTTGATAAGTATATTATTATTAATTCCACTTTTATTTACTAATGTTATACAAAATCAATACTTAGCAAATCTTTCTTTTAAGCTTATTCAAATGGAAAATTATCCTTTTGTGGGTTCTTATATTCCATTTTATCTATTTTGGGGAAGCATTCTGGTGATCATATTCTTAATCATTCTATTCTGTTTTATTCTCTTATATCCTAGGAACAAAACAGAAGTCTATTTTTCTAAATCTAAAGGCAGTCTTTCTATTAAGAAAAATGCTGTTGAACAATTTGTATCTACTATTTTGACTCAAGAGCCTTGGTTAAACAATCCTAGAGTGTCTGTTACAATGAAAAAGAAGAAGATTAAAATTTTTATATCATGTAACTGTTCTAATATTAACTCTAATCTAGTTGATAAAACAAGTGAATTATCTCATCGTATAAGACAGGAATTTTCAATCTTTCTAGGGATCGATGATCCTAAACAAGTTTCAGTTGAAATAAAACAAGTTTCAAATAAAAAAGCTAGTAATCCACGTGTTATTTAAGGAGGATAAGAAAATGGAAGATTTTATAAAAAAATATAGGTTTCCTATTTTGGGAGCTCTCATTGGCCTAGGCTTAGCTATATCATTTTTTAGTTTAGGATTTTTTAAAACAATTATCCTTATTATTTTAACGTTACTAGGTGCTTGTATCGGTTATTACCTTCAAAGAAATAATTTTTTGAAGAAATAAAAAAATAACAATAAATAAATTGGAGGAATCAATCATGGAAAACAAAGGAACACAAGTAGAAGTAAAAAAATCAGAGTTAAAAGGTGAATTAACATTTGAAGACAAAGTTATTCAAAAAATTGTTGGTATTTCATTGGAAACTATTCCTGGTTTGTTAACAATTAATGGTGGATTTTTTTCAAATTTAGCAGATAAGATTGTTAATAATAATGATGTAACTTCAGGAATTGATGTTGAAGTAGGAAAAAAAGAAGTTGCTGTTGATTTAGATATCGTTGCAGAATATGGTGTAGATATTTCAAAAATATACGAAGACATCAAACGAGTGATTGAAAAAGAAGTAAAGCATATGACGAGTCTAGAAGTTATAGAAGTAAATGTTAATGTCGTAGATATTAAAACAAAAGAACAATACGAAGAAGATAGCGTTACTGTTCAGGATAAGGTGAGTGACGCTACAAGTGAAGTTTCAGACTTTGTTTCTGATCAAACTAACAAAGTCAAAAAAGTGTCTTCTAAAGGAGCAACAAAAGTAAAAGAAGCAACTGAGCCCAGAGTAGAATAATAATATTTTTAGATGAGGAGTGATATATATGGGATTCATTTGGTCATTAATAGTAGGTGGAGTTATCGGAGCTATAGCAGGTGCTATAACAAGTAAAGGAAAATCTATGGGATGGATTGCTAATATTATTGCTGGTTTAATTGGTTCTTCAGTTGGCCAATCTTTATTTGGTTCATTTGGACCATCTTTAGCCGGAATGGCTATTATTCCATCAATCATTGGAGCAGTTATTGTTGTGGCTGTCGTGTCATTATTTACTGGTAAAAATAGCTAACAAAATAAATACAAAGATGAAGCAAAAGATAAATTAAATAAATAATAAAACTAATTAAAATATCCTACAATTTTTATACTACATAAATAAAAAATGTTCTCTTAAGTAAAATTTAGCTTAAGAGAACATTTTTTTGGATACACATAAGCACATATCTTAATTATTCTTATATTTTTCTCTCTCATTAGCATAAAATTTATCAAATGTTAAGTAATGATTTAATTTCCGACCAAATTGTTACGTCTGTCAAAACATAAAAAAACACCTACCTAGAATAAAAAATACCTTCAGATTCTCTTAATCTAGCGGCCTATTAGAGAGCTCTATTAATAATATAAAATTAATTAACCGAATAGCTATAGCTATAAAAATTTCAAAACTATAAATATAGAATTTAACTAAATTTTAAAGACAAACAAATAAGCAACGAAAACCAATTGGCTTCTGATACTTAAAATCACTATATTGTACTCATCCACATCATTTGATGTAAAGCCAGGATATTTTGAAATAGTTTTAGAAGAAATGGAGCGCATTAAAAAAGTTGATACCATAATATTTGTATTTTCGATTTATTGGCACAGTTTACTAGCTATGTTAAAAGGATGTATAGATAGAGTATTCAATTATGGTTTTTCATATGGAAACGGCAATAAATTACCGATCAATAAAATTAGATGGGTTCCTATAGCTGGAAATACTCGCAAGAAGTATAAAAAAAGAGGATATGACCTAAATATTGAACATAAACTTAATATAGGAATAGCAGATTATGCAGGTGTCAAAGACTCTGAAGTTAATTACATTTGGAACAGTTTAGGTGAATATATTGAAAATGAATCACAATCTACTTACTTTGATAATCTAATGAAAAAAAGCATTTGATTATGAAAAAATATATAAAAAATACTCTATTCTTTATTTAATAAAAGAATAGGAATCGTTTTAACTTGTCTAGAACATTTAATTCCATATTAAGAAAAAAGTAGATATAGATTCGAAGATGTTTCAGAATCTAATCCTGCCAAATAATGTTTGGGTATAATATAGTTTTAAATTTACAGCCAGAAAATTTAAAATTATAAAAAGCTCTCAGAAACTTATAAAACTGAGAGCTTTTTCATTATCAACATAACAACATGAAATCAGATTCAACAATAATAGACTAGGTACTAAATTTTCATGAATAATTATTTTATCAATTTGGTTTACATAATATATATTAAACGAAGTTGTTTTAGGGATTAAAATCTACCAGATATACCATGTTATTCATAAAACACATCATCAGCATGAGTCATTCAATTAATTAACCATATATAAGTTTATTTAACTAAATAAAACCTATATAACTTAATATGACTTCTAGTATTATTATATTAACATGACTACATGATGAAGTTTATTTATATTATATGATAGTTAAAAATATTAAGTATTCATAATTCATGATTATTTATATAGTTTAATTGGTTATCTAATTACTATTAAATAACAAATATCTTATATATTTACTATAATAATAAAGCTGATTAATACTCTTATTAATCAGCTAAATAACTTATATAATATTGATTTAACCTAAGTAAATAGAACTCTATCAAACATTTTAAAGATTCATAGATACTTTTTTACCTTTCTTGAAAGTATCATCTTTCAAGAAAGGTAAAATATATTATTATTTTAAAATAACAATATATCATTAGTTTCATTGACTTATTTAAAAATAAAGGATATTATATATACAAACATACGTTTGGAGGTTATCTTATGTCTCAAGAAAAAAATATCAATCGATTAGAATTGGAATTACAGACTCTTCCCTTCTTTGTTCATGAATATGTACAAAAAAAAAGCATTGTTCCCTATTCTGTCACCACTCTATATGAATATTCTAAAGAATTTCGTCGCTTTTTTGACTGGTTAAAACATGAGTCTCTTATTTTTTCAGATACTGCTAGTATCACACTTGAAGAAATGAATCATTTAACATATGAAGATGTCGAATTATATAAAGGCTACCTTCTTTCATCACCACGTCTTGGAACAAGCTCAGACGGAAGGCTAAGAAGTCATGTAAGTATTCAGCGCTCCATTACAGCGTTAAAATCATTATTTCAATTTTTAGCAACTCAAACAGAAAATCAAGATGGAAAACCATATATACAACAAAATATTATGTTAAAAATAGATAATGTTAAAACTGGACGAACACTTCAAGATAGATCACGAGCAATCGAAAAGAAAATTTTAATAGGTGATGAATCTCTAGAATTTATTGAGTTTATTGATACGTCTTACGAAAATTTATTAACTAGTCATCAAGCAAAGTATGCGTTTAAACGAAATAAAACACGTGATTTGGCGATTATTGCTCTATTTTTAGGTACTGGAATTCGTCTATCTGAATTAGTCAATATGAATGTGTCAGATTTGGATATCTCTAATATGGAAGCGACTGTTATTCGTAAAGGCGGATTTAAAGACACCACAATGATTTCTTCTGTTTTTATGGAATACATTAGTGAGTACGCTAAAGAACGCCACACTCTCTATCATCCAGAAAGAACTCAAAAAAGTTTATTTCTTTCACTCTATCGAGGAAAAGCACAACAAATCGATCAATCAACTGTTGAAAAATTAGTGGCAAAATATAGTAGTGCTTTTAAAACACGTATTACACCACATAAATTACGACATACGGTAGGAACACAACTCTATAAAAAAACAAATAGTTTACTGACCGTCTCTCACCAACTAGGACAGACAGGAACGAGTGCTACTGCTCTATACACTCATTTAGTTGATGAAGAAAAAAGAGAAGCAATTAATGATTTATGGACTAATTAAAGTCATTCATTCTTTGAATGGCTTTTTGTATCTAAATTATGATTAAATGGTCTCATCATTATGACGTATTTTTGTTATAATTATTTTTATAAATCGAAATATGACTAAGGAGTTGCATTATGTCTCAAAAAAAATATCGAATTGACATACCAGCCTCGTTTATTGATGAAAATAAGTTAGAAAGCGATAAAGTTTTACAAGTTAGAAAGGAAGATAATCGTCTCATTCTTGAAAAACCAATGATTGTTAAAAATAATGAAGCAATTTCACTTAAGTATTTCATTTATCCATCTATTGTGATGACACTAATATTTTGTTATTCTATTTACCAAAAATCTCTTGAACAAATTCCTTTAACTGGTAATTTTTCTATTGCTAGCCATTTAATTTATTTAGGATTAATTAGTGGTATGTGTTCTTTTTCTTACTTTTTTATTAAAGGAAAACGAAATCCTAAAAACAAATCAACATTGGATATCTATTGGCGAAATGTCCCTACTATTATTTTTTCATTTACTGTGACATTAGCCCTCTTGTTGTCTTCATTCTTTTGGATGATTAGTAAACTATTTGTTGGAGCTAGCTTTGATGAATTTACTGCAATAGCTATCTTTTTTATGTTTGCCTGTATTATTAATTATTTTATGATTTATTCTGCTAACATATTTACTTCATCAATGATTGTGTCTTTATTAATAGCAGTGATTATTGGGGGTGTTTTTTTTGCTATGTTAACAAATAGTCAAAGCAAGTGGTGGCAACATAACTTTAGTTACCTTGGAACAAATGAAGCGATAAGGAGTTGGCCATTTAATTTAACGCTTATTTTAGCTTCTTTACTAATGATTGCTTTAGTTGATTATTTGTTCGTTAACTTAAAAAATCATGGCTATCATGGAAGAGGTATCACTATTTTACGTATTTTGATGATATTACTTTCTCTTTCATTAGGTGGTGTTGGCTTCTTTCCTAATAATGAAGGCGTCTGGCATGAATTACACAATCATGCTGCTAACCTTTTAGTATTTATTATCATCCTTCTTATTATAGGGATAAAATGGCTTTTACCCAAAGTCACAAAAGAATTTTTGATTGTCTCCTATGGAATAGCTATCATTTTATTAGTAGCAAATTTTCTATTTGAAACGATTGGTTATTTATCACTTACTGTTTTTGAAATTATTGCGTTTGGATTAGCTTTTAGTTGGATTTTATTATTATTACAACATATTAATCGACTATGTGCTTATGAAAATGATGTGATTTTAGTTAAATTAGAAGAGATTACTAAATAAAGAGATGTGAAGGGGGGTACCTTCACATCTCTTTATGATTGTTTTTTAAATGCTTGATAGTACTCATTTAATAATTCTAGCATCTGTTGTCCAATTGTTTGATAGTCTTTGGTTGGTAAATTTGCTTCAGATACACGTAAGTCACCCGGATTAGCTCCAAATCCAACGCCATCCATCAAAACAATTCCATTTTTTTGCGCAAGATTAATTAAAAAATCAATTTGTTCATAATGAGTTTTTAAATAATGACTAAACTCAGCCCCATATTTTTCTTCTGCCAAATGATAAATATTAATCATTGAATAATACTTAGCATTTTTGGAACTGTCATCTTTAGCATAATTTAAAGCAGCATGTAATTTTTCGTAACGTTCATTTACTAATTTTTTTGAAGCCTCGATATAATCATCACTTATGTCTGATACAACTAAATGAGTTAAACTAAATAAAGCTTCCATAATTTGCGATGGTGTTGATAATCCTGCAATATGATATAACCCAATCGACCGGCTATCTGCTACCATTCGATCAATAAAACTCATTTCTTCAGTATCTAATACGACAAGATGATAACGTTTATTTAATTTATCTTGTTCTTCCTTAGGCAACTCTTTAATTAACTTATCAAAGACATTTTCTTTATGTAATCCAATGATACCTAGTCGCCATCCTGTTGCACCAAATAATTTTGAGTAAGAGTACACTAATAATGTATTAAAAGGAACAACAGAATAGACTGTTTGAAAATCATTAACAAACGTGCCATAGACATCATCCGTAATAATCATTAAATCAGGGTTATTCATCACTGCTTTTTTTATTTCTTTTAATGCTGTATCATCTAGTGCTTTTGATCCAGGATTACTTGGATTAACTAGGAAAAAAGCTTTTAGCTCTGGATCATTTAGTTTATCAATAGTCGCTGGATCTATTTCCCAATTATGTTCCTCTTTAGAACTTAAATCTAACTCAACTAGTTCATAATCATTTAACACAGGAATTTGTAAATAGGGAGTAAAAATTGGGGTATTAATTGCAATTTTATCACCAGGTTTGATTAACTTGTTTTCTTTTAAAGAATTAAACGTATAAACAATGGCAGCACTCCCTCCTTCTGTAGGAAAAAGAGTGGTATCATTTGCTAAGTCTACTCCATTATATAAAACACTTTGCAAGTATTGATTTAATATCATTTCAGTATATTTTAACACACGATTTGGTGACGGGTATAAATTTCCCAAGACACCATCAACAAATTCTTTCACTACATCATCAAGAGTCAATCCTAATTTGTTCTTCAAATAGTCTAAACAAAGGACTAAGAATTGATCTGTTTCATTAGTTTGAGGGGATAAAAATTGTACTAAACGTTTAGATAGTCCCTCTAACTCTGTGTAACCAACTAAATCACCATCGGAAATCGTCCGCTCAGATTCTTCAATACCAAATTCTACTAATCTAGAGAATGCTAAACGTGCTTTCTTATTAATCCAATTGGGATTGCCACGCCCAGCATTTAAATAAGGATTCCCTTTTGCATTAATCTTTGCTAACTCAACCATCTTTTCACTAATTTCAAAGGCACCCAGTGTCTCTATTTTTTCTTCATCAGAAGTATTCATCTTGTTATCAACCTCCACTAATTAAAAACAAATGTTTTTATTGTTAAATAATGTGTTATAGTATAACATTTCAATGAATTAATTTCATTTATAAAGTATCATATTCAATAAAATATCATATGTTTCATAAAATTATCATATCGATTTTGAATATAAAAAAAGACTTAGATAAATTTCTAAGTCTTTTGGTTCGCATAATATTATTATGGTTTCTTTAAGATGTGGTTTTCAGCAATGGTATAATCTCCCAAATACGGGACATCTCTTCCTTGTATCTTTTGATATAAATCTCGACCTTTCCCTGCTAATATAACAGTATCATGGCTCGTAGCTAAATCTAATGCTTGTTTAATCGCTTCTTCTCTATCTATTACAATATGTTGAATAACATCTTTGTTTGTAATGTATTGACTAATTTCATTAATAATCATGACAGGATCCTCGTATCCAGGATCATCAGATGTGAGAAACACAATATCAGTATACTCATTTAACACATCACCAAAGTCTTTTCTTCGAGACGTTGCCTTATCTCCCGTACTACCAATCACAGTAATAATTTTCCCATCTTGATGTTCATTTTTGGCAAATCCTAATAAACTCGTTAAACTCACTTTATTATGAGCATAATCAATATAAACAGTAGAGCCATTTTTTTGAATGAGTTTTTCCATTCGACCAGGCACAATGGCTTGTTCTAACCCTTTTTTACAACTGTCAATATCAACTCCTAATAATCTAGCAGCCATCAAACTAGCTAAAGCATTGTCCTTATTAAAGTCCCCCATTAAACTTAATTCGTAATGATCACACAAATCAAGCACATCTTCCTGTGCCTCAACACTAAAACTTGAGGCATTTTCTCCCTTTTCCCAGTAATAAGTTGCAGATTTATCATGCGAACTATAAGTAAGGGTTGGGATGTTTCTATCTTGTGCTTCTTCTAAAATTAACGCCACATCTTTTGTTTCTTTGTTTACAATAAAATGTTTTGAATGTTGAATTAATTGTCTCTTACAATAATAATAATCATCAAACGTTGGGTGCTCTATTGGGCTAATATGATCTGGCGAAATATTAAGGAAAATCCCAACATCAAACATCAGTTTATAGACACGATTTAACTTATATGCCTGTGAAGATACTTCCATTACTAAATGTGTCATCTTATTATCAACTGCTTGTGCCATCATACGATATAAATCCATTGACTCGGGGGTTGTTAAATGAGACTTAAAATAAGTCTTTCCATCTAGTGTGGAATTCATCGTAGAAAACATTGCTGTTTTATGTTGGTTAAATTCATCCAATATATATTTTAAAAAATATGCTGAAGTTGTTTTTCCTTTTGTTCCTGTAAAAGCGACTACTTTTAATTTCGTTTGAGGGTCATCATAAAAAGCCATACTAATCAAAGCCATTGCTTTTCTAATGTCTGTCACAATGATTCCTAAGCCACCATTCACCTCAAAAGGCATCTCTGATACATAAACAGATAACCCTTGAGACATAGCAGCCATTAAATACTCTGCTTTAAAACTAGCTCCTTTACAAAAAAATAACGTCTCACTTGATACATCCCTTGAATCATATGATAAATGAGTGAGGGTTTTATCCTCAACGGGAAGATTATAGTGCCACTCATTGTTATATATAAATTCTTTTAATAACTTATTTTCTTTTAATAATCCTTCTACTTGGTGCAATGAAATCGTCAAAAAAACCACGCCTTACTAATTATAATTTATTGATATTATATCATACTCTTTTAACAATCGTCCTTATTAGATGTTATACACAAAAAAATTAAAATAATATTTTATCAAAAGAAAGAACTATTACCAGTTTCACGACCTTTTATGCTATAGTAGTAATATAAAAATTGTTTTTTTATCACACTTTGGAGGGATTATTATGAAATATGTCAAATCATTACTATTCTTTATTATCGCAACATTTTCATTAACTGCCTGTACAAATTCTAATTACAAACAAGAACTCACCAATCATGATTGGACCCTAATTAGAGAATCAGAAGAGCAATTCCCACCTTTATTGGTAAGATTTGATCATGATAAGTTATTATCTAAAATTGATAGCAAATCTTTTAATAAAAAAGATAAAGATTACGTTGGAGATGACCTTGCAAAAAAATTTGCCAAAGAACTATCAAACAATACAGAAATCGAATCACGATACACAATTGATGGAGACAAGATCACTTTTAAAAATACTCAGCTAGACATAAAAGGAATTTATACAATGTCTCATGAAGGAAAAGATATTATCTTAACCCCAACTGATAGCGTTGATAATACGGATATGATCATTAAACTTATTCCTAAACAATAATAAATAAGAAAAGCTAGTTAATCGATTAAATGACTTTAACTAGCTTTTTTAGTGACTCTAAACCAAAATGATTAGCTTGGTATAACAAAATATTCGCACAAGCTAGACTATCGTCTAATGCGTTATGGTGATTGTCTAAAGAGATGCCTAACTTTTTACTAACAGTATTTAATTTATGGTTTTCAAATTCTGGAAATAGTGTTTTACTTGTTCGAACTGTACATAACGACACATAATATGGTTGATGGTTGATCTAAGCCATACTAATCTAGACATCCTTTTAAAATAAAAAAAGTTAGATTAAATAAAACCTCCCAATTCAAGTTTCCAGGAGGTTTAGTTTGGTTATAAGTTGAAAAAAGTTAGTAAATCAGCTAATCCTAATTGTTTTTTTTGTGTTTCATCTATGTCTTTT
The DNA here is from genome assembly GCF_022604695.1 of Vagococcus sp. CY53-2. Classification (NCBI taxonomy): domain Bacteria; kingdom Bacillati; phylum Bacillota; class Bacilli; order Lactobacillales; family Enterococcaceae; genus Vagococcus; species Vagococcus sp. CY53-2. The sequence goes on from NZ_JALAHP010000001.1 coordinate 281,273, forward strand.
TGAACTTGCCCTGAATCTAACACAATTAATCGATTGCCGTATTTCAATGCATCTTCCATACGGTGTGTAATCATTAGACACGTTAATTTATTTTCTGAGATGGTCTTTTCTGTTAAATCCATTAATTGCCGACTTGTTTTAGGATCAAGAGCGGCTGTATGTTCATCCAATAATAATAAATCGGGTTTTTGAATTGTTGCCATCAATAAACTAAGTGCTTGCCTTTGACCACCTGATAGATTACCAGTTGGTGTATCTAAATGATGTTCTAACCCATTTCCTATTTTTTGGCATTGTTCAAAGAAAAATTCTTTTTGTTGTGCTAATTGGCGTTTTTTAAGCCCTCTTTTTTTTCCTCTGAGTTGAGCCAATAATAAGTTCTCTGAAACAGTCATTCTTGGGGCAGTACCTAATTTAGGGTCTTGAAAAACGCGCGCAATATACTTTGCTCTATTTTCTTCACTTTGATTCGTCACATCTTCACCATTGAGTTCTACTCTACCACTGGTTAAAAATAACTGACCAGAGATGACATTAAATAGAGTTGACTTACCTGCTCCATTTCCTCCCAAAATAGTCACAAATTCACCATGAGGTATTGAGAGATTTAAACGATCCATAATATGACGTCCACTTGAAATAGTTTTAACACCATTGATAATATCTAATGCATTATTCATTGATACTTCCCCCTTTTTTCTCACTAAATTTCTTGCTTAATTCTGGAATAATTAAGCAAATACCTAGAATAACAGAAGAATAGAATTTCAAGTAAGTTGTATCAAAACTTAATTTAATTACAGCCAGTATCAATAATTGATAGATAATACTTCCCACTACAATTGCAATGAATCGTTCTAACATGGTCAGTTCTCCAAATAATAGCTCTCCTAAAATGATAGACGCTAAGCCAATGACAATAACACCAATCCCTTTATTAATATCAGCATAACCATCACTTTGTGCTATTAAAGCCCCTGATAATCCAATTAGCCCATTTGACACAATAAGTCCCAAAATCTTCATTTTATCTGTATGAACCCCTAATGATTTTGCCATAACTTCATTATCACCAGTTGCAATGTAAGCTTGTCCTAAATCGGTATTTAAAAATGACAATAAACAAAATATCACGATGATTACAACTAGTAACCCAATCAGTATAACATCAAAATTAGCCGGCAAATGGGCAAAGTTTAGTAATGAAAAGATTTTTGGTTTATTAAGCAGTGACAAGTTAGGTGATTTCATGACAAACAACATCACTGAATTGAGTGCACTCATTACTAGTATTCCTGAAAGAATGACTGGAATCTTTCCCTTAGTATAGAGTAATCCTGTCGTTAAGCCTGCTAACATACCTGCCATAACTCCTAACAATGTGGCTATAACAGGTGATACACCATTGGTAATAGCTGTAACACAAACAGCACCTCCAAGAGGGAAACTCCCTTCTGTTGTTAAATCTGGAAAATCCAATATTCTATATGTTAAATAAATGCCTAGGCCCAGTACTGACCATAATATTCCTTGTCCTATTGTTGATGCAATCATTTTTTAGCCTCCTCTTTTAACTCTTTTGGAATAGTTATCCCTAATTTTTGTGCTTTTTCTTCGTTAATAACTAAGTCGCCTGTATTAAAGGTATAAATAGGTGTATCACTTGGTATTATTTTTCCTGTTAAAGTACCAACCACCATTTTAGCTGTTTGAACACCTAAGTCATACTGATTAATGCCTATAGTAGCGACACCGCCTTCTTCTACCATTGTATCCACAGATGGGAATATCGGAATATTTGCTTCATCTGCGATTGAAACAATTGTTTGGAACCCATTAGCAATTGTATTGTCTGTTGGGGTATAAATAGCCTCTACCTCACCTGTCATAACGTGAGTCATTTGAGAGATTTCGTTGGTAGAAGGAACTGCATACGTTTTAACCTCTATTCCCTCTTTTTCTGCTATCTCTTTAAAACGATTAACCTGTGATAAAGAATTATCTTCAGCTGATGAATAAATAACACCAACTGTTTTGATATTAGGCATCAGTTGTTTCATTAATTTCAATTGTGCCTCAACAGGTGATTGATCACTGACTCCTGTTATGTTGCCGCCAGGTTTATTATTACTTTCAACTAATCCAGCCGCTTTTGGATCACTAATTGCCCCTAAAATAATGGGGATATCTTTTGTCTGATTAGCTAATGCTTGAGCAGCTGGTGTAGCAATTCCTACTAACACATCGGGTTTTTTACCAATTAGCTGCTGACTCATACTTGATAATTTACTTTGATCCGCTTGACCATTTTGAAAATCGATATTAATCGTTTCTTTGTCTTTATAACCTTGTCTTTCAAGTTCTTCAACAAATCCTTTATAGATTAAATCAAGAGATGGATGACTAACAAATTGCAAGACGCCAACTTTAGGAATGGGTTTCACTGTGTTTGTCTCTTGCTTTTTCATCCCCATTACAAATGACCCTACTAAAATGAATACTAAAAGATAGACTGAATATTTTAATCGTTTATTTTTCATATTTTTTCCTCCTCGAAATAAAAAAGACAATAAACCCGAATGAAACGGTTTATTGTCTTTGTTTTTCCCACAAAAAAACCGCATAGATATGATTTCTATGCGATAGGATCTGTCTGATTATTCCTTAGCATAGATACCTCTTTAGAAAATCTCTAAAAGCTGTATCTATACACCCGTACAAATACAACTATCTACGCCAAGTTTGCCATGATATATTATGTAAAAAGAATGTTTGACTATTATCTTGTTTTTTCATGGCCATTTCCTCATTTCGTTTTAAATTTGTTATTATAATATCGCTAAAACGGACACCTGTCAATCAATTATTCAAAAATAATTTCTTTCGTTTTCTTGCGAGCACTGCTATCAGTTGTAGAATTAGTTAAACTATCATCCACTTTTTTAGCTACTTTTATGCGTTTAGGTTTTTTTCGAGCAATTTTTGGCTCAATAATGGCGATTAATTTTTCGTCTAGGACCTCAAGCCCTCCCGTTAGTTTATCAAAAGAATATCTTCCTTTTTCTTTGCCATCTTCTATGACGATAAAATTATTTTTCGCTGTTAATTTATATTGTTTCGCAATATCTGTAAAATTATAAATTGGTTGGATATAATTTATTTTCCAATCGATTGTCTCCAATGGCGTTTTCTGTGTCAATAATTTTTCCACTGTCGATAAACTTGGATTCCCTTTGGCATCAATTACAGCAACAATATGGGACTCTTTATCTGATAAAACAGTCTGAATATCTGTCTCTTTAGTTGGAATAACTTGTTTGTTATCAGATTGTAACTCCGAAATAGCATGAAGTTGTTTTTCCCTTATAGTTGGTCTAACAGCCGAAACAAATACTGACATAACAACAAAAAGAAGTGTTATTAAACTAATAATGATAACAAAACGTTTATTTGACTTAATCATATCTAGCCAATTGACTTTTTTTAGGGAATGAAAAAGTTTTTTTACTTGCCGTTTAAATTCCGTCATTAACTCCCCACCTTATTTATTCTAGGAACATTATAACGTAAAAAAGTTTCTTTGAGAATAGTCGATATTGAAAGATTAGCAATGGATTCTTCTTTTTGACTACTAATTTTATACTGAATGGTTTATAATATATAGGTTAATATAATTATTCAAAATAATAAGGAGCGATTTCTTTTGACCAATGAAGTAAAAAAATGTCCAAATTGTGGTCATATATTTAAAGCAGGAGAAACCTATTGTCCTAACTGTGATTTATTTATTCCGATTGATAAGCAACATAATATATCTAAAGATACACTAAAAAATGAGAGTCAATCTGACTTAAACAAAAAGACAACTGACGACTCATTTAACCAATCAGTCCCAACGTTTAAACATCGAACACTATCTAATCAAACTAATGATGAGAAAGTCATGGATGAAGACGAGACAAAACAAAGCCCTATTACAGAAGATAAACAGACTGTCTCAGATGAAAAAATGGACAAATCTATTAATAAGACCGTAATACACAGCCCCCAAGAGGAAGAAGATAAAGAAGTAGATAATACTAAAGAAGAAAAAGAATTAACTAAGTCTACATCACTAATATCTGATACGAAACAATCTAATCATACTCCTCCTACTAAGAATAACAAAACAAAAATTTTAGTAGGAATTATCATTTTACTCATTGTCTTTGGTGGTGGGTATGTCTATAACTCACAAAAAAAACAGCATGAATTAGAAACAACATTAAAGTTGACAACTAGTGCTGAAGAGGCTATAGATAATGTATTCATGAAAAATCAAGGAGATATCTTTTTGAAAAAAGGTATTACCCAATCAGATATAAAAAATGCCGAAGATAAAGTAAACGAGATAAAGGGTAATGAGCAATATGATAAATTAAATGAACGCTTACAGCAAGCTATTAAGACATTCACTCGTTTAACTGCCATTAATGATGCCTTTAAAACACCTATTATTGAAGGCAATCAATTACTGACTGATGCCTATGTAAAAGATGATACAAAACTAACGCTTGAAGCAATTGATCCTGAAAAAAATGGTTTTGACAAATTATATAATGAAGCCATTAAGGATGCGACAGATCAAAAATCTGCCATTAAAACATTTAAATCGACACTTGAAAAACTATACAGAGATGATAAAGTAGTTAGTGAACCAAGTAAACAAGTGTATAATGAAGCTGTGAAACAATTAGCTAATATCAAAGATCCTAGCTTAAAATCTAACTATCAAGCTACATTAGATAAAGTCAGTAAAGTAATCGACGAGCAAGAAAAACAAGCTGAAGAAAAACGTCAAGAAGAAGAAGCAAAACAAGCAGAAGCCGCTAAAGAAGAAGCTGAAAAAAATAATCAACAAGCGCAAACAAACGACAATAATAACACCCAAAATGGAAATTCATTTACCCCATCAACCAATGGTGGCCGTTGGGGAACGAGACAAGATTCTACAATTGATTTATCAAATCCAGCTTGGTCATGGAATGCTGGTGTACAAGAAAAAGTCATTTCTGAAGTAATTAGTCGAGGGTATGTTGTGGATGGTGGTTACACACTTGTCCCTAAATTTATTGAAAATGGTGTTGGATTCTATGATTTATATGCTACAAAGAACTCAAAACTATTTCCAAATAGTAAACCAGAAGAATTCCCTATATATGTTGTAACAATTAATGATAAAACTGGTTGGTTTAAAGGAAACGGACCAAATTAAACGTGAAAGGAGAAATAACATATTAACTGTTGTTTCTCCTTATTTATTTTTTAAAAGGAGGTTTTACCATGTCATTTGACGGTATATTGACTCATTTAATGGTAAACGAATTATCAGATACATTAACCAATGGAAGACTATCAAAAGTTCATCAACCCTATGATAATGAATTGATGTTGGTTTTTAGAAACCATTCCAAAAATCACACACTTTTATTATCAGCAAATCCAAATTATGCTCGTATTCAACTAACGAATATCAAGTATAAAAATCCTACTACCCCTCCAAACTTTTGTATGACACTTAGAAAGTATCTTGAGGGAAGTATTTTACAAGAAATTAAACAAACAAATAATGATCGAATTATTTCCTTTTCTTTTGAAAGTCGGAATGATTTAGGTGATTTGGAGAGTATTGTCTTAATTGTAGAATTAATGGGTAGACACAGTAACATTATCTTATTAAATAAAGATACACAAAAAATTATTGATACGATCAAACATGTCGGAATAAGTCAAAATAGTTATCGTTTACTTTTACCAGGAGCTGACTACATTAATCCACCACTAAAAAACACACAAAATCCTTGGACAGTAAATAATGAAGAGTTGTTCAAAGAGTTAAATAGTATGGCTGATTTAACGCCACAAGCCATTCAGCAACAATTTGAAGGATTCTCTAAAGATACTGCCAATGAGCTAGTTTATCGCTTAATAAAAAGTGACACTGATAAAGTGACAACTTGGAAAAACTTTTTTAATGAAATGACCAATCATTTAAATCCAACAATTGGGTTAGTGAATCAAAAAGAACGTTTTGCCCCTATCCCCTATCAAACTTTTGATGAAAATTTATCACAGTTTGATACACTTAGTGACATGCTAGATGCTTTTTATGAAGGCAAAGTCGAGAAAGACCGGGTAAAACAACAAGCTGGTGAGCTAATCAAAAAAGTGACAAACGATATTAATAAATTAAAAAAGAAAACCAAAATTCTAGAAAAACAACTTGTGGATGCTGATAATGCAGAGATTTACCGTGTCAAAGGAGAGCTTCTCACGACATTCTTACATGAAGTAAAACGTGGCGCTACCAGTGTTGAGCTACCAAATTATTATGATAATGATGAACCAATTAAAATTAGTTTAAATGAAGCTCTTACACCAAACCAAAATGCACAAAAGTACTTCCAACGTTATCAAAAGCTTAAAAATGGTGTGGCGGTGGTAAAAGAACAGCTAAATATTACAAAATATGAATTACTCTACTTAGAGTCAGTTTTAGCACAATTAGATATTGCCTCACCTAGTGATGTACAATTAATCAGAGATGAGTTGATTGCTGAAAAATACATTAAAAATAAAACAAAAGATAAGAAAAAACAAAAAAACAAACCACCGAAACCTCTTCAATTTGTTTCTAGTGATGGGGACACCATTTTTGTTGGAAAAAATAATATCCAAAATGACCAACTCACTTTAAAAACGGCTAATAAAAATGATATTTGGTTACATACTAAAGATATTCCTGGTTCTCATGTCATTATTAAAAATAGTAATCCTAGTGATCAAACGCTTTTAGAAGCTGCCTTGCTTGCAGCTTACTATTCTAAATATCGTCTTTCGGCTTCCGTTCCTGTTGATTATGTTGCCGTGAAACATGTGAAAAAACCAAATGGTGCTAAACCTGGCTTTGTTATTTATGACAATCAAAAAACATTATTTGTTACCCCAGAAATTAATGAAATTAAAAAAATAAAGGAGTGTTAATGATTTTATGTTACGTTTTAGAACAGTTCTATTAGGTGTTGTTGGAATAGGTTTAGCTGTATTTGCTATATCTTATTTCATTTACCGCTATCTCTTCAAAAAAGAATTAAAAAATAAAAAATTAAATATTTTAATGATTGTGTTAATCATAGGTGGAGGTGTATTGGCTTATATTCCAGCAAAACAATATGTTCAATTAAAAAAAGGAACGATTAATCACAGTCATGTTGTTACATACAATGGACAAAAAATTAAAACTGAAGCAAATGCAATAGAACGATTAACTTTGCCTTCTGTTTATGGAAGTATAGATGCTACACACCCTTCCGTTGTCGCTCTTGACGAACCTTTGGACGGTTATAAATACTGGATGGCTGTTACCCCTTATCCAAAAGGGAAAGCAATTTATGAAAACCCACATGTATTTAAATCAAATGATTTAGTTTCCTGGATTCCAAATGAAGCAAATCCTTTGGACGAACCCAAAAGTGAAAAATTCAATGAGAATAATACACCCATGCAATACGATTCTGATACTCATATCATTTATAACAAGGAAGATAATCGTCTAGAAGTTTTTTGGCGCTATGTTGATGACATTAATAAAAAATCAATTATTTACAAACGAACCTCAACAGATGGAAAAACATGGACACCAAAAGAAGTGGTATTTAATGGAACAAAACCTGGTGAAGACTGGATATCACCAGTATTTATTAAAGATGAAAATGGATATAAAGTTTGGTATGTCGCTCACGGATATAAGATTTGGACTAGAAATAGTGTAGATGGTAAAAAGTGGAGTAAAGCTGTTGAAGTAACTGTTCCTTATGAAGAAAATAATATGCATCATTGGCATTTAGATGTACAAAAAACTGATTTAGGTTATGAAATGATTGTGGTTGGATTTAAATCAAATGGTGACTATAAATTATCCGATCGTCATGTTATGAACCTATACTACTCTAAATCATTAGATAATAAAAAATGGGATACCTTAAAACCTATTATATTCCCTTCAGGAAAACGTGTAGGATTCGATGGCAAAGGCTTATATAGAAGTGCCATGCTAAAAGAAGGAAATCAATATCATATTTTCTATAGTGGAATCGGATATGACGAAACACGAGGTGTTGGTATTTCAACCGGAACAGATATTAATCATTTAAAAGGATTAAACCTTTCTGATTATGAAGGAAAAATAAAATAAATTGTAAAAACGAGTAGAAAACTACTCGTTTTTATATATGTTTTTTTGTTCGTTTAAATTTCTCTTTATGATCATCATATTCATCTTGTAATTTTAGTAACTCCCCATATACCCAATCCATTGATTTACTAGTTGCTAAAGATAATGAATAGATAAAAGATACTGGTAACGATTCAATGCGTCTCTCTCTACTGACCCAAGTCGCGACGGTTGATTGTGGGTATTGAAACTGTTCACAAAATTCTTGTACGGTATAATTTAAATGATTAATAATGAATGTATTAATAGGGTGCGGATATACAAAGGTATTAGTTGTCATGGTGGCAAAATCTCCTTTTATTGTTTATATCTTGTTTGCGATAATAGTTTAATCTTAATTTTATTATAATAAAAAAATACTAATTATCCTAATGATAATTAGTATTTTTTTCCTATTTTCTATAAGTATTGATTCACTTGTTCAATAAAATCATCTTTTCCATAAAATGGCTTATCTAATAATTCAGGAAAAATTTCCTCAAAGAAATAAATAACTGATGGACGATGTTTATACTTCTGAATGGTTTGAATTGCTTCTAAAAACATTTCTCTATATACAGTTTCAGGATTATTTTTAACAATTTCTTCAAAAGATTCATACAATAAATCAACTTTATCTGCAATAGATAAAATTTCACCTTCTATCGTATCATCTTTTCCTTCAAATAAACGTCTTCGATAAATGTCTTGAAATTCTTTTGGTATTTCTTGGGAAATAAATTCTTCAGTCATTTTTTCTTCTACTGTTTGTAGCATCCCTCGTAGTTCTTTGCTAGCATATTTAACCGGCGTTTTGATATCTCCAATAAATCGCTCTGTATAATCATGATTTAATGCCTTCTCATAAAGACTTTTCCAATTAATTTTTACACCGTGATGCTCTTCAATATCACCTAATACTTGAGCGATAGATGAAACTCGATAGGAATGCGCTGCAACTGTATGCGGTGTGAATTTAAACGACCCTGGTGCGCGAACAATCGTTTCTAAGTTGTTTAATCCCAAAATAAAATCATTTAATCCCATAAAAAACACCATCCTCTTTAAACTTATTTATTTTTTCTAATTTTTTCTTTTGCTTTAATTAACTCTAATAAATACAATGTTAATGTCAATATTAATATCGCAATTGTTAAAAGTAATGTCTGACCACCGTTATTGTGTACAACTAATAACTGACGCAAAATAGCTGTGATACTAATTAATACTAAATATTTAATAGGAACATTATGAGCATCATCAATATATTGCAGTGTCATAATAATAAATTCAAATAACATAAAGAAACCTAAAATATAATCGGCAATCGAATCAATCGTTCCTACATCACCATGAATAAAAATTAGTTTAACAATATTTACCAAATCAAATCCCATATAAATAACAATTAACAGGGCTAAAATGGATAGAAAGATATTCATTATCAAGCTTAATAAACGCATTAATTTTTCTTCCATAACTCCTCCTAAATTGAATGAATACCTTTATTAAATAATAAAGTATTTAATAATGCAACCATAAAACGTTACAAAAAAACCTACGACATGATCGTAGGTCATTTTTTTAGTTTAACCAAGCAGAAGGATCTTTTTTCCACTCTTGTAATAACAAGCGATCATCTTGTGAAATGTAGTCATTTTCTATCGCAACGTCGATTAATTCATCATAATTCGTTAATGTATCAAATGGAATGCCTGCTGCTTTGAAATTTTCTACACCACTTGGTAATTGATACGTAAAAATGGCAGCAACACCCAACACGTCTGCCCCTTCACGTTTAGCTGCTTGAGCGGCATCAATCACGCTACCACCTGTTGAAATCAAATCCTCAATAATAACCATTTTAGCACCATTATCAATACGTCCTTCGATTTGATTTTTCTTGCCGTGATCTTTAGATTTTCCACGGATATAAACCATTGGTAAGCCAAGTTCTTCGGCAACCCATGCAGCATGTGGAATCCCTGCAGTGGCTGTTCCAGCGATCACTTCAACACTCGGGTAGTTTTCTTTAATTAAGTTCGCTAATCCTTTAGCGACCAATCTACGCACATCAGGGTAGCTCATCGTTAAACGATTGTCACAATAGATTGGACTTTTAATCCCACTCGCCCATGTAAACGGCTCATTTGGACTTAACGATACTGCTTTAATGGATAATAATTCTTTTGCGATTTGTTTCATTTATGATTCTCTCCATTCCACTCGTTTTTGATTTCTAGATAGGCAGCATAAGGATCTTCTGCTTTTGTAATTGGTCTTCCTACGACAATAAAAGTTGAGCCATTTTCTCTGGCTTTGCTTGGTGTCATCACACGCTTTTGGTCACCAACGTCATTACTTTTCAATCTAATTCCTGGTGTTAAACAAACAAATGACTCACTGGTATGTTGTTTAATGTCTTTGGCTTCATGAGCAGAACACACCACGCCATCAAGTCCTGATAATTGAGCCAATACAGCATAGTGTCTGACACTTTCATTTAGTCCAACTGAAATAAGTTGTTCTTGTTTGACTTGTTCATCACTAGTTGAGGTTAGTTGAGTGACAGCGATTAACTTGGGCACAGACTTGTTTTTTGGTGTTCCTTCTTTCAATCCTCTATAGGCTGCCTCCATCATCTCTTTACCACCAGCAGCATGAACATTGGTTAATGCCACACCAAGCTTAGCGATACCTTTCATAGCAGAATAAACAGTATTTGGAATATCATGTAACTTTAAATCCAAAAATACATCATGTCCATTGTCAATCAACCACGTTACAATACTTGGCCCTTCTTGATAAAATATTTCCATTCCTACTTTCAGATAAAGTGATTCTTCTTTTGGAAAATGACTTAAAAATAGTTCCATATCTTTTTTACTCGGTAAATCTAGTGCAATGACTGGTCGTTTTTCTCTCATTGTCTAGCCTCTTTCACTTCTCTTATTAATTGTTCAATCGACTCAATCCCTAATTCGTCCATCTTGCTTGGCAATTCATCAATTAACTTCGGACAAATATACGGGTCAGTGAAATTCATTGTTCCAACAGCGACAGCACTTGCTCCTGCTAAATACATTTCAATCACATCATCTACTGTAGACACACCACCCATTCCAATAATCGGAATGTCGACTGCGTGAGATACTTCATGAATCATGCGAATCGCCACTGGTTTAATCACTGGACCTGATAATCCGCCAGTTCCATTAGCTAATACAGATTTTCTTGTTTTTAAGTCTATACGCATACCAACTAATGTATTAATCATCGTAATTCCATCTGCTCCAGCCTCTTCTACTGCTTTTGCAATGGGTACAATACTTGTCACGTTTGGTGATAACTTGATGTAAACAGGCACATTAGCTACTGACTTTGCTTCTGCTGTTAACTCCGCTGCCACATCAGCACTTGTTCCAAACGCAATCCCACCGTCTTTTACGTTAGGACATGAAATGTTAAGCTCGATCGCTTTAACGTTTGGCGCGTCCCCAATTCTTTCGCATACTCGTTTGTAATCATCTACCGTTGAACCAGCGACGTTTGCGATAATTGGAACATCGTATTTTTCAAGAGAAGGCAATTGATTTGCCATAACGGTTTCTAATCCCGGATTTTGCAATCCAATAGCATTTAACATGCCACTTGGTGTTTCAGCGACGCGTGGTGTGGGATTACCATAACGCATGTCAGCTGTTGTGGCTTTTACCATAATCGCACCAAGTTTACTTAAATCATAATACTTAGCATATTCATCACCAAAACCAAAACAACCACTAGCCGGCATAATTGGATTTTTTAATTCTAATCCTGGGATACTCACACTTAAACGACTCATATTATCACTTCTCCTGCTTTAAATATTGGCCCTTCATCACAGACTTTTTTATTAACCTTAGGATCTTTCTTAGACTGACAGACACAGGCATAACATGCTCCCACACCACAAGCCATTCTCTCTTCCATAGATAGATACACATGAGGGTGATCTATAAAAGTCGTTTCAACTGCTCTTAGTAACCCTGGTGCACCACAAGCAAAAATTGCTTTAGGTTCGCCCGTTACAGCTTTAACTTCGTCAATCAACATCCCAACATGACCTTTTACACCATATGAGCCATCATCTGTTGCAATGTGTAACTGACCTAATGCACTAAATTCTTCTTCATAATACATCACATCTTTTGACGCAAAACCATTTAAGAAATAAATAGTTGCTCCTTTTTCTTTTAATCGACGTCCTAACTCATAAAGAGGAGGAACACCAATTCCTCCACCTATTACATAAACAACATCATCTTTTTCTACCATCTCTATATCAAATCCATTACCTAAAGGTCCTAAACAATCTAGTTTATCCCCAACTTGAGACTCACTAAACGCTTTTGTCCCATCACCTTCAATACGGTAAATGATTTTACAAGTCTGATTGTCATGGTTGATTTCTGCTAAACTGATTGGGCGTCTTAATAGTAAATCTTCTCTCGGAACACGAATATGAATAAATTGACCTGGTGTTACCATCTCTTGCGTTAAGTCTCCTCTTAACGTCATTTCGAATATACGTGGTGCTAATTCAACTTGATTGACAATCTCCATCATCTCTTGTTTCATATCCAGTCTCCTTTATTATAGTGATAATGCGGTAAAACTTCTTGCTTCCAATACTCTAAGAATCGCTTCTGCTGTATCAAGAGACGTCATGAGTGGCACACCATTTTCTACCGCCGAACGTCTGATTCTAAAACCATCTGATGTTTCTGTTACGTTATTTCCTGTTGTATTGATGACTAGGTTCACTCTATTTGAGCGAACGCTATCAATGACATTAAATTGATTGGTTTCAGCAATTTTAGCGACTGTTTCAACAATTAATCCATGATCTGTTAAGTACTTACTTGTTCCTTCAGTTGCTAACATGCCATACCCAATATCTGAGAATCGTTTGGCTAACGCTAGAGCTTCTTCTTTGCAATCATCCGAGATAGTAAACAAGACATTACCATAATCAGGTAAATGCATGCCACTTGCTTCAAATGCTTTGTAAAGAGCTTTTTCCATTGTACGATCTGTTCCCATGACTTCACCAGTTGATTTCATTTCTGGTCCTAATTGTGTATCCACTTCATGAAGTTTTGCAAATGAGAACACTGGGGATTTCACATGAACCATTGGGCTTTCTTTATATAATCCTGGTTCATAACCAAACTCTTTCAATGTATGACCTAAAATTAATTGTGTCGCAAGTTTGGCCATTGGGATATCTGTTACTTTACTTAAGAAAGGAACCGTTCGGCTAGCACGAGGATTGACTTCAATCACGAAGACGTCTTCTCCTTGGGAGATAAACTGGATATTCATAATGCCTTTACAGTTTAACCCTTTGGCTAATTTTTGGGTGTAGTCAACAATTTTATCAATCACTATTTGACTAATTGTTTGTGGTGGGTAAACTGCCATTGAATCTCCTGAATGGACACCAGCACGTTCAATATGTTCCATAATACCAGGGATTAAGACATCTTCCCCATCACAAATTGCATCAACTTCACACTCTGTTCCAACAACATATCGGTCGATTAAAATTGGATGCTCTGGTGATGCTTTTACGGCTTCAACCATGTAACGTTTTAAGTCTTTTGTGCTCCAGACAATCTCCATCGCACGACCTCCTAAAACATAACTTGGTCTAACTAATACAGGATAGCCAATTCTTTCCGCAATTTTTATCGCGTCAGCTTCATTAGTTGCCGTCGCTCCTTCCGGTTGTGGAATACCTAATTCTTGTAACGCCTGTTCAAACTTATCACGATTTTCTGCTCTATCTAAATCTTCTAAGGTTGTTCCAATAATTGGAATACCGTGTTTTGTTAATCCTTCTGCTAAGTTAATCGCTGTTTGACCACCAAACTGAACGATAACGCCTTTAGGTTGTTCTAACTCTACGATGTTAAGCACATCTTCTAATGTTAATGGCTCAAAGTATAGTTTATCTGAAATTGAGAAGTCAGTTGATACAGTTTCTGGATTACTATTTATAATAATCGCTTCATAGCCTTGTTCTTGAATGGCTTTAACCGAGTGAACTGTCGCATAATCAAATTCTACCCCTTGACCGATACGAATTGGACCAGATCCAAGTACAATCACTGATTCTTTATCTGTTCTTTCGCTTTCGTTTTCTTCTTCATATGTACTATAGAAATATGGGGTTTCTGAAGCAAATTCTCCAGCACATGTGTCCACCATTTTATAAACTGGTAAAATCTTATTCTCAGTTCTGATATTTTTTACGTCTTCTGCTGTCATATTCCATAATCTGGCTATCACAACATCTGCAATACCATAACGTTTTGCTTCTTTTAATACCCCGATATCGTTTGGGTTGTTTGACAATGCATCTTCTAATTCAATGATTCGTTTGATTTTATCTAAGAAGAAAATGTCAATTTTTGTAAACTGAGCAATATCTTGAATCGTCATGCCTCGTCTAATACCTTCTGCGACTCTGAATAAACGGTCATCTTTTGCTTCAACCATTTGTTTGATTAACTCATCATCTGACAGGTCTTTTGATTCTTCTGAGTCGATATGATGTAACCCAATCTCTAAAGATCTCACCGCTTTTAATAATGATTCTTCAATCGTACGACCTAGCGCCATAACTTCTCCAGTTGCTTTCATTTGGGTACTTAATAATCTATCTCCATGTTCAAACTTATCAAATGCCCAACGTGGAATTTTTGATACGACGTAATCTAATGCTGGTTCAAACATCGCGTACGTTGTTTGTGTTACTGGATTTTTCATTTCATCAAGTGTTAAACCTACCGCTATTTTCGCTGCAATTTTTGCAATCGGGAATCCTGTTGCTTTACTTGCTAAAGCTGACGAGCGACTCACTCGAGGATTTACCTCAATGACATAATAGTCATAACTATCTGGGTTTAAGGCTAACTGAACGTTACATCCACCTTCAATTTCTAAGGCTTTAATGATTTTGAGTGAGGCATCTCTTAATAACTGAATTTCAACGTCTGAGAGTGTTTGGCAAGGGGCAAACACGATGGAGTCCCCAGTATGGATTCCCACTGGGTCGAAGTTTTCCATGTGACACACAACAATCGCTTGATTCTTTTTATCTCTCATTACTTCGAATTCGATTTCTTTATAACCGGCGATACTTTTTTCAATTAAACATTGGTTAACAGGGGACAAGCTAATACCATTTTTTGTGATAGCTATTAATTCTTCTTCATCGTCACACATACCACCACCTGTTCCACCAAGTGTGAAAGCTGGGCGTACAATTAAGGGATAACCGATTTTTTTACCAAATTCGACTGCTTCTTCTACTGTATGAACAATCACACTTTCAGGAATTGGCTCATTTAACTCTTCCATTAATTGTTTAAATAAATCTCTATCTTCTGCCTGGTCAATGGCACTGATTTTAGTTCCTAAGAGTTCAATCCCTAATTCTTCTAAAATCCCTTTGTCATTTAACTCAATCGCCATATTTAATCCTGTTTGACCTCCAAGTGTCGGAAGGATAGCATCTGGGCGTTCTTTTCTTAATACCTTTGTGACAAATTCTAATGTGATAGGCTCGATATACACTTTATCAGCAATGCCTTTATCCGTCATAATGGTCGCTGGATTGGAGTTGATTAAAACGACTTCATAACCTTCTTCTTTTAACGCAAGACACGCTTGTGTTCCGGCATAATCAAATTCAGCAGCTTGTCCGATTACGATTGGTCCTGAACCAATCACTAGTATTTTTTTAATATCATCTCTTTTAGGCATCTTGATTCCCCCAGTTTTCCATTAATTCAATAAATTCATCAAAAATTGATACTGCGTCATGTGGCCCAGGTGCAGCATCTGGATGAAATTGCACTGAAAAGGCTGGATGATGTTTATGTTTAACTCCTTCAACTGATCCGTCATTAATATCAACGTGAGTTAACATTAATTCTGTTGTATCTAAACTATCAAGTGACACGGCATACCCGTGATTTTGAGAGGTGAAGTACACAGAGTCGGAGGCAATCTCTCTGACAGCATGATTTCCGCCACGATGTCCAAAACGCATTTTATACGTATCAGCACCATTTGCTAAACTTAGAAGTTGATGACCTAAACAAATACCAAAAATTGGGACAACACCTTGAAGTTTTAAAATCGTTTTTAAAGCAAGTGGTAAATCTTTTGGGTTGCCAGGACCGTTTGATAACATCACGCCATCTGGTTGATACGATAAAATCTCATCTGCTGTTGTATCATAGGATACTACTGTGATATGACAATCGCGTTTGATTAATTCTCTTAATATACTTTGCTTCATGCCAAAATCAATAATCACCACGTTTGCACCCGTTCCTGGAATGCTATAAGGTTTAGTAGTTGAAACAGCTTGGACTTGTGTTGACGGTAAAACAGTCGCTCTTAATTGGTCGTAAGCATGGTTTATGTCAGACACAACATCTATAATGCTTGCCTTCATTGCCCCTTTTTCACGAATTTTTTTCGTTAACGCACGAGTGTCAATCCCGCTGATTCCTGGAACACCTTTTCGTTTCAAGAATTCATCTAATGTTGCTTGTGAGCGCCAGTTTGATGCTACTCTAGCGACATCTCTGACCACAACAGCAGAACAAGCTGGAGACATAGATTCAAAATCATCACGATTTATTCCATAATTTCCAATTGTTGGATAAGTGAATAATAATATTTGCCCTTTAAAACTTGGATCCGTCATCATCTCTTGGTATCCACTCATTCCTGTTGTAAATACTAACTCACCAGTAGCAGAATTTGGCGCACCAAATCCTTCTCCTTCATAACACGTTCCATCTTCTAAGATTAACAATCGCTTCATTTACTTACGCCTCCTTTTTATTCCAAACCAATTTCCCTTTTACAAAGGTATATAATGTGTCTCCAACAACTTTTTCTCCACTAAATGGCGTATTATGTGATTTTGAAACAAACTCTTCAGGTATGACCACTTCTTCATCTAAGTCAAAGATGGCAATATCCGCATCTGCCCCAATATTTAATGAGCCTGTTTCTAAATTAAATAGTTTTGATGGTGCTTCTGTCATCCAATACACAACTTGCTCTAGTGTAAAACGATTTGTTTTAACAAAGTGCGTGTACATTAAAGCAAAGGCTGTTTCACTTCCCACGATTCCAAATGGTGAGTCAATCATGCTTTGATTTTTTTCTTCGTGTCCATGTGGTGCATGGTCTGTAGCGATACAATCAATCGTTCCATCCAGTAATCCATCGATTAATGCTTGTTGATCATCAGTCGCTCTTAGTGGCGGATTCATTTTAAAGTAACCATGATCATGTGTGATATCACAATCTGTCATGATTAAATGATGCGGACACACTTCACACGTCACATGAATACCATGTTTTTTCGCTTGTCTGATGACTTCAACACTTTCTTTGGTTGAAACATGACAGACATGATAATGAACGCCTGTTTCTTTTGCTAATAACACGTCCCTAGCAATTTGTGATGATTCAGTCGCACTCATAATACCAGGTAAGCCTAACTCTTTTGACTTCTCACCTAAATGCATCACGCCACCAAATAATAAACTCTCATCTTCAGTGTGGGCCACAATCGCCATATCAAGTGCTGCTGCTTCTTTCATTGCTTCGTACATGACTCCAGCAGTTTGCACACCCACACCATCATTTGTAAAAGCAAATGCACCAGCTTTTTTTAATCCAGCAAAGTCAACTAACTTTTCTGTGTTTAATTCTTTTGTAATAGGTGCATATTGTAAGATGTTTACCATGCTATCTTTTTCAATACGTTGATACATGTCTGTCAAACGCTCTGGTGTATCTGGCACTGGATTAAGGTTTGGCATGGCACACACTGTGGTAAACCCACCTTTAGCCGCTGAACGACTACCTGTTTCGATTGTTTCTTTGTATTCAAATCCAGGCTCTCTAAAATGCACATGAACATCAACTAATCCTGGTGTTATCAATCCGTTTTTTGCATCAATAACTTGTTCAAAACTCTCTGCTGTTTCAGTAAACTGACCAATCCCTTTGATTTTCCCTTCTTCAATCCATACATCGACAAGAATTAACTGATTTCTACTTGTAACCACTCGGCCATTTTTAATTAATGTTTTCATGTTCATCCTCCTATGATTTTCCTTGTAAAATGGCTTCTAATATTGCCATTCTCATAAATACACCATTGGTCATCTGTTGCGTGATTCGTGATTGATAACTTTCAACTAACTCATCAGCTAGCTCGACATCACGATTGACCGGAGCGGGGTGCATGATAATCGCTTTTTCTTTCATTTTTGTTGCACGTTCGTTGGTTAAACCATGTTGTTGGTGATATTCTTCTTTTGAAAAACTTTCCCCTTCATCGTGACGCTCGTGCTGCACACGTAACATCATCATCACGTCTACTTTATCTAATACGTCATCTATTGGTAAGTAAGTCCCGTAAGCTTCATATTTCTTGTTGTACCATTCTTCTGGTCCACAGAAATAAAGATTGGCTCCCAGACGTTTTAACATCTTCATGTTTGAGTTGGCCACACGAGAATGCGTTAAATCGCCACATATCGCAATATTTAAATTGTCAAAATGTCCGAACTCTTCATATATAGTCAATAAGTCAAGTAAACACTGTGTTGGATGATTGCCACTACCGTCTCCTCCATTAATGATTGATGCTGTAATGGTTTTACTTTGGATCAATTCATTATAATAATCTTCTTCCCAGTGACGAATCACACACGCATGCACACCGATTGCTGACATCGTCAACACAGTGTCATATAACGATTCGCCTTTTGATACTGAACTTGTTTTTGCATCAAATTCTATTACATCGATGCCCATTTTTTTCTCTGCGACTTCAAAACTTTTATGTGTTCTTGTACTGTTTTCAAAGAATAGATTAGCAACAAAATATTGTTGATTGGGTAATTGAGATTTCTCTCCGTGTTTAAACTGCTGTGCACGTTTAATTAATCCCATCACTTCTTGGTCACTTAATGATTCTGCCGTTAGTAAATGTTTTAAACTAATTCTCTCCGATGTAATAATCATTTGAGCCTCTCCTTTTTATTCTAATTCGCTTTTCGCTTTTTCAGGTAAAATCAAGTTCAGTATAATTCCAAACAATGTTGCCAGAGCCATACCAGAAACCGCTACTGCTCCAACTTGGAATGTTAATCCGCCGATTCCCACTACTAAGATAACTGAGGCAATCAACAAGTTGCGTTTTAAGTTAAAATCAATTTTATTATCAATCAAGATTTTCAATCCGCTTGAAGCAATCACTCCGAATAGGATAAAACTAATTCCTGCAATAACTGGGTTGGGAATACTTTGAATAATCGCGGTTAATTTTCCGACAAAACTTAATCCCATTGCAAGAGCTGCTGCCCCTCCGATGACAAACACACTGTGTACACGAGTAATCGCAAGAACCCCAATATTCTCACCATAACTTGTAACAGGAGGACCGCCAACTAAACCAGCGACGATTTGTGCTAATCCATCACCTTTAAGTGTTTTATCTAGACCAGGCTCTTTGAAGAAATCTCGTTTTGTTAATTTATTTAACACCATCAAGTGACCAATGTGTTCTGTCATCGTCACAAATGCGATAGGGGCCATGGTCACAATCGCGGTTAAGTAAAATTTCGGTGTGTAAGTCACAAACGGTGCTTGAAAGTCAGGTAAAGCAAACCATGCTGCTTGTCTAATTGGCTCAACATCGACAATTCCAACTGCAAGTGCGATAAAGTAACCACACACAATTCCTAGTAATATTGGAATAAGTCCCATAAACCCTTTAAGATACATGTTAAAGAAAATCGTTAGTGACATGGTAATCAAGGCAACTACAATGTATTTCACACTGTAAACTTGTTCGCCATTTGCTCCTACTGCATACATCGCTTGACTTGCTGCATTTCCAGCTAACCCAAGGCCGATTACCATGACAACTGGTCCAACCACAATCGCTGGAAGCAATTTATCTAACCAAGCTGATCCCGATCGCTTCACAATGACTGAAACAATTAAGTAGACAATCCCCGTTGTGATAGCTCCTAAGGCCACTGCCGGATAACCATCATCTTTCATTAACATTTGCATCGCTGCAATAAACGCAAAACTACTTCCTAAGTAAGCTGGTATTTTTCCTTTTGTTACGATGAGATACACAATCGTTCCAAGTCCTGAACTAAATAGTGCAATTCCTGGGTTAATACCAACTAATATTGGCACTAGTACTGTGGCACCAAACATGGTAAATAAATGTTGTAAGCTAAGCCCTAACCATTTAATTCCCTTCGGTTTATCATGTATGTCCAATACAACATCTGGGTTTCTATAGTTTTCTTTCATTTGACAGTCTCCTTTATAATAAAAAATCCTCGTTTCAGTTTTAGAAACGAGGCGCGCGAAAACAAGTTGGTGTTTGACTTTTTCCACCAATTGTTATTGCTTTTCCTAGTCTCTCTGTACTCGATTAAAAAGCTTATTTAATTAAGTTGTTTAATTTTGATCTCATCTTTACCATCATATTCTTCCACAGATACAATAATTTGTTCTGTTTTTGATGTTGGAATATTTTTGCCAACGTAATCAGCTCGAATTGGTAATTCTCTATGTCCTCTATCAACTAATACGGCTAATGAAATCTTTTCAGGACGACCAATATCCATGATAGCATCTAGTGCTGCACGAATCGTTCTACCTGTAAAAATAACGTCATCGACTAAAATGACTTCTTTATCTTCTATTGAAAAGGGAATATTTGATGCATGTACTTCAGGTGTGTCGTGTTCATTGACATGATTATCATCTCTGTATAATGTAATATCTAGCTCGCCAACAGGAATGTCTTTTCCTTCTAATTGTTTTAATCTCTCAGCAATTCGATTAGCTAGATAAATGCCGCGTGTTTTGATCCCAATCAACACGATATCATCAATGCCCTTGTGTCGTTCAATAATTTCATAAGTAATACGTGTCAATGCTCGTTTCATTGTCATGTCATCCACTACTACTTTTTCAGTCATTAAAGTTCCCCCTAAATTTTTTAAACAAAAAACCCTCTCATCCATCAAAGAATAAGAGGGTTGTGTTTAGTCATAGTGATATAAGGATACAATGGCCCTTATCAATACATATTACACGCTCCTTCTTAGCCTCTCTGGACTACTCTTAAAGGACTGTTCTGTTTTGTTGTACTGAGTATAACGCACTCATATGTAAATATCAATCATTATTTTCGATTTCCTTCAATGTTTTTGTAAATATTTCTGGTAACTCAGAATCAAAGGTCATCAGCTCTCCTGTTGTCGGATGAGTAAAGGCTAATGTTTTAGCGTGTAAGAACTGCCCATTTCCTTTTATCGTTTTCTTAGGACCATATAGTGGATCGCCAACAATTGGATAACCGATATAATCCATGTGCACCCGAATTTGATGTGTTCGACCAGTTTCAAGGACACATTCAATTAATGTATAATCTAAAAATCGTTCTAATACGGTAAAATGAGTCACTGCTTCTTTACCATCTGCTACGATCGCTTGTTTTTGACGGTTGTCTTTACTTCTACCTATTGGTGCTTCGATTTTTCCTTTTTCATGTGGAATGACACCATGAACTAACGCCACATATTTTCTTAATGTTTTACGTTCTTTTAACTCATCCTGAAGCGCAATATGTGCCGCATCATTTTTTGCCACCATCAATAGTCCAGATGTATCCTTGTCAATTCGGTGAACAATCCCCGGACGGATCACATCATTAATACTTGAAAGTGATCCTGCGTGGAATAATAATGCATTAACAAGCGTTCCATCAGGATGACCCATAGATGGATGGACTACCATTCCTTGAGGTTTATTTACCACAATCACATCATCATCTTCATAAACAATTTCTAATGGAATATCTTGTGGTTCTAAGGTTAATTCTTTTGCTTCTGGTACCGTAATATCAACACGATCGTTTTGTTTCACTTTATAATTTGCTTTAACAATCTCTCCATTAACATTCACTGCCTCTTCTTTTAACCAACTCTGAATTTGAGAGCGTGAATAATCTGAAAAAACTTCTGCTAATACTTTATCAATTCTTCCTTTTTTATCTTCTACTACATAATGTAATTGTGTCATTGATTATCTCCTTCATTTAACTTGCTCACTTAGTTTATCATAAAACTGGTCGCTATTCACTAATACAATCATGATTTTAGATAAACAAAAAAGAGACGATAAACGTCTCTTTTTATTATTCATTAATTTGTGTATGATTTGATGGCATATTGAACTGATCTTTATCAAACGTGCCTTCCCATTTATCTACGACTACCGCAGATACCATACTTCCGGCAACGTTTAACATTGTACGCCCCATATCAACAATTGGGTCAATACCAAATATAGCCCCAATACTTGAAATAGCAGAACCATAACCTAATCCATTTAATGTAACAGTAGCAGCAACGGTTGCTGTTCCTGGTACACCGGCAATACCGATTGAACCTACTGTCACAACAACCACAACAAGCACAAAGAATGAAAAGTCCATAGTAGCTCCCGCTGCTCCAGCAACTAATGTTCCAAGCATGGCAGGGAATACTCCGGCACATCCATTCATCCCAATTGTTGTTCCAAGTGTTGCAACAAAGTTTGATGTTTCACCTGATACACCCATGTCTTTTTCAAGTGTTTGCAAAGTATAAGGTAATGTTCCTACGCTTGAACGAGAAGAAAAAGCAAATAACAATGTATTAAAAGCTTTCTTGTAGAACATAACTGGATTGACACCCATAAAACTTAAAATAACAACATATACCAATAACATAATGATAACTCCTGTATAAAGTGCCGCTATAAATCCTAGCATACTAACAACAGATTGGATACCATTTGAAATAATAGTGTTACTTACAAGAGCTACCACACCATATGGCATTAATTTAATAACGTTTGTCAAAACAGAATTAACTGTAATACGTAGCGAATCTAAAAATGTCACAAAAGGAGCTACTTCAGTCGGTTTTTTAACCTTTAAGAAACGAATTGCACTGGCAAACATCGCTGCAATAATAACAACCGATACGATACTCCCATTGTTTCCCATTACACTAATAATATTATTAGGAATTAAATTTAAAAAGAATTCAGGAAAACTTTGTGAGGCAATATTATTCATAAATTCTGTCTTTTGTTCCGTTAAGTCTCCAGCAAAACTAGTCGCATTTAAATTAAATAGCTTAACAACTAAAATACCAACAATCGCAGAAATAGCTGTTGTGCTTAATAATGTAATGAATGTGCGACCTGTTAAACTTCGAATACGATCACCTCGTACATCCACAACAACTTTAATAATAGATAAAAAGACGACTGGAATAGCAAGTAACTGAACTAGTTTTAAAAACCCTGTCCCAATAAGTCCAAACCATGCAGATATTTCTCCTCTAGCATGATCAATGTAAATACCATTTTTGTTACTGATCATATCAATACCAATCCCTAGTACTAGACCAATGATCAAAGCGATAATCATGCGTTTAGAAAAACTTACTTTTTTGTCTTTAAGCATTTTTAAGCACACCATTGCCGCACCTAACAATACAATAGCAATCAACGTGTAAAAATTACTCACTTTAAGAAATTGTGAGAAAAATGGAACATCTATCATGAATATCATCTCCTTTTTTACCAGTCTACACTGATAGAATCATTTTTTAAACTCATTTGTTTCAAAATATTTTCAGAAAAATTATTTAATAAGAATCATTTCAACTTTTAACAAAATCTTTTTGAGAATATACTACTTTAAAAAGTGGATTTTACAAATGTTTGTTATGATATCAATAAATCAATTAAAATACTCTAAATAAAAAAACATGTCAATTGTACGATTACATAAAGCCCTACTCTATACCTTATAATCTCACGAATCATTTTCCATACTTACACTGTTTATCCTTCAATCATATCTGAACTCATTTATTTAACTTAAACATTTATCAGAATTTAACCTGATGTAAAAATTCAACGTTTAATTCACGATATATAATAAAGAACAATAGATTCAAGTAATGTCCACATCATTTAACCTCCATTCCTAATTTATAGTTGTCATTATACACAAATTATCTATCATTTTAAAAAATTTGCTCTCAAAAATGATGATTTATTTGAAATTTTATTCATATGAACGTTTTTTAATACGAAATTTTACTTAAAATTTAATTGACAGCGCATACATGTGAGTGTTACGTTCAAGGTATTAACAGAATAAAATTAACTTATATAAAATTGGAGGGGATTTTATGAACATCAATACAAAATTACTACATGGTTATTCCGTTATCGACAAAGAAACTGGATCAGCCTCTATTCCAAAATACCAAACATCCACGTTCCATCAAGATGATGTCTTCCATCATACTGGATACAACTACACTCGGTTTGGTAATCCAACCATCACAGCTGTTGAAGAATGCATTGCTTCACTTGAAAGTGCCAAATTCGGCCTAGCTTTTTCTTCAGGTATGGCAGCTATCAATTCTGTTTTATTTATGTTATCTCAAGGAGACCATCTTATCCTTGGAAAAAACATTTATGGGGGTACTTATCAGATTGTGACGGAATTTCTAACACGTTTCGGCGTGAAACATACGTTCGTTGATGAATCCGATGTTTCAGCATGGGAAAATGCCATCCAACCAAATACCAAGTTATTTTATTTAGAAACACCATCAAATCCATTGTTAACGATTACAGATTTAAAATCTGTCTGTCATTTAGCAAAAAAACATCAAATTTTAACTGCTTGTGACAACACATTTATGACACCTATTCACCAACAACCACTCGATTTTGGGGTCGATATTGTCATTCACAGTGCCACAAAATTTATTAATGGCCATAGTGATATTTTAGCCGGACTCATTGCGACAAATGATGAAAAACTCTACTCAACGCTCAAAAAACATCAAAAAGCATTAGGAAGTATTTTAAGCGTCGAAGATGCGTGGTTATTACTTAGAGGGGTTAAAACAATGGGTCTTCGCATGAAACAATCTGTTAAAAATGCAGCTAAAATCGCAGACTTTTTATCAAATCACGATGAAATAAAATCTGTCTATTACCCTGGACTAGCAACTCATCCTCAATCAGACATTCATCAATCACAAACACAATCTGGTGGTGCTGTTTTAAGTTTTGAGTTAAGTTGTGAAGATAAAGTCGCTGATTTCTTTAATAAATGTCAAATCCCTATTGTGGCTGTCAGTCTTGGCGGTGTTGAGTCGATTTTATCTTATCCATGGACCATGTCACATGCCTGTATGCCTGAAGAAGAACGCATCAAAATGGGTGTTACCTCAACGTTAATTCGTCTATCTTGTGGTATTGAGGATTGCGACGATTTGATTAATGATTTAGAAAATGCACTGAAATAAGTAAAAGACCAAGCCACAATCGACTTGGTCTTTTTTTGTATTATTTACTGTAGTTTTTCACTTCAGCAACCACTGATTCAACAAATAATGGTAATTTCACTGTCTCAGTTTCTTTGCTTCCGTATTTACGGACATTTACTTCACCGTTGTCTAACTCTTTATCTCCCACAACAATTTGATATGGAATTTTTTGAGTTTGAGATTCACGAATCTTGTAACCCATTTTTTCATTACGATCGTCCACTTCAAAACGTAAGCCTAAACTATTTAATTGCTCTTTGATTTCAAAGGCATAGTCACTATGTAAGTCTAAGTTAACTGGGATGATTGTTCCTTGCACTGGTGCTAACCAAGTTGGGAATGCGCCTTTATACACTTCAGTTAAGTAAGCCACAAAACGTTCCATCGTAGACACGATACCACGATGAATAACGACTGGACGATGAGTGTTTTCGCCATCTTTTCCAACATAAGTTAAGTCAAAACGTTCAGGTAATAAGAAGTCTAATTGGATAGTTGATAATGTTTCTTCCATTCCTAAGGCAGTTTTTACTTGCACGTCAAGTTTAGGGCCATAGAATGCTGCTTCGCCTTCTGCTTCAAAGTATTCTAACCCTAATTCATCAATGGCTTCTTTCAGCATTGTTTGAGCTTTTTCCCACATTTCATCATCATTAAAGTATTTTTCAGTGTTTTCTGGGTCTCTGTAACTTAAACGGAAACGATAATCTGTAATATTGAAATCTTCATATACGGCAACCATTAATTCTAATGTACGTTTGAATTCATCTTTGATTTGATCTGGACGAACAAATGTATGACCATCATTTAATGTCATTTCACGAACACGTTGTAATCCTGATAACGCACCTGATTTTTCATAACGGTGCATCATACCAAGTTCAGCGATACGAATTGGCAATTCACGGTAACTATGAACATCGTTTTTATAAACCATCATATGATGTGGACAGTTCATTGGACGTAATACTAACATTTCGCCATCTCCCATGTCCATTGGTGGGAACATGTCTTCATGGTAATGATCCCAGTGACCAGAAGTTTTGTAAAATTCAACGTTTGCCATAATGGGTGTGTAAACGTGTTGGTACCCTAAGCTGATTTCTTTATCCGTAATGTAGCGTTCGATTGTACGGCGAATTGTCGCACCTTTTGGTAACCAGAATGGTAAACCAGAACCAACTTCAGGACTTAACATAAATAAGTCTAATTCTTTACCAAGTTTTCTATGGTCACGCTCTTTCGCTTCTTCACGCATTTTGATGTATTCTTTTAATGCTTTTTTATCAAAGAATGCTGTTCCGTAAACACGTTGCATCATATGGTTATCAGAATTCCCTCTCCAGTATGCTCCAGCAACAGATAATAATTTGAAGACTTGAATACGTCCAGTAGATGGCACATGCACCCCGCGACATAAATCTACAAAGTCACCTTGCTCATAAACAGTAATCACTTCATCTTCTGGTAGGTCAGTAATTAATTCCACTTTATATGGATCTTCCTTAAACAACTCTAAAGCATCGGCACGAGAAATTTCTTTACGCACGATTGGGTTATTTTCTTTTACAATCGCCATCATCTCTTTTTCAATCGCTTCTAAGTTTTCTTCAGAGATAACCTCTTCACCATTATCAGTGTCATAATAAAACCCATTTTCAATTGCTGGTCCAACACCAAAATGAATATTTGGGTATAAACGTTTCATCGCGTTTGCCATCAAGTGAGCTGTTGAGTGGCGTAAAATTCCTAACGCCTCTTCATGGTCTGGTGTCACGATTTCAATTGACCCATCCACTTCGATTGGTCGCTCTAAATCAATCAACTCGCCATTTAATTTACCTGCTAAGGCTTTTTTTGCTAGAGAATTGCTAATGCTTTTTGCAATATCTAATGTTGATGAGCCACTCTCAAATTCTTTGACAGCGCCATCTGGAAAAGTAATCTTAATCATACTATCGTCTCCTTTTAATTGTTTAAATAAAAAAAGCCCTAGTAAGTCATATTGACCTACTAGGACGAATCATCGTGGTTCCACCTAATATTTAAGACATAAATCTATGTCTCCTCGAGCGTGTTAACGGTACGACCGGTCAAGTTTCAACTCGACTTTCGAAAGTGGTCAACACATGCACTTATCTGGAAAACTCTCAATTATGTTTTCCTCCCTGTCAGATAGCCCTCACATATCGGTGTCTTTCTCAACAATTATCTTTTATTTATCTACAGTTATATTTATAACACCTTTAGAAATATAAAACAAGTACAAACATTTAATTTTTTAATTTAAACGTTTTGGGTGCTACTTTTAAAATCACAGCAAACCCTACCCCAACATACAATAAAGACACAATAGACAAACCTAATGCATAGTAAAGTCCTGTTGTTTTAAGTTGTAAATTTATATAGGCAAACAAATAAAAGACACCATTCACTACTTTATAAATAGGATTGATTACTTGAAAATCACTTGTAAAAGGTTGTAGTAAATAATAAACAAATAATTCGTGAAACGAAAAAAGTAACGTTAAACTTATGATGACTAAAAGAGCAAGCCCAATCAAATGGATGGAATTAAGCCCAACAACTAGTAAATTAAATAAGATTAACCAAACTAATAAAACACCGTTCACGATACTATTGTAAAACAGGATTTTTTTAAACCTAGCGAGAAATCCACTAATTATTGCTTCTTTTGTTCGATAAAAAGGAAACGTCAACATGGAGATATCACAATTCATAAATAAACTTTGTACCACACTTTTGCCAACTGACGTTAAATATAAAACAAAAAAGAGTGATGGGACAAGGCGATACATAAATTCTTCTAACTCACCGACACCAGACATTAATGGAAAAAACTGACTGGCTACTACTAAAGCTAAGCCTAATACACTAATACTGATTACTTTAATTAGCAATCCCTTACCTAGTCCTTTTTTAAATCGACTAAAAAATAATGCATTTAAATAAGCATTTCCTGACAAATCATCGAAGTTCGCCTGTTCATCGATGCTCATTTTTTTTGTTAAGCCTACGCCTTCAGTAAAGTTTGTAGTTTTATTTTTCAATTCTTTATCATCGGCTTCAAAGGCATACATTGATGAGCTAACTTTTTTATCGGCTACTAATGAAAAACGAGGGTAAGATAAATAATTCTTGGCCACTAACCAACTCGCCAGAAAGTTAAAAATAATGAGTCCTATTATTACCAATAGATTAGAAAATAAAAAACTCATAAAAGAAGATAACATGGTGAAACAAAATCCAATAACTAACGCCAACATCACTACTAATATCGCAACTTTTTTTATCCATGGATGTTTTTGTAGTGTCAGTGGTAAATCTATTCTTAGCCAAATCGTACTAAAAAACACATAAGTACTACTCCCTAATAATGTGGTTAAAATAATCGGTAAGCTATTAAACAGACTCATAACAATCAACGCAATGGTGACGACGATTAAATCAAAGCATAGTTCCAACAGAGTCATTCTTTTCAAATGAGAAGATTTATTAATTCGAAAATTAGTGATAAACAACACATCTTTTTTATCAGGAACACTAAATAATGAGCCAAATATTGGCAAATAAAACGCAAAGACAACTAACCAAATATCAAAACTTGATAACTGACTCTCTTTAAATACAACATTAGCTAAAAATGAACTGACAAAGAAAGGAATGATACCTATTATGACTTTAATTGCTGTTGAAATAGCAAACTTAATATAGGTGAATACTTTCTTTAAGGGATAATCCGCATAAACCATTCTAACAGGAACAATTTTACCAATAAAAGGAATTCTACCAATAAAATAAAACAAACCATTAATAAAGATAGTCCCTTTAAATAACTGCAATAAAATATATTCTGTGAGGGTTGACCTAACATTACTTATCATCTGACTCACCTATCACTTCAACCACTGCATCTTGAGATTTACCCTCTTCATCAGATAACATGGCAACAATATCCGCTTCAAAACTATTCGTATGAATTTTAGTTGGATCAAACCCTGTTAGTTTACCTTTATGAAGCACCACAATCTCATCACATAAATCTTGTGCTAACTGTAAAATATGAGTGGAGAATATCACAACGGAATCTTTTTTTATTGATAAAATCAATTCTTTCATTTCATGAGCTGCAACCACATCAAAACTCGTCAATGGTTCATCAAGTAGCAAGACAGGTGGTTGCACCATCATCGTCGCAATCATCTGAACTTTATTTTTCATCCCATGCGAGTAGTCTTTCAGTAACCGATGGCGATCCTCTTTTTTTATCCCAACTTTTGCTAAATACTCATCTGGTGTGCGGACGTTGGGCATTTTTTCTTTATTCATATCAATAAAAAACTTAATGAATTCATAACCTGTCATAAAATCTGGTAGAGTTGGGGTAGCATGAACTAACCCAACTTCTAGATCAGAAAAATCATACTCTATCATGTCCTCTTTCAACTGAATCGTTCCTGAGTCAATGGATAAATCTTTTGATATACAATTAAAAAGTGTCGTCTTACCCGCTCCGTTTCGACCTAATAATCCATATATTTTGCCTTTTTCAAATTGAAAACTTGCTTCATCTAAAATTACTTTATCATCAAACTTTTTCACTACGTCTTGTATGATTAACTCCACTCAACCCACTCCTTTAGTTTAATTGTCCTTATAGTATATCATAAAGTGATATACTATAAAATTAGTTGTCACAAATAATTTTACGTTCTATACTAAATTGGTTAACTATTTAAAAGAAAGATGGGATGATATATGAAAATCGGTATATTTGGCGCTGGCCATATGGGAGGAGCTATGATTAAAGGGTGGGTTCGCTCAAATAATATTTCTCCAACAGATATTCTTGTAAAAGGGGGTAAAGGGGACACAGCAAAAAAACTACAACAAAATATTCCTTTTAACCTAACTGATAATTTAGAAGATTTTGACCAAGTGGATATGATTTTTTTAGCCGTTAAAACACCTATGATCCTTCCAGTCATAAACGATTTAAAAAATCATTTAAACAAAGACCTTCCTATTATTTCAGTATCAGCTGGTGTCCCTATTTCCTTAATGCAGGAAGCTTTAGGTGGATCTTACCCTATCGCTCAAGCTATCCCCAATACACCTGTACAAATCAATCAAGGTATTACTGGTATTGCTTACTCACAGACAATAAGTAATCTTGATAAAATCGCAATCTATGATTGTTTAAGTCTTTTGGGAACGGTAGAAGAAATTTCTGAAGATAAGATTGATATTTTTGGTACATTGGCAGGATGCGGACCAGCATTTGTTGACGTCTTTATGGAAGCTCTAGGAGATGCGGCAGTATTACATGGTATGGACAGAAAATTAGCTTATACTGTTGCTGCCAAGATGGTAAGTGGATCAGCTAATTTATTACTAGACTCTAACAAACACCCTGGTGAATTAAAAGATGGTGTAACCTCTCCTGGCGGTACAACTATTAAAGGTATCACTGCTTTAGAAAAAGAAGGATTTAGGTATGCCACCATCTCTGGTATTGATACCATCATGCAAAGTTACAAATAGAAAAAAGCATCCACTTATCATAGTTGCTTCAGACTGTAGACAAAGTATTGATAAATTTCGATACTTTATCTTTTTTTGTTAAGATAGAAGAAAGGAGTGACTATTAATGTTGAAAAAACAAGATATGAGTAAACGTAATCAAATAGGTTTTTATTCATTAGAAGACTTAGTTTCACAGGAACATTTTTTAAGAGATATTGATAAATACGTCGATTTTAGTTTTATTTATCAACTTGTTGAGGATAAATATGATCAGTCTAATGGACGACACGGATGGGTTTTAGGATATACAACGCATCCAGGTAATCAACATGATAGTCGTACTTTTATCTCTATTTACAATAAATTAAAAAGTCATTTCACTCTGAATAAATTAGTGATGGATGCAGGCTACAAGACACCAGGTATTGCCCATTTGTTATTTCAAGATAACTTAACATCTATTTTTCCATACAAGAGACCCATGACCAAGAAAGGTTTTTTCAAAAAATATGATTATGTTTATGACGAATACTATAATCAATATATTTGTCCCAATATGAAAACATTAACTTATACGACAACTAATCGAGATGGTTATCGAGAATATAAAAGTAACCCTCATGATTGTATGACATGTTCTTTAATAAATAAATGTACGCAGTCAAAGGATAAGAGAAAGCAAGTTCAACGTCATTTATGGGAAGATGATATGGAACGATGTGAGGACATACGTCATTCCATTGGAATGAAATCTATCTATAATAATCGTAAACAGACGATTGAGAGGTTATTTGGAACAGGAAAAGAAAAAATGCACATGAAAATTGGGCTTACTTTCGCATGTCTTAATATAAAAAAATTAGCAAAAGTGCTTAAATTAAGAGACCTAGAGGGCTCTATTTTTTTGTCTATTTTTAATTATTTACCTACATTAATCATTGGATTGTCTTCACTCTGAAACTATATTGAATAATATAGTTTGGATATTTGCAGTTATTTTA
Organism: Vagococcus sp. CY53-2; assembly: GCF_022604695.1. Lineage (NCBI taxonomy): Bacteria > Bacillati > Bacillota > Bacilli > Lactobacillales > Enterococcaceae > Vagococcus > Vagococcus sp. CY53-2. The sequence continues at coordinate 313,603 of NZ_JALAHP010000001.1, forward strand.
TTATTATTTGATGCTTTTACAATTGGTGTGCCTAAAAAGATACAAGGTAAAAACAATGAGTGAAGGATTGAAAACGATTAAAGAGCTGGCGGATGAGTTAGGTGTTTCCAAACAAGCTATTCAATATCATATAAAATCATTGACAAACAAAAACCGACAAACAAAAAGAACCGAATATTAATCAATATTTGTTAAATGAAATTGAAGAAGTTAAGAAAAATAGGGATAAACAATTAGCAGTTAAAGATAAACAAATAGAAAATAAAAACATTCAAATTGCACAAATGCAAAATCTGCTAGATCAGCAACAACGTTTAGCCCTACAAGATAAAAAATTGCTGGAAGAATACAAGGCAGAGAATGATAGCTTTAAAGCCCTTAAAAAGCAAATAGAAGTCTTAAATGATAAAATAATCGGTTGATTCTTCGCAAAACGAAGAATCACAAATACAATTTTTTGAATCTCTTCCAATTGGCACAATATCAAGCGCAATCACTCATTCCAGTGATCTAGACGTGCTTAGAATGGCAATCTCAACATTAAATATAACTTTATTAAATACTAATGATTGCATTAAAAATTGCTTTTTGAGATAATTGCTAAAAAAGTGAGGATTCTCAAATGGATAACAAAGATATAGAGCTGATTCAACAAATGGAAAACAAATATGACACTTTTATGCCAGTCTTAACTAATTTAATTGATAGTGTTGAAAAATTTAACTCAATTTACAATAATTATATTGAATTAAAAAATTTTTATGGTAGTGAAAAATGGTTTGAATATATGGAAATTGAAAAGATCCCAGTAAAATGTGGTGTTTTATCAGAAGACCAATTATTTGATATGATTGGTGATCATAATGAACTTCTTGGAGTATTACTTGACCTAACTTCAAAAATGTACAAAAATTTTTAAAAAAAATAAGCACCACTTAAGGTGCCATTTCCTGCCTGCTGAACTCATTTTTAGTGACTTTTTATATAGTTTTGATTTTGTTTTATTTTCATCTAACTGTAAACCAAATTATCACAAACGCTTATATATCAATGAAGTTTACTATAAATTTACACTGTTTAAATGCTAGGTTTAATTCTACAAATTATTTTGAATTTTATTTCAGGTAATTACTGGAAGAGTAAGTAGACCAGTCTTTAACGTCACTTCCAATTATAGCTAATTCTTTATGAGCATTAATAATTCCCATTGTTGTCAATTTTCCAGCTTCTAAAATTACGACGAAATCACTTAGTTTTTCTTCTAATCGATTTTTAAAACTGAAATCAATGGAGCGTTCTTTATCTTTATATCAAAGATTCAAATATCTTAAAAATGGTGCAGGATACACTACTTGATAGTTTTCGTGCTGGTCGTCGCAACTGTACAATTTTCCAAGCTGGGAAAGCGCCCTTTCTACGTGTGAGTGACGTCATGAAATTAAGAAAAACAGATGTCTTTAATCTTGATGGAACAGTCAAACAAACTGCATTTATTCATGATCAAAAAACAGGTAAGGGAAATACGTTATATTTAAAACCTGTCCAACAAGATTTAACGCTTTATCATGCATGGCTCATCCAACAAAATATGAATTCAGAGTGGTTATTTCCTTCAACTTCTCGTCCTGATCGTCCTATTACTGAGAAACAGTTTTATAAGATTATGGCACGAGTTGGTGATCTTTTAGGAATTAACTATCTAGGAACGCATACCATGCGTAAAACAGGCGACTATCGGGGCTATACGTAGTCAAACTATAATATTGGTTTAGTGATGCATTTATTAAACCATTCAAGTGATGCTATGACCTTAACGTATCTTGGATTAGATCAAGCTAGTCGAGAAACGACGTTAGACCAAATTGATTTTGGGTAATGAATGTTTAGAACTTAGTAGTCGTCCAAAAACGACTACTTTTTTTGTTGAATCGTACGAGGACGATTCGATGCTTTTGACTTGTAAGAACAGGATTGAATGAAGCAATACTGTTCGCATATTTTTAGTGGATGAACAAACAAAATACGAGAGATTTTTTGTTTGTTTATACATGGTTTTAGAAAAAAAGAGACGATTTTGGAAGAAGAAAATCGTCTCAGAGTGAAGACAAACCAATTACTCTGTTTTCTATTCTATAGTGACCTCTTGATATAATTTTCTAAAATAAAAATGACTTGCGATTAAATAATAAATAATTTGTATAACTAAAAATAGACCTATAATCATAAATGCCATCATTTGTAATCTTTGATTAAATAAAGCATACATTGCTTTTAACGCTACTAATCCATGAACAGAAGACACTATAATTGGAGTAAAAAATAAAATGCCAACTTGTCTATAAACGGTCTTCTTGATTTCTTTGCGACTAAGTCCTAATTTATAAACTATTTTAAATTTTTGAATATCTACTGCCATATCACTATATAACCTAAAATATAAAAAACTACCAGCAGACACAAAGAAAATAGCACCAATAAAAAAGCCGACAAATAATACAGGTGTATAAGTTTCTGTAATGGATTCAATAATTAATGGCTTACTTTGAAGACCTTCAATTTCTTTTAAGTGTGTCGCAACCTTTAACTGTTGATCGTGATCTTTCGGATTGCCCATCCATCCAATTTCTTGCTGAATCCCATATTTTTTAGCAAATTGACTATAAACTGTTTTAGGTACTACATACACATTTTGAAAACCAGGCAGAACCACTTTTTCCACCTCAAAATTATTCACAGATACACTTGTTCCATCAGGTAATGGTAACTCTTTTAAGTAGCTTGTTTGAGGTTGCCCTGATAATAGGTTACTATCAATATTTAATCGATAAGACTGATTAGTATCCAATATTTTTTTATTTTTAGTATATTTTGCAATGTTATTATACCCATTTGTACTAATGACTCTGTACCCATTTTGATTTTTAGATTCTGGAACATAGACCACTTTCATACGAAGTTCTGTCATATTTAAGTCTTGATTATCCATTTTACTTTGAACTGCCTCTAAATTATTAACTAATCTTTCTTGATTACCATCAGAGTCTGATAAATAAAAGTCATAAGTCATCGCATTGACAGAAGCAACTGTCATTTCTTTTAACCCTGCTAAAGAGCCAATAGCAGCGAACACAACAGTTGTGATGATTGCTACCAAAAAAAATGACCGTGCATTATCTTTCATCCGAAAGACCAAATCTGAATAGACTAGCATATTCGTTTTTTTCCAAAACCGTTGTTTATTTTTTTGTAGTTGTGTAACAACGAGAATACTTAACTGATTAAACAAAAAATAAGTCCCAATAATTACTATCAATACGACAGGTATCATAGCCACAAAAACCTGCATACCTTGAGCGTACAAAGCAATCGCATACCCCATTCCAATAAATAATAAGGCAAAAATCGATTTTATCTTGGATGATTTGATTTCCTCTTTTCCTAAATCTTCACTTTTAATCAATTCTTGAATGTCCATTTTAGGAATCTTAAACTGAATAAAGAAAGAACTCAAAAAGAATAGAATAGTAAACGCGACAAACGTTATCACAATTGACTTTAATGGAAAATAAAAAGCTAATTGAACCATTAATATCTTTTTACTCAAAAATAATAGCACTTGTGAAAATATTAAGCCAGCTAGAATACCAATAACTGTGGCAAAAAATCCCACTATAGTATTTTCTTGAAAAATCATCTTTCTTAACTGTTTTGGAGACATCCCTTGGATTAACAACAAACCAAATTCTTTCTTACGTGATTGGAGAAAGATGTCCATAGAATATAACACGTAAAAAAATGAAAAAATATAAATAATACTTGACGATAGATTCATGCCCACTATAACAAACGGATGCATAGATGATTCACCAAGAGATGGATGATTAGAGAAAGTTAAAAAAGTTAAAAACGTCATGACAGTTGTTAACGTGCTTAAAAAATAGGCTAGATATAATGGTTTATTTCGAATAGTATTTTTATAAATAAATTCCTTAAAAGTCATATACTTCACCTTCCAACTGCCTCAAACTAAATAGAATATCATCATAAAACTCACTTTGAGAACTATGTCGACTAATTTCATCGCTTAATTCACCATCTTTAATAAACACAATACGCTGACAATAACTTGCAGCAAGAACATCATGCGTCACCATTAAAATCGTAGAATTAAGTCTAGTATTTAACTCTGATAATAATCTCATAACGTCTTTTGATGATTTCGTGTCTAAATTTCCAGTTGGTTCATCTGCTAGTAATAACTTTGGTTCATGAATCATTGAACGTGCAATAGCAACACGTTGTGCTTGTCCACCAGAAATATTACTAATTCGTTTGTTTAACAATGATTCAATACCTAATACTTCAGAGATATCATTTAATTTTTTTGTCATAACACTAACTTTTTCACCATCTAGTGTCAATGGTAGCACAATATTTTCTGCTACGGTTAAGGTGGGTATCAAGTTAAATCCTTGAAATACAAACCCTAATTGATTTCGTCTAAATTTTGCTAAATCCTCTTGATTTAAATTCGACGCTCGTTCACCATCAATTGTGATGTTTCCTGATGAAGGCTGATCTATTGTACCAACGAGATTTAGAAGAGTTGATTTACCACTTCCAGAAGGACCCATAATGCCAACAAATTCACCCTCTTTTACACTGAGGCTCACTCCCTTTAGTGCTTGAAATAATGAATCTCCTGTACCAAACGTTTTTGTTACGTTATTTATTTCTAACATCTTTTTACCCACTTTCGTTCTCACAATCCCCTCATTATAGAATAACATGTTAACGTTTATATTAAAACGAACAATATCCCAAGATTGTTAACACATAATAATTTTAACACTGTTTTATTAGAAAAGGCTATTATTCATACAGATTTTTGCTATACTTATTATATACAAAAAATGGAGGTGAAGCTATGGCAGTATTAGAAACCACTATTTTACTGATTATACTCGTTATTCTATCTAATATTATCAGTCACTATCTTGTGGCAGTTCCTACCGCATTAATTGAAATAGCCGTTGGTGTTATTGCCGCATTATTTTTACATTTAGATATAGAATTACAAACTGATTGGTTTATGTTGTTATTTGTAGCACCACTTTTATACAATGATGCCAAGCATTTTCCAAAGAAAGAATTATGGGAACTACGAGCTCCAATTTTTGCTAATGCTATTTTCCTTGTCTTTCTTACTACAATTGCAGGAGGACTATTAATTAATTTATTTATCCCACAAGTCAGCTTGCCATTAGCCTTTGCTTTGGCAGCTGTATTATCACCAACCGATCCAGTAGCAGTTCAAGGTATCGCTGAACAAGTAAAACTTCCTAAACGAATTTTAACGTTAATCAGTGGGGAGAGTTTGATTAATGATGCTAGTGGATTAATCGCTTTTAAATATGCACTAGCGGCCTTTCTAACTGGCACTTTCTCATTAAGACAAGCCTCTGGTGACTTTATTTATATGACTTTAATCGGTACACTGACTGGCTATATCATCAGTCGACTAATCTATTTGATTCAAAGGAGTTTGTTAAGGCAAGGCATTCAAGATGTTATTTTACATTCGTCTCTTCAAGTAATGACGCCTTTTGTTATTTTTATTATGGCAGAAATCGTTCGGGCATCAGGAGTTATTGCAGTAGTCGTTTCAGGTGTTATGGCCATTCAGCAAGAGCCATTATTTAGAGGACAATTTTCTGAGATAAAAATTGTAACCAATAAATTATGGGATATTATTATTTACTTGCTAAATGGCATTGTTTTTGTCGTATTAGGTACAACTCTTCCTTATGCTATGCGTGGAGCCATTATTAATCCTACTATTAATAATGCTCTGTTAATCCTTTATGTTATCATCGTGTGGCTTATACTGATGATAATAAGAACATTATGGACGTATGCTTACATGTGGTATCATTACTTTAAAGCAAAAGATAACATCCAACTAAAGCCCAAATTTTCTATTGCTATTTTAACGGGATTAACTGGTGTTAGGGGAGCTGTTACTATGGCGATGGTTTTATCTATTCCATTCTTTTTACCAAATGGTGCGGTATTCCAAGAACGATATCTGATTATCTTTTTAGCTAGTGGCGTTATTTTAGCAAGTTTACTAGTCGCTGTGATTACATTGCCTATTTTCACAAAACAGAAAAAGCGATTGATCTTAGCCGGGGATGAAGGAACACAAGAACCTATTGATGACTCAAATAATTCATCTCAACTACCTGAAATAGAAGCTAGAAAATTAATGACTAAACGAGCCATTCAATCCTTACAGCAAGAGTTAAATAATGAAAATCAATTAATTATTAACGATATTCTACAAGATTTTGATAAGCAGTTACGTTTCTTATACTTAGATGATAATCATACATCTAACACTGTTTATTATGAATTAGAATCAGATTATAGATGCCAAGCAGCAGATTTTGAAACAAATAAAGTAATGGAGATACTACCTCAACTAGCATTACCTAAAAAAATTGAACAAAACTATTTAAAAATGCTTGAATACAAACAACGTGCCCATTCAAGTAATGTTAAAATCATCATACAACGTTCTTTGTACAAAGTTCAGAAAAAAATCAAAAGAATCGTATATCAGACTTTTCTAAAACGACAACCTGAAAAATCCCAATTAGATAATGTTAAAAAAATTACCTTATTAGAAGTTAAAAGTTCTGAAGCAACTTTTGATATGTTAAATGATTGTCAAAATAATTTAGATAAAGCAGACAAATATTTTACAGTAAAATATAATATTTTAAACCAACTTATGATGGAATATACAAGTAAGATACATCGCATTCAGCATTATCATCTTATTCAAGAATCATCTTATCAAGAGATATACAGAGATTATTTTTTAAGGGCTCTTGATGAAGAAAGAGGTATGATTCAAAAGCTTCTTGAACAAGGGCGAATTTCTAATACTATGGCAAATCAACTACGCCAAGGAATTAATTACAATGAAACATCCTTTCTACAAACAAATATTGAAGATTAAATTAAAACATAACAAAAAGTCGAAAATTAATTCAATTTTCGACTTTTTGTTATGTAAAAATATCTTTTGATTATTGTGTTATCTATAGTATAAGCTAGTTCATATTCATTGCCTAAATCGTCAACCAATCATTTGTCATTTAAATCAGATATAGTAAATTTTTTTATGATATCTTTTCCACTAATAGTGACTTTTTCATTTTTTATCTACTGATATAACAACATTTTTAAATAATTTTTCGATTTTCTTATCAAAATGATATAAAATATTTTCTTTAAACGACTCTTTATGAGTCACAACTGAAGTAATTGAGCAAATTTAATTTTTAACCACTCCACTCTTTTTAAATATTATACAAAAAAACCAACCTTCACTTAAGAAAATTGGTTTTAATTGTTTATTCTACTGTCACACTTTTTGCTAAGTTACGTGGTTTATCAACATCTAATCCTCTTTGCAAACTGGCATAATATGCTAATAATTGTAACGGCACCACACTAACTAGTGGTGTTAGTAGTTCATGTACTGGCAACAACACGAGTTCGTCGCCTTCATGTGCGACATTTTCAAGTGAGATTGTTAAAACATTTGCCCCACGACTTTCCACTTCTTTTGCGTTTCCGCGTGTATGACTGGCTGTTTTTTCATCTGTGATAATCGAAATGACTGGTGTGCCTTCTTCAATCAAGGCAATGGTTCCATGTTTTAATTCCCCAGCAGCAAATCCTTCTGCTTGAATATAAGAAATTTCTTTTAATTTAAGCGCTGCTTCCATCGATACGGCATAATCTAGTCCACGACCAATAAAGAAGGCATTGCGTGTTGTTCCTAAGAGCGACTCGCTAAGACCAGCTATTAATTCTTTTTCACTAATCATTGAATCCATTACAGAGGCGATAATTGCCATCTCATGAGCTAAATCAATTGATGACGCTTTTTCTAATCCTTTTTTTAATCCAATAGATTGTGCTAAATAAGCCATAACTGCAATTTGAGACGTATAAGCTTTTGTTGATGCTACGGCAATTTCTGGACCGGCATGTAATAATAACGTGTAGGTCGCTTCACGTGATAGTGTAGAACCTTTTACGTTCGTAATAGTCAGTGATGGTAAATTCAATTCATTTACTTTAACCAATACTTGACGACTATCAGCTGTTTCACCACTTTGCGTTAAGAAAATGAAGAAAGGCTTCTCTGATAAAATTGGCATATCATAGCCCATCTCACTAGCTAAATGTACTTCAACTGGAATATGCGTTAACTCTTCAATGATTTTTTTACCAACTAAACCGGCATGCCAACTTGTACCGCATCCAACGATATAGATACGATCACTTGATGCCATATGAGAGATAATATCTTCATCAATTGTTGTCTTGCCATCTTCTGTTAAATATTCAGAAATTAATTTTCTCATCACACTTGGTTGCTCATCAATTTCTTTTAACATGTAATGAGGGTATAAACCTTTTTCAGTGTCTGTTGCATCAATATCAGCCACAAAAGACTCACGTGATAATTTATTTGACTCTCTATCAAAAATAGTCAACTCACCTGGTGTTAAAATAATGCGTTCACCATCTTTAATTTCAACAAATTCATTTGTTTCATTAATCATGGCCATTGCATCACTACCAACATAATGGCAATTTTCGCCAAGTCCGATTAGTAATGGGCTTTTATTTTTCGCAAGGTATAGTGTGTTGCTATCTTCTACGTCCATTAATGCAATCGCATAAGAACCTTCTACTTTGTCTAAAGCTGCTTTAAATGCTTCAAAAGGCGTTTTACCTTGACGATAAAAATAATCAACCAATTCAACGACAATCTCACTATCTGTATCCCCTTTTAAGGCGATATCAGTTAAATAATCATTTTTTAACTCTAAATAATTTTCAATCACGCCATTATGTACTAAACAGAATTTTCCACTTGTTGATTGATGTGGGTGTGCATTTTCTGTATTTGGTACACCATGCGTTGCCCAACGTGTATGACCAATTCCAATATGGCCTTCAGGAATGTTATTAGCCAAAGCTTTTAATTCACTCACACGACCTGGTGCTTTAACAAGGTAAGCTTCTGTATCATCCGCTACCATAATTCCTGCTGAATCATAGCCTCTATATTCTAATTTTTCTAATCCTGTTAACAAGATATCTTTCGCTTGGTTGTTTCCGATTACTCCAACTATTCCACACATTCATATTTCCAACTTTCTTTTAAAATAGTTGTTTCTATTTTTTTGCATGAATAAAGTTTTGTCAAACAAGTTCCCTTGCTATTTTGTCTTTATCCTAAGAGTGCAAACCCTATGAGCCACCCGCCGAATTTTCGATAAACTCATTCCTCGTCACCTAAAAAGGTCTGGCGCTAAATTGGTATAGATACCTTAAATAGTAATAAAAAATAGAAACAAGATTATAATAACCTTTAATAAACTTTCAGTCAACATTAAAATAAATTTATCTTTCTTTTTATGTCATTTTGGTATAGACAAAAAAATGATGTTATCATCCCTGAATAACATCATTTTTTGCAAACCTTAAATTCCTATTTCTTGAATCACGACATTCGCAATTTTTTCTACATAATAATTTACTTTTTCTTCTGTTGGTGCTTCGGCCATCACACGTAATAGCGGTTCAGTTCCTGAAGGTCTTACTAAGACACGACCATCGCCGTCCATTTCTCCTTCTACTTCTTCAATTACTGCTTTAATCGCCGGAACATCCATTGCACCATATTTATCTGATACTTTAATATTAACCAATTTTTGGGGATATTCTTCAATATCCGCTACTAATTCAGATAATTTTTTACCGGAAGATTTCATCACTTGCATTAGTTGAATACCAGATAATAAACCATCACCAGTTGTATTATGTTGTAAGAAAACAATATGTCCAGATTGTTCTCCACCAAGATTGTAACCAGACTTTCTCATTTCTTCTACAACATAACGATCTCCTACTTGAGTTGTTACAGCTGCTAAGCCAGCTTCTTCAACAGCTTTATGGAAACCTAAGTTACTCATAACTGTTGCAACAATCGTATTTTTATTCAATTCATCGTTTGATGCAAGATATTTTCCGCAAATATATAAAATTTTATCTCCATCAACAATTTGACCATTTTCATCAACTGCTATTACGCGATCACCATCACCATCAAATGCCAAGCCTAAGTCTGCTTCTTTTTCAACAACAAATTTAGTTAATTCTTCAGGATGAGTCGATCCTACACCGTCATTAATATTTAATCCATCTGGTCTTACTCCCATTGTATAGAAATCAGTATCTAAATCAGCAAATAATTGATTAATCAATGGACTAGTTGCACCGTTTGCTCCATCTAGACAAACAGTTAATCCATTCAACGATTCAGATACCGTTTTTTTCAAGAATTCAATATATTTTTGAGAACCCTCACGGTAGATATTCAATGTTCCTAGCCCTAAAGCTGATGGACGAGGCAATAAATCTGTTTCCGCATCTAATAATACCTCAATCTCCTCTTCCTCTTCATCAGATAATTTGAAGCCATCAGGACCAAAGAATTTAATCCCATTATCTTCAGCAGGATTATGTGATGCTGAAATCATAACACCAGCAGCTGCTTTTTGTGTTCTTGTTAAATAAGCCACACCAGGAGTTGAAATAACGCCAAGTTGCAATACTTCGATTCCAACTGATAACAATCCAGAAATTAATGCTTGTTCTAATAATTGACCAGAAATTCGCGTATCTCTGCCTACTAATACCTGTGGTTTTCCTTCTGTCAAATGGCTGTGCTGACATAAAACATGTCCTCCACAACGTCCGATTTTAAATGCTAACTCTGGTGTCAATTCTTTATTGGCTATTCCTCTAACACCATCAGTTCCAAAATATTTACCCATTTTTTTATCTCCTAACTCAATTTACAATTTATTCTTTTATTTTATTTACTCGAACTATCACTCGTTGATGTTTTTACTTCATTTGGTTTAACTGTCACTGAGACAGTTTCTGGAATAACTTTCACTCCATTTGGAACAACAACAGCATATGAGCTAGTTACCGTTTCTTTAATATTACTTGTATCAATTTTTAATTCAATACCGTTTATTTCATCTAGTACTTCTTTAGGCCCTTCAATATCAACCATGTCATCTTTAATAGTAAAGGTAAAATCTTTTATCCCTTTAGGTATCGTTCCTGACTGAACAGGTGTAACTTTTACTCGTTTGCTTGGGACCGTTACTTTTACATTCACACTAACTGTTTCAGGTTCAATTTTTACATCAAGGGGCTCGCCAGATTTATTGACTGCATAAGGTTTGACTCTTTCAGAAAAATTGCTTGTCACATTTGTTTTATCACTCACACCTGCAATCACTCTGTCTACTTCTTTGACAGATGCTTCTGAACCACTTACTTTTACAGTCATCGGGTCAATTGTTGCTTCATTTGTTGAGTAACCCTCTTGATAAATTTTATTATCAATTGCCGGTTCCACTTTGAATGTATTACTATCCTTATTTTCGATCGTTACTGATAGTTTGCTTGGCTTAATAGTTCCCTTAACAGAATTAGGCAACCCAACTACCTCTAAAGGTACCTCATGTGTTCCTACATTATATTTAGTTAAGTCCATGACAACTGAAAATCCTCGTGTCTCAGCATTGGATTCTTTATCAAGTAAAATTTTATTATTACTTGTTAAATCAACAGAAACGGTTTCTTGGTAACCAGAAATAAAGTATTTATCTTGATTATACGTTACATTGACAGGTACATTTTCAGCTGTTGCTTGCAATTCTTTCATCGTTCCTGTAACGGATTTATTCGAAATAACAAACGAATTAGCATTATAATATAATAGAATAGCAAAAAAGAGAGATAAAATTCGAATAAACCAAGGTGATCTACTATCATTTTTCATCTTTTTTGCCTCCTTTTTTAAAGCTTTTTTTTACGTCTTCAATAAACAACGCAATACCTGATTGTGACTCTTCTTCACTAAAATCAGATAATTCTTGTTTTAACACTTCCAGATACGCTTCACGTTGAAGTCCAGGTAGAAATATTTTATTGTGTGTAATACTAACCTCTCCTGTTTCTTCTGATACAACAAGTGTTAAGGCATCTGATGTTTCACTGACACCAATTGCAGCACGATGTCTTGTTCCAAACTCTTTTGGAATTTTATTACTCTCAGACAGAGGTAAATAACTTGAAGCGGATGCTATTTTATTGTCTTTAATAATCACTGCACCATCATGTAATGGAGTATTTGGAATAAAAATATTAATTAATAACTGACTAGAAATATCTGCATCAAGTGGAATACCACTTTCAATAATATCGATTAAATTATCATTTCGTTGAATAGTAATCAACGCACCAATTTTCCGTTTAGACATATACTGTAGTGCTTCATCTAAAGCTGTTATAAAAGACTGTTGCATGTTTTTTTGTCTGCTAGAATGTGTTAAGGCAGCTCCTCTACCAAGATGTTCTAGCCCTCGTCTAACTTCTGGTTGAAAAATAACAATTGCTGCGACAACACCATAAGTGATCACCTGATTCATTAGCCATGAAACAGTATTTAAACCTAAAAAATCACTAACGATTCTTACAATGATAATCACTGCGATCCCCTTAAAAACTTGGATAGCCTTTGTGTCATTTAATAGCATTAAGAACTTGTAAACAACATACCAAACGACTAATATATCTACTACATGGATCAAAACACTCAAAGTTAAATACTTGTTGAGTAAATTTTGCCAAATCTCAGGTCTGAACAAGCTCGTTCCAGTTAATATCATCTTGCTCCTCCCCCTTCATTTTTTTTATAAGTATTTACACTATTAATAATCCCCCCAAATACTTGCTTTATGATACTTTTCTTATTATAACATAGGTTTATAATCTGAAAACCTAGAAATTATTTTTTTAACCATTTAATACATTTTTTACATAAAAAAACGCACCTGACATAATTATTAATCAGATACGTTTTATTCTTTTTATTTAATACTTATTATAATGTTGCTAAAACAATAAAGTTAATAATAAATAGTCCAGTAACGATCCATAAAACTGGAGAAATCTCTTTTACTTTTCCTTTAACTACTTTGATCAACACAAAAAATATAAAGCCAGCAGCAATACCATAAGAAATACTATAAGCTAGTCCCATAAAAATTGAAGTAAAGAAGGCTGGAATGGCATCTTCTAAATTGGTCCACTCAATTTCTTTAAATGATGACATCATCATCACGCCAACCAAAATTAATGCCGGCGCAGTTGCTTGTGTTGGAACAGCTCCTACAACTGGGGATAAAAAGCTACTCAATAAGAACATTGCTGCAACAACGACAGATGTTAACCCCGTTCTACCACCTGCACCAATGCCTGCTGCACTCTCAACATAGGTTGTCACGTTACTTGTTCCTACAATAGCACCTGCAGTTGTAGCAATAGCATCTGCAAACAATGCTTTATCCATTTTTGAATGAATCCCTCGACTAGTCATAACGGACTCTTCTTCTTCCTTAGAAAAAATACCAGTACGACGACCAGTTCCTATAAAGGTGCCAATAGTATCAAAAATATCAGACAAACTAAAAGCTAAGACCGTTAATAATACTTGTGGAATTTTTGATGCATCAGAAAACAGTGATGGCATACCATTTGGACCAAACGCTGCACCAAATGTTGTACCTAATTCTTTAATTGAGTTTACTAAAGAATTTTGTTGAAAATTAATCGTACTTAAATCAACTACACCCATTGGAATTGACATAATTGTTGTAATAACAATACCTATTAAGATAGCACCTTTTACATTTTTTATCACTAAAATAGTTGTAATAATTAATCCAATTAAGGCTAATATGATAGCAGGATTATTAAAATTCGCTAACGCTGGAACAATTCCCCCATTCGATACAACATTTGTTGCTTTATCACCATCAACAACTGATGAAACAATTGCGCTCTCATCTGATGTAAAGTGTAAAAATCCTGCATTTTTAATTCCAACATATGCAATAAAAATTCCTATTCCTCCACCAATAGCATGTTGTAAACTTTCAGGTATTGATTGAATAATTAATTTTCTTAATTTTGTAATTGTAATAATGATATTAATCATACCACATAAGAAAACCATTGCTAAACCTTGTTCCCATGAATAACCTAATCCCATCACAACTGTAAAGGTAAAAAAAGCATTTAATCCCATACCTGGGGCTTGGGCATATGGAACATTTGCAAACAAGCCCATTATTAGCGTTCCTATTGCGGATGCGATAATAGTTGCTAAAAAAACTGCTTGAAATGGCATTCCTGATAATGATAAAATAGTTGGATTCACAAATAAGATATAACTCATGGCAAAAAATGTTGTAACTCCTGCCATAATTTCTGTTGAAACAGTCGTATTATTTTCTTTTAACTTAAAAAACTTTTCCATTCCCTAACATTACACCTTCCATTATATATTTTGTTCGTCAATATCTTTAACAAAATTGATTATAAAGTGACTATTAAAAAATAGCAATCATTTATTTATATTTTGTTGTTTTTTTGTTTGAAATGTTCGTGTTTTATCTATTTTAATAGTAATTTATATTTTTTATAACATACAAAAAGACAAGTAAAGTTTTTTACTTGTCTTTTTTCGTTATGATTTTCTCTTTAACACTGTCACACACTCAATATGTGTCGTTTGTGGGAACATATCGACTGGATAAACAGTATCACTTGTATAGCCTAAACCAGCAAACAGTTTCATATCACGTGCCATCGTACTTGGATCACATGAAATATAAACAATTTTTTCTGGTTGTAATTCAACTGATTGTTTGATAAAGCCTTCTGTTAACCCTTTTCTTGGTGGGTCAACGACAATCACATCAAATTTAATACCATCTGCTGTCCAATTTTTTAGAACTTTATCAGCTGATCCGGCTTTAAATTCAACATTTGTAATGTTATTGATTTCAGCGTTATGAATCGCATCTTCAATCGCTTCTGGCACGATTTCCACGCCGTACACTTTCTTCACTTTGTTAGCCATACTCAAGCCAATAGTTCCAATACCACAATACGCATCAAGAACCACATCATCTTCTTTCAAATCAGCTAACTCAATGGCTTTTTTATAAAGATTTTCAGCTTGTTCAGTGTTTACTTGGTAGAACGACTGCGCTGAGATATGGTACGTCTTACCTAATAACTCATCACTAATGCTATCTTTACCGTATAAGACATTCAAACGTTCGTCTAAGACTTTGTTTGTCACGTTTGGTTGGATGTTTTGCATCACAGATACCACGTTTGGATATGCCTCCACCAGTTCAGTCACAATATCATGTAAGTAGAAAATTTTCTTTTTACGTGTCACAAAAGTAACCATCACTTCATTTGAATAGTGACCTTTGCGAATCACGATGCTTTTAAGATGTCCTGAATGTTGGCTTTCATCATATGGTTTGATTGAATATTTTCTAAGTCTTTCTTTCAAGAATAATAAAATCTCATCAATCATTTTATCTTGAATTAAAAAGTCTTCTACCACAATTAAGTCATGACTATTTTTTCTAAAGAAACCAAGTTCAATGTCAGCACCAATCATACGAACTGGAATTTGTGCTTTATTACGATAAGCAAAGGGGTGTTCCATACCTAAAACGTCCGCAACGTTTAATTCATCAAAACCACCAATTCGTTTCATCGCTTGAGTCACTTGATTTTTCTTGAAATCAAGTTGCGCATCATAGCTCATATGATGTAGTGGGGCGATCCCTGTACGAATTAAATCTTTTTCCACCGCTTCAACTCGGTTTTCACTTGTCGTTTCCCATGTCATAATTTTTGCGAAGGCAAATTTTTTCATGACTTTCATTACATGAATTTTTACCCGCTCACCCGTAATCCCTGCTTCAACAAAAATGGGGAAACCATCCACTTTTGCTACTCCACGTCCGTCATAGGTCATATCGACGATATCAACAACTAAACGCTCATTTTTTTTCACTGGTGCTTCTATTTTTTGTTTTTTCATAAAATCCTCTTTCTCTTTTAAACAGTGCACGTACTACTCTTTATTGCCAAAAATAGTACCGTCTTCATTAATATCTTCTTGAGTGAGTTGTTCGACTTCTTCGATAAATCGATCAGACGCCTCTTCTTCATCAATTGAAATAGCCGATTCAGGTATTTCATCCAAATTAGCATAAATTTCTATGTGTTGTTTGTAATTTATAAATTCCATTGGGGCATCTCCACCATATTCCCCATCTAAATTAATCATCATACGGTAATCATCATCAAAGGCTTCAGCGTGTAACCTTGACGTTTTAATGTATTCTATTCTAGGATCGTCAATGTGTTTTCCACCGTTTAACATCAAAGCAACCAAATGCATGATTTCTAATACATTGGCTGTTTTCACGATTATCAGTGAAAATTTCCCATCATCTAACTGAGCGTCGGGAACAATTTGTTCAAAGCCACCAACTGAATTGGTTAGCCCTAAGAAAAACATGGATGCTTTGCCATCAAATTCACCATCGTCATATTTCAGACGCATCTTGATTGTTTTCACTCGTGGCAACATCTCTGCTCCTTTTGCTAAATAGGCAAGATAACCAAAAACACTTTTCAGATGAGATGGTACTTCATAGGTCAATTCAGTTAAGTAACCACCTGCTGCGATATTCATAAAATATGTGTTCCCAGCTTTTCCAATATCTGATCTAATGGTTTGATTTTTTAAAATCACTTCTGCTGCTTTCACCACATTATCACGCGGAATTTGCAACGCTCGAGCAAAATCATTGGTTGTTCCACCAGGAATAACTGCTAATTTAGGGCGTTTTTCTAGTGGAGCAATACCATTAATCACTTCATTAATCGTGCCATCACCACCTGCTGCGATAATCAAATCAAAACCAGCATTCGCGGCTCTTGCTGCTTCTTTTTTGGCAGAAAAAGGCTCCGGTGTCGTCGCAAAGGCACTGGCTTCATATCCAGCTTTTTCAATCACCATTAAAATATCTGCTAAATTTCGTTTTAACAACTCTTTTCCAGATGTTGGATTATAAATTAATCTTGCTCTCATTTAACTTGCTCCTTCATATCGAACGTTGTCAATTTAACGTTTCAATAATTCCTCTTTTAGTAATTTGTTCACGACTCCTGGATTTGCTTTTCCTTTTGTTGCTTTCATAATTTGGCCAACTAAGAACCCAACGGCACGATCTTTTCCATTTTTAAAGTCTTCGATTGACTGTTCATTTTTGTCTAATACCTCATTAATCATTGGCAATAATTGAGCTGGATCAGATAATTGGACTAATCCTTTTGCTTCTACGACTTCTTTTGCGTTTCCACCATTTTCGATTAATTCTTTAAACACTTTTTTCGCAATTTTAGAACTAATTGTGCCGTCTGCGATTAAATTAATCATCCCAGCAAGATTTTCTGGTGTTAGTTTTGTTTCGAGTAACTCTAAGCGCTCGCTATTTAAGTAAGCTGATACTTCACCCATTAACCAGTTAGAGGCTTGTTTGGCATCTGCTCCGTTATTCACTGTGGCATCAAAGAAGTCAGACATATCACTAGATAGAGTCAATACCATTGCATCATATTCAGGTAAACCAAGTTCACTCACATAACGAATACGTCTAGCTGTTGGCATTTCTGGTAATGATGCTCTGATTTCTTCCACCCATTCTTCACTAATGTCAATTGATGGAATATCTGGTTCTGGGAAGTAACGGTAATCACTTGCCCCTTCTTTAACACGCATCAAGATAGTTGATTTAGTTGATTCATCATAGCGACGTGTTTCTTGTTGGATAATGCCACCTGACATTAACACTTTTGCTTGACGTTGTTCCTCAAAAGCAAGTCCTTGTTTCACGTAGTTTAGTGAGTTCAAGTTTTTAAGTTCTGCTTTTGTTCCAAATTTTTCTTGTCCATAAGGTCTTAGAGAAATATTGGCATCACAACGCATTGACCCTTCTTCCATTTTCACATCACTGACACCAGTAAATTGGATGATTGAACGGATGGCTTCTAAATAAGCATAAGCTTCTTCAGGTGAACGCATATCTGCTTCAGATACAATCTCAATAAGTGGTGTGCCTTGACGATTTAAATCGACGTATGAATAACCATCAGTACCATGAATATTTTTACCCGCATCTTCTTCTAAATGCACGCGTTCAATACGGATTTTTTTCTTTTTACCTTCTACTTCGATTTCAACCCAACCATCATAGCCAATTGGTTTGTCATCTTGAGAAATTTGGTAAGCTTTTGGATTATCTGGATAAAAATAGTTTTTTCTATCAAAATTTGTGTGATGGTTGATTTTACAGTTAAGTGCTAAAGCTGCTTTCATACCATATTCAAGTGCGCCTCTATTTAAAACAGGTAAAACACCTGGCATTGAAAAATCAATCACGTTTGTATTGGTATTTGGATCTGCACCAAAGTGAGCGGCAGACGTTGAAAAGATTTTTGATTCGGTTTTTAATTCTACATGGACTTCTAACCCAATGACTGTTTCAAAATTCACTATGCTTTACCTCCTAAAATAACAGGTTGTTTTTTATGGAAATCAGTTGCTTGTTCAAACGCATACGCTGCTTGATACATTTTTTCTTCATCAAAATGATTTCCGATTAATTGAATCCCAATTGGCAATCCTTCAGAAAATCCACCAGGAACACTCATGCCTGGTAAACCAGCTAAGTTAACTGGAATGGTTAAGATATCACGCATATATGCTGTGATTGGATCATCTTGAGCGGCACCAAATTCAAATGCCACAGTTGGTGATACTGGTCCTAAAATCAAGTCGTAGTTTTCAAAGACTTTTTTAAAGTCATTGACAATCAAGGTACGAACTTGTCCAGCTTTTCTAAAGTATGCATCATAAAATCCGGCGCTTAGAGAGAATGTTCCAAGCATAATACGACGTTTCACTTCTGAACCAAATCCTTCAGAACGTGAGTTAACATATACGTCTTCTAAGTTTGAAATATTTTCTGAACGGTAACCATAGCGAATACCATCAAAACGTTGTAAGTTTGATGATGCTTCTGATGAGGCAATAATATAGTAAACTTCCACGCCATAAACCGCATTTGGTAAACTAACTTCGTCTACTGTTGCTCCAAGCGCTTCAAATGTTTTCACCGCTTCTTTTACGGCTTGACGAATATCAGGATGAACCCCTTCACCCATGAATTCTTTTGGTACACCAATTTTCATTCCTTTGATGTCTTGACCAATTAAGTTTGTAAAATCTGGTGTGTCACGACGAGAACTTGTACTGTCTTTTGCATCATGTCCAGAAATCGCATTTAAAATCATGGCATTGTCTTCCACCGTACGAGTCATTGGCCCAATTTGGTCTAAACTTGATGAAAAGGCAATTAACCCATAACGAGAAACGCGTCCATAAGTTGGTTTCATCCCCACGATACCGTTAAATGACGCTGGTTGGCGGATACTTCCACCTGTATCACTACCTAAAGAAGCAGGAACTTGTCCAGCTGCCACACTCGCAGCAGACCCACCTGAAGAGCCACCAGGTACTTTTGTTTGGTCCCATGCATTTTTTGTTTTCTTGAAGTACGACGTTTCAGTTGAAGAACCCATCGCAAACTCGTCCATGTTTAATTTACCCATAGACACAAGTCCAGCTGATTCTAATTTTTCTACTGCCGTCGCAGAATAGATTGGGTTAAAGTTGTACAACATTTTACTTGCTGCGGTTGTTAACACGTCTTTTGTCACGATATTATCTTTAATCCCAATTGGAATACCAGCTAAAGGTGTTAATTCACTACGTGGTGAGTCATCAATTTTTTTCGCTTCTGCTAATGCTTTTTCTTCACTTAATGTGATAAAGGCATCAATCGTTGGCTCTGTTTCTTTGATGTAATCAAAACCACTTTTCACAACCTCTTGTGAGCTTAATTCTTTTTTATTTAACGCCTCACTTAGTTGTTTTACTGTTAATTGTTGTAATTCAGTCATTATGCTCCTGCCTCCCCGTTATCCATAATTGCTGGCACTTTAATGTAACCATCTTGTGTTTCAGGAACATTGCTAAATAATTCGTCACGGCTTTCACCTTTAACGGCGATGTCTTCTCTAAAGACATTTGTTTCTTCTGTCACACTTGAAGTAAATGGTACATCTGTTGTGTCGACTTGGCTTAAATTTGCCATCATGTCAGTGACTTTCCCTAAATGTTTTGTCATCTCATCTAATTCACTATCTGAAAAACGTAATTTCGATAATTTTGCTACGTGTAGTACTTCTTCTTTTGAAATTGTCATCAAAATTCTCCTTTTACTCTGTTTTATGTGACGCGTTTATGGCATCAACCATTTGTTGTTCACTCCAAACGTCAATTCCTAATTCTTGTGCTTTGGTTAACTTGCTACCAGCTTCCTCTCCAGCAACAACCATATCCGTTTTTTTCGACACACTACCCGTCACTTTTCCACCTAACGACTCAATCTTTTGTTTGGCTTCAGCTCGTTTAAATTGTGTCAAACTTCCAGTTAAAACAATCGTTTTATCTTTAAATGGGGACTCGATTGATGTGATGTCTTCTTTTGTCACACCAAGATACGTCATATTCACCCCAGCTTGTTTTAGTTTGTCAATTTGTTCCAATGTTTCTGGAATCGAGAAATATTTGATAATACTATCAGCCATCACTGGTCCAATCGTGTCAATCGCAAAAATCTTTTCTTTATCCGCTTCGATAATTTTATCAATCGTACCAAATTCACTTGAAATAATTTTAGCAGCTTTTGATCCAACATGTTGAATTCCTAAACCAAACAACAATCGCTCTAATGAATTACCTTTGCTACTTGCAATGGCCTCTAAAATATTATTAGCAGATTTTTCTTTGATTTTATCAAGCGTTAATAATTGCTCTTGCGTTAAATAGTACAAGTCTGCTGCTTGTTTGACAAGTTCTTTTTCATACATTTGTTCTAACACACGAGGGCCTAATCCATCAATGTTCATGGCATTACGTGACACAAAATGATTTAGTCCTTCTTTAATTTGAGCTGGACAAGCCGGATTTAAACATCTTAATGCCACTTCTGATTCAATACGCTCCAATTCAGAATGACAGGTCGGACAATGTGTTGGAAACTCATACGGCTGACTGTCTTCAGATCGCTTATCCAACACAACTTGAGTGACCTCAGGAATTATATCTCCAGCTTTATGAATCACGACTGTATCTAATAATCGAATGTCTTTTTCAGCAATCAAATCACAATTATGTAAGCTAGCTCGTGAAACGGTTGTTCCAGCTAGTTGCACCGGATCCATCACCGCAGTTGGCGTTACAACGCCCGTTCGTCCAACTGTCCACTCGATGTCTCGTAAGACTGTTTGAACTTCTTCAGCCGGAAACTTATACGCAATCGCCCACTTAGGGGCTTTTACTGTATAACCTAATTCATTTTGTGCATCAAAATCATTGACTTTAATCACAATACCATCAATTTCATAATCGAGCGTGTGACGTTTGTCGCTAAATTCGACAATGTATTGCCACACGTCATCAATCGTGGCACAAAGTTCACGTTGATGATTCGTTTTAAATCCTAAACTATCTAGATAATCTAATGCGTCTGTTTGGGTTGTTAATCCTAATTCTTCAGGATTAGCAATTGTATATAAAAACGTACTTAACTGACGTTTGGCTGTGATAGATGAATCAAGTTGACGTAAACTCCCCGCTGCTGCATTACGCGGATTCGCGAACACACTTTCGCCATTTTTGTCACGTTCCTCATTTAGTCTAACGAACGACTCTTTTGGCATAAAACACTCACCACGAACGTCCAGTGTCACAGGTGTTTGCAGTGATAGTGGAATAGAGTGAACGGTACGCAAATTTTGCGTAATATCCTCCCCTACGACACCATCTCCACGAGTTGCACCTTGAACAAATTGTCCATTGTCATAAGTTAAATTAATCGCCAGGCCGTCAATCTTTAATTCTACCATGTAACTAATGGGTTTGCTCGTGCCTTTTCTCACGCGTTTATCAAAATCACGTAAGTCTTGCTCGTTAAAGGCATTACTTAAACTCATCATTGGTGTCGTGTGCTCTACTTTTTGAAACCCGTCTAGTAATTTTCCGCCCACTCGTTGCGTGATAGAATCACTTGTTACAAGTTTTGGAAACTGTCCTTCTAAACTCACTAATTCTTTGTATAACTTATCATATTCATGGTCACTAACGAGTGGCGCATCTTTCACATAATAAGCGCGTGCCCATTCATTTAACGTGTGACGTAACTCGCCCACACGTTTTGTTGCTTCATCAATACCCAAAATGGTCACCTCTTTTTAATCTACTTTTGTAATAGGTGCAAAAGCGGCCAATAAACGTTTAATCCCTTGAGAAGGAAATGCCACATCTAACTCCATATCTTTGGCGTCTCCACTCACTTTAACAACCGTTCCAACACCCCACGCTTTGTGTTCGACTTTATCACCTGGTTGCCATGGTGCTTTTTCGCCACCTGTTTGTTTTTTCGCCGTAACGGCTGTTGTCGTTGGCTGTTGATACGTTGCACGACGGTATTTTTCACCAATCGGTTTTTGGCTAGCTACTTTATGCACTGCTCCAACTTTTTCTAATACGTCATCGTCAATTTCTTCTAAAAAACGTGACGGACGGTTGTATTGCGTACGTCCATACAACATACGACTTGATGCGTTCGTTAAGAATAATTGTTTTTCAGCCCGGGTAATCCCCACATAAGCTAAACGACGTTCTTCCTCTAGTTCATCACTTTCTAAAACCACACGAGATAGTGGAAAAATACTTTCTTCCATCCCAACTAAAAAGACATAAGGAAACTCAAGTCCTTTCGCCGCATGAAGTGTCATAAAGGTAACTTGACCTTGGTCGTCTTCTAATGAATCAATATCAGAAACAAGTGCCAAATCATTTAAGAATAACGCGAGTTTATCTTCATCATTTTCACTTTCGTCTTCATAATCTCCCGCTTCATAACGCTTGTCAAATTCTTTGGTTACAGTTAAGAACTCTTCCAAGTTTTCTAAACGTGAATGAGATTCAAGCGAATTTTGTTTCACCAAATCTTCTTGATAACCACTTTTATCTAACACTTGTTCGACTAATTCCGTAATTGTTAAAAACGGAATCATCTTTCTTAATTGCATAATCATTTTCCCAAAATTACCAAGCTCTTTTTTCGCTTTGCCAGTAATCGGGGTTAAATCAATATCAACTGTTGCTTGAAGTAACGACCAACCATGCATATCAGCAAACTCTCTGATTTTTTCAATGGTTCCTGGTCCAATGCCTCGTTTTGGACTATTCACCACACGCTCAAAACTTAATGAATCCATTTCATTTGAAATCACTTTTAAGTAACCTAAAATGTCTTTGATTTCTTTACGGTCGTAGAATTTATGCCCGCCAACCATTTTATAAGGAATATTTGCTTTTAAAAACGTATCCTCAATCACACGGGACATGGCATTCGTCCGATATAACACACAAAAATCGCCATATGAGCGTTGTTCTTGTTGTTTCAATTGTTGAATGGTAGTCACAATGTATTGCACTTCTTCTCGTTCAGAGTTAGCACGATAATACACAATTTTTTCGCCTGATTGATTATCTGTCCATAATTCTTTTTTCTTACGGTTTTGGTTGTGGTTAATCACACTATTTGCCGCTTGTAAAATATGTTTGGTTGAACGATAGTTTTGTTCCAGCAAAATTGTTTTAGCATCAGGATAATCTGATTCAAAATCTAAAATATTTTGCATATCAGCTCCACGCCAACCATAAATACTTTGATCCGCATCCCCCACAACACATAAATTATTAAAACGTTTCACCAGTAAGTTAACCAATGTGTATTGAGCATGGTTTGTGTCTTGGTACTCATCAACGTGAATGTATTGGAATTTATTTTGATAATAAGACAAGGTTTCAGGACTTTCCTTAAATAAACGAATTGTTAACATAATCAAATCATCAAAATCCATTGATTGATTGTTGCGAAGTTCTTTTTGGTATCTCTTATAGCATATTGCCACAATCTGCTCAAAATAACCATTGTAGCGCTCTTCATATAATTCAGGCGTTAATAACTCATTTTTTGCCTGACTAATTTGCGATAAAATACTGCGTGGATCATGTTTTTTAGGATCAATATTTTCCTCTTTTAAAATCCGTTTAATCAATGTCTGTTGGTCACTAGCATCAAGTATGGTAAATTGACGATTGTAGCCAATTAAATCAGCGTCACGTCGTAACATTTTGACGCACATTGAGTGGAAAGTTGAGACCCACACATCTTCACCAACTGTTCCAAGAATCGACACCACACGTTCCTTCATCTCTTTGGCTGCTTTATTGGTAAAGGTAATAGCTAAAATATTCCAAGGATTAACCCCTTTTTCATCGATTAAATAAGCGACACGGTGAGTTAAGACTCTTGTTTTCCCACTACCTGCACCAGCCATTATAAGTAAAGGCCCTTGTGTCGTTTGAACGGCAGCTTGTTGTTTGTCATTTAGACCTGCCAATAAATTATGTTTTTGCGTCATTTGGTACGAACACCCTTTCTGATCAAATCCTTTTCTATTATAGCAAATTCTTAGAATAATTTCTTTCTATTTTTCTTTTTGAATTGCTTAATCCTAAAATATGGATTACAATTTAAGAAAAAGGAGGTTATTTATGACTCGTTTAATAAACGTCACGATAGACAGACCTCTTGGGTATCAAAATGAATTTGGAACTGTTTATCCAATCAACTATGGCTATGTCAAAAACATCATAACGGGAAACGGGAAAGAACAAGGTGCCTATATTTTATCACGAACTGTTCAAACCCCTATTGAGTCATTTGATGGTGTCCTCATCGCCATTGTCAAACGACATGACGATGTTGAAACCAAATGGGTTATCTCATCTTCAGGTGAAACCTATACAGCAGAAGAAATATATGACCAAATTGAATTCATCGAACAATATTTCGATTCTTCTGTGTATCTTGTTGACTAGCCTGTCATGTTAACAAATCAAAAAAACAGACTCGGGAAAAAATTATTTTCTGAGTCTGTTTTTTTGATTCTTCTTTATTATATTATATTTGATTGTTTTGCAAACGATACATATCGTAGTATAACCCTTCTTCATCAATTAACTCATCATGAGTTCCTTTTTCAACAATATGACCTTTTTCAAGAACTAAAATAAGATTGGCATCTTTAATAGTAGATAATCTATGTGCAATGGCAATCGTCGTACGACCTTTACGCATTTTCTCTAATCCTTCTTGAATCAGTGTTTCGGTTTCGGTATCGATATTAGCAGTTGCCTCATCTAATACTAGAATTTTCGGATCAGTGACGATTGTTCTGGCAAATGAAATCAACTGACGTTGGCCACTTGAAAAACTTGATCCACCTTCCAAAACAGGTGCATGATACTTTTTAGGTAATGTTTCAATAAATTTATCCGCTTGAACAAATTTTGCCGCATTAACAATCTGCTCATCTGTAATAGCATTATTTAACAATCTAATATTGCTTGAAATATCACCATAAAACATAAACGCATCTTGTAAGACTAATCCCATTTTCTCACGTAATTCTTCCATTGGATAATCTTTGATATTCACGTCATCAATTAAAATATCACCATCATAAAATTCATAAAATCGCATCAGCACATTGATAATGGAACTTTTACCACTTCCAGTATGCCCAACTAACGCCACTGTTTCACCTGGATTTGCGACAAAACTAATGTTATTTAATACATTATGTGTTCCGTCATAAGAAAAACTAACATCTCTGAACTCGATTTTAGCGTTTGTGATGGTTGCATTAGCTCCTTCATTTTGTTGTGGCACTAATTCTTCATGATCTAAAATACGCATAATTCGGCTTCCAGCAACAAGCCCATCTTGAAATGTACTTAAAAAGTCCATCATCTGTGTCATTGGATTAAAAAATTGTTGTACGTATGAAATAAAGGCATAAATCATCCCAACTTCAACTAACGAATTAAATGATTTAAAACCAAAGAATCCTAAAATCATCGCGGTTGCTAAAGCAAAAAGTAAGTTGATAATTGGTGCAAGAAGTAATGAATTAGTTCGAATCATGGCATACTTTGTTTTTAAGTAGTCATTATTATTTTCTTCAAATTCTTCTTCAAGACGTTCTTCTTGTCTAAAGTATTGCACAATTTGCATACCTGAGATTGATTCATTTAATTTTGTGTTTAATTGACTTAACCGCTCACGCATGTTGCGGTAAATCTTTGAACTAAATTTTTGATAATACCAGATAATCACCAGTAATATCGGAAAAAAGATCAAACAAGCAAACATTAATTGCACATTAATCGTTGCCATGGCAATAAATGACGCCACGATACCAAATAACGCAGATAAAACCATCAAGAAAACTAACCAAAAATCAAATAACGTTTCAGTGTCGTTCGTCACACGAGAAACAATTGATCCAGCAGGTGTCTGGTCAAAGTATCTCATGCCCATCATTTGTAGTTTTGAGAATAACTTAACGCGGATAGATTGGTATGTTTGCAATGACCCTTTGTAATATAAAATCCACTGTCCAAACCATACAATAGCTTTGAATAACGTTCCTAAACCATAAAGGGCAGCAAAATATAAAATCGTCTGTGTCGTCACACTAGTATCTGTTAGATGGTTATCCATAAATACTTGCAAAATTTTCGGTAGAATAATATTAACGACCGCAAGTAACACAGCAAATACTAATGATCCGACAAAGTATTTTCTAAACGGTTTAGCAAAAGTTATCAAACGCTTAACGATTTCTTTTTGCTCTTTCATCGTAAACGACTTGGACCATGCTGATTGTTGTTCTTCCATTAGTTTAGCCCCCCTTCAATTTTTTGTTCAAGTTGTTGATGGTCATACATTTTCTTATACCAACCATTTAATGCAATCAACTCGTTATGGGTGCCTCGTTCGATGATTTTTCCTTCATCGATCACAATGATTTCTTTTGCATGTTTTACACTACTTAATCTATGAGTCGTGATAATCGTGGTTTTATTTTGTCTTGTTTCTTTCAAACTAGATAATATTAATTCCTCTGTTTTAGCATCAACAGCAGATAACGCATCATCTAGAATTAATAATTCTGGTTCTGTTAATAGGGCTCGTGCAATCGAGATACGTTGTTTTTGACCACCTGAAAGAGAGACACCACGTTCTCCAACCATTGTGTCATAGCCATGACTAAATCCCATAATATCATCATGTACTGCTGCTTGTTTAGCAATCGTTTCGACTAATTCTTGTGATGCTTTTGGGCGACCAAATCGAATATTATCTCTTACTGTCATCGAAAACAGAAAATGATCTTGCGGCACATAACCAATCGAATGAAGTAGTGCATCCAATGTATAATGTTGTAATTTGTTACCACCAAATAATATCTCACCATCATAATCATCGTATTCACGCATTAACAGTTTTAGTAATGTTGTTTTCCCTGCTCCAGTTTTACCAACTATTCCAAGAGTATCTCCCTCATGTAAGGTAAAATCTATATGTTCTAATGCTGTTACCTCATCACCTGGGTAATTAAATTTGTCTACGTGATAATGGATATCTCCTTTTGCTGGCTGAGATACACCTGTTTTCATTTCTATAATCGCTGACTTTTCACTTAATAATTCATTAACACGGTCATAACTTGCATTCCCTCGTTGCAAAATGTTAAAGAAACGCCCGATTGCGAACATTGGCCAAACCAACATCCCAATATAGTTAAAAAATGAGATTAATTGCCCAATTGAAATACTTCCAGTTTTAACTAAGTAGCCACCTAGCGAAATTGAAATAATGTAACTTAACCCAATAATAATTGTAATCAGTGGATCAAATAATGCATCTAAAAAGTTGACGCGATTATTTTTTCTAACAGAGTAATCCACTTTTTCTTTAAAATCTTCTATTTCTTCTTTTTCTTGTCCAAAAGTTTTAATCACTTTTATCCCGGTAATTGTTTCTTGCGTTTTATCATTTAATCTTGAAAACGCATCTTGTGACTCTTTAAACGCTGCGTGTAACTTGTCTCCAAGTTTACTAGATAACACAGCAAGCAGTGGAAACGGTAGTAACGCTAGTAATGTTAAACGCCAATCAATGAAAATAATCATCGCAATCACCGTTATAGCTCCTGTAATAAACGCATCAGCAAAGGTTAAAATCCCTCCACCAGCCACGTTTTGGATGGCGTTTAAGTCATTTGTGGCATGTGCCATTAAATCTCCTGTACGATACCGTTGATAAAACGTTTGGTCCATCTGAGTAAAATGATGGAACAACCTTTTTCTCATACGTTTTTCTAATCTAGCTGCACCACCCCAGATGTGTGTTCGCCACACATAACGCAATAAATACACCACGATAGCTGCTAATACTAATAATCCAACCCAAAACATTAATTTTTGAACGGTTAATGTTTTATCAGCAATAGAGTCCACGACAATCCCAATCACTCTCGGCGGTAATAACTGAATAATAGCAACTAAAATTAATGCCCCTACACCGATAATGTAGTTTTTCTTTTCTTCTTTGAAAAACCAAGCTAATTTTTTAAAAACGCTCAAGTTGTTCACTCCTTTTGACCATAAAAAAACAGGTGCGAAAAAGCACCCGTTTTTTATGTTTTTTATTCATTCCAAAACAAAACAACTATTTTTTCTTCTTGTTGTTTTGAGCTGTCATGTTTTGCATCATTTGACGTATTTTCTTCTCTGACGGTTTTTGACCCATCTGTGACATCATCATACGCAACATATCCTCATTAACGGGAGGATTTTTCTGTAATTGATCTTCAAATGTTTTCTTTGCTAAAAAGAATCCACCGACTGCTCCTAAAATTAGGGCAATAATAATGAATAAAATAGCTAATCCAGTATTCATCTTTTCGACGCTCCTTCCTCCAATTAATCTACTCCACAATAATCAATTGTACTAGAAAATAACGTCAATGAAAAGACTCTTTTAACAAATTTAGGCATTATTTTCAATATCTATTAACAAATTAGGATTAAATTCTCCTTTTTTCAACATTTTAATCTCATGATAGTATGGTGCTTTGGCTGTTTTTTTATCTTCACCTACAAAAGGTGTTTCTAAAATTTTCGGTAACTCTTTTAATTGGTCGTGATGAACCACATAATTTAATGCATCAAACCCAATTGTCCCAAAGCCAATATTCGCATGACGGTCTTTATGTGAGCCTTGATCGTTTTTAGAATCATTGACATGAATGACTTTTAATCTGTCCAAACCAATGATTTTATCAAACTCTTCTAACACACCATCAAAATCTTCACGAACATTGTACCCAGCATCGTTAATGTGGCATGTATCTAACGTCACAGATAATTTATCGTTATGTGTGACCCCGTCAATAATTCGTGCGATTTCCTCAAATGAACGACCGATTTCTGTTCCTTTTCCTGCCATCGTTTCTAGCGCAATCTGTGGTGTTTGATCACTTGTTAACACTTCATTTAATCCTTTAATAATTTGGTTAACCCCCGCATCAACTCCCGCTCCAACATGGGCACCAGGATGCATTGTTATTTGTGTTGCACCAATAGCTGACACACGTTCAATTTCTTGACGTAAAAAGTCAATGGCAAACCCAAAGTTTTGTGGTTTCGTTGTGTTACCAAGATTGATGATATAAGGAGCGTGTACCACTATTTTATTAATGTCTAAATCATGTTGACGCATAAATTCTCGACCTGCTTCAATATTTAACTCTTCAATCGGTTTTCTTCGTGTATTTTGTGGTGCACCTGTATAAATCATAAAAGTTGATGCACCATATTCTGCTGATTGTTTTGCTGACCCTAACAGCATATCTTTTCCACTCATACTAACATGAGACCCTAATAACATAAAATAATTCCTCATTTCTATTAACTTACTTTATAGATTGTAGCGTTTTATCGAATTGACTACAAGATTATTGCCTAAAAAAATAACCGAACAAATTCGTTCGATTATTTTTGATAATTTAATTCAAATCGTTTCGCAAAAAGCGATAGTGAGTAGCAAATGGCAAAATAACACACTGTCATGATGATGAACATCACCAATACTGTACTAGGGTATTGGGCATAAATAATTTTAGAATTGTGTGTCAACTCTGGTAAAGAAATCACAACTGCTAACGATGTATCACGAATTAACGAAACAAACTGGCTAACAAGCGGAGGAACCATCAATTTAATCCCCTGTGGTAATACAATATAATACATTGTTTGAGCAATATTAAGACCAGTTGAACGACCCGCTTCCATTTGTCCTTTAGGTACAGCTTCAATCCCACCTCGAATAATTTCAGATAGCATTGCTGATTCAAAAATCGTCAATGCCACAACTGCTGACCAAAAAATACTAAACTGTATACCAATTTGAGGCAACGCAAAATAAGTAAAGAATATAATTAAAAGTAATGGTAAATTTCTGATGATATCAATGATCAGTCCAACTATTTTGGATAAGTATGGTATACGTAAAAATCGGATAACACCTAAAATCCCACCAATGATAAAACTAAAAATAATCGAAATAACCGCTACCTCGAGAGTTACTAATAACCCATCAAAAATAAAACGTAAATTAGGTAATGTCAAAGCTTGAGCAAAATTCATTTCTTTCACTCCTTTCTTAATTTGTTGCAACGCGTGTTTCAATATATCGCATCAAATACGACAACGGCATCGTCATCAGTAGATAAATGAGGCCAATTAATGTATACGTTCCTAACGTATTAAACGTTTCACTGGCAATCAAGTCGCCGGTATACATAAGATCTGCTCCTGTAACCATAGCCAAAATAGACGAATTTTTAACTAAATTGATAAATTGATTTCCTAATGAAGGCAACGCCACTTTAAATGCTTGAGGTAACACGATATAGTACATAATTTGGAAATAATTTAAGCCTGAAGACATTCCTGCTTCCTTTTGACCCGTTGATACAGCTTCAATACCTGATCGAACCGTATCCGCAATAAAAGCTGATGTATATAATGTTAAGCCAATGGTACCTGATGTGATTCCATTAAATTTAAATCCATACAACGGTAATACAACAAAGAAAAACATTACCACAATTAATAAAGGAATATTACGGAAAAAATTAACGTAGATATTGCCAATTCGTCGAATCCATTTTTTTGTGGCTACTTGCATCATGGCTGTTATTGTTCCAATAATCAAACTACCAATTAACGCAATCAAACTGGCTGTCAATGTTACTTTTAGTCCAGATAAAATATCTTGATGATAAGTATTCCAAATTTCTAACATAGTCTCAACTCCTTTATCTTTTAGTCTTTAATCCATTTTTTATATATCTTGTCATAGGTGCCATCTTTTTTCATGTCTGATAACAATCGATTGACTTCATTTACTAAGTCTGTTTGCCCTTTATTAAACGCAATACCATATGGTTCCTCAGTAAAATTACCACCAACTAATTCATAATCAGGGTTTTCAGATACCACACCTAAAAGGATGCTATTATCTGTTGTCATCGCATCACCTTGTCCGGATTGAAGAGCCGTAAACGCTTCAGCATAGTTTTCTAATTCTAAAACTGTCACATCAGGGGCTTTTTTCCTCACGTTTACAGCTGAAGTAGATCCTTTTACGGCTAAAACTATTTTTCCTGCTTTTAAATCATCAATACTTTTTATGTCGCTACCTTTTTTAACTAAAAGTGACTGCCCCGCATCAAAATAAACATCTGAGAAATCCACTTGTTTTTTACGCTCGTCACTAATGGTCATAGTGGCAATAATCGCATCAATGTTTCCATTTTTTAAAAGAGGTATTCTTGTTTTTGATGTAACCTCAACAAATTCTGCTTTCTTTTCATCACCTAACAAACGTTTAGTGATTTCTTTTGCGATATCAATATCAAATCCTTCTACTTCTCTTTTTTCTATATTCATCAAACCAAATAACTTGGTGTCATACTTGACTCCCCAAATCATTTTATCTTTCTCTTTGATTGTATCTAACACATTTGATTCAGAAATACTTTTTGCCCCACAAGCTCCAAGTAAAAAAACGAAAGAAAGCATCATTAACATCAATAAACCACGATAAACTTTTTTCATATTGCTCCCTCCTAGTGACTAATAATTTTACTTAAAAATTGTTTCGCTCTTTCATCTTGTGGATCATCAAAAAAGGCTTCTGATTCGCGATCTTCTAGTACTTCTCCATCAGCCATAAAAATGACTCTATCCGCTACTTCTCTGGCAAATCCCATCTCATGAGTTACCACAACCATCGTCATACCAGACTCTTTTGCTAGAGACTTCATAACATCCAATACTTCTCCAACCATCTCTGGGTCAAGTGCTGACGTTGGCTCATCAAATAACATATAATCAGGTGTCATAGCTAAACTTCTTGCAATAGCGACACGTTGTTGTTGACCTCCTGACAACTGTGAGGGATAAGACTCTTTTTTATCTAACATACCGACTCTATCTAATAATTGTTCAGCTCTCTTATTAGCTTCCTGTTTATCTAAACCTAACACTTTTACTGGCGCGAGTGTTACATTTTCTAACACCGTCATATTAGCATATAAGTTAAATTGCTGAAATACCATTCCTAAGTTTTTTCGAACATTATTTAAATTCGTTTTTGGATCAAAAATACTGGTTCCATCTACTATTAATTCACCAGTTGATATGTCTTCCAATGCATTGATACAACGTAGCATAGTACTCTTACCTGATCCAGAAGGACCTAATACAACAACCACCTCACCAGTTTCAATTGTTAGATTGATATCTTTTAATGCATGAAACTCTCCATAGTATTTTTCTACATTTTTAAATGTAATCATTGCTAAAAACCCCTCTCTTATAATGTGATGATAAACCGCTAACTTTTCTCATCAAAAATTAATATTATTCTATTAAGAATTCATTATATACTGTAAAGTTTATAATTGTAAAGTTTTCTATAATGAAGTTTTAAAAAAAAAAAAAGAATATAAGTACTATTAAATTTATCATTTATTCTATTTTAGAACAATAAAATTAATTTAATCAACTTTATTGAATAATATTATTTGAAATTATCTTTATTTAAAGAAATTAAAAAACCTAAGAAAAAATGATGATAATCATCATTTTTTCTTAGGTTTAGCTAACTATTAACAACTTTTTAAAACTTCAATAAGAAATATTTTTTCTTTCCACGTCGAATAACAATAAATTCATTTTCTATTTTATCTTTATCAGATAAGACATATTCTAACTCTTGGATTCTATCTCCGTTAATGTAGATAGCTCCATTTTTGACATCCTCACGTGCTTGACGTTTAGATGACTCAATACCAGCGTTCACTAATAACTCAACAAGATTTAAATCATCATTAGCTGATACTTCATAACTAGGAACATCTTTAAACCCTTGTTTAATTTCTTCGCCAGTTAATTCTTTGATGTCACCACTAAACAATGCTTTAGAAATTCTCACAGCTTGTTCGTAAGATTTTTCACCATGAACCAGTGTTGTGACTTCTTTAGCCAATGCTTTTTGTGCAGCTCTTTCATGAGGTGCGTCATTAAATTCTTTTTCAATCTCAACAATTTCATCTAGTGATAAAAACGTAAAGTATTTTAAGAATTGAACCGCATCACGGTCATCAGTGTTTAACCAAAATTGGTAGAATTCATACGGAGATGTTTTATCAGCATCTAACCAAACAGCATTTCCTTCTGTTTTACCAAATTTTGTACCATCTGCTTTTTTAATTAGTGGCATCGTTAAGCCATAACCTTGTACTTCTTTTTCACGTCGTAATAACTCAATACCTGAAGTGATATTTCCCCACTGATCACTTCCACCTAATTGAAGTTTTACTCCTTCTGTTTCATATAGTTTTAGAAAGTCATAAGCTTGTAATAATTGATAAGCAAATTCAGTATAAGAAATACCTGTTTCAATACGACGCTTCACACTTTCTTTACTCATCATATAATTGATTGTAAAGTTTTTACCTACATCTCTTAAAAAGTCAATCAGTGTCATACTAGTCAACCAATCAGCATTATTCGCTAAAATGGCTGGATTTGTTTTATCATCAAAATCAATAAAACGAGACAATTGATTTTTAAGACTATTGGCCCATGATTCAACAATTTCAGTAGAATTTAAACTACGTTCTGCATCTTTAAATGATGGGTCACCAATCATACCAGTTCCCCCACCAACAAGTGCTACTGGCACGTGTCCTTGTTCTTGAAATCGTTTTAAGGTTAATACTGGTAATAAATGACCGATGTGTAAACTATCTGCTGTCGGATCAAAACCAATATACAACTTAACAGACTCTTCATTCAATAATTCTTCTAATGCTTGTTCGTCAGTCATTTGATAGACGAGACCACGATCCTTTAATTCTGATAAAAAATTCGTTGTCATATTAGTTCCTCCTTAATTTTATTCATCTTTAATCTTAACCTATTCATAATCTAAAAGAAAGATTAAAATGTGATTTTTATATCAGAACACCAAAACAATTTGACTAAGTATAATGATTAATTGTAAAATGATATAATTGAGCACATAAAAAGAATGAGGTGATAAATTGAACGAGGACAATAAGTTTGATACTCCCTTAGATACTCCAGAAGAAGTGGAAACTCAAACCCCTGATCCTGATAAAAAACGTGATTGGCCATTTGTCATTAATGTCACTTATCGTGTATTTCGATCGTTATTTATTCTATTAATTATTGTAGGCTTATCTTTAGCTGCATTAGGTATTGGAACAGGCATTGGCTATTTTGCTTCTTTAGTTAAAACCGTTGATGTACCTGAAAAAGAAGATCTTGTCAAAAAAATTTCAGATTTAGATCAACAGTCTAACATAACTTATGCAGATGGTTCTTTAGTTTCAGTAATAAAATCAGACTTAATTCGTACAAATATTTCATCAAATAAAATTTCAAATTTTATAAAGGAAGCGTTGGTTACTACTGAGGACGAAAACTTTTTTGAACACAAAGGAATTGTACCAAAAGCGGTTGCTAGAGCAACTTTGTCTGATATCATTGGCATTGGAAGTAAGTCTGGTGGTTCAACCATTACACAACAATTAGTCAAACAACAAGTTTTAACAAATGAAACATCTTATAAAAGAAAAGCTTCAGAAATAATGCTTGCTCTTCGAACTGAAAAAATCATGTCAAAAGATGATATTTTAAGTGCTTACCTGAATGTTTCTCCTTTTGGACGAAATAATCATGGTGAAAATATTGCAGGTATTGAAGAAGCCGCTTTAGGAATATTTGGCGTTCACGCTAGTGAGGTTACTTTACCACAAGCTGCTTTTTTAGCTGGTCTACCACAAAGCCCAATAGAATACTCTCCATACACAAACGATGCACAATTGAAAGATGACTTAAGTGCTGGACTTAATAGAAAAGATGACGTTCTCTTTAATATGTATCGTGAAAAAATAATCACTAAGGACGAATATGAAGCAGCAAAAAGTTATGATTTGAAACAAGATTTCATTGCACCTTCTCCTAAATCGGATACTGAGAATGGCTTTTTATATACCTATCTATATGATGAAGCAACGCGTGTTTTAATGCCAAGTTACTATGAAGCTGATGGACACACAGAAGATGATATCAATAATTCAAAACAACTATTTGATCAATATTTCGAAAGAGTCAAAAAAGATATTGCACGTTCTGGTTATACGATTCATTCAACGATTGATAAAACAACATATGATGCCATGCAAGAAGCGGTAAATAATTATGGCTATGTATTAGATGATGGCAGTGGAAAATTACTGGAAACAGGAAGTGTCTTAATGGATAATCAAACTGGCCGTATCTACGGTTTTATTGGTGGTAGAAATTATAGCCAAAATCAAAATAATCATGCTT
Source organism: Vagococcus sp. CY53-2 (assembly GCF_022604695.1). Classification (NCBI taxonomy): domain Bacteria; kingdom Bacillati; phylum Bacillota; class Bacilli; order Lactobacillales; family Enterococcaceae; genus Vagococcus; species Vagococcus sp. CY53-2. Next base: position 349,709 of record NZ_JALAHP010000001.1, read on the forward strand.
TTCAAACTAGACGTTCACCTGGCTCTACTATGAAACCTATTTTAGCTTACGCTCCAGCAATCGATAATGGTATCATTGGTTCAGAATCAAAATTATCTGATTATCCATTAAAATACAAAAATGGACAAGAAGTAAAAAACTATTCTGATAAAGGGAGCAACTCCTTTAAATCTGTAAGAGAATCACTAAAATGGTCACTGAATATTCCGGTGGTTAATTTATACAATGATATGCTTCAAAGTATAGATCCTAAACAATATTTTGATAAAATGAATATAGGACTTAATCCCGATGAGTACTACCGTGAATCAATCCCTCTTGGCGCAACTGATTATGGTATGACGGTCTTAGAGGAAACAGAAGCTTATGCTACTTTAGCTAATAAAGGAGTTTATAATAAAGGCTTCTCCATTGATAAAATCACAAATGAAGAAGGTGAGGTCATTTATGAACATAAATCTGATCCAACCCAAGTCTTTAAACCTGCTACAGCATCTATCATGAATGACATGATGCGAGATGTTCTAAAAAGTGGAACAGGTCAAGCAGCCCAGGAGTCCCTTCAATCTGTTAACCCAACACTTGCTAGAGCTGACTGGGTTGGAAAAACCGGGACATCAGAATTAGAAAAAGATTATTGGTTTACCGCTTCTACTCCGGGAGTGACGATGAGTAGCTGGATTGGTTACGATGACAACACTCAAATGAGCTCAACGTGGAACAAACAAAATATGATTTATTGGTCTTATATGACAAATTATGTGTATCAAAGAAATTCTGATATATTTAAAGTGAATGAAAAATTCACCTTAGACCCTTCTGTAAAAAAAGAAAAGGTCGTCGAATTTACAGGAGAAAAGGTAGCCACCGTCAAAGTAGATAATCAACAAATCAACTTAAAAGGAGCAAAAGAAGTAGAAAGCTTTTATGCAACTGATGGCCCTAAAGATAGTACTTTCAAATTTGGTATTGGTGGAACCGATGATAATTATAAAAATGCATGGAAATCATTTAGTACACCTAGAGCAACAACTAATAGAAGAAATTAATAACATAGAAAAAGTGGCTACTGATTAAATCAAGTAGCCACTTTTTTTATTTAACAATTAAACGATCTAAACTTGCAAAGGATAATGCAATATTTGCTATCATTTTTAATTGATTTAAACGATTTTCTCTTATTGCTTGATCATCAACCATAACCATTGTATCTTCAAAATATGATTCAATCAATGGGTTTAAATGACGCAGTTCTTCATACAATTCATTAAGTGTCAAATCACCCACTTTTTCTGAAACCGACATAATTGCTTCATAAAGTTTTTTCTCAGAATCATTTTCAAATAATTCTGGATTTACCTTTCCTACTTCTTTATCTTCTGCTTTATTAGACAAATTAATAACACGTGTTAAAGATTCGATTGTTGGTCTAAAATCACTTTCCGATGCTTGACTCACTAAAATATCTGCTGTTTCAAACATCGTATGCAAGTTTTCTTGTCGACTTTCTAAGACGGCCTCAATAATATCGTGACGAATTTGTTTACCACTAAACCATTGTTTCATACGACCTTTGATAAACTCTGTTAAAACTTCTTCATCTGCCTCAATACTTAATCCAAATCTTTCAATGTCTTCATTGATTAACTCTTTCATTTGTTGTTGTAAACGAACGATTGGGAAGTCCCATCCTTTCGATTCGATAATACGGATAATACCATAAGCTTGTCTTCGTAACGCATATGGGTCATTTGATCCTTTAGGCATAAGTCCTACAGCAAAAAATGATAATAACGTATCAGACTTGTCTGCAATAGCTAAAACAGCCCCTATATTACTTTCAGGTAACTCGCCATCACTTGATTTAGGTAAATAATGCTCGCGAATCGCTTGAGCTACACCTTTACTTTCACATTTAATTGTTGCATATTTTTCCCCGATTAATCCTTGTAACTCTGGGAACTCATCTACCATTAATGTTACCAAATCAAACTTATAAATTTGGGCAGCACGTTCTAACTCTTTCATCTCTGTGTCAGATAGACCAACTGATGTTCCGATTAATTCTGAAATAACGGAAACACGTTGCATTTTTTCATACATTGACCCAATTTTTTCATGGAATGTGACTGATTTTAGTTTTTCGACATAATCAGCAATAGATGATTTCAAATCTTCTTCATAGAAAAATTCTGCATCTTCCAAACGAGCTTGAAGAACTTTTTCATTTCCTTTTCTAACGTTATCAAGATAGTCAGAGTTACCATTTCGTACAGAGACAAAATGATTTAGTAAGTTTCCTTCTGAATCTAGGACTTCAAAATAACGTTGGTGTTCTTTCATCGACGTAATTAACACTTCTGAAGGTAATGATAAGTAGTTTTTCTCAAAGTTTCCAACAAAAACAGTTGGATATTCAACAAGGTTAACGACTTCTTCTAATAAATCGGCATCTTGAGGAATTGTCCATTGATTTGCTTCTTCTATCTCATTGATTTGTTTACTAATTTTGTCTTGGCGAATCACTGGATTAACAATCACAAACTGTTCTTCCAAAGCTGTTTCGTAATTAGATGAGTGATTAATCGTCGCAACTTTTCCTAAGAAACGATGTCCACGAGATGTGTTTGAGCTGTTAATACCAAACAATGACATAGGGATAATTTTATCTTCAAGTAACGCCACTAACCAATGTACTGGACGGATAAAGCGGTAGTTTCCTTCTCCCCATGTCATGCTGATTGGAAACGTTAAATGAGCTACGACATCTGTTAAGCCTGGTAAAATCGTTTCAACAGGTTGGCCTTCAATAAATTTATCAACAAAGACATACTCAACATCTTTAATTGTTTCAAAATATAAATCATCAGTTGTTGCCCCTTGACCTTTAGCAAAACCAATCGCTGCTTTTGTCCAATGACCGTCCGCATCTTGTGCGATTTTTTTTGCCGGTCCTTTTGCTTTTTCTTCTATGTTTTCTTGTTTATCAGCTAATCCATTTACACGAATAGCAAAACGTCTTGGTGTAGAAAACACTTCGATATTATCAAATGACACACGATGTTCATTCAAGTAATCTGCTGCTTTTTTAGCAAATTGTTTTGATGTTGGAGTGACTAAATGAGCTGGTACTTCTTCCAACCCGACTTCTAATAAAAATTGTTTACTCATGAATATCCTCCTCCACTGATTCTTTTAATAATGGGAAACCTAATTTCTCACGTTCTTCAACAAACCCTTTAGCTAACGCTCTAGCCATATTACGAATTCTTGCTAAATAACCCGCACGTTCTGTAACAGATACGGCTCCTCTAGCATCAAGTAAGTTAAACATGTGACTACATTTTAATACATAATCATACGCAGGATGAATTAATCCTAATTCAATGGCACGTTTTGCTTCGTTTTCATAACTGTTAAATAAGTTTAATAATAACTCTTGGTCACTTTGTTCAAATGAATACACTGAATGCTCATATTCAGGTTGCACAAAAATCTCACCGTATTTAACGCCTTTCGTCCATTCTAAATCATAGACACTTTCAACTTCTTGAATGTAAGAAGCTAAACGTTCTAATCCATATGTAATTTCTGATGTAACAGGTTTACACTCTAATCCACCCACTTGTTGGAAATAAGTAAACTGAGTGATTTCCATTCCATCTAACCAAACTTCCCAACCTAATCCAGCACAACCCATAGAAGGATTTTCCCAGTTATCTTCAACAAAACGAATGTCATGTTGTAATGGGTCAATGCCCAATACTTTCAAACTATCTAAATATAATTCTTGGATGTTTTCTGGTGAAGGTTTCATCACGACTTGGAATTGATGATGTTGATACAAACGGTTTGGGTTATCTCCATATCTTCCGTCTGCAGGACGACGTGATGGTTCAACGTATGCTGCGTTCCAAGGTTCTGGACCAATCGCACGTAAAAAAGTATATGGACTCATTGTTCCGGCCCCTTTTTCCGTATCGTATGCTTGCATTAACATACAGCCTTGATTTGACCAATAATTTTGTAGAGCTAAAATCATTTCTTGTATGGTTAATTTTTGACTCATTGTTTCTCCTCCTATTTTTTAACATAATAAAAAGTCCCTATGCTTGATAAACATATCAAACATAGGGACGACTATTCGCGGTTCCACCCTACTTCCGTTTTCACGGCAGCTTCATTTTAAAACACTCCAGAATGCCTTCAAGATGATGTCTAATATTTGGCTTACACTCTCCCAAACTCGCTTTCATTAGCTCACTCAACTTTACTTAGTTCTTTCAACGTGTCTATCTAAGTTGTCTTTATTTTAATTGGTATTGTCTTGTTTGTCAATTTTGTTTTCTCTTTTTGGAATCATTTCCTTCCAATTTTGCATATCATCAATAAATTTCTTACTTTTTAACTGCAAACCAACGTATTCTTCATAGATGGAATCAATCACTTGTCTAATGTATTGTTTCGTCTCGTCAGATAAGTTAATACTTTTAATCTGTTCAAAACTAATGTGATTAAATAATCGAATAAAATGCAATGCTCTTGGTGAGTAGTGAAACCTTCGCTCATCCATTGACCAATGCTTTTGACACAACACCCCGTGATATTTATCAGAAAAATCAAATGGTTCCTCTTGGCTGCCACAAATGGCACACGATGAAAAATTAAGTTGGATGCCAAAACGTTGAAGCAATTGTATTTCAAAAATATTGGTGATTATTTCGGCATCATAGCCCTCATCTATCAGGGTTAGTGAGTCTTTGATAAAACCAAATAAAAACGGATCATAAACGTTATCGTCAATGGCAGCATCACTTAAATTAAGGATATATGTAGCATAGGCTGATAAAAAAATATCCTGTTGAATCGCAAAAAAAGGATGAATGTCTTTGGCAGAGTTTAAAAAAGAGAGACCTTCTTCTTTTAAATCACCAATGTAATTGGCTTGAGTAAAGGGTTGGATGGCTGAATTGATTTGACTATTCTTTTTATTTGCGTGGCGCACAAAAAACATGCGTTTTCCACTTGATTCAGTAAAAATCTTTACAAGTTTATCACTCTCACGATAATTTCTTGAAAAAAGAACAATCCCATTAACCTCTTGTGGTCCTCTCAATTTGTCACCTCCTTAAATGAATAAAAAACATGGAAAAATCCATGTTTAATAATCTGTTTCTCTGTATCCGTAATTTTGTAAATCACGACGTTTATCACGCCAATTTTTTTGTACTTTTACCCACAATTCTAAGAAGACTTTATCACCTAAAAGGTTCTCAATATCTTTACGACTTTTCGTTCCGATATTTTTAAGCATTTTACCACCTTTACCAATAATAATGCCTTTTTGGCTATCGCGTTCCACTATGATTGTGGCTTGAATATGAATTTTATCATGATCATCACGTTTCATGCTTTCTGTTACGACCGCTACAGAATGAGGAACTTCTTGTTCTGTTAATTGTAAGACTTTCTCACGAATAAGTTCTGACACGATAAAATACTCCGGATGGTCAGTGACTTGATCATCTGGGAAAAACTGTGGCCCTTCTGGCATATCATTTACCAAGGTTTCTAATAAATGTTCCACATTATTTCCTTCCGTGGCAGAGATTGGGACAATTTCTTTAAAATCAAGCTCTTGACGGTAATCATCAATAATCGGTAACAATTCATCTGGATGAACGGTATCAATTTTATTAATGACTAGATATACAGGAGCATCCGCTTTCTTCAATCGTTCGATGATAAAGTCATCACCACGACCTCTTGGCATGTCCGCACTCACCATAAAGATAACGGCATCGACTTCACGTAACGCACTATAGGCTGTTTCAACCATAAAGTCGCCTAATTTATTTTTTGGTTTATGAATTCCTGGCGTATCAATAAACACAATTTGTGCTTCTTTTGTTGTATAAATTCCTTGAATTTTATTTCGTGTTGTTTGAGCTTTATTACTCATAATCGCAATTTTTTGAGCCACAATACGATTTAATAAGGTTGATTTCCCGACGTTTGGTCTTCCGACAATTGCGACAAATCCTGATTTAAAATTTTGTTCTGACATTCAATTTATCCTTTCTTAACGACCTACTAAAAATGATATTATTTTAGGTAGGAAGATGATCATCCCCACAAATATAGCAAAAAAGGCACTGAGTAACACCATACCGGCAGCCATGTCTTTTACTTTTTTCGCTAAAGGATGATACGTTTTATTTGTTACTAAATCAACTAATACTTCAAATGCTGTATTGGTCATTTCAGCCATCAATACTAACACAATCGCACAAATTAACCATAGCCATTCAGCGATTGAAATGTGACAGAAAACACCTAGTATAACCGCACTGAGTCCTAACAACATATGATACTTCATGTTTCTTTCTTCTTTTATCACAGTCTTTAATCCATATAATGCATGAGTTAAAGACTGGATAAAACGTCGATTTTTCTCAGTTTGTTTATCGTTCCAAGCCATACGCATCTAAAATCTTTCTCTGTAGATCAAACATCTCTTTCTCATCTTCTGGTGTCATATGGTCATATCCATTAAGATGCAAAAATCCATGAATCGTTAAAAAACCAAGTTCTCTATCAAATGAATGGTCATATTCTTCTGCTTGTTCTTTCGTTCGATCAACAGAAATGAATAAGTCCCCAATATTTCTTGGTAAACCAAGTTCTTCTAAATCAAATTCAAAACCTGATAAATCATCTTCTTCTAATGCAAAACTGATTACATCAGTCGGACGATCTTTTTGACGATGCTCTTTGTTGATTTGATGAATTTCTTCATCATCAACAAACGTCACTGACATTTCCGTATTTTCTGGTAGATTAATGACTTCTTGTTTCGCTGCAAAATCTATAATCGTTGAAACCAAGTTTAATTGTTCGTCTGTAAGTGTGTTCGTTTTATCAAGGAGTACCAAATCCATTGTTAAATCCTTCTTTCTTCTTGTTCTTGTTTCATTTTTTCTGCTTCTGATTTCATTTTCGGGTATTTAATTCGTGAATGGAATGTTGAACATAACCCGTCCACTAAGGATTTTTCAATTATAGCAATCTCATCCAATGTTAAACCTGATTCATTTAACTGCCCATCTTCTAATCTTGATTGAATTAAGTTATGGACAAATTCTTTGATTTTTTCATTCGTTGGGTGATCCATCGCACGAACAGCTGCTTCAGCACTATCGGCAATATTAATCACACCAGCTTCACGAGATTGAGGTTTTGGTCCAGGATATCTAAATGCCTCTTCAGTTGTCTCTGGATTTCGTTCTTGTTCTTTAATGAAGAAATACTTCATCAAGGTTGTCCCATGATGTTGTTGACACACATCAATGACAAATTGTGGCATATTCGCTTCTTCTAGAATCTTCACACCATCTGTCACGTGACTAAATATGATTTCTTTACTATCTGATGGTAACAAGAAATTGTGAGGATTTTCTGCCCCATCTGGTAAATTTTCCACGAAAAAGTTTGCGTGTTTGATTTTACCCACGTCATGATAGTAACTTGCCACGCGTGTTAATAACGAGTTTCCTCCAATTTGAGCGACGGCGTTTGCACTTAAACTAGCCACCATCATACTATGATGGTACGTTCCAGGAGCTTCTTCTAACAATTGTTTCAATAAAGGTTGATTTGGATTACTTAATTCATTTAATACAATCACACTATCATCTGTTAACAATAGTTCGATGTATGGATATAACCCAATAGATAAAATAAATGAAAATAGCCCACTACCTGTTGAAATAAATAACGTTGTAATAGAACGACTATCCCCAATATTAAAGCCTTGATAAATCACTAATACTGCCATAAAAAGAATTGGCATAATAATCAATAAAAAGAATGCTTCTTTTAATTGTACACCTATTCGTTCGTTAACTAAAAAAGTTGACACAAATGCAGAAAACATATAAAAAAGTGAAATAACTAATAGTGATGTGGTTCCCGCTAAATTATAGAAAATAAAGATAGAAAAAATAGCTTGAAACATACCCATCAACAATCCCCATCGTTTATCTAAAAACATATATAAAATAACCGATCCAAATGCTGCTGGGAATAATAGAGAAACATTACTTAAATTATCTTTTTGGAATAAATAAAGTAATTTCATAAATAAAACACTCACTGTAATAGCAACAGCATATAAGGTAACACTTTTAACACGTACTTCTTGATTAGTATGTCGTAAAATATACCCTATTAATACGACTTGTAACAAAATAACGAGTAACATGGATAGCAACGGCGAAGTTGACGTAGATTGATTAGTTAAGCCGAGTAACTTTATTTTCTCCATTGCCTTAGAATCAATTTGTTCCCCTTCACGGACAATGATTTCACCTTGATAAATCATCACAGGAAGCACATTATTTTTGGCACTTTCTTTCATAGATTCTGTTGCTTTATCGTTTACCACTTCATTCACTACGATTGCTTTATCAAAAATCATCACAAGTAAATTAATTTCTTGTGAACTAAACTCATCGTACTGAACCATTTCTTTGGCCGTTTGCTTTTCTCCTTGAAGCGTAGAATTTCTAATATGTTTAGCCAAAATTGTTCTCAATGTGTTCTCAGACGTTTCTTCCAGTTTAGTTAAATCAGAACGAGGTAACTCAAGTAATTGTTCGTAAAAAGTGTCTGGAAAAGACTGAAAAAATGCAATATCATTTTGACTATATTTTTCAAAATTAGATTTTAACATAGGTAATTTATCTTCTACAGTAGGCTTTGAACTACTCTTTTTTTCATTATATTGTTTTTCAGCTGTTTCATTGACTTGATTTACTAAATCAAAAATGGTTTTAACATATTCAATTTGCTTTGTCTCAACATCTGGATTGTAAGTATACTCTGGTGTCACACTTTCCATTGCTAACTTTTGTTTTTCTTTTGTTTCATCTTTATTTTCAATGGTTTTATTAGCGCGTATTGTTTCACTTGATAATTGGCCCACTTTATAAGTAACTTGTTTTTGTCTTACACTACCAAACATCAAACTAAACATGATTAATGACATTAAAAATAGAATTAGAGGTGTATAATATTTTCCAAGTGCTTTAGGCACTTGTTGGATTTTTTTCATTTACCTCACTCACTCCTTTTTTCTCCTTTTAGTTATCTGCATATGCTTTAATGATATCAGCAACCACCGGATGTCTCACCACATCTTGTGTTGAAAATTCTATAAATGCAATTCGTTTAATGCCTCTTAAAATTTTTTCAGCATGAATTAACCCACTTTCAACTCCACGAGGTAAATCTATTTGCGTTTTATCTCCATTTATAATCATCTTAGAATGGTTTCCTAAACGAGTTAAAAACATTTTCATTTGTGCATTTGTTGTATTTTGAGCTTCATCTAATATCACAAAAGCTTCTTCCAATGTTCTTCCTCTCATATAGGCAAGAGGGGCGATTTCAATGACACCTCTATCCATTAACCGGGCTGTGTGCTCCATACCTAAAACTTGATACAGCGCATCATAAACAGGTCGCAAATATGGATTAACCTTTTCTTGTAAATCTCCAGGTAAAAATCCTAGATTTTCACCTGCTTCAACAGCTGGACGGGTTAAAATAATTTTTTCTACCTCACCTTTTTTTAGGGAACTCACTGCCATTACAACTGCTAAAAACGTTTTTCCTGTTCCAGCAGGACCAATACCAAACGTCACATCATTTTTTTTAATGGCTTGAATGTATTTTTTCTGACCATCATTTTTTACACGAATGGCATTTCCTTTATTATCTTTTAATAAAGCGTGTTCGTATAGACTAAAGAATGTCTCTAATTGTCCTTTTTTCGCTAATTGAATAGCTGTTAACATATCACTACTTGTAATTTTATGTCCTCTTAGAATCAATTGTTGTATGGCAGTTAAAATATCTTGAACCATGGAGACATTTTCAACATTTCCTGATAAATGAACAACCTCTCCTCTTGAAGAAATTGATACATTCAAATATTCCTCGAGTATTTTAATATGTTTATCATGTGTACCAAACAAATCATTGCTTTCAATGTTCTTATCTAACATAAATACTAATGTTGTTTCTGATGTCAATCACTACAGCTCCTTCATCTTCTTATAACCTAAATAATACCACACTCTCTAAATAAAAAAAATAACGAGGGTGCTTTCAAACATCTTTTCATCTTTAGAAGTCTGTAGTATAGCATAAAAAAGAAGATAGAGGTAATAACCACCACTATCTTCTAAAAAATCTTTCATATACAATTAATAAAGAACCCATAATAGACTACGCTAAACTTTCTTTTACTAAAGAGTTAACTTTCTGACCGTCAGCTCTCCCTTTAGTTTTAGGCATAACAGCACCCATTACTTTTCCGAAATCATTCATTGATGATGCACCTGTTTCATCTATTGCCGATTGAACAATGTGTCGTAATTCATCTTCAGATAATTGTTCAGGCATATAACGCTCAACGATTTTAATCTCACCAGAAACTTTTTCCGCTAAATCTTGACGATCAGCTTGGTTAAATTCCTGTAACGAATCTTTACGTTGTTTCATCTCTCTAGATAAGACAGTTAATTCTTCATCAGGTGATAATGATTCACCCTTTTTGATTTCCTCATTTTGAATAGAAGATTTCATCATCCGTAAAACAGATAATGTTTCTTTATCTTTTGCTTTCATCGCTACTTTGATATCATTGTTTAACCTATTCAGTAGAGTCATAATATCAGATCCATTCATTAAAACTAGTATTTTTTACGTTTTCTTGCAGCTTCAGACTTTTTCTTGCGTTTAACACTTGGTTTTTCGTAGTATTCACGCTTGCGGTACTCCTGTAAAGTACCAGTTTTTGAAACGGAACGTTTGAAGCGACGAAGAGCGTCATCTAATGATTCGTTTTTACGAACAACAGTTTTTGACATATAAATCCCTCCCTCCAAACTTTTTGGTAACCGTTTTTTATATAAAGTAATCTTAAACAAAAAACTGTTCACAATATATTATAGCTAATTGAGTTTTTCTCGTCAACTACCTATTGTTAATTTTTTAAACATTTCTCGCATTTTCCTAATATTTCAAAACGATGACCTTCAATTAAGCAACCTGGTAGCTGTTCTTGAAACATATCCATTGGACACATATGAATCTCTCGTGTTGCACCACAAGAGGTACAAATAAAGTGATGATGATGGTGTTCCCCATGAACATCACAATGGAATCGATATCTTTTTTCACCTTGTAACTCTGTTTCCTCTAAAATATTTAATTCTGCAAAATCTCTTAAATTCCGATAAATCGTATCATAACTAACACCTTGATATTTATTGTTCATAAAGTGAAAGACATCTAACGCTGCAACATAACGATTTTCATTAATTAAAAAAGAAAGTATATCCGAACGTTTTTTTGTATATTTTAAGCCATTGTCTTTCATTGTCGCTATTGCATAATCTAATTCTTTTTCCAAAATCTCTCCCTCTTTTCATAATAATCATCGTTTATGTTATATTATATGCTATAATTTAAATAAAGTAAAAATATTAAGGATGTGAAACCTTTATGACTGACCAACGTATCAGTATTTTTATTATTTCTGATTCAGCCGGCGAAACAGCTTCTAAACTAGCCCAAGCTTCTATGGCACAATATGAAGATGCTCAAATAAAAATCCAAATTGTCAAAAGAGCTTTCATCTATCATGAAAATGAGCTAATACAAGCACTCGAAGAAGCAAAAGCAGTGAATGCTATTGTCTTACATACACTTGTTTCAAAAGATTTAGTTAACATAGCCAACAACTACGGAAAAGAGCATAATCTATTTACCATAGATATATTATCTGGACTAGTTGATGAGCTATCCAATAGAACGGGATTAGAACCAAGTCGTTTGCCTGGTGCAATGCATTTTTTAAGTAAAAATTACTTCGAGCGAATTAGTGCGATGGAATTTGCCGTTAAATATGATGATGGTAAAAACCCTAAAGGTTTTTTAGAAGCTGATATTCTTCTCCTTGGTGTCTCACGTACGTCAAAAACGCCACTAAGTTTATTTTTAGCCAATAAAAATTTAAAAGTTGCCAACTTACCACTAATACCAGAAGCCCATATTCCACAACAACTTTGGGAAGTTGACCCGAAAAAAATTGTTGGTTTGACAAATAATCCAAAAGTATTAAATCGCATTCGCCGAGAACGAATGAAATCTTATGGCTTAAATCCAGATACTGCTTATTCTGATATTGATAAGATTAAACGTGAGTTAGAATTTGCCAATGATTTATATAAAAAACTCGGATGCCTTGTTATCAATGTGGCTCAACTTTCTATTGAGGAAACAGCTTCTATCATTTTAAGTGAATTAAATATTGAAGATACTAGTTATTTTGGATAATAAAACAGCATTCCCAAATAGAAATCCGTTAAAGCTACTCGTTTGAGTGGCTTTTTACATAAAACCCAGTATAATAGTAAAAAAGATAACATTTCCATTCTAAAAATGCCATTTTTGGGTACGATGAAAACGTTAAAAAAGGAGATGGCATAATGTAAAAAATATGGTTAATAATTATTCCAGCGTTATTAATTTTAAATAGCTGTAGCACGAAAGAAAAAGCACCTAGTAAAAAAACATACAAATTACTACTCAACAAAGTATTACAAAAAACAATAACGAAATAGTCCAACGTGAATCAACACAAAAAGAAGCATCTGAAAAAGAAACCATTGATGATGAAAAAGCTAACGTAGCTAAAATAGAAGATACTATGCAAATCAATCCAAAAGGAATAAAATAATGCGGAAGCGTTCCTATCAACCAAAGAACACTGGATCTTTCAGGATTAACTCAGGATGAATAATCAGTTATTATATGGGGATTAATGATTATTATGGTAATTTATTAGAGAACGGCTCTCTTGACGAGGATAAAGTAAACGAATTAAGATATAAAGCCATGAAAAACTTATACAATGGTATTTATGCAAAATTAGATATTCTTCCATATGAAGAAGTAACATTGAAAAATGCGAAATCTTATGCTCAGCAGGTGATAGATAAAAACTAGATATCCCTGAGGTTTTATCAATTGATCCTAATATTGATTCAAATGGTACTTTTAAAGCACCTCATCAAATGAGTCCTGGTACTGATGGAAATGGTTATATCGTTATTACTAAAGACAAGATTGATAGAAGATATACTATTGTTGGTACACAATTATTAGAAGCAACATAACTTGAATAGAATAATATAAGTTTTTAACAATTAAAAACAAAGCAATCACATGTCTTCTTAGGTATATGATCGCCTTGTTTTTTTATTTTATTGAATATTTATAGAATAACTTCTGCTAAAAATATCGCCTTTAAACAGTTTATTTATTCCAATTTTATCCTCTATTTTGCCGTTGCTAGAAGTATCATCAGCTATCCCACACCAAGGTTCAATACAAACAAACGGTGCTTCAACCGTATTAGGACTCCAAAAACCAACAAACGGAAACTCTTCATAACTCACTATCACACCATGTGAATGCTTATCAGATAGAATAGAAAAAGTATTTCTTCCCTTTGTTTCTAAAATTTGAGCATCTTCTTTAAATAACTCATGTTTCAATTGAATAGGTGTATTTGTTTGAGCTAATGTCTTACAAGACGTATCAATATATGACCCTTTTAATGGTATTTTTGTTCGAGATTTTAGTGGAGCAAACTGAAGATAATAATCGTTCATTTTTGTCCCTTTGATTAATGGAACATTAAAAGCAGGATGTCCACCAATCGAAAAATACATCTCGTCAGAAAGCGTTGAAACGTCATAACTTATAATCAGTTCATTTTTTGCTAATTTATAACCTATTAACAAACGAAACTCAAATGGGTATTTTTCTAATGTCTTCTGACTGCTTTTCAACTCCAAAATAGCAGAAGAATCATCCTTTTCAATTACATCAAACATCATATCTCTTGCAAATCCATGTTGAGTCATTTTATAGACTTTCCCCTTGTATAGGTACTTATCATTTTTCAATCTACCAACAAACGGAAATAAAATTGGTGCATGACGTCCCCAAAAATGTGAATCCGCTTGCCAAATATATTCAACACACGTTTCTTTTAAAATAAAACTGGATAGCTCAGCACCAAGTTCATTAATCGTTACTTTTGCTGTATCTGATTCTAAATTTAACGTCATGTCAAACCTCCTATACTACCGTTTCTTTATCAAGTAGATCTATTAATTGTTTGTTCGCAATTTTAATAAATGTCCCTTTCATCCCTAGAGACCTAGTTTCAATGACACCTGCCGATTCAAGTTTTCTTAAGGCATTGACAATAACTGAACGCGTAATTCCTATCCTATCAGCAATACTAGATGTTGTTAGAATCCCTTCTTCTCCATCTAGTTCTTCGAATATTGCTTTTATGGCTTTTAATTCACTAAAAGACAACGACTTCAGTGCCATTTGAACCATACTTGTTTCACGCATTTGTTTTTCTATATCGCCAGATTTTTGATAAAGTAGTTGCATACCAACAACCGTTGCACTATATTCTCCTAAGATAAAATCTTCTGTATTGAATTTTTTATTTACACGACCTAAAAGAATTGTACCAAGCCTAGCTCCTGCTCCAAATATTGGAACAAGAGTTGTGTAGGCGTTGGTTAATTCTTTCTTTAATTCAAAAGGAAAAATAGTTAATTCTTCATCAATTGGAATATTTTCAACTGTTTGTTGAATATCTTTTAATAAGGTAGTGTACGAATGAGGAAATTGATGTTTACTAATCATTTTATTAATTCGTTCATTATTAAAATCATGTACCACAGAATATCCTAATAATTCACCATCTTTTGACAAAATATAAGTATTACACTCCATAATATCCGATAATACTTGTGCCATTTGTAAATAAGGTAGTTCTTTTTCTTCTTGAATGGTATTTTCTTTTTGTAATAATTCATTAATCATACGTGTTTTTTGCAATAAATCATCCATACCACCACTCCTAAGCAGTTCTTATAAAATATAACGACTCAAATCTTCATCTTCAGATATTTCACCGAGTTTTTCATTAACATATTGTTCAGTGATGGTAATTTCACCCATTGACATATCAGGAGATTCAAATAATAAATCTTCTAATAATTTTTCTAAAATAGTATGCAAACGTCTTGCTCCAATATTATCTGTTTCACTATTTACGTTATATGCAATATGAGATAAACGTTCAATTGCTTCTTTAGTAAATGTCACATCAATATTTTCAGTTTTAAGTAAGGCGATATATTGTTTGATCAATGCGTTGTTTGGTTCAGTTAAGATGCGGACAAAATCTTCTGCTGTTAAATCATCTAGTTCCACACGAATTGGGAAACGTCCTTGTAATTCAGGAATTAAATCACTTGGTTTACTTAAATGGAATGCTCCTGAAGCGATAAATAGAATATGATCTGTTGCAATCGTACCATATTTAGTATTCACAATTGAACCTTCAACGATTGGTAAAATATCACGTTGAACCCCTTCTCGAGACACCTGACCATTACTTTCAGATTTAGAGGTAATTTTATCAAACTCATCAATGAAAATAATCCCGTTATTTTGCGCAAGTTTAATCGCTTCACTATGAATATCTGCACTATTAACAAGTTTTTCAGATTCTTCATTAATTAAAATTTCACGTGCTTCTTTTACAGTTACCGTACGTTTGATTTTTTTCTTAGGTGTTAATGAATTGAGGGCATCGCCTAAATCAATACCCATTTGTTCTAATCCATTGTTCATGGTTGGCGTTTGTTTTTTCTCTTCCACTTCAATCGTGATTTCTCTATCTTCAAGTTGACCTTTTTCAAGTTGAGATTGAACTGTTTCACGGCTTACTCTGATAGAATCAGTCACTTCTTCTTTTTCTTCGTCATTGTTTTGTTGGAAACCATTCATCATTTGCATCATCATATCAAATTGGTTCGTTGATTGACGTTTTTCTTTTTTGATACCAGGTACTAATAATTTAACCAATCTATCTTCCGCAGCTTTTTTAGCTTGTGAATATACTTGGCTGTATTGATCTTTTTTCACAATTGCAATACTTGCTTCAACTAAATCACGAACCATTGACTCAACATCACGACCAACGTACCCAACTTCTGTAAATTTCGTTGCCTCAACTTTTACAAATGGTGCATTAACAATTTTAGCAAGTCGTCTTGCGATTTCTGTTTTACCTACACCAGTTGGTCCAATCATTAGCAAGTTTTTAGGCGTGATATCTTGTTGCATAACTTCGTCTAATTGCATACGGCGATAACGATTACGTAATGCCACCGCTACAGATTTTTTTGCTTTATTTTGTCCAATAATATATTGGTCTAATTCTTCTACAATTTGTCTTGGTGTTTTTGTTACTGTACTCATTAACGTCATCTCCTATATTTCTTCTACAATAATGTTGTGGTTTGTGTAAACACAAATATCTCCTGCGACATTTAGCGCAGCTTTTGCGATGTCACCAGCCGTTAAATCTTCACGGCCATCTCGTTTAAGTGCTCTTGCAGCAGCTAATGCATAGTTACCACCAGAACCTATCGCTAAAATACCGTCATCTGGTGCGATTACTTCACCTGTACCTGACACTACTAGCATCTCTTTATCATTCATTACGATTAGCATGGCCTCTAATTTTTGCATCGCACGATCACTTCTCCATTGCATCGCAAGTTCCACAGCCGCACGCATTAAATTCCCTTTATATTGATTTAATTTTTCTTCAAATTTTCCTTCAAGGTTAAACGCATCTGCCACACTACCGGCAAATCCTACGACCACTTCATCGTTATAGATACGTCTAACTTTTCTGGCAGTCCCTTTCATCACGACTGATTCGCCCATTGTTACTTGGCCATCACCAGCCATTGCAAATTTTCCGTCTTTTTCTACTGCACAAATTGTTGTTGAATGAAATGTTGTATATCCCATAATTTTTTCTCCTATTCTAAATTAAGCTCTCGGATGAAAATTCCGATAATTCTTTTGTAACGCACTGGTCGTCACATGCGTATATATCTGTGTGGAGGATAAACTTGAATGACCCAATAACTCTTGGACCGTTCTCATATCAGCTCCATTATCTAATAAATGTGTGGCAAATGTATGCCTAAAAATGTGTGGATGAATGTTTGTTGTTAAACTACTTTTTTTAATTAGCTTATCCAATATATACTGCACACCTTTTGCCGTTAATACTTGCCCATGATGATTAATAAACAACTTTTCATGAGTACATTGATATTTAGTCATTAATTCTACCCGAGTTGTTGAGATGTAATCAATCAATGCATCCGTGCAAAATGACCCAAAAGGAACATATCGTTGTTTGCCACCTTTTCCATTGATTAATACAATTCCATTATCTATATCTAAATCATTTAATTCAATTGAAACACACTCTGACACACGAATCCCTGTAGCATATAATAATTCTAGTAACGCTCGGTTTCGTCTGTCTAATAGTGACTGACCTGATACCGAATCCAATAAAATAGCCATTTCCTTTTCATATAAAAAAATTGGTAATTTATTATTCTTTTTTTTCATTTGTATATAACTAAATGGATTATCTTTAATCCATTCATTTTTGATTAAAAATTGATAAAAAGAGCGAAGACTCGAAATTTTCCGACTAATCGTATTACGACTGTATTCTTTATCATGAAGATAAGCTAAATATACTCGAGCATCTTGAAATATTATATTTAAATAGTCAGAATTGCCTGTTTCTTCCAAAAATTCAAAAAAATGTGTGACATCATCCTCATAGGCGTATTTTGTTTGTAATGAATAATGTCGCTCATCTATCAAGTATCTTAAAAATAACGCTAAGTGATCAATCGAAATCAACCCCTTTCATTACAAATTATAAAATTAATGTAACATACAAATTTTTTTTTTACCAATATATTTATATGTTTTAAGTAATTTATACAAATTTTTAAGCAAACCATAAAAAAATAGCATGTCAAATGACATACTATTTCTCAAATAAAGTTAACGACTCTTTTGTCGCTTCAAGTGCTCTATTAGCAATTTGTGTGTAACGTTCTTTTTTATCACGAATTCTCTCTGGTAACTCTGGGAATAAACCAAAGTTTACATTCATTGGTTGGAAATGTTTACCAGATGTATGTGTGATATAGTGTGCCATACCACCAATCGCTGTTTCTTGTGGTAGTACGATTGGTTCTTTACCTTGGGCAAGTCTTGCAGCATTTCGTCCTGCTAAGATACCACTTGCTGCACTTTCAACATAACCTTCTACACCAGTCATTTGACCAGCAAAGAATAACGTTGGTTTCTTACGTGATTGGTAAGTTGGATCAAGTAATTCAGGTGAATTCATAAACGTATTTCGATGCATCACACCGTATCTTACGATTTCTGCATGTTCTAATCCTGGAATCATTTGAATAATACGTTTTTGTTCACCCCATTTTAAGTGCGTTTGGAATCCAACAATATTATAAAGTGACGCTGCTGCGTTATCTTGTCGAAGTTGAACAACTGCATATGGACGTTTACCTGTTTTTGGATCTTCTAATCCAACTGGTTTCAACGGACCAAATGTCATTGTTTTTTCGCCACGATTTGCCATAACCTCAATTGGCATACATCCTTCAAAAAATTTTTCTTTTTCAAATGATTTTAAAGGCGCTACTTCTGCATTAACAAGCGCTTCTCTAAATGCATAGAACTCTTCTTTTGTCATAGGACAATTAAGATAAGCTGCTTCACCTTTATCATAACGAGATTTTAAATACACTTTATCCATATCAATAGATGATTTTTCTATGATTGGTGCTGCTGCATCATAAAAATATAATCCTTCTGACTCAGTAAACTCTTTGATACTTTCAGCTAAAGGCTCACTTGTTAAAGGACCAGTCGCAACCACTGTAATACCTTCAGTTGGAATTTCAGTGATTTCTTCATGATGAATAGTAATGTTTGGATGATTTGATACTTGTTTTGTTACTTCTTCAGAAAAACTTTCTCTATCAACAGCTAACGCACCACCAGCAGGAACTTGAGTTTTATCTGCAGCTGCAATAATAACTGAACCAAATTGTCTCATCTCTTCTTTTAATAAACCAGCAGCATTTGTAATACCATTTGCTCTTAAGGAGTTCGTACAAACTAATTCAGCAAATTGATCCGTGTGATGTGCTGGAGTTTTTTTTATTTTTCTCATTTCATATAAATCAACTTGAGCTCCTGACTCTGCTGCTTGCCATGCTGCTTCACTTCCAGCTAGTCCTGCCCCAATAACCGTTACTTTATTCTCTGTCATTTAGTTACCTCTTTCTCAGTAATTAAGTAAAGGACAAGAGTGAGTTCTCTTGCCCTCCTATGCATTATACACAATTTATAAAAAGAAACCTATCTTTATTTTTGCACGTCTTCTTGATAGTCACAGTTACTACAAATAATCTGCATACCACCACGAACTTTTTTCTGTACAAGATAGTGATTACACTTAGGACAGTCGCGTCCAATTGGTTTATCCCATGAGGTGAATTCACATTCAGGATATCGATCACATCCATAAAAAATACGATTTTTCTTCGTTTTCTTCTCGATGACATCACCTTTTTTACAGGTTGGACACGTTACACCGATTTTTTTCACAATTGCTTTTGTGTTTCGACAATCAGGGAAATTACTACAAGCATAAAATTTCCCATATTTACCTAATTTAATCACCATTGGCGAGCCACATACTTCACAATCAAATCCTGCTGGTTCATCTTTAATCTGAATTTTTTCCATTTTTTCTTCGGCTGTTGATAATTCTTTTGAAAATGGATGATAGAATCGACTAATAACATCTACCCACTGTTCTTGGTGCTCTGCGATAGCATCCAAATCTTTTTCCATCTCAGCAGTAAAGGTTGTATCAACAATTTGTGGGAAGTACTCACACATAATCGTATTCACAATTTCACCAAGTTCAGTCGGCTCAAAACGTCTAGCATTTAATTTAACGTAATAACGACGTTGAATCGTTTCAAGCGTTGGTGCGTATGTTGATGGACGTCCCACACCTTGCTCTTCCAATGTTTTAACCAGTGTTGCTTCACTGTATCGAGCTGGCGGTTGAGTAAAATGTTGTTTGGGTTCGATATCAACTGATTTAACAACGTCGCCTACCTCTAAATCAGGCAAGATATTATCTTTTTCTTCTTTCCCTTCATCTTTTCCCTCAACATAAACCTTCATAAATCCTGGGAATTTCACTTTAGAACCATTGGCTACAAAAATGACACCATTTTGCGTTAAATCAACACGCATCGTATCCATAATTGCTGGTGACATTAAACTAGCAACCATACGAGACCAAATTAGCGAATACAATTTAAATTGGTCTTTATCTAAATATTCTTTAATTGATTCAGGTGTACGCATCACACTTGATGGACGAATGGCTTCATGGGCATCTTGTGCGCCTTCTGCTCTTTTCGCTGGCTTTTTCTTGGAATCAAAAAACTCTTGTCCATATGTCTCAACAATAAAATCATATGCTTCACTTTTAGCTGTATCCGACAGTCTTGTTGAGTCTGTTCTCATGTATGTTATTAAACCAACTGTCCCTTGACCTTTACCAAGTTTAATTCCCTCGTAAAGCTGTTGGGCTACCATCATGGTTTTTCTTGTTCTGAAATTTAGTTTACGAGCAGCTTCTTGTTGCAAACTACTTGTTGTAAATGGATTAGCAGGGTTTCTTTTACGTTCTTTTTTCGTCACTTTAACAACATCATAATCACGACCAGTTAATTTTTCCGTGATCTGTTTGACATCGTTCTCATTAGACAACTTCACCTTTTTCCCATCTACTCCATAAAAGTTAGCTGAGAATTTTGCCTTATTTTTTAAGAATGTTCCTGGAATGCTCCAGTATTCTTCTGGTTTAAATTGTCTAATCTCTTCTTCTCGGTCGATAATCATTTTTAGTGCAACCGACTGAACACGACCAGCACTTAAACCTTTTTTAACTTTCTTCCATAATAAAGGACTAATTGAGTAACCAACCAAACGGTCTAATATACGTCTAGCTTGTTGTGCATCAACCAAATCAATATTTATTTTTCGTGGTTCTTTAAACGCCTGTTTTACCGCTTCTTTGGTAATCTCGTTAAACACCACTCGATTATTATCTTCTAAGTCTAGCTCTAATATATGAGCCAAATGCCATGCAATCGCTTCCCCCTCACGGTCCGGATCGGCTGCGAGATAAACTTTTTGAGCTTTCTTTGCATGTTTTTTTAAATCCTTAATAACAGGACCTTTTCCTCGAATGTTTATGTAGTGAGGTTCAAAATTATTTTCTATATCAATACCCATTTTACTTTTAGGTAAATCTCTAATATGCCCAACGCTTGCTACGACTTTATAGTTTTTACCGAGATATTTCTCGATCGTTTTAGCTTTAGCAGGGGATTCCACAATCACTAAATATTTGTAACTCATGCCCCTCTTCCTCTCTTTTTTTACAATTTATACTTCTATATATACCATTTCGGCAATCGTTTATCATATTATCTATTGATATAGTATTTGTCAAGGTTTTCTATAATTCTTCTAAAATATCTGAACTTGATTGAACACAGTTTGCCCCATCTTTAATAAGCAGCAAACACCCTTCTGATTCCTTTATCAATGGATTATTTGGAATAGCAAAAACACTTCTTCCTTCTTCTAATGCTAATTGAGCTGTAATGAACGTACCACTTCTCTTTTTTGCCTCAACCACAAGTGTTCCCAATGAAAGACCTGCGATGATTCGATTTCGTTCTGGAAAGTGATAAGGAAGTGGTGATTCATTAGGCAAATACTCTGTTATCACCAATTGATTTTGATACATATACTCCTGCAAGCGCTGATTTTCTTTAGGATACACTCGATTTAATCCAAAGCCCAATACCCCAATTGTATTTCCTTGTCTTCGAATGGCTAGTTTATGAGCGAATGTGTCATTTCCTTTCGCTAATCCACTCACAATTGTCAAACGCTGCTCTATGAAATCCGGCATCATTTTTTCAATTAGTTCTTTTCCAAATTCTGTTTGCTCTCTAGATCCAATAATAGATAACATTGGTGTACTTAATAATTCTTTTCTACCTTTGTAAAACAAAGCAATGGGTGGATTATAAATTTGTGATAATAAATCAGGATAGTCTTTATCTAAAAAAGTAATCATGCCATATTGTTTTAGAAATAAAGAAAGGTCTTCCTCAGTTATTTTTTGACTGTCATTGAATGATTTCACAAAGATTGGTTGGTATTTTGGTGGGATATTGGCTAATTTGATCATGGTCTCAAAACAATAATCATGTGGGTTATCCAATAAATAAGTTAATATCTTTAGTCGTCCGATATTTCCAATTCCTTTTGTATGCTTTAAACGAAAAACAACTAATTGATGCATAAAAAAACTCCTTTGCGCTATTTTTAACAACATACGCAAAAGAGTGTTATTTTAGTTTATCATGCTTTTGATTGGTTCAAATGATTTTCGATGTATTTTAGTAATGCCTTGTTTGTTTAATTGGTCTAAATGCTCTTTCGTCCCATAACCAGCATTTTTTGCAAATCCGTAACCAGGATACTCTTTATCATAATCCATCATTAGATGATCTCTTGTTACTTTTGCTATAATACTTGCACTAGCAATGGAAATACTATTCGCATCTCCTTTAATAATACTCTCTTGCGGAATATCAAGTGGTAACGACATAGCATCTATCAACAAACAATCTGGCGAGACAGTCAATTGATTGACGGCTTCTATCATGGCTAATTTCGTTGCTTCATATATATTGACAGAATCAATGACCTCTTCATTCATGATTCCTATACCAATTGACACAGCTTGTTCTTGAATTTTATCAAAAAATTCTTCACGCTTTTTTAAAGATAACTGCTTAGAATCATTAATACCAATACCATCAAAATCATCCGGTAATACAACCGCCGCCGCAACTACTGGACCAGCTAAAGGACCACGTCCTACTTCATCAATTCCGACAATAACATTATGTCCTTGTACTCTTGCTTTTTTTTCATAACGAGTCATTGCAATAAAATGTTCTTTTAATGCTTGTTGCTTTTGTAACCTTTTTTTCGTTTGATCAATAATTTTTTGAACTCCTTTGCGCTCATCTTGTTGATATTGAGCAAATAAGTCATCCTTTTCATCGGTAACAAAAGAAAATTTTTCTTTAATGGATTGAATTGTCTCACTCATGAAGCATATCCTCAACTCTATCTAGTGTGTACTTACCCAAACGTCCATCTCGAATTTCTTGAACGATCATGACACTACCTCGCTCATAATCTTCTTGGAATCCTCTTTTTTTGGTAATTAACATCAATTTATCTACTTGATTTAATGTCATGTCTTCATCCGTTAATTTATATCGCTCTTGTAATTGTTCAGGATAACATTCATTAAAAAATTCTAAACCATATAACGCTAAATCATCCATATGTAATAAAGCATCTTTGATGGCACCTGTTAAGGCTAATTTTTTCCCAATCTCTTTATCTTCAAATTTTGGCCACAAAATTCCTGGTGTGTCTAACAATTCTAAGTCTTTTCCTGTTTTTAACCATTGTTGTCCCTTTGTTACTCCAGGCATATTCCCTGTCTTCGCCATATTTTTATTTGCCAAACGATTTAATAGCGTTGACTTACCAACATTAGGGATTCCAATGCACATCGCGCGAACTGGTCTAGGTTTCATCCCGCGAGCTGCTTGTTTAGCAATTTTTTCTGCTAAAATTTCTTTAACTTTTGGCGTAATTTTATTGATTCCTTTTCCCTGATTCGCATTAATTGCTAAACAATGGATTCCTTGAGAAGCAAAATAATCATGCCATCTTTGTGTTTCTTTTACATCTGCTAAATCTGCTTTATTCAACAACATCAATCTTGGCTTTTGTTGAATTAACGAATCCAACATAGGATTTCGACTTGAAATAGGTAGCCTTGCATCAACTATCTCTAAAACAATATCCACTAATTTTAATTTTTCTGCAACCTCACGTCTTGCTTTTGCCATATGACCTGGAAACCATTGAATTGTCATACCATTACTCCTTTAGTCTTTAATTATTTTTATATCTTGAATTGGATAATACACTAATCGCGCCTTCCCTATAATTGAATAAGAAGAAATCGTTCCAAAAGAGCGACTATCTTTACTAACACGTCTGTTATCCCCCATAACAAAATACTGATCTTTAGGGATTGTTTTCGTACCGATTAAATCCTTGGAATCAAAATCTGATGTTAACACATATTCATTCTTTTTTTTCTTAATATCTTTTAAAAATGTTTCTTCCACTAATTTATTGTTAATGTATAAACTATCATTTTTATAGACAATGTGATCTCCTGGTAATCCAATAACACGTTTAACATAAGTATTACCATCCGGAGCATGAAACACAATGATATCAAATCGATTGACTGTAGAAAAGTTTTCAACTACGACAAAATCATGCTCTTTCAACGTAGGAGACATAGAATTTCCTGTCACCTCTAATGGAACAAATATAAACGCTCGCACGATAAAAATAATCACCGTACATAGTACAAACATTTTAATCCAGTGCCACAGTGTTTCAACAATCTTTTTCTCCATACGCCACCTACTCTCCAAATACTATGATATAAAAATTTCATTTAAAATACCACATAAATTCGTTATCTTTCCCGTTTCCTTAAAAAAAGACTAGTTTTCACTAGTCTTTTTTTAACGTTTCAATCGCTTTTTCATATTGAACATCATGATTTTTCCAATACTCAACAATTTGTTTTTCTAACTCTTTAACAGTTTTTTCATCCGCTGTACCTGTTACTTCCAATTTGTTTTTTTCTTGGAAATTTTTTACAGCTTGTTCTGTTTTGTCATTATAAGTGTCGCTATCATCGACATCATAGCCTAATACTTTTAAATACTCATTAATTATTTTCACATTCTCATTGACTGCTCCTAGCTTATAAGTAAGAGACGTGTCAATTAATTTATGTTGAATATAAGATGGTTTGTCCACTTTTATCGTTGGTTCAACCCCTTTTTTGTTAATCCATTTTCCACTTGGTGTTAACCATTTTTTAATGGTTAGTTTTATTTCCGCTCCATCATTCATTGGAATAACTGTTTGAACGGTTCCTTTACCAAATGTTTTCGTTCCAACCACTTCAATGTTGGCTGAATCAATAAATGCTCCTGCTAATATTTCAGACGCACTGGCACTATTTTCATCCACTAATAAAACAGTTGGCTCAGTAATTTTGTCGCCACCATCAAGTTTTTTACTAGCTTTATGTTCTTCATCATCTTCTAATTTACTTTCAAATTTTACAATCGTTTGACCATCTTTTAAAAAGCGACTACTAATTTTTTCAACTTGATCTAACATACCACCAGGGTTTCCACGAACATCAAGAACAAATGATTTAGCTCCTTCTTTTCGAAGTTTCGTTATCATTTTATTAAACTCTTCTGATGTAGTTGAACTAAAACTACTAATAGAAATATACCCAATATCTTTATTTTTTTCATCTATTTTTCCAGTAACAGATTCAACCGGAATAACATCTCTTGTAATAGTTACAGGAAACGTTTCCGCTCCACGTTTAATTTCTAATTTAACATCTGTTCCTTTTTCTCCACGAACCAATTTCACTACATCACTCAAGCTTTTCCCTTCAATACTTTTATCATCCACCTTTAAAATAGCATCACCTGTTTGAAGTTTAGCTTTTTCTGCTGGAGAATCTTTAATTGGAGGTTCTGCAACAGTGGGGAGATCATTGGTCATACTCATCACAGCTCCAATTCCTTCAAAATTTCCATTGATGTCTTCTTCAAAACCTTTTGCTTCTTCAGCCGTAAAATACGTTGAATACGGATCATCAATCGCTGCTACCATACCCTTCATAGCTCCTTCATAGAGCTTTTTAAAATCAACATCTTTTATGTAACCTTGTTGAATAAGAGTTGCCAAATCCGCAATATTATCCAAACCATCTTGTGTTGAAGCTGTTTGAACTCTGCCTTTAGATTCATAAATAAAAACAGTTCCCCCAATAGCCAAAATCGCGATAATGACACTCGTTATAATATATTTGGTCAAAGAAACGGTTTTTTTATTAGTATTATTATCTTTCATATTATGCATACACTTCCTTTATCTAGACGCTTCTTGATACATCACCCATAATTCATCAAATACATCCATATTTGGAACATAGTAAGCATTGGTTTCTAAATAATCAGAAATAGTATGATAATCCGTTTCTTGTTTTGGAAACTGGATGTCATCAAAAATATCTTCTGCTAATTTTGAAATCGCATCTTGTTCTAATTTTCCTCTGTGTCCTTGAATGTAATGATAAAAACTCATAAATGAACTCCTTTTATTTCTTATTATCTGATAAATATAAGTTAAATCTTATTTGATCATTCACTAAATTAATTTGTTCTGCTTTTACACGCATTCCATTGGCTAATTTCATTTGTTTTAAATGAATTGTAATGTACTGTTCATCTGGATTAATTTCAATCCACTTAGGAAAATCAACCGAATGAGAAATATAGCTAATCATTGCAGGTATTGGAACACTTAATGTCCCAACAGTTAAATCCTTTGCCTTTAGTTGGACATCTCCATTAGCTAACACAAACGGCTCAAAATACAAATAGAAATGAGTATCATGTCCCAGTAATGAAAATGTCCCATCAATCAATGCATCTTTATCTAAATGGAATGTATAGTCAACACCTGAGCTATCAAATAAATCTTTAATATAATAATTAATGGCTCGACTAGCTTGATCTTTTGTCATGGAGACTTCCAAAATAGGATCTTTTAAATCAACAGTTGTCTCATTTTTAGAATCATATGTCATTCTTGGTGTACTAATACGATAACCCACTACAATCACTAATGATAAAAGAATTGCGATTAAAGTCATAAAAGCCACTTTCCAAGGATTTTTAAAAAACTGTTTAACGTCTCTTTTCTCTTGATTATTTTTTTCTGTATCACTCATTAAATTCATCTCCTACTTAAGCCATTTATCTTTTGTCGATGCCATTTTAAGTTCAAATGCATTAGCAATAATTTGATACCCTAAATTATTCGGATGAAAGGTATCTTCAGATGAAATCAGATCATTAATCGATGCACTATTACTAGATTTAATGGTTTCTTTTTCCTCATCTGTTTTCGCAATTTCTGGAATACCTTGGTAAATATCATCATTAATTGGGACAAAATAAGCATTGGATTGTTTTTGAACAAATTCTTGTGAACTTTTATTCCAATAGTCTACTATTTCTTGTAATTCTGTAATATCAGAAAAATTTAAATAAAATGGATTATATATCCCTAACTGATAAATTGGAGCATCAGGATTTAATGCTCTTATTTCAGCATACAGCTTTTCCAATCTATCATAATATTTTTCTTTAGAACTATCCATTTTATTAACAGTCACTTTACTAAATAATTTTGGTTGAAGAGCTTGTAATAAATCATTTCCTCCAACTGTTAGTAGTATAGCATTGGCATTTTTCACAGACTTTTGCATATCTTCATTTTTCTTTAATCGCTTCAATATTTGATCACTTCGATCACCTGATTTACCAAAATTTTCAGCTTGAAATACATCAACTGGATATGTATCAGACAAATCTTTTTGTAATAATGGTAAGTACCCACCAGAATTGGTTGTGTCACCTACCCCTTCAGTCAGTGAATCACCAATAGCACTTAAACGAATCATTTCTATTTTATTTGTCGATGATTTTGTTTCGCCACTCAAATGAATATTATCAGCTTTTGGAATAAAGAATAGACCAATCATGCTACAAATAATAACTATTGCAGTAAAGAATAAAACATATTTCATGTGATATGTGATTTTTTTCATTAAAACCCCTCATTTAAAAAAGCAGACCGTTTAGATCTGCTATCTTTATTTTTTTTAATCTGTGTAAAACATTACGGCAAATGCCCCTTTTCCTGTATGTGTCGCTACAAGAGGAGTCGTGTGCACAATCGGTATGTTTAAATCAGGTAACGCCCCTTTTAAAATAGTTTTCATTTCTTCACAAATTTCGGCACCTGATGCTTCAGACATACCAAGGTAGCCTACTGATAAATGAGCAAGTTTCTTTTCTAACTCTTTAGCCCATTTAATAAATGTTTTATTTCCTCGACCTTTAGTAACCATCTCTAGTTCTCCATTTTTTAACTGCATTAATAACTTCATATTAAAAAAACCAGAAACTGCACCAACTAATTTACCGATTCGACCACCTTTAACAAGGTTTTCTAAAGTAGCAACTCCAATATAGAGTTGAGTATTATTTTTCACATGTTCAACAGCTGAAATAATCTCTTCTACCGTATATTTTTCTTCTTTAGCCATTTTGGCCGCCTGGTAGACTTGGAATCCTAGGCCCTGATCAATATAATCACTATCAATGACTGTCACATTTGATTTTGATAATTGAGCGGCTTGTCTAGCAGTATTAACAGTCCCGCTTAGTTTTTCTGTTAAATGGATTGAAATAATTTTACTACCATCTTCACCTAATTGGTCATATAGTTCTACAAATTCCCCAATGGGTGGTTGACTAGTTTTTGGTAATGTTTTTGAATTAGACATCATCGTCATAAACTCAAAAGGATCTAACTCATTTTGATTGGCATAAATGACACCATCAATCATTATGGATAAACTTATGGTGTGTATATCAATCTGTTTTAGTCTCTCTTCTGGAATAATACAAGATGAGTCTGTCACTATTTTAATTTTTGTCATCATCAAACCTCTTTCAAAACCAACAATATTCATGTACAATTAAATTAATCTTTCTGTTTATTTAGTATAACAGAAAAAAAAATATTTTTCACTAAAAAACGAAAGGACGTATACACCATGCACAATCCAACTTATTCAAAAAAATATCTTATTGTAAATGAAGTCTTTAATGCTGTTACTCATGGTATTGGAACGGGTTTAAGTATTGCCGGTCTGGTGTTACTTATTATTAAAGGGGCCCAATTGCATTCGCCTATTCGTGTTGTTTCCTACTCAATATTTGGTGCATCAATGATTCTTTTGTTTTTATTTTCAACCCTATTTCACAGTTTAATTTTCACTAAAGCCAAAAAAGTATTCCAAGTATTTGATCACAGCTCTATTTACTTACTCATTGCAGGTAGCTACACACCATATAGTTTAATTACAATAGGTGGTAAATTAGGATGGACCATGTGTATCATTATTTGGCTATTGGCTATTTCTGGTATTGTATATAAATCAATTTTTCTTCAAAAAAGAGGAAAAGCGGATTATTTTCTCTATATATTGATGGGTTGGTTATGTGTCATTGCGATAAAGCCATTATACGAAGGGCTTGGTTTTAACGGTTTACTTTTATTAGTACTAGGTGGGGTATCTTATACAGCTGGAACTTTTTTCTATAGTAGACAACATTTAAAATATATGCATGTCATTTGGCACTTATTTGTATTAGCTGGGGCAGTCTTTATTTTCTTTTCAGTTTATCTTTATACATAAAAAAAAGTCATTGCTTGAATCAAGCAATGACTTTTTTTATTTTGTTGATTGTTTTTTTATCAATCCATAAGGTAAGACGATATCTTTTTCATCAATTTCTTCTTTATTCATTAGTTTAGTCAACAAACGCATTGATACAGCTCCAATATCATATAATGGTTGCGAAATACTTGTCACACTTGGGCGTGCAATGTCAGAAAATAATGAATTATTACTTGTAATAATTTCAAACTCTTCCGGTACTTTTACACCATTATCAGTTAGACTATTTAACAACCCAACGGCTAACTCATCATCTGCGACAACTGCTGCTGTGGCACCACTATTAATAACACGATCGTACAAAGCAAGACCAGCTTTGTAATTATATTCTGCTTCAAATACTAATCCTTCATTAAAATCTAGATTATTTTCTTTTAGAGCCTCTTTATAACCTTTCAAACGTTGAATACCATTTATAGGATCTAATAAAGAACCTGAAATAAATGCTACTTTTTTATTTCCTGATTTAATCAATTGGTTTGTCGCATCTTTTGTCGCTGCTTCATAATCAATGTTTACTGAACCCACTTGATTATCTGGATCGATTGATCCTGCTAACACAACAGGTGTTTTAGAACGAGAAAACTCCCCTCTAATTTGTTCAGTTAAATGATGTCCCATAAAGATGATACCATCTACTTGTTTGGCAAGTAATGTATTTAATACATTCACTTCTTTTACATCATTTCCATCAGAGTTTGCTAAGATGATATTATATTTATACATTGTTGCCACGTCATCAATTCCTCGAGCTAATGAGGCAAAATAAGCATTACTTACATCTGGAATAATCACTCCAACTGTTGTTGTTTTTTTACTTGCTAACCCTCTTGCCACTGCATTAGGACGATAATCCAATCTTTCGATTACCTCTAATACTTTTTTTCTAGTTGCAGGCTTTACGTTTGGGTTTCCATTAACAACACGTGATACAGTCGCCATAGAAACCGCTGCTTCTCTTGCAACATCATAAATTGTAATAGTCTGTTTTTCCATATTATGTTCTCCTTTAATTCATTGTACTGTCAACTGTAAGTCACACATAGATTATCAGAAAAGCATTGATTTTGCAAGCGTTTTATAGATGTTTTCATGAAAATGTGTGAAATTTACAAAAAAACTATAGGAATATAAACCATTATTTAAAGAAATAAATAACCTTTTAATGCAAAATAAATAAAGATAGTTTTTTGCACCAAAAGGTTTACCTATTATTTTTTAATATGTGTTCTATTAATCATCTAAGCTACTTAAATAATTATAAACTTCTTGTCCCGCGATACTACCGTCTCCAACAGCTGTCGCAATTTGTCTCAAAACAGTTTCTCTAACATCTCCAATTGCGTAAATACCTGGAATGTTAGTTGCCATATGATTGTCTGTTTCAATCCATCCATTAGCATTTGTAATACCTAAATCTTTAACAAAATCAGTCAACGGATCTAATCCAATATAAATAAATACACCATCCGCTAATAAGTCTTCTACTTCACCTGTTTTAGTATCCTCTAATTTAATTGATTGCACACTCATATCATTTCCGTTTATCTCAATTGGAACTTTATTCCACATAAATTCAATTTTTTCATTTTTAAATGCACGATCTTGTAATATTTTTTGCGCTCTTAATTCATCTCTTCTATGAACAATGGTTACTTTACTTGCAAACTGAGTTAAGTACATGCCTTCTTCAATCGCTGAGTCTCCTCCCCCAATCACAACTAAATGACGGTCTCTAAAGAATGCCCCATCACAAACTGCGCAATAAGATACACCACGTCCAGCGTACTCTTCTTCACCAGGGATATTGATTTTACGATGTTCACTTCCTGAAGCAATAATCACCGTTTTTCCTTCATACTCTTCATCATCACACACTACTTTTTTAATAGCACCATGGTCTTCAATACTAACAACATTTCCATAGACATGTTCTGCACCAAAGTTAGTAGAATTTTCATACATTTTAAGTGCTAAATCAGGACCGGAAATAAGATTAAATCCAGGATAATTTTCTACCTCATCTGTATTCATTAGCTGTCCGCCTGGTGCACCTCGTTCGATTACTAATACAGATAAGCCAGAACGAGAAGCATATAAAGCCGACGTCATTCCTCCAGGTCCTGCTCCTATAATAATTACATCATACATAATTAATACCCCCTATAGTTTTCTACTCATACTTTAACCTTTTCTATTTTTATTGTCTATTGATTCGTCTTAACACTTAACATAACAACACTAAACTTTCTAAATTTAAACATAAGTAGGAAAAAAGATTAAAAATTCATTTAATTTCATTATTACTATATACTATTATCAATAAAAGTGGTAGCTTATTACAAGTATGGACTTAAAATTTTTAATTAATATAACTAAATAAAGGATAAGATGACGGCATGAAACGACAAGAATATCAACAACAAAACAATTTTAACTACGCGTTATTATTGCCAATATTTTTAATGCTTATTTTAAGTATTTGGCTACAGTATTGGGTAGCGTATTATGACCAAAATAATCCCACTAAACAAGCATTAAAACAACTGGTGTTTGTTGGACTAGGAACCGTTTTAATGTTTGGGGTAAAATACATCAAACGTGATATCATTTGGAAAGCTGTCCCATGGTTTTATGTGTTCTCACTACTTCTTATGGGTTCCTTGTATTTCTTTTACGACCCTCACATGTATGATTTAACCAACACAAAACGTTGGCTAGACATTTTTGGCTTTCAATTCCAACCATCAGAAATCGCTAAAACAGCTTACATTCTCTTTATATCTAAAGAACTCGTAAAATACAATAAGAGAGTCCCTGAAAAGGATATTCGTACTGATTTGGATATGGTAAAAAAATTAGCCTTGTATTCTCTTCCATTATTCTTTTTAATGTTTGTGCAAAAGGATTTTGGAACAAGTTTAGTTTTCATTTGCGTTCTTGGCGCACTTATTGTGGCATCGGGTATTAACTGGCGAATTGTGGCTGTTCTGGGTGGTATTGCTGCTGTTTTAGGAGGAACACTCATTTTCTTGGTGTTTACTGATTTTGGTCAATCAATACTTTCCTCGCTACATTTTAAAGAATACCAATTAAACCGTATTAGAGCTTGGGTCAATCCTTTTGAGTATGCAACGTCTATTGCTTACCAGCAAGTACAAGGCCTCTTAGCTATTGGTTCTGGTGGATTATTTGGAACTGGAACAACCGGGGTACAAGTTTATGTGCCAGTTAGAGAGTCTGACATGATTTTCACTTTCGTGGGTGAAGCATATGGTTTTGCTGGCGCAACGGCTGTTATTTTACTTTATTTTTATCTGTTCTTCCAAATTTTCTATACTGGCATTAAAAGTAATTCTACCTTTAATATTTATATTTGTGTAGGAATTGTCTTTATGTTGGTTTTCCAAACATTCGAAAACATCGGAGCCTCAATAGGTTTGTTACCATTAACAGGTATTCCTCTTCCCTTCTTAAGTCAAGGAGGAACAGCCTTGGTCTCAACAATGTTAGCTCTTGGTTTAATTTTTGGAATGGATTCTAAAGCATAAAAAAACAATCAAATGCCGTCATGTGCATTTGATTGTTTTTTTATAAATAAATGTCTTTTTCAGCCAAATTATCTAAACATTCTTTTAAGTAGTCATCATGGTGCTCCGGATAAATTGGGGTTTCTATTGGAACTTCTGGTAACTTTGTATAAGCATCAATTGCTTTCCCTCTATACAAAGGATGTTTCCAAAGTGTATCAGGTTTATAACCTCTGTTTTCCATCTCGTTCATAATCAACCAATGGTATTGCACTAATTTATACGGGCTATGATCAAACACATAATTAACAGTTGAATGTGGTTTTCCCCACCCTTTACCTCTTAGCGCACAACACTCTCTATGCTGACCTAGTAGTTGTTGCCTTGGTAACTTAGGTATTAATACTTCATGCCATAATCTCATATTTACTCTCCTATCAGATTATTTTACTGTTGGTATCCTACCATAAAATAACTAAATTTCAAAAAAATTAGTCTAATTTACTTATTTCTTTTCTTTGCAAACAAAAAGTAACTAACAATCCCTAATACTAGAAGGACATTTAAACTAACTGCTAAAACTAACCATTTATTTAATCCAACCGTTTTATCTGTTACTAAATCATCTAATTCATTTAGTTCCTTAGCTTGTTTTTGATCAATGTTTATTGTATCTGTTAATACCCACTCTAATCGTTCCTGATCTTCTTTATTTAATTCTCCTGTCATCCCACTAACCACTGCTTTATAAAAATACTCTCCATCTTCTAATTTCTTACCATTTAAAAAAGTCGGAAACTCAAAAATTGAATTAGGTGCAATCTGCATTTGCTCTTTTTTGTATTCATAATAAGGCTCGTTACTTCCTTTTTTTGTTAACGTACTCTTAATCGTTACTTGATTTAAATAAGCTGAAGATAAGTTTCTAATAGGTGCCGATACGCTTGTTTTAGTATTCAGTTCCATCGCTTTAACTTTCCCTAACTTTAACTCAGGTTGTGTCTCAATACTGGCTGACTGTTGCATCAACAACGCTAGTACATAAGAAAACTTATTATTAACCGTTGTTTGACTAGATAATTGATTCGATTTAACATTCCCCTCTTCTTCAAAAGAGATACCACTAGCTATAACTCCTGGAATATCTTTATTTGGCATGCTCACTTTAACTGACACTATTTTTTCTTCTTTAGGGGATAAAGTAATTATTTTATCTACTGTTATTTGCTTTGATAAATTTATCGGTAACGTCTCGTCAACTTTATTTTTTGTTGGACTATAATCAATCACACCATTGATATTCGTCGTTGCACTCGCAACAGATGTTTTTAAGACCATTTCTTTTTCTGTATGATTTTTCAATTCAACGCTTAATTGTTGCTTATTTCCTGCTTTTAATTGAATATGAAAATACCCACTTTCTTTATCAATCTGATTAGATGGTAATACTGGTGCTACTGAAAATCCAACTTGATTGGCGTATGTTACAATTGAAAACGACATATTTATCAAAACAAATAATACCATTACATAACCAATTTTTCGTACATTTTTCATCTTCATTCTCCTTAATTAATAAACATAAAAATCGACAGACTAGTGTTTTTCTAGTCTATCGACTAACATTTGACCTTATGTTGTTGGAACCATTGATAATTTATAAGTAATATTTGATTGATACACTGTTTCTTTTGGATTTGCCGTACTTGGAACAGTTAAAATAACAGATGATTGACTAGCATCATTTGCGTTTAATTGACCTATATTATTGTCTTTACTTTGACCATAAGACAATACCCACGTCCCCATTCCTTGACCTTTATTTGCTTTTAAAATAATTTGACTTTGTCCTGGAATTAATTCCATTCCTCCAGATAAAGTAGCATCAGTCGCTTTTAATGGATGCGCTAAATGTTGTGGCATTGTTTTCACATCATAACCATCTTGTAACATATTAGGTGAATTCAATTGACCATTCCCTAATGTTAATTTCGCTCCAGTCAATTCATCATTGGTTGATGATTTAAACTGATTATCTTGTACAATCTGTAATACCCATCCTGATTGTGTTCCGCGTTTATCTGTTACCTGAACATAATTACCACGTAAAGCATCCGTTTCTTTAAATCGTTGAGCAAATGCTCCATAGTTTTTCAACGTTGGCTCAATCGTTGGTTGTCCAAAAGAAAAACTTGACGCATAATCAACCGATAATAATCCACCAGTACCTGGTTTAGTTTCAGTCCCATCAGGATTAAGTGGTGTTTGTGGTTCATTTGGGTTTTCAGGGTCTACTGGTTTTACTGCATCATCTGATTTTTTAAACTGAATTTGCCCAATGACACTATAGTCTAATGTTTTATTCTCCTCTTCTGGTTGAGGTATCGGTGTTTCTGTTGCGCCATTTGAAATAGTGATGCCTTGTGTTAACACATTATTTTTGCCAAGTTTCACTCGGAAATTATACTCTCCTTCAAACTCAACTAAATACTCAACTTCTATACTTGCTGCACCTTTATCATCAGCAGATACAGAGAATTTTTCAGAATATCCTATTTTTTCGCTTAGTGCTTTATCAGCAACTTTTGTTTTCGCCACTTGATTTCCAAGTTCAAATCCATTTTGAGCAGTTGGGGTGTAGACGCCAAATTGATAATCAGATACGACTGAATTTGGTTTTAACCCTTCCATCTTAATAGTTGCTTTATTTATTTTATTTGCTACTGGCTTATCAGTAAAAACAACTGAAGTTGATGGTTGTGCTTGTGCTTTTTCAGCTGAACCAAAACTACCTGGTGCAAATGTTTTAGAATCAAACCATTTATAGTTAGCTTGTGGCGCTGCCCACGGCTCATCTTGAGGTTCAGTTGTCTTTTCTGGTACTTCATAATCATGAATTTTTGTAATACTTGATAGCACAGTACCACTTTCTGTAAATGTTTTATAGGTTTCTTTTTCTGATAACCAGTCAACTAATTGCATCAAAATCTTTTCATCATCAGCTTCTTTAAATCCATCATATGTTTTTTTAGATTTTCCATTTTCTTCTCTTAAATATTTTGGTGATGCATCTTCAACTAAAGATGTGTCACCTAAAAAGGCTGCTTTACCATGATCACGTTTACTAATGGCAACATAAGGTCCTTCTTCAATCCCACCACCATTATAAACTCCTTCATCAACAGCGTGACCCCATTTATTGGCACTTGTTAATCCTTTAGGTGGATAAATCAAACCCTTAGCACGAGTATTATCAGTGATTGCTAAAGTACTTCCAGCATGAAGCCCTATTTTTTTTACGCCTTCTGTAATACCAAATGCATCCTCAATAATCCATTCTTGTGTTTTATTATTAATATTATCAAGTGCATTGTATCTAAAACGAATACCAAATGTGTCACTTAGCCAATCACTACTTTTAACATCTTTCATAGCATCTGAGTTTTTTTCTTCAGTTGTCATGTCTTTTGTCATATCTTGATAAGCACCACGTCGATACCCATTAAACGCTTCGCTTGAATCAATACGGTTTTTATTGCGATCAGCGTTATAATGATCAGCTATATAAAAGACAGCTCCACCTTGGCTAACATAATCAGCTATAGCTTGTTGTTCACCAATTTTGTAAGGAATATTTGCTTCGGGTAAAACAAATACATCATACTCTTCTAAATCTGAGAGCGTAATGGGGGGTGTTTTCCTTAATTCTTTCACAAAATACCCTTTTTCCGATAAAGCGTTTGCAAAATCTGAAAATGCTCCATCTATAACCCAGTCAGCAGCTCCTGCTGTTTGGCCATGTGTGTTATCAAATAATACTTTTTTATTATTATTCGTCACACTTGAAGCGTTAATTTCTGGCGCTTTATCCAGTGCTGTTTCAGCTCCAACTGAAACAGAAAATAGCATTGTGCTCGTCAACACTACCAACAAACGCGAGGTGAACCTAGACTTTCTCATTTTTTTCTCTCCTTTTCTTCATCAGTTATTTTACTGATTAATTAAAGTATAGATTTGAATTGTAAAGTTTATGTAAAAAAAACGTAAACTTTAACAAATAACTCATTTATACCTTAAAAGGTTCGGTTATAAAACGAACATTCTATATTGATAGCGCTATATACATAATAGTTATTCTATTATTAAAGTATATGTTACTTATATCAGTAAAAAACCTTTAAAAATAACTAATGCTTTTTTATTTAACATGCTATAAAAATAATATTCATTGTTTTTTATTTTTATGATATACTTTAAAGAAATGTTAGGACGTGATGTGTTTGCTATATTTTAAATTACCTGTCAATTCGACGATTGCTTTAGTTAAACCTGAATGCCATATGGCTGAAGAATTTTTTCTTCTTGTTAGAAAAAATAAAGAACATTTAGAAACATTTCTCGATTTTGTTGCTTTCACTAATGTCGTAAAAGATAGTGAACATTTCATCGCTCGCTCAATTAAGCAAGAAGCTGAACAAAAAGAGGTTGTTTTATTTATTTTGGATAATACAAAAATTATTGGATGTATTGACCTCCACAATATCAATACAACTCATAAAAAGGCTGAAATTGGCTACTGGCTGGATTATGATTACAATGGGAAAAATATCATGACAGAATGTGTCAAATGTCTAACTGACATTGCTTTTAATAACTTAAAATTAAATAAATTGGTTATAGTTGCTGAAGAGACTAATATAGCAAGCAACCAAGTAGCTAAAAAATCAGGTTTTCATTTTGATGGAGTGGATAGAGAAGATATTTATAGGCAACATCATTTCGTCAATTTAAACCGATATAGTTTACTAAAATCTGAATATCAAAAAGCAAAAAAAGATTAACCCTTTCATTAAAGGTTAATCTTTTTTTGTGTTTACTCTTACATACCCAAAATATCAATACCATAAATTCTGACAGCTGAATCGGCACCTTGACTTGGTTTATCAAGTGTAATTCGAACATACTGTGCTTTAACTGGTGCAAAGGTATCTGTTGTTTCAGCAGCAGCATTACTAATAACACGCTTAACTTGTTTGAACTCTTTTCCATCTTCACTCACTTCGATTTTATAAGCTTTTGAGTTCATATCTGGACTTTCTCCACCTGCTTCTGCATGGAACATGTTTACTTGGCTTACTGTTTTAACAGCACCTAAATCAATTGTAATATCATGTGGTGCTGAGCCAACTGCACACCATTTTGTCTCTAAATTACCGTCTAAAACAAATTGTGGGGATTCACCATCATTGATAAATGATGATGCTTCAACTTGACTGTCTTTTGTCGATAACTTTTCAAGTTCATCTTTGATTTCTTCGCTCACAACAATGAATTTTTCTTGTTCCATCACTGACTCACCAGATTTATTTTTAGCTGTTAATTTAACTTTATAACTTCCTTCTTTCTCAAAGGTTACAACTGGATTTTCTTTAGTACTAGATTTTATGTCACCACCCTCAAATTCCCAAATAAGTTCATCAGCATTATCTGTTGATTGATTAGTAAATGTTACTTCTTTACCTGGTGCAATTAATGTTTGTGATGCTGTAAAGTCGGCTTTTGGCAAACTATTATCAGGCCATTCCAAAACGATTGTTTCTGTCTGTTTTCCTCTTTTACCAAATACATCAACTGGCACAACTTCAAGGGTTGTCTTATTCGATTCTCCTACTCTTTCTAATGCATTGATATAGTGAGTAGTTGATAGTGTTGCACCAATAAAGGAGCGAGACTTATCATCGTTCACTTGATAAATATCATAGTGACTTAGACCATCTGTTTTATCTGATTCCCACGTTAAGCGCACACCAGCAAAATTGCTTTCTTCTTCATCAAATATGGCGTCTTCTATTGTTAACTTTTTAACATCCATCACTGATTTTTCTTCTTTTGGTAACATAGCCAATTCACCCAACTTAAACTCATAATCAGGTGCATCTGATGTTGTTTTCCACTCATAAGAGATATCAGTAATCGTTTTTCCAACTAGTTTATCTGTGTCATAAGTCACTCGTGTCCAATCTTCCTTAATTGCTCCATTTGGACTAAGAACTTGTTTTTTACCATTTTTTAATGTTGCAACCAGATTTAATTCTGTTTCTTCATTGGCTTTAGCCGTTGTAGATATCTTCGTATTTTTATCTATGGTCATATCTGTTCGATATAAATGAATCGTATTGGTGGCATTTTTCTTCATGTTTCCACGATATTTTAGTGAATTCCCTCCGTTATAAGCATCGGCATAGTCAATCGACATGCTCCCTTCATTTCCTTTGCCATGATCAATTTCCCAACGATATGTTGGCATGATATCTTGTAAACTTCGATTGTTCCAATTTCTACTAGAGACTTTTTCCCCATCAATGAAATAATTATAACCATTTCCTAGATTAAAATTCGTTTTAAATGGCACACTAGTAATCGCTGTTTGCTCGATAGAAAATGTCGAAATACCAGGCCATTCGCCCTCTTTTGGTAATACGGCTTGTCTTGGATCTGATTGGGAATTTACCCAAAAAATATTCTCTTTCATTTGGAAATCATCAGGGTTATCTGTTGAAGCGTACGTCCAACTTGGAACATAAAGACCTAACGATGTATAAGGTTTCCCTTTTTCATTCATAAATAAATCCCACTTAACAGGTGTTGAGTAACCATTTTCCTGAACATCAATCCCTGCATAAAGTGAATAAGGATCAATCCCTTCTTTTTGTGCTTTAATATTCGATTCTTTTAATAAATCATCTTTGGCAAATTTTTCCGTATTCCACCAGAAATTTAAAAACATGGAATCAGATAACGGATTCATCTGACTATCAACAAGATACGATTTATTTTCATCTGTTAACGCATTTTGCCAATCCATTTTTCCTTTAGATGTCATCGAATCATACCACATAATATCTAATGTTTCTGGTGCTGTTTCTTTAAATTCTTTGATTAACTCCATCATTAAAGTAGCATGTTCTTTTGTTAAACCATCTTCTGTCGTCTTCTCTGTTTCTTTTCCATCTTTTACATCATCAAAACTAGTCACAAGATTATCTGTTTCTTGATTGATAAACCAGCCATCAAATCCATACGTTTCTGCAACCTCAATCATTTTATCAACTGCAGGAAAATGACCTTTATTATCTTTTTGTAAAAATTCATCTAGCCATTCAATTTTTCCTCCATGCTCTGTTTGTGGGAAAAAGATTGTTCCTAAAACCGGCACGCCATTTTTATGAGAGGCATCAATCACATCTGGACTAGGTGGAACAATAATTCCTTCTCCTGCAGAACCACCCCAATAAACCAACTGATCAATGTATTGCCAATAAGAAAAAACATTGGCATCAAATGTATTAATACCAAACGGGGCGTTACCACTTGTACTGCTATTCATAATCGATAAAGCAACCACTTTCGTTTGTTTATCCTGAATATCATTAGATGGTGTTAATTCTTTTTTATCTACTCGTTTTGCTAACGGAATATTACTGACATTATATTTTGCATCTGGATCTTTAGTAACATCCCACGCTAAAAAATCTTCCGGGAACCAATAAGAAGATTCTGGTTGATTATCCATCCCACGATCTATTTTGCTTGATGGTGTTTCTGAATAGACAAAGTCATTGGCTGATTTACTATTAGAACATCCTGAAACCACTAAACCTGTCGACATTAACATAATAATCATTGATGAGTGTGTCATTCTTTTTTTATGCATTATTTTTCCCCCGAATATTATAATTTTATTCCACTAATATAATAACGCTTACATAAAGAAGTTTTAATGAACAAACTAAATATTTGATTCAACAAACTATATAATATTCAACAAAAAAACACAGTTTAAATTTTATATGTTCACATAAAATTCAAACTGTGATGTTTTTTATTTTGCTCCAACAATTTCTTCTTTGGAATGAATTAATAAAGTTAAAAATTCACAATAAGGTGTTTCTATACCATATTCTTTTCCTTTACGAACAATTGCACCATTGATGTAATCAATTTCTGTTAAACGATTATTAATAACTAAATCTTGATACATTGAAGGATGGTGTAAACCAATTGTCTCTCTATTAAAACAACCATTAATTTGTTCAATAACAGCTTCTTCATCTAAAAAAACATTTTCAACACGAGCAACCGCTAAAAATTCAGAAACAATTTTTTTAATGATTGTATTAGCACTTGATGTATCACCAAAATCTGCCATATTAGAATCTAAAATAGTACAAAGCCCATTCATCGTACCATTTACACATGCTTTTCGATAAATTGACGTTAAAATATCTTGAGATACTCTAGCATTTAGATCTGCATTCGTTAACACGTCAGCTACTTTTTGTGCCACATCTTCTTTACCTTCACCCAAATTTTGTAGATCAATACTTCCGTTACCAAATAAAGTCACTTTACCTGGTCCTTCCATACCAGCTGTCCACATTGTATTTCCAAGCAAAATATTGTCATAATCTACATATTTTTTAATCACATCTTCATGCCCAATACC
Organism: Vagococcus sp. CY53-2; assembly: GCF_022604695.1. NCBI lineage: Bacteria > Bacillati > Bacillota > Bacilli > Lactobacillales > Enterococcaceae > Vagococcus > Vagococcus sp. CY53-2. The sequence goes on from NZ_JALAHP010000001.1 coordinate 391,464, forward strand.
ATTTAACAGGCATAACACGATGGTATCTTTACCTAACATATTATCAAGTGATTGAAGCATGTTATCTAGTTGCATTGCTTTAGTAAATAAAATAACTAAATCAGCTGAAAATTCAACCTCTGACAAGTCATTTTGATTATAAGCTGGGATAAATTCTGTTATTTCTTCTCCATTAAAATTGGCTTTTAATCCATTTTGGTTAATCTCGTCAATGTGTTGTTGCCAACCATCAACTAAAATAACATTTTCTCCTGCTTGTTTTAACATAATACCAAAACGGCTACCCATTGCTCCTGCACCTGCTATTACTATATTCATTTAAACTTCCTCCAACTAAGTATTTACCATTTTTTATAGTACTATTAATATAGAACGTTTACAATATCATCTTTTTGTCTTATGTTTTAAATATTACTTGATAAGACATCCTTTTATCACAATTTTGTAAACAAATCCATATAATATATTGAGTTATCTCCTAATACATTACTGTTAAACCTTTAAAAAGAGCCTACTTTATCCTTATCAACTAACTACATAATGATGCCATCTATATATTAGAAAAAATCATTTTTTTTTAAATATAAACTAGACTTTTTTACATGATGATTGTTTGCAAGTGTTAATCCATAATCTATAAAAAAACGATTCTATCTAATCATTTCTAGTTGAACTTATTGTAATAAAAGTTTTAATACCCCTTAATCCTTCCAAACTATTAAAGGAAACTAACCTTGATAAGCGAACACTATTTTACTGTCATAAAGTTTTAATACTTTTTCAAAAATGAATTTTGACAGAAGTCCTGCTGCAATTGGAACAACAAACCAACATATGATTAATAGAATAATATTTAATCCTGAATCAAGTGAAGCAAGTGGTCCAACTAACCCAACAAGCCCAAAACCAGCTGATTGAGGTATTCCAGAAATATTTAGCAAAGCCACTGGAATAGCAGAAATAATTGCTGTAAATAACACCGGTACTAAAATAATTGGATATTTAAATAAGTTAGGCATCATCATTTTCATCCCACCTAATGCAATGGCTAAAGTTACACCCGATTCATTAGTTTTCCATGAATTAATAACTAATACAATCGTTGTCGCTGCTATTCCCATAGCAGCTGCACCAGCCGATACACCATTTAACCCGATAGCAAGTCCAATCCCTACTGTTGTAATTGGAGAAATAATCAGTGTGGCAAAAGAACAGGCAATTAAAATACTCATCACAATTGGTTGGAAATCAGTAAAATTATTAATTAATTTTCCAATAGCAACTGTAATTTGTGTTACAAATGGATAAGCTATCATACCGATTAAACCGGCACCTACACCTATAACAATTGGCATGGCAATAATTTCAACTGAACCAAATTTACTTCCAATGTATAACATCATCAATACAGCGACCGATGCAGTAATCATAATATTAATAATATCTCCAGTACCTGCACCTACATAAGAGTTGATATCTGTATTAAATTTAATAACACCTGATCCCGCAAAAGCAGCACCTCCAGCAATCATCATTTTTGTTGGAGTTAAACCAAATTGATGAGCAATTAACGCTCCTATGATTAATGGGGTTGCTAATTGAAAAATTAATCCAGCATGAATAATCATTTGTATAATGTCATATTGTGAGAAATATTTTAAAATTGCTCCTAATACCGCGTTTGGAATCAAGGCAATAATTGTACCTTGAGCTGTACCAGCTAAAACCTTATTAAGAAACAGGCGTGGGGTTAATTTTGTTTCTTCTGTTTTTGTCATATCAAAAACTCCTATTAATATTATTTTTATAGTTTGGGAAAAATTTCACTTACTTAAATAAATAATGAGACCTCCTGATTATCTCAAGAAATCTATCTTTATCCATAACGTTTGGTAGGTTAAACTAAACCCAATAACTATTTGATTCAGATGAAAAATTTATTTTAACATCTTTTAAACAAGCCCTAATTTGTTAACCATCCAGAATTCTGTAATCAATTGATAGACATAAGTTTATCATATTCGTAGTTTGAAATCTACTATCTTTTTTATACAATATATTTTGTTTATTAGATATTTTTTGATATTATTGTATCTTTTATTCTTAACTTATATTGACTATTTTAGTTTTCTGCTAAACCGTTTGCTTTTTTGAAAACAAAAAAAGACCTCGATTTCTCGAGGTCTTACGTTTTACATCATTTTTCCTAACGCAACATCATAAACTTGATCTACTAAGTCTTCCAAAAAGTCCATTTCGTGAGAAACAAGTAACACAGTTCCTTCAAATTGATTCAGTGTTTCTTTTAATGCATCTTTGCTTTGTTGATCCAAATGGTTTGTTGGTTCATCAAGTACTAATAAGTTACTCTTAATTAAAGTCAAATGACACAATTTCACTTTACACTGCTCTCCCCCACTAAGTTGGGATAACGGTTTACTCATGTTATCATCATTAATGCCACTTTTAGAAAGAACTCTACGCACTTCTTTATTAGATAGTTTTGGATGAACAACTTGTAACCAATCAATTGCTGACTGGTTTGGGTGTTCCCAATTTAAATCTTGTGAAAAGTAATTAATCTTCACGTCACGACTAATTTCAATCGTTCCCGATAGCTTATCTATCTCACCGATTAACGTTTTTAATAAGGTTGATTTACCAATCCCATTAAATCCTTTAATCGCAATTTTCTCACCCTTATGAAGTCTGAAATTAATGTCTTCTAATAAAGGAAACTCATATCCTACTGATAAATCATTTGTTTCAAGAACTAAATGACTATGACTCATTTCATACGGAAATTCAAATTTACCTGGTTTACCACTTGGTGGCGCAGCTAGTCTATCAATTTTATTTAATTGTTTCTCACGACTTTTGGCCATATTCGAACGACTTCCGGCTTTGTACTTTCTTACATAAGCTTCCAATTTATCAATTTCTTTTTGTTGTTTTTCATAATCTCTTTGATGTTGTTCTGCTTTTGCTTGTTTTTGTTTCATTGCAGCTTCTAGATTACCATTGTATTTCGTCAACGTATGGTAATCAATATCACAAATACATGTCGTTACTTTGTTTAAAAAGTCTCTATCATGAGAAATTACGATATAGGTACTATCTAATTGATTTAAATAATCTGATAGCCAGTCAATATGTGAAACATCTAGGTAGTTTGTCGGCTCATCTAGTAAAAAGACGTCTGCTTTTTCTAGTAATAATTTTGCCAAACTAACTTTCGAACGTTGTCCACCACTTAACTTAGCCACTTCTTTATCTAAACCAATTGCAGTCAATCCTAGTCCATTTGCAACTTGTTCGATTTGTGTTTCTATTGAATAAAAGTCACTGGCTTCAAGTTTTTCTTGTTTTTTCCCAATTGTTTCAAGCAACTCATCATCATACGTTGTGGCATATTCTTCATACATCTCTTGGATGTCATCACTCATTTTATATAAATGACTAAATGCTTGCTTTAAATAATCAAACATTGTGTCACCTTCACTATAGGTTAATTGTTGCTCCAAATAAGAAATCGTGATGTTATTTTGCCAAACAATTCGACCTTCATCAGGCATAATCTCACCCTGAATCATTTTTAATAAAGTTGATTTTCCTGCCCCATTTTTTCCTGTTAAACCAAGATGTTCACCCTTATTTAAACGAAGTGATCCATTTTCATAAAGCATCTTATCTGGTAATTCATACTTTAAGTCATCAATCTCTAAAATACTCACTTTTGACTCTCCTTTTTACTAAAATCATCATAAAAAAAGAAAACAATTGAAAAATCAATCAATTGTTTTCAACTTAACACTTAATGATTCTATATAACGTCTTTAGTCTATATTATCTGTAAAATATATCACGCAACGTTTTATAAGTCAATTTTTAGAGTTGGGTGGCTATTGTCATCATCATGTTTATTAAATTTAGACTTCGGTAAATTCCAATCATATGTTAACCCAACAACTCTTAGTAACACTGTTACCACAATGATAAAAAGATATACTAATGAGTGCGTTGGACGATAAACATAAAGAGCGATTGCTATTAAAATCGACCAGCTACCATATATTTCAGCACATAAGACACTTGGTTTTTTTCCGGCAAGAAGATCTCGTATTAATCCTCCTCCTGTACCTGTCAATAACGCCGCCATAATAACAGGACCTATATGACCATTAATTCCTAATCCATACAAAGCCCCTTGAATACTAAATGCCGCTAGCCCGATTGCATCAGAAATAAGTTCTAACATTTTCATTGATGATAGCCTTTTCGGAAATAAATAAACAATGCCAATTGTTGCAAATGACACATAAAACAGTGTTGTCTGACTCCAAAAAATATCCATTGATAATCCTAAAATCAAATTTCTTAAAGCACCGCCACCAAATGCCGTGACAAATCCTAATACTGCAATCCCTAATAAATCATATTTTTCTTCTATGGCAACAAGTGCTCCAGAAAACGAAAAAGCAATCGTCCCAATGATACTTGTAATCTCTAAAATATCCATTGATCCAACCCCCTGAAACAATATAATACTACTTAAGTCATAAACTCTTCCATATTATAACTATTTCAAGGCAAATTTACGTCAATTTTCAAATTTTTTGGTTTAATAATCATTTTTTACTACAAAGCAGTTAAAAAAGTAATTATCCCAAAAATGACTCCCGGAAAATTTGCTAGTACAATCGGCCAATCTCGTGGCATTTTTTTAAATCCGTACATCACCCAAAGTGAGCAGTTAATTGCTGCAACTAAGGGTTGAACAGGACTACCTTTATCTCCAGCTAAATTATTACTTATTTGTGGAATGTACGATACATACATTAGAATTGCTGTAATGGTTGCAATCCAACTGATATACTTAATAAATGTGGTTTCAGACTGATTTGTTTTGGCAGATTTATTGTCTCCCATGTTTTTTCCTCCTATACGAAGCTCTTCTTATATAGTAGGATAACACACTTTAAAAAATAGGTTAATTAATAGCTATTAAAAAAACTATTAGCCAGTACAGACTAATAGTTTTATATATTTAAAGCTCTTCTCCATTTGTTTCAATCACTTTTTTATACCAATCAAACGAATCTTTTTTATAACGATTCATCGAACCATTTCCTTCATTATCACGGTCAACATAAATCATTCCGTAGCGTTTTTTCATCTCACCAGTTGTGAAGGATACTAAATCAATAATCCCCCAAGGTGTATAACCCATGATTGCTACGCCATCATAATCAATCGCTGTTTTAATAGCTTCAATATGTTTCACTAAGTAATCAATTCTATTTTGATCGTGAACTTCATTTGTTTCAGTTAGTTCATCAATTGCGCCAAACCCATTCTCTACGATAAATAATGGGATTTGGTAGCGATCATACAAGCGATTCAATCCATAACGCAAGCCTTCAGGATCAATTGCCCATCCCCAATCACTTGTTTCGATATATGGATTTTCTACACTATTTGGTAATCCACCATTCACCACATTACCTAAGTTATCGTTATTCACATCAGCTTTAACAACTGTTGACATATAATAACTTAAACCAACATAATCAACTGTTCCCTTAGCTAATATTTCTAAATCTTCTGGGCGAATATCCAGATTATATCCTTCACGTTCAAATTCTTTCATGGCATAACTTGGATAGTAGCCACGTACATGAACATCAGCAAAAAAGAATCGTTGACGCATCGCTTCTTCAGCTGCCATAATATCAGCTGGATTACATGAATAGGGATAAATTGGAACATGAGAGACCATGCAACCTATTTCAAAATTAGGATTTATTTTTTTACCAGCAATAACTGCTTTAGCACTAGCAACTAATTCGTTATGAGCAACTTGATACATGACTTCTTTCGCATTTTCTCCTTCTTCAACCGTTACACCAGAGTTCGTCCATAAAAAGATAGGGTTATTAGTATCCATTTGGTTATTGATTTCATTAAAAGTCATCCAGTATTTTACTTTATTCTTATAACGCTCAAAACATGTAATCGCAAATTTTTCAAAAAAGTCGATCACTTTACGATTTCTAAACCCGCCATACTCTTTAGCCAAATGCAACGGCATTTCAAAATGAGATAATGTAATAACTGGCTCGATACCATTTTTTAATAACTCGTCAAATAAATCATCATAAAATTGTAACCCAGCTTCATTTGGTGTATCTTCATCTCCATTTGGAAAGATACGTGACCACGCAATGGATGTTCTTAAACACTTTAATCCCATTTCAGCAAACAATGCTACGTCTTCTTTATACCTATTGTAAAAATCAATTGCTTCATGGTTTGGATAGAATTTATCTACCTCAATTGTTTCTGTAATTTCTCTTGGTACACCATGTGCGCCTGCTGTCATAACATCAATAACACTTGGACCTTTTCCATCTTGATTCCATCCGCCTTCGAATTGATGAGCAGCTAATGCGCCACCCCATAAAAAGTTTTTATCCATTTTTATCACCTCTAATTAAATTTTAAAAGACTATCGTTTACATTGACTATATTATTTTCCTCTGTTTGAATAGATTTAAATTCAAAAGAATTCGTAATAATAACTGGCGTAATTAATGAATAACCCGCTTCTTCGATTTCTTCTGCATTAAATTCTAATAACAGGTCACCTTTTTTAACAGATTGACCTTGAACAACATGACATTTAAATGATTTTCCTTCCAATTTAACTGTATCCAATCCAACATGAACCAATAATTCGATTCCAGTATCGCTCGTTAAACCAATGGCATGTTTTGAATCAATTACCATCGTTACAACACCATCAAATGGGGCATAAACTTTATTATCAGTTGGCTTAACGGCAACTCCAGACCCCATCGCACCGCTAGCAAATACTTCGTCTGGTACATCAGTTAAAGCCATGACTTCTCCAATAATTGGTGTTGGCATATCATAATTAACTATTGACTCTTTTCTCACTTTTCCTTCAATGTCTTCGCTTAACTCTTTATCTGTTTCATTTGTTTCACCAAACCCGAAAATCATTACTAATGCAGCTGAACCAACAAGTGCAATCAGACATCCAATGACGATTCCGATGAATGAAGTTGGAAACTCACTATTAATTCCATTAACAACTGTTAATAAACTTGGTAACCCAGCGTAAGCAAAATAGTATGGATTGAAGAAACTAGCAACTATCGCACCGATTGCTCCAGATATACAGCCAAAAATAAATGGTTTTTTAAATCGAAGTGTTACCCCGTAAATAGCTGGCTCTGTTATACCAAACAAACCAGTAATAAAGGCTGATAACGACACCCCTTTAAGTTCTTTGTTTCTAGTTTTCAAGAACACTCCTAAAACTGCTCCTACTTGTGCTACCACTGCAATGGTTTGAAATGCTTGGAATGAATCTCTTCCATACATATCAAAGTTCGCCATAACAACAGGAGTAATTCCCCAATGAACCCCAAAAATAACAACTACTTGCCAGAATCCACCAATTAATGCACCTGCTAGAGGTGGTGCAACTTGTACTAGACTGTTATAACCATTTGCGATACCGTTTGCAAGGAAAGCTGATGCCGGACCAAATACTAAAATAGTCACAGGAACCATGATAACCATACAAATCAATGGAGTAAGTAATGGCTTAACCACTCCAGGCAATCTTTTTTCTACAAATTTTTCTAAATAAGACAACAACCAAACCATAATAAGTGGCGGTAAAACTGATGATGTATAGACTGTTTCACTTAATGGAATGTTAAAAAATGTTAAATGCTTTCCTGAAGCAATTTCTGATGCCATTGTTGTCCAATCAGGTGACACAAGTGCCATTGATATCGCGACAGCAATATATGTATTTACTTTAAAATGCTTGGATGCCGTAATTGCGATAAAAATAGGCAAGAATGTAAACGGTGCCCAAGAAATGAAACTAAAAACACGATAAGTATCAGTTGATGCAAAGGCCGGGTAAGCTAAATTAATTAAGATAAGTGCTCCTTGCAAAATACCTGCGGCTGCAAGAATATAAACAAATGGTGCAAATACAGCAGACATTGTAGCAATAATACGATTTAGAATACTTCCTTTTGGTTCTTCCTCAGTTGTATCAACATTTACTAATTCAGTAAACGCATCATACACTTCCCCTACGTGTGGACCAATCACTATTTGAAATTGTCCATTATTTATGACGACAGATATAACACCAGGTAGTGTTGAAATTTTTTCTTTTGCATCAGTTGGAATATCTTTTAACACCAATCTTAATCTTGTTGCACAACGTGTAGCATTTGAAATATTATCTTTACCAAGTATTTCAACAATATCTTGTGCCAACTTTGAATAGTCTCTCACTTTACTCATGATTCGCCTTCCTCTCTAAATTTTATATACAAATAATAATTGTGCATGCACAATTTGTCAATACCTATCTTTTTTATTTTTTTGTGATAAAATAAAGAAAACTATCGTAACAAAACTTTAGGGATATAAATGAGGGAATTATTATGATGTTAAAATACGAAAAAATTGCATTATTAATTGAGGAATCAATTGTTGAAAATAACTTAAACCATGGTAGTAGGTTACCAAACTTTAAAGAATTGATAGAGACTTATCACGTCAGTAAAAGTACTATTGTTAAAGCATTGGATTTATTAGAAAAACGAGGAATTATCTACCAAATACAAGGTAGTGGTGTATTTGTTAGGAGAAAAAAAAGAAAAGGTTATATTAATTTCAGTGAAAATCAAGGATTTACAGCTGATTTAGGTGAATTTGATATTACGTCTAAAGTATTAGAACTTAGTGAATTAATTCCACCATTGGAAGTTAGGGAGCATTTAAGTTTAGATGATAAAGAGAATGTCTATTATGTTAAAAGAATACGATATATTAATTCTCAAGTTCTCTGTATAGAAGAATCCTATTACAATAAAGCGATCATCCCTTACTTAAATGTTGAAATAGCAGAGCATTCTATTTTTGATTACTGTAAAACAGCTTTGAAATTGAATATTAGCTTCTCTGATAAATATATCCATGTCATAAAATTAAATAAAGATGAAAGTGACTTATTAGAATTAAATGAGGGGGATCCAGGATTATTAATTGATGAGTTATTTTACTTATCATCTGGAGAGGCTTTTGATTTTTCTAAAACAATCTACCATTATGTTAATTCTCAATTCTTTTTACAAAGTACAAAAATATATTCATAAAATAAAAAATAACCTTAACTTTTTAGCCAAGGTTATTTTTTATCTTAATAATATCCAATATTTTCCCAATAAATATCTCTTTATCTTTTTGGGTAAATGCTTTAGGACCTTTTGTTTTCTTTCCTGCCTTACGCATTTGACTACCTATAAAACGTTGATTAAGTAACGTATCAATCGTGCGTGTTGTATACTCTTGTCCGCTATGATGAAATACTCGCACTGGTTTTGTTAGTAAAAGAGAAGCCAAACCATAATCTTGAGTAATAATAATATCATGATCCTCTACTTCTTTTACGATACGATAATCAGCACTGTCACTTCCTTTATCTACGTAAATAAACTCAATAAAGTCTGGATAAATTTTATTTGTGTAGTGATCAATACTTGTCACGATAACAACAGGAATTTGATACGTTTCTCCTAATTGGATCACTTCATTTTTTACCGGAGACCCATCCCCATCAATGACAAAACGCATAAGTCACCTCCTAAAATAATCATTATCTATAATCAGTCATTAAGCCTTTTAAAAAATGTCTTGTGTAGTTGGTCTCCACATACTTTGTAATTTCGATGTCCTTCTTTTCTTAAAAAAGCACTTAATTCACTTTTAGAAACACTTGCCCCTGCCTCATCTAAATAATGAAGCATATCATCAGTTGTAAGAGATAATGCAATTTTTATTTTCTTTAAAAAAACATTATTTGCGTTTCCTTCATGCAATTCATAGACTACCTGGTCATCATCTTTTTTCCCACGCTGTGAAATAATCATGCCATTTAAAAATCTCTCAAACATTTCATCTTCTAACATATTTTCATACAAGTCGTCATCAATTTTATTTAACATTGATAAATACTCTTCTTTTGTAACAGTCACGCCACCTAAAGAAAAAAGCTCGACCATATCATTATCTTTAATATCAAGTGCGTATCTTAAACGCGTTAACCGATCATTGTTATTCATACCATACCTCTTTTTATGTAATAGAACCATTATAACATAGCCAATTCATTTATGAGCAGCAAAAAAAATAGGCCTAACCCTATTTTTTTAATTTTAAATTCGGATAGTTTTTAAGCAAACGATTTAGATTGTGATGTTTTAATTTTAGTGGTTTATTTTTCAAGTCTTGTAAAACTTTCAATCTATTATGGTCTGATTCTTTGTTTTCAAATAAGTGTTTTAAACGATATTCTTTAATACCAGCATTTTCCTTATCACTCGTATCAATTGATGAAGCAACTTCTTTTTTGGTAGTCGCTGTAAAAATTAATGTTGAGATAACATCTACCGTAAATAAAACAAATAAAATAATGGGACCAATATTGTTAGTGGCATTTATAAAGTTTGTAATGCCATCTTGTATGACTGGATTAATCACTTTAATTAGGAATAAACATCCCACTCCCCAGAACATTGAGACTGGGACAGCTACTCGTCCTTCAATATTAAAGGGAACATTTTTATAATCCCACAATGACATATTAAATAATTTTTCTAGTAACCAACTTGTTATAAATTCAATAATAGTCACAATCACAACAGAATTAAAATAAAGATTTAAAAGTGTACCTGATTTGTCTGGGACAAGTAATAAAACAGCTGTCACACCAAACCCATAAACAGGACAATATGGGCCTAATAAGAAGCCTCGATATACAAAATGTCGCGCTTTTAACGAACAATAAACACTTTCCCACAGCCATCCTACAATGGAATAGGTTATAAATGTCATAAAGATATTTTCCACTATCATCTCCCCTTTTTGTATACATTATATGTCTATGTTATAATCAATTAACTACATTCTACCATGATGATAGAATAAATGCTTTTATTAATAGAATTTAACATAGAAAGAAGACTTATTATGACATTTTTTGGGAATATTATTTGGTTTATTTTTGGAGGATTTATTGGGGGCTTTTCATGGCTTTTAACCGGTTGTATTTGGTGTATAACCATTATTGGCATCCCTATCGGCCTCCAATGTTTTAAAATAGCTGGACTTTCCTTTTGGCCTTTTGATAAGAAAGTTATCTATATAGGCAGTGGTCTATCCATTGTTGTCGATATCTTTTGGTTACTTATTTCCGGAGTTCCTTTAGCTATGATGCATGCTATAAGTGGCATTCTTCTCTGCATTACTATTATCGGAATTCCTTTTGGTAAACAATCATTTAAATTAGCCAGACTAGCCTTGATGCCTTTTGGTGCACAAGTTGTTTATAAAAGATAACAACTATCTGCTATAACATTTACTCTTAATGATTACTTCTATGAACAACATACCTGCTACATGCAATCCTTGAAGTTGGATTTGCTAAACTACATTAGTTTAGTCGGCTATTAAAATGCCATGAGAATTTAAGTCCAACTGAAAACAAAGAATGATAGTTAAAAAACTAAACCGTTTTTTAATATTTTTGGTAAAAAGCACAAGCTTTATGTAAGATAATCTAACATAAAGCTTGTGTTTTTCTATTTTTTTAAACTATAATGAAAAAAACAGAAAAAAAAGGAGAACCTTCATGAAAAATAAATATTCTTTATTTTCATTCATTGCTTTATTAACTTCAATAATTATCCTAGCTTTCGGAGTTAACGTAAAAGCAGAAGAAAAAACTTATACAATTGGGACTGACTTAACGTTTGCTCCTTTTGAGTATCAAAACTCTAGTGGAACTTACATAGGAATTGATGTTGATTTAATAAATGCTATCGCAAAAGATCAAGGATTTAAAGTAGATTTAAAACCTCTAGGATTTGATAGTGCGGTACAAGCTGTTCAATCGAAACAAGTCGATGGTATGGTAGCTGGTATGAGTATCACAGACGAGAGAAAAAAATCATTTGATTTCTCAGATCCTTATTTTGACAGTGGCATTTCAATGGCTGTTAAAAAAGGAAATACCTCTATCAAACGTTATGATGATTTAAAAGGAAAGACGGTCGCTGCAAAAGTGGGTACTGAAAGTGCTGCTTTCTTAGAAAAAAACCAAAAAAAATATGGCTACACGATTAAAAATTTTGATGATGCTACCGGACTTTATAAATCACTAGAAAACGGTGAAACAGTCGCAATTTTTGATGATTATCCTGTTCTTGGATATGCCATTACAAATGGGCAAGCATTAGAATTAGTTGGCGAAAAAGAAACAGGTAGTGCTTATGGATTCGCTGTTAAAAAAGGACAAAATCAAGAATTATTAGAAAAATTCAATACAGGTTTAAAAAATCTAAAAACGTCTGGTGAGTACGATAAAATTATCAACAAATACATTTCATCAGGTAAAGATACAAGTACTGAAGAAACTGCAGTAGATGAAACAAGTTTTGCTGGCATGATTAAAAATAACTGGAAAAGCTTATTAAACGGATTATGGATGACCATTAAATTAACTTTAATCTCATTTATTTTAGCTTTAATTATTGGGATTATTATTGGATTATTTAGTGTCTCTCCTTCTAAAGCACTCCGAATCATTGCAACAATCTACGTGGATATTATTCGTGGTATCCCATTGATGGTACTAGCTTTCTTTATTTACTTTGGTATGCCAGGTATACTAGGTTTTAATATTCCTGTCTTTTTAGCTGGTATCATTACCTTAACTCTTAACTCCAGTGCTTATCTATCTGAAATTGTCCGAGGAGGTATTAATGCCGTACCTGTCGGTCAAATGGAAGCCTCTCGAAGTCTAGGGCTTTCTTACCACCGTGCAATGCAAAAAATTATCCTACCACAAGCAATTAAAATTATGATTCCATCATTTGTTAATCAATTTGTTATTTCTTTAAAAGATACCACAATTTTATCTGCCATTGGATTAATCGAATTATTACAAGCTGGAAAGATTATCGTAGCAAGGAATTTACAAAGTACAATGGTTTACTTTACTATCGCATTGATTTATTTGATTTTGATTACAGCATTAACAAAATTAGCAAAAGTTTTAGAAAAGAAGGTGAACTAATTGGCTGAAAAAATATTAGTTGAGCATTTAGTAAAAAAATATGATGAACACACTGTATTAAACGATATTAATGTTTCTATCAAAAAAGGCGATGTGGTCTGTATCATTGGCCCATCAGGTTCTGGGAAAAGCACATTTCTTCGTTGCTTAAATCAATTAGAAGAAATTACAAGTGGAAATATTATTGTTGACGGTACAAATCTAACGGATAAAAATACTAATATCAATAAAGTCCGTCAACATATTGGGATGGTTTTCCAACACTTTAATCTTTTTCCTCATTTAACTATTTTAGAAAATATAACATTAGCTCCTGTTGACCTAGGTAAATTATCTAAAGCTGAAGCAAATGAAAAAGCAATTAGTTTACTTGAATCAGTTGGCTTAGCTGATAAAAAAGATAGCTACCCAGACTCTTTATCAGGAGGACAAAAACAGCGTGTCGCCATTGCCAGAGCATTAGCCATGAATCCAGATATTATGCTCTTTGATGAGCCAACCTCAGCACTTGACCCTGAAATGGTAGGAGATGTGCTAAATGTTATGAAAGATTTAGCTGAGCAAGGTATGACAATGGTAATTGTCACTCATGAGATGGGATTTGCTAAAGAAGTGGCAAATCGTGTGATGTTTATTGATGGGGGTAATTTCTTAGAGGATGGTTCACCTGAACAAGTCTTTGAAAATCCTCAACATGACCGTACAAAAGACTTCTTAAATAAAGTATTAAACATATAATAAAAAGGAATGACAGTAAGGTGATAAACCTTGTGTCATTCCTTTTTTATTAGTCTTCTTTCATTGCTGCTTTTAAAGCTGCCGCAAGTGGGCTTTCCATCTCTTCTGCTTGATTATATTTTTTAATCAATTTTCGCTCTTCATGTTTCGAGATTTTTTTCTTACCTTTTGAGCCACTTTGCATTTTTTCTGTGTATTGACAGCCACCGCACTTGAAATATGAACCATTTTTATTTTCTAATATCATCATTTTCTTTTTACATTGCGGGCAACGCTTATTGGATACTTTTGGATCTTTACGTCGTTTGTAACGACAAGTCTCACTGCTACATACATAGATTTTGCCATCTCTTGTATTCTTTTCTTTTAATTGGCTACCACAATCAGGACAAGTTTTATTGGTTAATGAATGATCGACATACTTTTCTTCACTCATTTTAATTTCTTTAACTAAACGAGTGGTTTCTTTTTCAATGTCTTTAATAAAAGATTGATGTTTTAATTGGCCATTCGCTATTTTTTCTAAAGATAGTTCCCATTTTTGTGTTAACTCTGGCGTTACAAGGGATGGATTAACCAACTGTAATAATTGTTTTCCTTTTGCTGTGACGACTAAGCGATGAGTTTGGCGTTCAATTAAATCTGAACTAATTAATTTTTCAATAATTTCGGCACGTGTTGCAGGTGTTCCTAAATTATGTTTTTCCATCTTTCCAAGCAACGTTCCCTCTGATAATGGGTTTGGTGGAGTTGTCAGTTGTTTATTAATCTTATAAACAGCTTTGATTGCCGTTCCTTTTTTAAAGACAACCGATTGTTTGGTTGTTTGTTCAACTTGTTTCCACCCCGTTTCAAGAACACGTTGTTGTTTAAAAACAAAGATTGATTGGTCTACTTTAGCTGTAATCGTTTCAATTGATACTTTATATGGCGGTAAAAATAAGCCTAAGAAACGGTCCACAATCATGCGATAGATTTTCATTTCATCATTATCTAATTTTTCAAGTCGAGCTGATTGTTCAGTTGGAATCAAACCATGATGATCGGTCACTTTTGCATTTTGGAATACGTTTTGCTGTTTTACTACTGCTCCATCTTTAACCAAACGTTTTACTAGTTCTGGTGACATTTGTGTCACTGCAATCAAACGTTCTTTCATCGTTGATTTCATATCAGTCGTTAAATGTTTTGAATCTGTTCTTGGATAAGTAACCACTTTATGAGTTTCATAAAGTCGTTGAATAATCGATAACGTTTTTTTAGCAGAATATTGGTAACGTTGATTTGCTTCACGCTGAATTTCTGTTAAATCATAAGGAAGTGGTGCATACTCTGTTTTTTCATTCACTTGAATCTCTTCAACCATTAACGATTTTCCATCAAATGATGCGACTAAATCTTCTAATGCTTGTCTCTCTTTATACTGTCTAGGATTTTTTAATTGCAAATGTCCTACCACACCATCATATTCAGCATCTAGCGTAAAATAGGTTTCCGGTCTAAATTTCTCAATGACTTCTTCTTGTTGTCTAACCATCGCAAGAGTCGGTGTTTGAACACGTCCTGCTGATAAACTATCTTTGTATTTTACAGTTAACGCTCGTGTCACATTTAACCCAACCAACCAATCAGCCTCGGCACGAGCCACAGCTGAGTAGTATAAATTGTCATACTCCTTACTCGGTCTTAATTGTTTAAATCCTTGTTTAATGGCTTTATCTGTTTGGGAAGAAATCCATAAACGTTTCACTGGCTTTTTGAACTTGACATATTGTAAAATCCAGCGTGCAACTAGCTCTCCTTCTCGTCCTGCATCAGTTGCGATAATGGCTTCAGATACATCTTTGCGATTAGCTAATTGACTAATAGCTTTTAATTGCGGACGTGTTTTAGGTAGTGGTTTTATCCCTACTCGTTCAGGAATCATTGGTAAGGTATTCATGTTCCACTCTGCCCAGTCTTTGTTATAATCTTCAGGCATTTTTAAGCCAAGTAAATGACCTAAAGCCCAAGTTACGATATATCTATCTCCCTCGATATAATTTTTAGTTTTCTTGGTTGCCCCTAGCACTTTGGCTAAATCTCTGGCAACACTTGGTTTTTCTGCTATTACCAGTTGCTTCATCTGAGTCATTATCTCCTAAATCTAATTTTTTGTACTCACTTACCAGCATTAATCCTCTGTATGCTTGTAAATCTTCATCACAGTCTTCACAATATACGTATTCTTCATCGTTCCAAAAAGCGACTAAATAAGGATCTTTGCATTTTACTTCTTCGTAGTCTTGTTTTAATTGATCATATTGTTTCATAAATGCTTTTTCCGCATCATGAAATTTATCAAAAGCCTCTTCTGATTTTATATTTTTTTCCCATTCTTCAAAAAACCACCAAGGTTCATCTTCACTATAAGTCTGAATAACTTGATACATCTACCTGTCCACCCTTCTTTTACACTTTACTTATAGACTATGTGAAAATATCCAAATTGACAAATCTTACGACTTATCTATTTTATCGTGTTAAAAAAAAAGAAACAAGTTATCACTCGTTTCTTTTTAAATTTCTATTATAATAACTCACCAAAACGGTTTACATAGATTTTTTTAACAATCATTACAAGCATTAGATAAGCAACGATAGTCAGTGCTAAATAAATCCAGTATTGCCCTGGTAATGGCATTAATCCTAAATCTTGACCAAACGCTGTAAATGGTAAGAATGAACCAATTGCAATACCAATAGACGTAATCGTTGTTAAAATAAATGATGCTCTACTTTGAATAAATGGTAATTTTGGTGTTCTTAATGTATGAATAACTAATGTTTGAGACCATAATGATTCAACAAACCAACCGGCATGGAATACAGCAATAAACAATGCTTGTTGTTCAGCTCCTAATGTGTGATATGACCCACCAACCACTGCTGGACAAATGACAAAATACATTAAAGCATACGTTGTAATATCAAACACTGAACTTGTAGGTCCAAGCCACTTCATAAATGACCCAATACGGCTTGCATCCCATTTTTTGGGTTCTTCTAAATAATCTGCATCCATATTATCCCATGGAATTGACATACAAGAAATATCGTAAATTAAATTCAAGAATAACAATTGAATTGGCAACATTGGTAAAAACGGTAAGAAGATACTTGCCACAACAACTGAGAACATATTTCCGAAGTTTGAGCTTGCTGTCATTTTGACATATTTCATGATGTTACCAAACGTTGTACGTCCTGCTAAAATACCTCGTTCTAACACCATTAAGTCTTTTTCTAATAGAATAACATCCGCACTTTCTTTAGCAATATCAACCGCTGTATCTACTGAAATACCCACATCAGCTTCTTTCATAGCAGGTGCATCATTAATACCATCACCCATGAAGCCAACAGTGTGACCTGCATCTCGTAATACTTTTACTAAGCGTGTTTTTTGAGACGGTGTTAATTTAACAAAAATATTGTATTTTTCTGCAATAACTTTTAATTCAACATCATTCATACGAGAAATTTCAGACCCTGTAATTAACTCTTCATCTTCTAATCCGACTTGTTTACACACAGATTTAGTGACTAAAGCATTGTCCCCTGTTAATACTTTAACACCAACACCATGCTCTTTTAATGCTTTTAAAGCGTCTTTCGTTGTTTCTTTTGGTGGATCGAGGAATGCTAAATAGCCAATTAATACCATGTCGCTTTCGTCCTTAACAGAAAACTCACCCACCACACTTGGATTTGTTTTTTGAGCAACCGCAATCACACGTAATCCATCTTCATTTAGTTCATCCACTGTTTTTAAAATAGTTGATTTAATGTCTTCTGTTAAGGGAACCACACTGCCGCGGTAGTCAACATAGCTTGATACGTCAAGCATCTCTTCAACAGCACCTTTAGTAATCATTTGAGTTTTTCCAAACGCATCTTCAATCACAACGCTCATGCGACGACGTTGGAAATCAAATGGAATTTCATCGACTTTTTTATACGCATTGACATTCATGTTTAACTCTTCTTCAGCTGATTCTATAATGGCTTTATCCATTAAGTTTTTTAATCCTGTTTGATAATAACTGTTAAAGAATGCATGTCTTAATACTCTGTCGTCTTCTTTTCCATCAACGTCTAGGTGATACTCTAAAATGATTTTGTCTTGTGTCAAAGTTCCCGTTTTATCTGTACACAATACATCAATTGCCCCAAAGTTTTGAATAGAGTTTAAATTTTTAATGATAGTGCCTTTTTTCGCCATTGTTGACGCACCTTTTACAAGGTTCGTTGTCACAATCATTGGTAACATTTCAGGTGTTAATCCTACTGCAACTGATAAACCAAATAGGAACGCTTCTAACCAATCGCCTTTTGTCAAACCATTAATTAAAAATACTGTTGGAGCCATCACCATCATAAAACGAATTAATAACCAGGATGTCTTTGAAATGCCAACATCAAAACTAGTAATCGTATGTTTTTCGGACACATCTTTGGCAATTTGACCAAACAATGTACCATTTCCAACTGCTATGACTAATCCAATGGCACTACCACTCACAACATTACTACCCATAAAGGCAATGTTTTCATAATCTGTTTCTGTGTCTTTGTTTCTCATAGTAAATGTGTCTTTTTTCTCAACAGGATAACTTTCACCAGTCATAGCAGCTTGTGAGACGAACAAGTCTTTTGTACGAATCAATCTAACGTCTGCTGGTAACATATCTCCAGCTGATAATTTAATAATGTCGCCACACACAATTTCTTCGATAGGTAGTTCAACTTCTTCACCTTTTCTTAAGACAGTTGCTGTCACTTTTACCATATTACTAAGCTTTTCAGCTGCATTATTTGATTTGACTGATTGAATAAGTGTCATAGTTCCACTTAAAACAACCATTGCCACAATGATTAAGACTCCTGTTAAATCTCTTTCATCTGTTGGAACAATCACATAATCAGTTATAAATGAAATAATAGCTAATGCTAATAGTACTGTCGTAAACGGTGTAAAATATGCTTTTAATACTTCTACAATAAATGGTGTTTTCTTTTTATGTGAAATAACATTTTCACCATACTCACCCCTTAATACTTCTGCTTCGTTATTATTTATTCCACTAAGGCTTGTTTTAAATGTTGAAAATAATTTATCAACGCTTGTTTGTGCAAAAAATTTGTAGTTTGCTGCTTCTTTTTTTTCCATTGTAGTAACCTTCTTTCTCACCAATTGTATCCATAAGAAACACCCGACCATAAAAAAGAGTATGCCACTCAAATTTGTATGTATCATGTGTATTCCTCCTTATTATTGGGTCCTTTTGAGAAGTGGTTACAAGCTATCAACTTATCTCTCTGAGGTAGAAACAGATAGACAATAATAAACTTTTTTTATTTCCCACTCTTCATGACCCTTATAACTTCGACCGTGACTACTATCTTCCATGTGTTTCCATCTCCTTTGTTTGCTATTTTTATAAGAATAATAGTTTTAAAAAACAATTACCCCTCCTTTGATTGATTAGAAAACGCAAAAAAAACCTTCCGTCCAAAAACTCGACGAAAGGCGTAAAGACACATTAAATAAATTTGTGAGATCCAATCGTTGAGTTTTAGCACTATACAACGTAAAAGTTACCAAGAACTTTAGCTACGTTAAAGAAAACCTTATATCGATCATCTCTGTTATACCCATTGGCGTCTCTCGACATTTTTGGGCAGTAGCCTATGTTTGTATAGGAGCCTCACCTAACTAATCTATTTTTCTTACACACAGAACTATATCGTATTAGAAACATTCTGTCAACACCTTTTTTAATTAAATGTACTGACGTTGTTTATCTTCATAAAATGCCGTATCGATTAATCCGCCACCTAAACATTCCATGCCGTCATAAAAAACAACGGCTTGCCCTGGGGTAATTGCTCTCACTGGTTCATCAAAATAAACAGTTGCTTGTGTTTGATCCTCTGATAATACCACACGGACACCAATATCTTGTTGTCTATATCTAAATTTAGCTGTACATTTAAATTCTTTTGGTTTTGGTGTATCAATAGTGAAATGAACGTCACTTGCTTCCAGGTGTGTTGAATACAAGTTTTCATGATGAAATCCTTGTCCTACATATAAGGTATTTGTTGATAAGTCTTTTCCCACAACAAACCACGGTTCGCTTGATTCACCTTGACCACCACCGATTCCTAATCCTTGTCTTTGACCAATGGTATAATACATTAAACCAGCATGATCGCCTTTAATATCACCATCTAACGTGATCATTTTTCCAGGTTGCGCTGGTAAATATTTTCCAAGAAATTCTTTAAAATTCTTTTCACCAATAAAACAAACACCTGTTGAATCCTTCTTTTTAGCAGTTGCCAGTCCAGCTTTTTCGGCAATCTCACGAACTTCTTTTTTCTCCATATGTCCAAGTGGAAACATTGTTTTAGATAATTGTTCTTGAGAAAGTTGACTTAAAAAGTACGTTTGATCTTTATTTTGGTCTACCCCACGTAACATGTGAGATGTTCCGTCTTCATCGCGAACCACTTGGGCATAATGACCTGTCGCCACGTAATCAGCACCAAGTTGCATGGCATAATCTAGAAAGGCTTTAAATTTAATTTCTTTGTTACACATGACATCAGGATTTGGTGTTCTACCACGTTTATATTCAGCTAAAAAGTATTCAAATACACGGTCCCAATATTCTTTTTCAAAATTCACAGAATAATACGGGATACCTATTTGATTCGCTACTTTCGCCACATCTTTATAATCCTCTGTTGCGGTACAGACACCATTTTCATCCGTATCGTCCCAGTTTTTCATAAAGACTCCAACTACATCATAGCCTTGTTCTTTTAGTATTAGGGCAGTTACAGATGAATCCACGCCACCGCTCATACCGACTACTACTTTAATTTGACTGTTATCTGTCAAACTCATCACCATCATTTCTTTTTATAGATTCTGAAAATCTACTACGATTTGAAGGTCGTATTTTTTCAGTTATTACATTATAGCGTTTTTGCTTAATAAAATCATCTCTTTGACACAAAAAAAGAACTGTCACATGACAGTTCTTTTATCATTTTATGCTTTTTCAAGGCAATCAAAAGACATTAAATCTTCCATAATGTAGTAAAATTGCTCTTGTTTATCTTTTTGATCATCCGATTTAAAAATATTAATCGTTTTTAATCCATTAGCAGTTGTTAAAGACATTTTTAAAGTCTTTAAGTCTTTTGCTACAGTAATTTTTAATTTTGGACTTTGTTTAGCTTGTGGTGAAATATCTAATGGTCTCACCAATTGTAAATTTCCTGAAGGTGTTGCTTGGAAACCATAATCTTTAAACGTATAGGCTCTTGCCCTTGGATTTATTTTGTAGAACTGTGGGCACCCTTCTACTGTTGCCTTTTCTAAAAATGACATAATAACCCTCCTAATAAAATTGATACTTTCATTATAATGACTCTGTCTACAAATACCAACTAATTTTTCAACATTGATTGAATCGTCGATACTAAGGTTTGTGCAAATTCAATAATTTGCTCTTCTGTCACCCCATAGCCAAAACTCATTCTGACTGATTCTTTAGCTGCATTACTGTCTTTTGAATAAATGGCTTGAATAATGCGTGACGGTTTTACGTCTCCTGCACTACATGCAGATCCAATTGATATGGCAAAACCAGCTAAGTCTAAACGAGATAACAAAATGTTATTAGGAACATTTTTAAACCAAATGTTTAAAATATGAGGTAATTTATTTTCTGTGTCTCCATTTATCTGATACTCTATCTGTTGCTCATCTAATGCCTCTAAAATAAGGCGTTCGAATTGTTTATAATGTTCTTTATTTTCAGCTTTTTTCTCTGCTGTAAGAAGTGATACAGCCTTTTTTAGTCCCACTATTCCAGCAAGATTTTCGGTTCCTGCTCGTCTTTTTTCTTCTTGGTCACCACCCTGTATTAAAACAGGCGTTGGTTGACCTGAACGAATATAAGTAAACCCAACCCCTTTAGGTCCATTAATTTTATGAGCAGAGATGGTCAGATAATCAACTAACAACTCATTCACATCTATTATTTCACTACCAAATGCTTGTACTGCATCTGTATGGAATAAAACATTTTCTTCATGAAGTAACTGACCAATTTCTTTAATTGGATTTAACGTTCCAATTTCATTGTTTCCATACATTATTGACACTAATATGGTGTCAGGAGTTAACGCTTCTTTAATTTGTTCTATTGTAACCTTACCAGTGTTGTCTACTGGTAAAAAAGTCACATCAAATCCTTGCTCCATTAATTTTTTTAGTGGGTTCATTACTGCTGAATGCTCAACATTAGTGGTAATGATATGATTCCCTTGATGTTTCATTTGTCTAGCAATATCCAACAACACTGTATTATCACCTTCAGAACCACCACCATTAAAGACGATTTCGCGTGACTGTGCACCAATCGAAGAAGCAACGACATCTCTTGCCATATCTAATTCAAACTCTGCTTGGCGACCAAATTGGTGCACACTAGATGGATTACCAAATGTTGATGACATAATTCGTGTCATTTCTTCAATCACTTCAGGAGCCATCGGAGTCGTTGCGGCATGATCTAAATAAACTGCTTGCATATTTTTCACTCTCTCATTTTTCTATCTTTTTGTTATTACAATAACGGGGCAAAAACCGATAAACACGCCTGTAAAACTTTTTTAGGGAATGACACGTTTTTTGCTTCTTCTAATGTAATTAATTGACTTAATTTTTCTGTTTCTAAGTGATCTTGTAGGACATCGTCTACTCCTTTCGTTTTATACATCCACACACCACATTCAAAATGTAAAAATAAACTACGATAATCTAAATTGACTGTGCCGACAGTTGCATACTCTCCATCCACCACACAGGTTTTAGAATGGATAAAACCTGGTGTATATTCATATATTTCTACTCCTGCTTCAATTAGTTGAGCATAGTTTGATTTGGTCACAGTATGGACATACCACTTATCAGGAATATGTGGGGTAATAATCCTCACATCGACACCACCTTTTGCGGCATTACACAGAGCTTCCATCAATAAATTATCAATGACCAAATAAGGAGTAGTAAAATAGACATAATCCGTCGCACGATTGATTAGATTTAAATAGACATTCATTCCAACTGTTTCTCTATCAAATGGAGAATCCACATAAGGTTGATAATATCCTTTTGTTTCCGGTAGTTCATTGGCCTCATAGATTGGAATAAATTCTTCTACTCTACTTTCAGTTGAATTTACAAAATCCCACATAGATAAAAACAACAAAGAAAATCCCCATGCTGCCTCTCCGACAAGTTTGATTGAATTATCTTTCCAATGACCAAAACGCTCAATCGCATTAATGTATTCATCAGCTAAGTTAATCCCACCTGTATAAGCAATTTTTCCATCAATGACAGTTATTTTCCTATGATTACGATTATTGAAAATTGGAGATAATACAGGAATAAATGGATTAAAAACACAACACTTTATGCCTTCTTTTCTTAACTTTTTATCATATCCATGAGGTAATGTAAACAAACATCCAAAATCATCATAAATAAATCGAACATCTACACCTTCTCTTGCTTTTTTTATCATAATATCAAGAATAGTTTGCCACATTTCACCATCATTAACGA
Organism: Vagococcus sp. CY53-2; assembly: GCF_022604695.1. Taxonomy (NCBI): domain Bacteria; kingdom Bacillati; phylum Bacillota; class Bacilli; order Lactobacillales; family Enterococcaceae; genus Vagococcus; species Vagococcus sp. CY53-2. The sequence goes on from NZ_JALAHP010000001.1 coordinate 415,091, forward strand.
TAAAAAATTCCATAAAAATGTATTTTTCAGCTTTTTTTAAATCCTCAATCATGGCTTCAAAAGCTTGTTCACCCAATGGATAATATTCACTGGTTGTATGTGTAAACAAAGAAGATTCTCCATATTTACTTAAATAATTAGACTGTATTATAGCATTTTGATTCCCATCTGTTATTTTTGCTTTTGATACTGTTCGCTCATTGGCAAGTTGTTCTCTTTCTTGAATGACTTCCATTTTTGTTTTTTCTTTTTTACTAAAGCGAACACGTCCAAATACTAAATAAATAACTGTCCCAAAAACAGGAATTAACATAATTGGAATAATCCAAGCAATTTTGTAAGCTGGATTACTTCGACTATTAATAATTTTTATCACAACAAAACTGGAAATTAATAAATAGAACGTATAAAAATAAACAAAATAATTTTGAAATCTAAACACAATCGCAAATAACACACCTAATTGAAGAAGGATTAATAACACAATAATAACAGCTCTGTTTGAGATAACTTTTAATAACTTTTCCATCAATTTCTCCCAATCTACTCATCTTTTTAATGAAGAAAAAGGCTCTTAATAAAGAGCCTTTTAGAAGGTAACTTCATCCGGATTTCTTGCCTGACCAGCTTTTCCTTGTAAAGCATCAATGAGTCCCATCTCAAATTCAGATAGTTCAAAATCAAACAACTCAATATTTTCTTTAATTCGACTAGGAGTGACAGACTTAGGAAGTGGCACAAATCCCTTTTGAAGAGACCAACGTAATACAACTTGTGCTACAGTCTTACCATGCGCTTTAGCGATTTCTTCTAATTCATCTAATTTAAAAATATCACCTGTCCCTAGTGGACTATATGCCTCTAGTAAAATCCCCTTATTTTTACAATAACTAACAATTTCTTGTTGTTGATCACTAGGATTTAAATAAATTTGATTCACCACTGGTTGAAAAGAAGCTATCTCTTCTAACGCCTTCAAATGATGTATCATAAAATTGGAAACGCCGATACTTTTTACTTTTCCAGAGTTGAGAGCTTCTTCCATTGCTTTCCAAGCACCAGCATTCGCTTCTTGCCAATGGTCCCGATAATCAACTGGATTTGGCCAATGAATTAAATATAAATCTAAATAATCAAGACCTAATCTCTCTAAGGACTCATCGATAGCCAGTTTTGCTTTATCGTATGAATGATCTTTGTTCCATAACTTTGTGGTAATAAATAATCTTTCACGTGGAATACCACTTTCTTTAATTGCTTCGCCTACACTTTCTTCGTTACCATAAATCATTGCTGTGTCAATATGACGATAACCCGCTTCTAGTGCAGATTTTACTGCTTGTTTTGCTATTTCACCACTTTCAGCTTGCCACGTACCAAATCCCACTACTGGAATTCTGTTACCATCCTTTAGAGTATAGTAAGTCTGTTCTGTCATCATTACATCCTCCCTTATTTTTTTCAACGAAAATTACCTTCGAGAATAGCGTTTCATTCTCTCTTTAATCCTTTTTCGTCGGTTTCTTTTAATAATATACCATATTATTAAAAATAGTAAAAAAATTAAACTAATAAATCCAATAACTATTTCTTTCCAAAATCGTTTTGCTATCTGCAACCATTCAGATTGCGTTGTTGGGATACTTAATGCTATTGATTCAACAGGTGTATTTTTTAATGCTTTTTTAACAGAATGTTCTTCTTCTTTTTCTTTATAGGACACTTCCACTACTGGAATAGTCGCTGAAATTTTTTCTATCCCATTAACAACAAGTACATTGCCATCATCTAAACTCAATGTATAAGATTCATCTTTTTTCACTGTGTCATATAGCGACTTATCTGTCATAATAACTTTACCATCTATTTCATGTTCACCAGACTCTAAAATAGTTTTGTATTCATAATGACTGAAGCCGTAATTTAACATTGCATTGGCAAAGGGATGGCGTTTGTATTCTCCCGTTTGATCTGCCCAATCTCCCACACCTAACACAATCGCGATAAGACGTAAATCCCCTTTTTTGGCTGTCATATCTATATTAAATCCACCCGAAGGACTCGAACCTGTCTTTAACCCATCTACCCCTTCATAAGAATATTCTAATCCTGGTAGCGAATAATTATACGTGTCAAATGTTTCTTCAAATGGTGTTCCAAGCATTGATGTCACTTTTGGTGAGTTAGTGATAGTTAAAATATCAGGATATTTTGATAGTAAAAAATAAGTAAATGTTGCTAAATCTCTTGCTGTTGTTGTATTAGATGCCTCCACTTCTAAGGTTGATGTATCTACCCCTTCTGCTGCATACATCCCTTGAAACGCACTAATTTCTGCCCCTGTTATATTAACTATTTTAGTATTTGTCATACCTAACTCTTTTGCTGTATCATTCATTTTTTGTAACATTAATACCGCATTTGGTTCAACTAAATCAGCTAACATGACCGTCGCGACGTTTGAAGAGGGTACAACTGCCATTTTTAGCAATTCTCTTACTGGATAGGAAGCTCCTAACTGAATCTTATTATTACTTAATTGATAAATTTGAGAAATTGCCACATAGCGCTCGTTGGCTTCAATTGTTGTATCTAGTGTGAGTTGTCCTTCTTCAATTGCTTGATAAACTAAATAAACAACCATCAGCTTCATGATACTTGCTGGATTATGTGGCGTATCAGGATTTTCTCCCCACAAGAATTGTCCTGTATTTGCATCTATCAAAACAGCACCTTTTGGTTTATCTGCTTCATTGACAGTAAAACCCGATTCATTAATTAAATCCATCATGCTTGGCATCTCTTCTGCTGAAACCTGTGTTACAAATAGAAAACTAAAAAAGATCATTCCCACAAATAATCTTTTTAAACACTTTTTTAATACCATCCCAATCTCCTTTAATATATTATCCCATTTATAATACCAAACTTTTATTTGTTTTTCTGTCCTTTTAAATAAAAAAACAATTAGCACATGATTATTATCACATACTAATTGTTTTTATATTATCTGAATTCAATGTTTAACTCATTAACTAACGCTTTTTCTATCTTCTTCATAACAGAAACCACTTCGTCTTCAACTAAAGTTGAGTCGTCATTTTGGAATACAAGAGAGTAAGCAAGAGATTTTTTCCCTTTACCCAATTTTTCTCCTTTGAATAAATCAAACAGATGAATAGATCTTAAGTTTTTACCACCATTTGCTTCAATAACGTCCACAATTTGTTGATATGTCACTGCTTCGTCCACTAACAAGGCAATATCACGTTTAATTGATGGGTATTTACCAACTTCTTTATAAACATTATCTTCTGGAACAAATTCAAATAATTTATCTAAGTCAATTTCAACAACATATGTTTCTTTTAAATCCATATCTTTAGAAAGTTTAGGATGGATTTGTCCAACAAATCCAACGCGAGTTTCACCTACTAAAATATCTGCTGTGCGTCCTGGATGCATCTCTTTTAGTGTTTGATTTGGTTGATAAACCACTTCATGTTCAAGTCCTAAGAAGCTAATTAATGATTCAACAATACCTTTCATTGTATAAAAATCAACTACTTCTTGTGATTCTTTCCAGTCTTTTTTACGAGAAACACCTGTCATCGCCATACCTAAATGAGTTGTTTCTTTCGGTAAATCTGATTTATCATACCAATTAAAGACATGACCTATTTCGTAAAATGCTACACCATTTGCTTTTCTCGCGACATTATAAGAAACATCTTTAAGTAAGCCATTAATTAAACTTTGACGTAAGACTGAATGTTCTTCACTCATTGGAAAATCAAGTTCAACAATGTCTTCTGAATTTTTCGTATCTAGTTTAAATTGAACAGCTGATTCAGGGGACATTAACGCATAGCTAATCGCTTCAGTTAATCCTTTTCCTGCTAATAATGATCTAATATGACGAGTCATTTGTTGTTTAAATGATAATTTACCTGGTAATGAGGCACCACTTGGCAAAGTAGATGGTAAGTTGTCATAGCCGTAAATACGAGCAACTTCTTCAATCAAATCAGCTGGAATCTTAATGTCCCATCGTCTTAATGGGATTGTCACATCAAATGTTTTACCACTTAATGACACATCAAATCCTAATTGTAAGAAGATTTTTTCTACATCCATTGCTGATAACTCAGTTCCTAATGAACGATTGATTTTCTCTAAGGTGATGGAAACAGTTGGTTCTGTTGGAACACTTGATTCAACAAGAGCTTCACCTGTCACAATCGTACCACCACCAAGTTCAGCGATTAAGTTGGCAGAAAATTCACTAGCTTGACGAATCACAGACCAATTAATTCCACGTTCAAAGCGACGGCTCGATTCACTTGATAAAGCTAGTCTTCTTGCTGTACGACGAACGCGAGTTGGGTTGAAAACAGCTGTTTCTAATGCAATCGTTGTGGTATTATTTGTGATTTCAGTATTTTCTCCACCCATTACACCAGCTAAAGCGATGGCTTTTTTACCATTTGTAATCACTAAATCTTCAGTAGTTAATTCTCTTTCAACTCCGTCTAAGGTTGTCAACTCTTCCTTGTCTGTTGCACGGCGAACGTAGATTTCTTTTGAATCAAGTTTATCATAATCAAACGCATGTTGTGGTTGACCAAATAATAATAAGGTATAGTTTGTTACGTCGACAATATTATTAATCGGGCGAATGCCTTCATTCATCAAACGAGTTTGTAACCACATTGGGCTTTCTTTAATTGTGACATCTTTAATGATTTTCATACCATAAGATGGCACATCTTCTTCATCTTCCAATCTGATTGATACATAACTTTCAACTGGTTCATCTGGATTTTCATTGATTGTCACAGTTGGTAACGTGATATCTTTGTCATAAATCGCGGCTACTTCATAAGCCACCCCTAGCATGCTTAAAGCATCGGCTCTGTTTGGTGTGACAGATAATTCAATAATCGCATCATCCATTTCCAAATATGGGAATACTGGTTGACCTGGTACTGCATCTTCTGGTAAGAAATAAATCCCTTCAGCGTATTCTTTTGGCACCACACTGTCTGAATAACCTAATTCTTGTAATGAACAAATCATACCTAATGACACTTCACCACGCATTTTACCTTTTTTAATTTTGACATTTCCAGTAATACGTGAATTTGGTAAAGCCACAATCACTTTTTTTCCTGCCGTGATATTTGGCGCACCACAAACAATTTGATACAACTCTTCTTCGCCAACATCTACTTGGCAAATTGATAGGTGATCACTATCTGGATGAGGAACACATTCTTTAACGTCTCCAACAACAATTTTTTTCAGTCCTTCTTCAGGGATCGTCACATCTTCTACTTCAATACCTGAACGAGACATTTTATCTGCTAATTGATTTACATCAATATCTTTTACATCAACTAATTCTTGTAACCATTTATATGATACTAACATTTATCTCTACCCCTTTACCTTAAATTGTTCTAAGAATCTGACGTCATTTTGATAGAAATAACGGATATCATTGACACCATATTTTAACATTGCGACTCTATCAGGTCCTAATCCAAAAGCAAATCCACTGTATTCACTTGAATCAATGCCTGACATTTCAAGAACGCTTGGATGCACAATGCCTGCTCCAAGAATTTCAATCCAACCAGTGTGTTTACATACGTTACAGCCTTTACCACCACATTTGAAACAGCTAATATCCACCTCAACTGATGGCTCTGTAAATGGGAAGTAACTTGGTCTTAGACGGATATGACGATCTTCCCCGAATAATTTTTTAAGTAACACTTCAAGCGTTCCTTTTAAGTCTGCCATTGTGATATGTTTATCAACAACTAATCCTTCAATTTGATGGAATTGATGACTGTGAGTGGCATCATCACTATCACGTCGGTAAACTTTCCCTGGACTAATCATACGAAGTGGTGCTTTTGAAAAATCATGTTTTTCCATCGTACGTGCTTGAATAGGTGAGGTATGCGTACGTAATAACATATCATCTGTAATATAAAAGGAATCTTGCATATCACGAGCTGGGTGATCTTTAGGTAAGTTCATTCTCTCAAAGTTGTAGTAATCTTTTTCAACTTCGTAGCCTTCAATAATTTCATAACCTAGACCTAAAAAAACATCTTCAATTTCTTGCATCACTTGCGTTAAGATATGTGGTGTACCAGTACTTGATACTTTACCCGGTAAAGTCACATCAATCGTTTCATTTAATAACGCCTGATTAAGTGCTTCTTCTTCAAGTTCTTGTTTTTTCTCATCTATTTGTGTGGATAATACATCTCTAATTTCATTAGCCAAACTTCCGACAACTGGTCGCTCTTCATTTGATAAATCTTTCATTCCACGAAGTATTTCTGTCATACTTCCTTTTTTTCCCATTACCTCAACCCGTATGTTATTTAAATGGTCTAATGTTTCCACTTGCGCAATCTTTTCAATAAAATCTTTACGTAGTGATTCCAATCTTTCTTTGATTTCCATTTGTTTCATCCTTTCTTAATCCAACAAAAAAGACATCATTCCTTAATGAAAAGGAACGATGTCTCGTGGTACCATCCAATTTTTATGCTAAAAGCATCTTTATTTGTTAACGATGATAATAATCACCGGTTTGATAACCAAACAACTAAGGAAGTGAACTTCGTCTAGATTTTCCACAGTTTGCTTTCAGTCTTTGACAAACCTCCCTGAGCGAGAAAAATACTAAATTACTCGTTTCCGTAAACGTTTTTTACTATATATCTAAAGTGTACAAGAAATAAAATGGTCCGTCAAGATGATTCTTACATCCATTTTTCTCCCCAGCTTTGAACTTCATTCATAACAGAACGTAACGCTTCTCCTTTTTCAGTTAAAGAATAATCAATGCGTTTTTTTTCTATAGGGTGTTCATCTCGTGTTATAATTCCCTTTTCTTCCAATTCTTTCAATCGCTCAACCAACACTCGGTCACTAACATCTGGTATTTTATTAGCTAACTCAACAAATCGCTGTGTGCCATCCTCTAGTAATACATCAATAATCAAACCATTCCATTTTTTACCTAACATATCAAATGTTTTTTCAAATTTTGGACAAAGTTCAAATTGTCTTTTCTCACAAGAATTCATAAACTGCCTCCTCACCATCAACTATCAATTTTTATACGATATCTTCTAGTATAAAACAATAAGCTGACAAATACTATCTGTCAGCTTACAAATGTACCACTTTAGAATACTCAGCGGCTTTTAATTTTACTTTTTTAAACAATGGTTTAATAACTTCTTCACAGGCACAATATTTATCAACCAGTGTGACAATATAGCTTTCTTTATATTTAGGTGGTGCAATTGTCGCACCAAACATATGCTTAATAATGATATCTTCTTCTAATGGTGAGATATCTGTTAATTTTTTGGCATTTTCTAAAGCAATACGCGGATGAACATAAGCATGTGTGCCTTCGCCCATTTTTTGTTCACGCCAATCATAGAAAAATAAATCATGAAGTAAGCCTGCTCGAGCAGTCGCCCTAACATTTCCACCCCATTTTTTTGCGAGTTTGTAACTCTTATAAGATACTTGAATCGAATGTTCTAAACGATTTGAGTAATGATGTTGTGTGTATTTTTTTAAACTTTGAACGTCATCTGTATAAATTAAATCTTCAACAAGTTCTAAGTAAGCAGTATCTTCTTGCCAATTTAACGACATTTACTATCACTTTCTTTCTTAAACAATAACTTTATCAATCGTTTCATGATAACAATATATCAGTTATTTTTTAAAAAACATATCAAAAAACATGACTTTAATAAATTTATAATAATTTAAAAGTGAAACATAACAATCCCAGCAGCAACTGCGACATTTAACGACTCTGCTTGTCCTTTCATTGGAATGTACACTTTTTTATCAACTTGTGATAAGACTTCCTGTGACACGCCTTGGCCTTCATTCCCCATAATAATAGCAATTGATTCTGTTAGCTTTAATTCTTTAAAAGACATCGCAGTATCATCTAATGCTGTTGCAACTGTTAAAATATGTCGCATTTTTGCCTGTACTATCCATTTATCTAACGCAACATTAGTCACAATAGATACATGAAATTGACTGCCTTGTAATGCTCGTTGCACTTTTGATTGATAGACATCTACGCATCCTTCACTTAATATAACTTGATCAAAACCAGCTGCATCTGCTGTTCGGATCATCGTTCCCACATTTCCAGGATCTTGCACATGATCTAAAACTAAGATTTTTTCCCCAAATCCTGTTAATTCTTCTGACTTTTTCATAATCGCGATAATTTCTTGTGGTGTTGGTAATTCAGATAGTTGCTTTAATATCCCATCAGTTACAACAACCAATTGTTCCTCTGATACCTTTGATAGAATAGACTTATATTTTAATAATCCATCATCAGTTGTAATCACGCAATCAATCAACCCATTATTTTCTAAAGCTTCCTGAACAGAATGCTCTCCTTCTAAAATATATTGATTGGTTATATCACGATACTTCTTTTTATGTAATTTCTTGGTTTCTTTTACCCATTGATTAGTCAAAGACTCGATTCGCTTCATATCTATATTCATTCCTCTCAATTCTGGATTCATTATATCAGATTTTTTATTTGTTTAACCCCTTTATCATTAAAAATTGTATAATAGAATAAAAAAACACAAAGGAAGTGATTAAATGAAAATTTCTATGATTGTTCATGGTCGAGTTCAAGGTGTCGCGTTTCGTTATATGACAAAGATAGTCGCTGATGAGTTAGGGGTTTATGGAATTGTCCGTAATTTAGATGACGGTGGTGTTTACATCGAGGCGAACGGAGATAAATTAGCTGTTCAACAATTTATTGAAGAAGTAAAAAAATCACCTGCTCCGATGGGAAACGTAACAAACTACTCGATTGATTTTGAGCCAAGTTTTAAAGAGCATCATCAATTTAACGTTGTTTATTCTTAAATTATTTCTATAAAATAATTGAATTATAGCGAAAAATTCGATATAGTAATGCTTGTGTAGATTTATGAAGATTATAGTAAAGGAAGAAATAAATGAAAAATTTAAAACGTTGGATGATTGGTTCTGGACTGTTTGGATTATTAATCTTTTTATCCGGATGTGTAAAGACCGACTCAACAGGTGCTCCTACAGGCGAGGGATTCGTCTATAATGTATTAGTAAAACCCATGAGTCATTTGATTACCTTCTTTGCAGAGAATTGGGGATTAGGATTTGGTTGGTCAATTATCTTATTAACGATGATCGTTCGATTAATCATTTTACCACTTGGTTTAAGCCAAATGAAAAAATCAATGATTCAACAAGAAAAAATGGCAGCGATCAAACCGCATATGGATGTTATTAATGAACGTATGAAAACTGCCACATCACCAGAAGAAAAAATGGCAGCACAACAAGAACTACAACAATTTTATAAAGATAATGATATCAATATTATGGGAGGAATTGGGTGTCTACCCTTATTGATACAAATGCCAATTTTTACAGCACTATTCTTTGCTGCAAAAGTGACACCTGGTATTTCTGAATCTGTGTTCTTTGGAATAAATTTAGGGAAACCTAGTTTAATTTTAGTGGCATTAGCTGGTATTAGTTACTTTTTACAAAGTTACATCAGTATGATTGGGATGAGTGATGAACAGAGAAAACAAATGCGAATGATGACGTATCTGTCTCCTCTTATGATTATTTTCTTCTCATTCAAAGCTCCTGCTGGTGTGACATTGTATTGGGTTATTGGTGGTATCTTTAGTTGCATCCAATCATTGATTACTAACCTATATCATAAACCAAAAGTAAAAAAAGAAATTGCTGAACATTTTGAAAAAAATCCAGTGAAAGTGGTTAAATCAGCTGTTAAGCCAACACCAACAAAACAGAATACACCGAAAAATAAGATTACTACAAATAACGGTGGACGTAATCAAGGCAAACAAAATAAAAAATAAGACTAGAACTGATGAAAACTTCCTGTTTTTCATCAGTTTTTTTATACGTTACTCTATTAATGATCTTTTTCTTTAAACTATTAGTTGCAATGATACTTTTTAAATGATATACTTATAAATGGAATTTCGTTATGAACGTTTTAGTTGCCTTTCGTTACGATTAAGAAAGGAGAATGCTATATGACATTCAATAACACTACAATAGAGTACCGTGTAACTTTAGACACTGAGTTAAACTTATTTATCGTTTTTCTAAAAGATGATGAAACTAAATTGGCTACTGGTACTACTATTCAAAACGCAGTACATGAATTACAAAAAATTGCATAAGGAGTAACGACCTAATGGATGACACCAGTTCGTACTGAAGAGCATTTACCTTTTAATAACTATTAATGGTAAATGCTTATTTTATTGCATAAAAAGAGAGACAAATTTTATTTTCTCTATAAAAAAACAAAAATAAAAACCACAATTCTAAGTGGTTTAACTAACTTAACTTCGACTATACCTATTCTTGTACACATAGGTTTCATCATCTACTGTCATCCCGTCCTCTTCTAGCGTTTTAATCAGAACGAGATGAGTATCCTCAAACCTATCCCTCACAACAACGGTATTTTTTAAAATCAATTCTACTTTACCAATAACATGTTTCTCGTGAACGGTAGGGTAATCAATAATCGAACCTATAGAAACTAATCCTTTAGACAAATTAAATCAATCCCTTCTTCTTTTATTATAGCACACTTTTAAAAAAGGAGTTTTTTATAAAAAAAGAAACCAAAAATAAGACTGCTAAACTCTGACATATCATTGATACATCAAGGTTTAAACAGTCTTATCTTATTATTGGAATGGAGGCGGCGGGAGTCGAACCCGCGTCCAAACATATTGCCACTTAAACATCTACGCTCATAGTTATCCTATTTGAGTTTCACTCAAGTCTCTGCCGAATAACAGGCCGTGACTTTCGCTAGTCTGGTAATCTCTTCTAAATTTTACAGACGGAAAAATTTAGCGTATCCCACTCAATTTGAGACCCTTACTTGAGCACATGGGCGATGCCAAGAGGATCTTTACCCGCTGTTTTTAGGCAGCTAAGGCAAAAGTATTGTTTTCGTTTTTAGCAGTTATATTTAACTGTAACGTTTTAACGTAGACGTAACCTACGAAGCGCAATTCAAGCTCAAACTATGCCTGTCGAATCCGTAACGCCCCCTTATTTATTAACTAAGCTAGTATAACATAACTTTACACTGTTTTCAATTATCCAACAACTAAAATTGAATCACTGTATTGAACAAAGAAACACAATGCTAATTGCTACACATAAAAACTAAGCCTTAAAGCAATCGACCTTTAAGACTTATGAATTTAGTCATGATTTATGTGGTTCATATGGTCAAATGTTTGTGTTAAGATACTTTTCACGTGCTTATCATCCAAACAATACACCACACTTTTTCCCTCTTTACGTGATTTCACCAAATGATTTTCTCGTAACAATTTTAATTGATGAGAAACAGCAGATTGCTCCATATCTAAAAATTCAGTAATACTACTAACATTCATTTCTTTTTCAGATAGTGCTACAAGAATTTTTAAACGAGTAGAATCTCCGATTGTTTTAAAAAAACGACTTGTTTGTTGAATCGTTTGAGGATTTAATTCTTTCATATCGATAACTCCCCCTTAATCACGATATTTTGCTAGCTCTTCACCAAATCTATCCATTTTATTGTCAACAGCTTCTTGCGTTTCATCGACAGCACCAATATAAAACTTAATTTTTGGTTCCGTTCCAGAAGGTCTAATCGCAATCCAGCTACCATCTTCTAAAAAGAATTTTAGAACATTAGCATTTGGCAAATCTAGCAATTCTATTTTACCATCAGAAAGCATTCTTTTACCAACAGAATAATCTTCCGTGAAGTTTACTTTAATCCCACCAAATGAGGTTGGTAAGTTATTTCGAATGTCTTGCATCAAGCGAGTAATTTCTTTTAATCCTTCCATCCCTGATTTTGTTACTGAAATGGTTTTTTCTTTAAAATAACCAAATTCTTTGTAGATTTCTAATAAAGCATCATATAATGTTTGATTTTTTTCCATGTAGTAAGTCGCCATCTCTGCTAATAAAACCAATGCTTGAATCGCATCTTTATCACGAACAAATGGTTTGACTAAATAACCATAACTTTCTTCAAAACCAAACAGAAATTCATTTGATTGTGTTCTTTGGGCTTCTTTAATTTGTTCCGCAATAAATTTAAAACCAGTCAAAACATTTTTCATTTCAACGTCATATTTTTCACAAATACGTGTTGGTAATTCGCTCGAAACAATTGATTTTAAGACTAGACCGTTCTCAGGTAATTCTTGTTTCTCGTTTTTTTTAGTTAAAATATAATGAACCATTAAACTGGCTAATTGATTTCCAGTCAACACACGATACTCGCCATTTGGCAGTTTTACTGCTGCTCCCAATCGATCCGCATCTGGATCAGTGGCCACTAATAAGTCAGCTGCTAATTCTTCACCCAAACGAATAGCATATTCAAAAGCAGATAATTCTTCTGGGTTAGGAGATGTTACAGTAGTAAAATTTGGATCCGCAATCGCTTGCTCTTCTACTAATGAAACATTTGTAAAGCCAATTTGTGATAAGGCACGCTCACCTAGCATTTTGCCTGTCCCATGAAGTGGAGTAAAGACCATATTTAATTTTGAACCGCTTCTATTAATTAATTCATCATCAATGGTAACAGTTAATATGTCTTTCAAATAACTATCGTCTACTTCTTTACCAATTATAGTGATAAAATCGTTTGACTGGCTATCATCAATGATTTCTATTTCAAGTGGATTTGCCACACTACGAACAAATTCAGTCACCTTATCGGCATCTTGTGGTGGCATTTGAGCCCCGTCTTCACCATACACTTTAAATCCATTATAATTGGCAGGATTATGACTGGCAGTAATCATAATTCCAGCTACACAGCCAAAATAACGTACAGCAAATGATAATTCAGGCGTCGGTCTTAAACTATCAAATACATATGATTTGATGCCGTGACTAGCTAAAGTCTTAGCTGATTCCATCGCAAATTCAGGAGATTGATGTCTTGAATCATACGCAATCGCAACACCTCTTTTTTTTGCGTCTTCACCTAATGTACTAATAAATAATGCTAAACCGTTTGCTGCTTGTCGAACGGTATAAATGTTCATACGATTAATACCAACACCTAATATTCCTCGCATACCAGCTGTACCAAACTCTAGAGGAGCATAAAATGCCTCCTGTAATTCGTTTTCATTTTTCTCTAATTGATTTAAATTATCTTTTAAAGTTGTCTCTAACTCTCTAAATTGTTTCCATGTTGAATATGTTTCTTTCCAATCCATCATGTCACCTCATCATTATTTTCGTATTGTTATTATAGCACTATGTCCCTTGATTTACTAAAGATAAAAAGTCATCTCTTGCAATTTTTTATTTCAATAACCTTCTCTTTAATCAATTAGATGAAAAAGGGTCATCCTTTAGGAGTGATCTTAATACACTGTTCCTAAAAGTGACCTTAATTCAATAGATTAATTCGCTATAAAATATATTATTAACTGTAATAAAAAAATAACAAAGAAAAATCCTATGAAAAGTAGATGTTTTCGTTTTGTCATCACTAAATACCCTACATATTCACGAATAAATGCAGCCGGTAAATAATACAGTTTTGTCTTAGAACCTACACCTCTAGCCTGTACGCCCAAACGTGCTGCTATTTTTCCAGCACGCAATAAATGATAATTATTGGTTGCAATCACAACCTGTTTATCTTTAAAGTCACTAATGCCATCTCTTACCCCAGCAAGTTTTTCAGAGAACTTAATATTTTCCTGCGTATTTGTTGACTGCTCTTCCAAATAAACTGTTTTTACAATGACTGGTAATGAATCCAAATAGTCTTTCATCGCTTGTGCTTCTGATATTTTTTCATCTGAACCTTTACCCCCAGACAAAATAATCGTTGGTTCATGTCCATATTTTCTTTTTTGTCTAACATACAGCGCTATTCCCCGATCAATTCGACTAGCTAATAAAGGGGTCACACGCTCACCATCAATTAATCCAGCACCTAAAATAATGATATAATCTACTTTTTTGGTAATGGGAAAATAATTATATAAAATGGCTGTTGTCCCATACATAATAAACAAAAAAATAAGATAGGATAATGTTACAGTTAAAAAACCTAATAATGTTGTTATAAAAATGTTCCCTGAATAAAACGTAACAAATAATATTAATATCTGAACACCTAATAAACCTAAGGCAACAATCAAAGGGACCAAATTACTAAATGAGCGTCCCTCTCTTTTTAATAAAACTTTTTCGTTCCAAAATAATCCAACGATACTAGAACTTAATCCTAACACACTTAAAAATAAAATAACTAAGATAGCCGGAATTAAAAAGACAAGTGCAATATTTTCATTAACTTTATCCAATAATAGAATAAACGATAGATAGAGCATTCCTGAAGAGATTAAAAAGAAAAAGCCATTCCATAAACTAGTTGGTCTAAAATAATTCCAATATAAAAAACAGACTAGTGGAACTCCAACACAAATGACATAAAAAAATACGGTCATATTTAACAAGATAGACACTCCTTTCCACCATAAAATGGTAAATTAACTCACTATTTTACCATCTTTCATTTGTAAAATATGTGACGCTGTTTTGGTTAAAAATTCATTATCATGACTGATGACTAAAACAAATAAGCCATATGACTGAACTTTTTTCAATAATTGGCTAACAGAAACCATGTGACGATAGTCTAAGCCGCTTGTTGGCTCATCTAATATAATCCATTCTTTACCAGATAAAATAGCACTGGCTATAGCTACACGTTGTTTTTCACCACCAGACAAGTTTTGAGGGTGTAACTGTAATAAAGACCCTAAACTTAATTCCTCAACAACTTCATCAAACAACTCTTTTCTCTTCGATTGCACTAATAATTCTTTTTCTACAGTTTCAAAAAATAATTGCAAATTCACATCTTGCATAACAAGAAAACTACGATTAAGGCGTTCTTTAGCAGATAATGGTACACCATCAATTAAAAACTTGGATCTTTGACCATTATCAGATAACAATCCTGTTAATATTTGAACAAAAGTTGTTTTTCCAGAACCATTCTGACCGATTAATCCCGTGATATGTGACGTATCAAGCGATAAGTCGTCTATGCTAAGGATAGTATTTGAATGCTTATAATGAAAATTAAGATTCATTATATGAAGTTTAGAAGAATGAATTACTTCTTTAGAATAGTTATTTATTAATAATTCACTTGGCTCATTTAACGTACGCAAACCCATCTCTTTCTGAATAGTTGGAAAGAGTGAATAGAAGTCTTCAGAAGGTAAATTATAGCAAACCTTTCCCTTATTTAACACAATATATCTATCTGCTAAATGTGTTAAATAAAACAGACGATGTTCTGCAATAATTAATGTACAACCTTGTTGCTTTAAAATTGATAAATAAGATGATAGTTGTTTGATTGTTGAATAATCAAGATTGCTAGACGGTTCATCAAATAAAAACAAACGATGTGGTAGCATACAAGCTGATGCAAAGGCTATCCGCTGCTTTTGTCCGCCTGAGAGTTCTGTTACTTTTTTTCCTATCAACTCTCTCAAATTGAACAATTCTATAATGTCATCTATACGAGTCTCAATCTGATTAGCAGGTACTCCATAATTCTCCATTGAAAAAGCCAATTCACTAAATACAGAAGTAGTGAAAAACTGCGTTTTAGGGTTTTGAAATACTACCCCTATATCTTTTACATAGTGATTAAAATCTAATGGTGGTAAACTTGTTTCTAATACAGTTGCATCACCGGTTACTTCACCTTCGTACAATTCGGGGATTAAACCATTTAGTAGACTAATAAGCGAGCTTTTCCCACTGCCACTTTCTCCAGTTAATACAACTACTTCACCAGTATTGATTGATAACTGAATGTCTTTTAACACAGTTTTATCATCTCTTAAGAGGTTAACATGGTCAAAATGAATCATAATATAACACCTCCCTCAATTAATAACAATACCAATAAACTTGCCAGTAGTAAATAGTCTTGAACCTTTAATCTAATCGAGATAACACTCGTATGCTGGCCTTCATATCCCAAACCACGCACAAGTGCTGTAGCAGATAATTCTTGAGCTGTATAATCAACTTGCTTTAAAATTGGAACTAAAAAATATTCCATTGTTTGAATAGGATGTTTAACCACTTGAGAAAAAGATAAATAAATCCCTCTAAATTTCATAGCCTGTCTAATTGATTTAAAATCATGACGTAGTGTCGGAAAAAAACGACAAATGACAATAAAAGGAATAATTAAAAAGTTCGGCATATGCCATTTTTTCATAGCAGCTACCCACTCACCTACAGAGGTATTTTGTGTTGCAAACATTCCTGCGGCAACTGGTGGAAGCAAACTTTTATAGACAACTAAAATAAATGAGATTATAGCGGATAATACTCCTGTAATCTCATGAAAGAACTGTGTTGTGAGAAAAACTAATGCAATATAACTCATAAATATGACCATCGCTTTTTTTATCGAACCACTCAAACACAATAAACAGGTCATAAATACCATAAAAATAAGTTCCATTGATGGATTGGCTCGTGACATTAAGATTAAACTGGCAAAAATAACGGTCACTAATTTACTTCTTGGATCAAATATAATATATCTATTATTTTTCAAAACCAATCCACCTCTAACTTATTTATTTTGCAAAATGTTTATTATAAATAATCTGCCCAATTTTAAGTCCCACAAAACTTGTAATCACGACTAATATCATTGATACAAAAAAACTAGCAGTACTAACTCCCTCAAAAACGCTATTAACATAAGTCATATCTTTTCCTTTAGCTAATAAAGAATCTATATAAGCATCTCTCATAAACCAAAGTGGTAAAATAGGACCAGTCAAACCAAAACTAAAAATAGTATAACTCAACATTATTTTGGGTTTATCTGCTATTTTTGTTTTAGTTTGAACAAAGTCAGCTAACAAAGGAAATAAAAAACTAGGTAAGAACGCTAACGGAAAGTATCCAAAAGCAAAAAAGAAAACAGCCATAACAGACCCAACAATAGTAATTGCACCAAATTTTGGTATTTTATTTACCACAATAAGGTATATTGTGCCAGAAATAAGTGCTGACATGCTCGGAACAAGCAAACTATGAAAAACCGGCACGGTAAAACGCATCAACATCGTGGCAATAAATACTGTAAAAAAATAGACTGTTGCATACACACCTATAGAAATCAAATCTTGAACTTTTAACTTTTTCATAACATAAAAACTCCCTAAAAATTTTTTTAACTTAGTCATTATAACATAGTTAAAAATTATGAGACATTTTTTCACTAAAAAATTCACAGAGCTTTTCTTAAAATAACAAACTATTCCAATCTTTACATGAGATGATTATCATATAATTTATCATTCTTTAAATTAATAATAATCTGTAATTCTTCCATATAATGCTCATATTTTAATAACAAGCCACTAACTTTTTTAATATATAAAACGAAACAAAAAAGCAACGACGAAAGGTTATCATCGTTGCTTTGGCTACTATTTTTGTCTATCATCAATTGCTTCAGTTACATCATATGCAATATCATCAGCACTTAACACAATATCATCTTCTATAATAGGGTTTACAGTGGACTTTAGTTTATCAGAATTAGTTTGAAAACCTTCACTCAACGTTTGTGTTTGATTTTTAAAATTATCTAATAACTCAGAAGAATCATCTTTCAATTGGGAAATCTGTTCTCCTACCCAAGGGTATTCAGCAGTTTTTTCTTTTGCTAACTCTCCTAATTCAACCCCTTTTTCTTGAGCTAAATCAACTAATTCACTTGCTTTACCATCAGATAAGTCATCTAATTGTTCTATTAAATCTTTTCTCAATTTTTTTCCACTGGTTGGTGCTAATAAAAGAGCTGCTGTTGCTGCTGCTACTCCTCCAATAACTGCACCTGCTAAAAAGCCACTTGATTTTTTGGACATGCTATTTCCTCCTAATATTATTCTATTTATTTTTCTTAAACAAGTGAGAAGCTGTTTGTGCTGCCTTTCCCACAACTGTTGCAGTAGCTGCTGTCTTACTTGCTTCCCCTACTTTTGATAATATTGTTTTGCTTGAACTGTTTAATTCTGATACGCTTTCACTTAAATCAGCTACTGCATGAAATAGTGGATCAATTGTTTCTACTTTTTGCGTCACATCAGATAGTAAATCATTTCCAATGACTAATAAATCCTCACTTTGTTTTAACAGTATATCAACATCTTGTGTTAAAACTGTGACAGTTTTGTCCGCCTCATCTAAAATTCCATTAACTTTTTCCATTGATTTGGTTATATTTTTATTTAATTGCAATAAAAAAATGACTAGCACTACTACTAATACTGCAAACGCTACAGCTGCTATTATAGCGGCTACTTCGGTCCCTGTCATATAAAACATCTCCTACCTCTCTTGTAAATTACTAACAATAGAATACCATTATCTACTTGATTTCACAACAATTTATACATTATTATAGTAAGTAATGCTTGATATGAAAGGAGTGTTTATTTTGCAAGAAACAACAACAAGTTCTCAGACACCAGAAGTACTAAATGAGGCTGCAAAAAATGTGAGAGGGATCAATCATTTTTTGAATCAACTTGACTGGAATAAAATAATTGCTTCGGTTATTAATAAGGCTATCTTAATTTTAATCGTTTTACTATTACTGACGATTATTCGTAAAATCTTATTTAAAGTGATTGATAAATCATTTAAGAATAACAATAAAAAGAAAGATAATTTTAGCGAAAATAGAATGCATACGTTAAGAACCTTATCCCGCAATGCAGTACAGTATAGTTTATTTTTCATAGGTATCTATTCATTCTTGACCATTATAGGTGTCCCTGTTGGATCATTAATAGCTGGGGCTGGAATTGCCGGTATCGCTATTGGTCTTGGAGCACAAGGGTTTATTAATGATGTATTAACAGGATTTTTTATTATTTATGAACGTCAATTAGATGTAGGTGATCATGTTGTAATTGATGATATTGAAGGAATTGTCAATGATATTGGACTACGCACTACTCGTATTAAAAGTTTTAATGGGACAATGAACTATATACCTAATCGCCAAATCCTTATTGTTAGTAACTTATCTAGAGGCAATCAATTAGTTGTAGTAGATATCAGAGTTAACCCAACCGATGATATTGATCAAATAATGGCTATTATGAAATCAATTAATGAAGAACAAATTATTAATTTAACCGATATCCGTTCTGAGCCTAACCTTGTTGGATTAGTTGATTTAGGTAATGGTTATTTCGCTATTCGTTCAACTGTTTATGCTATTAGTGGGTCTCAATTTGGAGTCAAAACACAAATGATGACGGCTTACATTGAAGCTTTAACAAAAGCAGGCATAAAACTTCCTTCTACACCGCTTAACCTTAAACTATAACATAGTGATAGAGTCTTCTACTATTAGGTAGGAGACTCTACCATTATTAATCTTGCGATATAAAATAATCAGTCATCAGTGTTACGCCCTTTATTAAAGCAGACTCATGAGGATTAAATGATGGATGGTGTAGTCCATATTGGCTGTCCACTCCAAGCCAAAACATTGTCCCTGGTATTTGCTTTAATAAATAACCAAAATCTTCAGCCGTCATCAATGGAGTGGCTGCTTCAAATAGAATATTTTGTTGTTCATTAAAAAAATCAATTAATTTTTTTGTCGTAAAGTAATTGTTTACAACTGGAACATATCCAAGCTGATCAAAATTAATATCGACTTTACACTGATAGGAAATCTCAATACCTTTTGCAATATCTTTTACACGCTGAACAACTAAATCAGTCATCTCATGTGTCAATGTTCGAATCGTTCCAGTTAAATCAGCTGACCCAGGTAAAACATTGCTCGCAACACCAGCATTGAGTTGCCCAAAGGTAATAACAGCTGATTCCATTGGATTAACATTTCGACTCACAATAGTTTGAATTTGTTGAACAAACGATGACACTGCAACAATCATATCATTTCCTTCATGAGGTAATGCTGCGTGGCTTTCTTTTCCGTAAAAACGAGCACTAAACCCACAATCTCCAGCAAACAATGTTCCCACACACGTTGAAACACTTCCTACTGGTAATGTTGGGCTCACGTGTAATCCATAGATTTCATCAATCATTGCTACATCTAAAAAATGATTATCTGTATATATTTTAGCACCACTTTTATTTTCTTCAGCTGGTTGAAAAAAGAAAACCACATCATTATTTAATTGGGCATTCACCACATTTTTTAATAATCCTAAGGCAATGGTCATATGGAAATCATGACCGCATGCATGCATAACGCCTTCATGTGTTGATTGAAATGCTAAATCAGTGTTTTCTAATATTGGTAATGCATCCATATCTGTACGCCAAGCAATCGTCTTTGATGGGTTTCTCCCCTTAACAATCACTATAATAGCAGTATCTTGTACTTTAATAATCAATCTATCTTGAGGTAATGCATAGATGTTTTCTAGTAAATAGGTCGAAGTTTTTTCTTCTTCCAGGCCAATTTCTGGTATTTGATGTAACTTTCTTCTAATTCGAATCAACTCATCTTCTGAAATACGTTCCATATATGTCCCCCCTTACTTATTTCATCATCACGTTATATTCCGTTTCTAATTCATGTGCCAAATGATTAACAGCTTTTAATATTTCTTTTCTCGTAATGATCCCCATAAATTGATTGTCTTTATTCACAACAGGAATAAAATTATTATCAACTAATAAATGAAGTGTTTTTTCTAAATCTATCGGTAATTGTGCAGGTGAAACATTGGTATCCATTACATCAGATACTTTTTTACCAGACAAATTTTGTGGTTCAAAATCTTCTATCCCAAACATTTGATCAACTACTTGGGATAAAGAAACCAAACCTACTAATTGTTCTTCTTTATTTAAAACTGGTACTCGAGAATACCCTATTTTCGTTAAAACAAGTAGAGCATGTTCAAGTGAATTTATTTCATTTAATGTCGCCACATTTTCTGCGGATATTAAAAAATCTGCTTCATTTTCTAACAATAATTTTTTTACGGTCGATCCAATCATATCATTTCCTCCATACACCTTAAATCACTAATCCATTAAAAAGAAATGGGTTAATTCTTTTTGTAATTCATGTCTTTCATTATAATATTCAACTAAATATCCATCTGATTGATGTGTAATGATAGCATATGTCTTTAAATAGCTATACTTACCCCGTGGTTGAGAAATACTACCTGGGTTTAATAACAAAATATCATCGACCATGTCCACAAATAACTGATGTGTATGTCCATATAATACGATGTTTGCCTGTACTTCTTCAGCCTGATAGAGTAATTTATCAAATGTCATATTCACGTTAAATAAGTGCCCATGTGTTAATAAAACTTTATCCTCTGATGTCTCTATAACTTCAACAGTATCGTATTCCTGATAATAGTCACAATTTCCACGCACAACATGAAACGTTGACCAAATATCGTCCTTAGGAGATAATTCCGAGTCCCCACAATGAAAAAAATAATCCACATCATTTAACCATTTTGCTTTTATATCTTCTAAATAAGATACCACACCATGATTATCACTCACAATTAAATATTTCATTTACTTTTCTCTCCTAACCAAGTATCTATTTTTTTATCCAATTCATGTAAAGCCTTTGCTCGATGACTAATCTTGTTTTTTTCATCTGCCGTCATTTCTGCTAAGGTTTTATCTGTTTCTGGAATAATAAATAATGGATCATAACCAAACCCATTATTTCCACGTGGAATACGCCCAATCATACCTGATAATTCGCCTGATACCACCAAACTTTCTTTTCCTGGTTCAGCAAGTACTAGCGTACAATGAAACTGTGCTGTACGTTCATTCATTGGTATATCAGTTAATTCATGTAATAACTTAGCATTATTCGCTGCATCACTTTTTCTCTCCCCTGCATATCTTGCTGAATAAACGCCTGGTTGTCCACCCAACGCATCTACTTTTAAACCAGAATCATCTGCTAAAACCAAGCAATGTAACTCTTTAGCAATCCCTTCTGCTTTTAGTCGAGCATTTTCTTCAAATGTTTTTCCTGTTTCTTCAATATCTGCCATTTCTGGATAATCAAGTAATGTTTTAATCTCGTATCCTCTTGATTTAAATAAGTCAACAAACTCTTTTGCTTTTCCTTCATTTCTTGTCGCAATTAATAAATGATTGTTCAAAACAGGTGCTTCTTGTTTTTTCGCAACATTTCTTAACGCTAACGCATTTTTTTGCAAGCGAATAAGTTCTGTCACGCTTTTTTCAGCATAATCTAATAATTGATTCAACTCTCCTCTTGTAAAGGTTGCCTCTTCACCTGTCCCTTGAATCTCAATTAATTCTAATTTTTCTGTCATCACAACATTACAATCAACTTGAGCTGCTGAATCTTCTTCATAATCTAAATCTGTGATTACTTCTCCGTAGTGATTTAACCCCACACTAATCGCAGCCAAGTAAGATGTAATTGGATTTTCTGTTAATTCTCCGCTTTCTACTAAAGTGTCTACTGCCATTTTTAAGGCTAAAAATGCACCCGTAATACTAGCTGTTCTAGTACCTCCATCTGCTTGAATCACATCGCAATCAATTACAATCGAGCGTTCACCTAATTTTTTCAAATCAATCACCGAACGTAGTGATCGACCAATCAATCGTTGTATTTCCATTGTACGACCTGTTAGTTTACCCTTGCTACTTTCCCGTCTATTTCGAGTATGCGTTGCTCGTGGTAACATACTATATTCGGCCGTTACCCATCCTGTTCCTGTCTCTCTTAAAAATGGAGGAACAGAGTTTTCTATCGTTGCATTAACAATAACCTTTGTATTTCCAAAACTAACTAAAACTGACCCTTCAGGATAATCTAAATAGTCTAATACAAAAGATACTTTTCTCATTTCATTATTTTTTCGTTTATCATGTCTCATTTTCTAATCTCCCATACGTGTAATATCTACATGTTCTACTATTATGTTTTCTAATGACAACCAATCAGAACTGATTTTTTCAAAGTTTCGAACCGATCCTGTTGTGTAAAATTGGTGATCTTTTAATGTTGTATCTGGTAGGGCTGCTATTTCATAATAATCAAGTAACACACTCACTTCAGTAATTGTTTCAGCTCCTGAATCAATTAATTTAACCTTTTTTCCCATGACATCTTTAATAAATGGTTTTAATAATGGGTAATGAGTACATCCCATTACTAACGTATCGATGTCTGATGTCTTAAAATACTCCAACGTTTCAGCTACAACTTTTTTAGCGATAGTTGATTGATACTCATGACTTTCTACAATAGGAACAAATTTTGGGCAAGCAAGCCCTAATACATTAACATTTAATGACTTACGTTTTATTTCTTTGGTATATTCTTCACTATTTATCGTTCCAACCGTTCCGATGACACCAATACGTCCATTATGCGTTTCTCGTAAAGCAGCTCGAGATCCTGGGACTATTACCCCTACAACAGGAATATCTAATGACTCTTTAATTTCTTCCAAAGCGACAGCAGTTGCAGTATTACATGCAATCACAATCATTTTGACATTCTTTTTTAATAAAAAGTGAACCATATCCCATGTGAATTCCTTAATTTGTTCAACTGGACGTGGTCCATATGGACATCTAGCAGTATCTCCAATGTAATACAGTGTCTCATTTGGTAGTTGTTTTAATGCTTCTCTTACAACTGTTAATCCTCCTACACCAGAATCCAAAAAACCGATTGGCTGATTGTTCATGACGTCTACCTCATTCTTTATATAATTCATCCAACCTCTATTTTCTCTTTATTTCATTGATAATTCAAGTTAAAGCGTTAAATTTTAATGCTTTATTATATCTTGTCTTATTAACGCAAAAGAGTAACAGTTTCCTGTTACTCTTAACAAATTATAGTGTTAAACTTGGTTTAGCATTTAAATGCCAATCAGAAACATGCTGTTTTTGATACTCCACAAATCCAGCTGCTCCAATCATTGCTGCGTTGTCTCCACATAAACTAATTGGTGGCACAACTAGTGTCACATTTGGTAATTCTTTTGCTAATTCAATTTTCAAGGTATCTCTAAGCCCCTTGTTAGCAGCGACACCACCTGCGACAATTAATTGCTTCACATCATACACTTTACAAGCTCTTATAGTTTTATCGACTAAAACATCAATCACACTTTGCTGAAAACTTGCTGCTAAATCAACATCACAAAGTACTTCTTCACGTTGTTTGGCATTGTGCACCAGGTTAATCACTGAACTTTTTAGTCCACTAAAACTAAAATCAAAATTATCTTCTTTTATCATGCCTCTTGGGAAATGATAATTATCCTGACCTTTGTGAGCTAGTTCGTCAATTTCTTTTCCACTAGGATAGGTTAATCCTAATACTCTACCTACTTTATCATAAGCTTCTCCTGCTGCATCATCTCGTGTTTCACCAATGACTTCAAATTCACCATGTTCAGTCATATACACAAGTTCAGTGTGTCCACCACTTACAAGTAATGCCATTAAAGGAAATGTCATCTCTTCCACAAAGCGAGCTGCATAGATGTGACCAGCCATATGATTAACGGGAATAAGTGGTAAATCATTTGCCCATGCAAATGATTTTGCTGCAGTAATCCCAATCAATAAAGACCCTACTAATCCAGGTCCATAAGTTACTGCAACAGCCGACAAATCAGAAACTGTGATATTAGCTTCATCTATAGCTAATGACATACACTGTATAATTTGTTCTACATGATGACGACTAGCGACTTCTGGAACCACTCCACCAAATCGCTTGTGGCTATTTATTTGAGATGCAACAATATTAGATAAAATATCATTGCCATTTTTAACAACAGCAACGCTTGTTTCATCACAACTACTTTCTATTGCAATAATATATATTTCTTTTTTTTCCATTTTTTCACTTCCTAAATCTCTAACTGCATTATTTTCGCATCATCACTTGGGTGTTTGTAATAATTTTTTCGTATTCCTAACTCTTTAAAACCGTGTTTATCATAAAAAGAAATTGCTTCTATATTTTTGACTCTCACTTCTAAACAGAAGTGTGACACTTTTTTCTGTTTTAATCGTTGACACATATCTTTCAACAATTGTGTTGCAATTCCTCGATGTTTATAACTAGGGATAACACCTATCAATAATAATTCAGCTTCATCCAATACTCTTTGACAAATAATATACCCTATCATTTCATCATCTTCACAATGGTAAATGATTTCAGTATTTGCTTGCATAAGTTGTGATTCAAACTGTGATTCAGTCCATGGGCTGCCATGTTCAAAAATAGTATCACTTACTTTTTTTAACTGCCTAGCCAAATTTTTATTATTCATAACTCACGTCCTAAAGTCTTAAAGACATTTCAATTGCATCTTCATTCGAAGAAATATAATAATTTTCTTTCACACCAATTTGTTTAAATCCAAATACTCGATATACTGAAATGGCTTGATGGTTAGATGCTCTTACTTCTAAACTCATGGTTAAACAATTCATTTTAACTGCTTCTTTTCTTAATTGATGAAGAATCTGCGTTCCAATACCTTGTAATTGGTAATTTTTCAATACAGCAATATTCGTAACATGAGCATCATCACACTCTATCCGAATACCACCAAATCCGACTAATTCATGATTTAATTGTGCTTTGATGTACCGACCATACTTTTTTTTACTTAGTTCCATCCACAAAATAGCCGTACTCCAAGGAGACTCACCATCGTAAACATTTTTTAATAATTGCTGAAACGCCATAATGTCAGTTATTTTGGCTATTTGAAATTCCAAATCCGCTTCAATCATAACATCACCCCTCATTGATTAACTTAAACGTTCAACGTAAGACTGTGTTTCAACTTCCCCATACTGTTTTTTTAACCATTCTTCTTCTGCTTCAACTTTTTTCAAATAAGTTGGAACAAAGACATCGATATCTGTTATTTCTTCCATAAGATATTCTAATTCCAACATAACAGCTGGATTAGAAGGTTGAATGATTAACTCGATTTCTGCTTCAAGGGAAAATGTTTCAAATAAACTTTGTAATTTACCAAAATCTTCTCCGATAAAAACAATCGATTCTCCATAACTTAGTAAGATTTTAGTCCACTCTTCAAATGATATATATTGATCTTCAATAACATTCATTAATTTAGAGCCGTCATATTTATAAGCACCTGTATATAAAAAGCCTCGCCTAGCATCCATAAATGGCACAATTAATTTAGTTGTTTGTTGAATATTTTTTGCTAAACAAGCAAGTGAAGATATAGCATATAAAGAGGCATCCAAGCTCCAACTTAATGTTTTAGCTGTTGTCACACCAATTCTTAACCCCGTATAGGAACCTGGCCCTTTTGCCACAATTATTTTAGTGATATCTGTCGGTGCTAACCGACTTTCACGAACACAAAAATCAATCGCTGGCATCAATGTTTCACTATGATTTTTACTTGCTTGACTGTAATAAGACGAGATGAGATTCTGTTCTTCTCCAAGTACGACACCTAGCGCTTTATTTGATGTATCAATACCTAGTACTGTCATAATTATACCAATCCTTTTTCTATTTTTCTGTTTCATTGTAGCATAAAAGACTACCTTCTTGTGTTATTTAGAAATAAAAAAGAAAAAGAGTCTTCTTACTTGTTTTGATAATAAGAAGATTAGATAAGGATTCAACTAACCAAAGCAGTCAAAATGATATGTATCGATTCATTCATATAACTATTAAACTTCCAGTATGATTGATATCTTTTAGGCAACATGATAATACATGTTTTTACATTATAGTTTGGCTTCATAAAAGTTAAATCATTACCTTTAAAATATACAATAAAAATAGAATAGGATTACTTTATGTTAAATTACTATAAACAATTGGCCAAGAACCATCCATATTGGCATGTCATTTTTATTTTAAGTATCGCTAGTCTAGTTGGAATACTAATTGAGTATTTAATTAATAAAAATTTTATTGGTTCAGGTATATATGCTAGTGTTCTTTTAGGAATAATTGAAATAGCCAGAGTTAAAAAAAAAAGCATCATCACAATTGGTAATTAAACTCTCTCAACATAAAAAAAACCCCCTCGATATTAAAAATAATCGAGGGGTTAACACTATATGAAATAACGTCATAATATTACTCTGCAAGTAATGTAATATCAACATTTCCTTTAATTGCCTTTGTATAAGGACAAATGGTTTCAGTTTCCTTTAGATATTTCATTGTATCATCTTTAGATAAACCGTCTATTTTACCAATTAAAGTGACTTCAAGATGTAAACTGTGTTCATCAGGTAAATCACCAAGTAACGTAACTTCTGCTCTAATTTCACGATGATGATCAGCTAACCCATCACGCTTCAAAGGAAATTCTAATGCACCATTAAAACAAGCAGAGATACCTGCTGCAAATAATTCTTCTGGATTAGTATAACCTTCCTTTTTTTGTCCGCTAGTTTTTAAATCTAAAAATCCAGTTATAGATTTACTTTCTCCTTCACGGCCTCCACTATTTACTACAGTTGAAATTGACATTTTTTTTGACATACCTATTCCTCCTATCTATTAATCAATTTTACAAAAAAGTTGTATTATTTTCAAATAATCGAACTGAACTATAGGATAATAATCATCACTATAAATATTGAGATTTACAAACTGATACCTTTTAATTTAATACAATACTATATAACTATATAAAATTTAACTCATTTATACTGTCTATCTCCGTTTATTATCTCTTTTAATTTTATGATTATTATTTTAAAATAAGAATAAAGAAATATTAAAAAACTAACAATTTGAATAACTAATATCACCCCCAAATAATCAGTTGTTTACTATCTGCTCCTAATAAGTTTTGCCACATTATAGTAATAGAAAATAACAAAATACCTACTAAAAGAATATAAAAAGAATGTTTATATTTTTTCGTATAATTCTCCTTTTCTAATTGTAATAATATAATGTTTAAATATAACTATATTAATATCGAACATCAATATATTTGGTAACCAATAAAAATAGAAAAATTAAATAAAAGATATGTATAAAGTCATTAATAACTATAAATTACTACTAAATAAAAATAGTATATATGAATGTAAAATAAAATATGCTGAAAAAATAAAAATTATTATAATTTAAATAGAGCTCTTTTTAACATACATATTAATTAATATAAACTAAAATTAGACTATAAATTACCAATAAAGTATCGGAAATTTATAGTCTAAACTTGTTTTTTATTATTATCCCATTTTTCAGAACAATATTGTACCTAATTATATTATCAAGCTTTCTCTTTAATTTAACCTATTTTAAATGGATAAGCCAAATAAGTAAGACAGTAATAGAACAATAGCTCCCATAATATTATTCATAAAGTGTACTAACATAGAATCAATAATTCGACCACGTGAACTATATGCCCCATACATCAAAGCACCTAAAGAGGCATACATCCCGAAAGAAATAATATTTGAAGATAAATGAACGCTGGAGAACACTAGAGAGGTCACAATCATTGGAACCCAGACAGGCATTTTTGGAAACAGTAATGTCGTTGGTAACCCACGAAAAATTAGTTCTTCTAGAATAGGAGCTTTAATAGCTATGGTAATAGTCATAATCAACACATAATAAATCGATTCATCTTGAGAAAATAATGCCGCAATCGCTTCATCATTAGCACTTGAACCAGTTCCATAAAATTGTTGCATTAAACCAGTTCCAACAATAGCTATCACACGTCCTAATAAAAAGATTTTAAACGCACGCCATATGTCTTTTCCTGTAACACTTGTATCAATATCATGTGATTTTTTTTTATAGTATCTCCAAATAAACCATATCACACCAACCAATACAATTAACCAACACATAAACAAAATAAAACTCACACCATTTTGTTTTTTATTAAAAATAGGTTGAAACAGGGTTAACAATACTGAAGGAAACTCACTCACTATCAACATACCTAAAATAATAAAAATACCAATAATAAATAATGCGATTTTTTTACCTATAGAAACTTCTTCTTTCAATACTTAACCTCCAATTCATTGCTTAATATTTCCATTGTACATAACCAATTATCTCGTGATTTTTCAAAAATTTCTTCATTTAATGTAATAATAAATTGGTAGCCTGTATCTATTTTTAATAAATCATAAGTAAAATCTGTACTAAATAATCCTTTTTTTAAAGAAACTGTTAGAGAAAAAATATAACTAAAAATCAGCCATAAATCCTTAGCTTTCTTTACTTGAATAACCAACTCATTATTTTTTAGACTGTTATAAGATAGCAAAGAATCTTTAAAAAATGGCAGAGTTTGATGACAAGTCATTTTTCTATTTTTTTGAGGTCTTCTTCCAATCAAATAACTATGTCCTTTAAATGAATTTTCACTACAATACTGTAATTCATATTGTGGATATAAATCAACGATTCCTGTCATTCTATCCAACAAATAACTATTCATTAATAAATATGTGTGAGCCTCTGTAAAAAATATTCCTTCTTCGATTTCTTTTTTTGTTGGGTTTAATTGATATCCCCAACTGTCATTAGCTAAATTTAACCGAATAAATCGTCTAGTCTTTTTTAAATAATCTGAGTGATGAACAAATACTCCTTCATTACAAAAACAGATGGGACAAATTCCTTCTTCCTCATTATCATAATCTTCATGTGTTTCACCTGTTAGATAACCATTCACTTGATTCAACCAATAAAAATAATTTGTTGCCTCAACTGCAGAGGTTTCAAATTTTTTAGCAAACATAGCATTCACGACAGATGGTGGTGGTGTTAAAATATCCATCAAACTTTGTGATAAAAACTCAATATCTTTATCAGTTTGATAACAATCTGGCTTATTTTTCTTAGCAATTTTTACTAGAGAGTGACACAATTCCTCTGTTGAAAGATTAGAAATTTGATTTCTGGTATCGACTATTTCTCCACACCCAATCATTTCAGCTATCTTATTTTGAAGATAAACTCGATCTAGTCGCATCCAGCCACCGGATTCAATCGCTAAACTAACAAAATCATAAACTACCTGAGAGTCTTTCATAATGATTCTCCTTTATTAAATTGACTAACCAATATTATAAACTATTTTTACAAAAAAAACCTGTTTTTTCAAAGAATTTCCTCTTTAAAAACAACAGATTTTTCTCATTATAATTTACTAGCCGCTTCTTCATCTACAATAATAGTCACATCAGGATGAACTTGTAAAGCACTTGCAGGGACTAATTCAGATACAGGTCCTTTAACCGTTTCATAAATAGCTTGAGCTTTTTTTGGTCCATAAGCTAATAAAATAATTTTATCTGCCATCATAATAGACCCAATTCCCATTGAATACGCTTTTGTTGGAACTTCTGAAATATCAGAAAAATTTCGACTATTTGCTTCAATCGTTGATTCCGTTAGATTAACTTCACTTGTTTTACCATCAAAAGAAGATCCTGGCTCATTAAATCCAATATGTCCATTTTCGCCAATTCCTAAAATTTGAATATCAATTGGATGTGCTTCTAAAATTTCATCATAGCGTTTGCATTCTTCCTTCGCATTTTTTGCCATGCCGTTTGGTAAAAATGTTTCTTTAAATGGTTTTTCATTAAATAAATGTTCTTTCATAAAATAATGATAGCTTTGTGGATTGTCTGCTTTAAGTCCGACATATTCATCCAAGTTAACAGACGTCATATTGCTAAAATCAACATCACTTTCTATCATTTCTTTATATAATGCCTCAGGAGTACTTCCAGTTGCTAAACCTAGCGTTTTAATTCCATTAGCCATTCCATCTTTAATCATATCAAAAGCAACTATTGCACCTTCAAATTGGTCTTTTACTTTAATGATTTTCATAATAAATCCCTCCATCATTGGTATAGTCCAATTATACTCTTATCTGTTTCTTTTTTCAAGAAAGAGTTTTTTTTCCATGATTTAACTAGCTATTGCCCACTAAAGATATACCACCAGCAATCATTTTTTAAGACGCTATTTTTCTTTAAATACTAAATATTAAATGAATATTGTTCATTTATACATACAATAAGTCACAAAGTAAAATAATCAAACAGTCACATTAGACTTTAATCCTTGAAAAATTATCCGAGTTCATCAATTTTTTTTATCTTCTAATCAAATAGTAGTACATATTATTTGATACACCCAATACAACTCGATACTATAATATAAATTAAATGTAAAAAAACATCACCTTACTTTTTAAAAAGTAAGATAATGCCTCTTTTAATAACTATAATGATTCTCACCATCAGCATATTTCATAGCTTGTTTTTGAACTAGCTCAATATATATATCTTCTGCTTCTTCAATACTTGTACAATTAATCGTAATTTTCTTCCCATTTTTTTCCAATCGATCCTGAACTAATTTTAGTGCCACATTTTGATTTAATTTTTTGGATGTTTCTTGATAATCTTTTTTCATTATTTATCAGCCTTTCTTTTATTAATCACGGACAATTAATTATGTATCAAATATATTTTAACTCTTAACTACTGAACAGTTATAATAAAACTATAAAATATTAACGATTAATAAATGAAGAATTAAAAACAATAAAAAAAACAAAATGCTTAATATTAACATTCTGTTTTTTATTTCTATAATTCTAAGCAATAAATTGAATACTACTTTCAATCGCCGATAAATTTTCACGATAAATGGTTAGCTCTTGACGATTCATTTTCCCTTTTTCAAATTCTTTCTGAATGTAATCTCGTTCTAATTGTATCGCGTAATCTAACCACTCATCCAGTGTATCTTCACTCATATCAATGACTGTTTGATCTCTATCCTCGTATCGCGTCAAATAAAAATCGATTAGTTCAGGTGGAAATTCAGTTGTATCTAATTGATTAAGCATTCTTATCACATAATTTCGATTACTTTCTTTTAATTTAATTTTTAACTCTTTTTTTCTATCAAAACTAGTTAAGCGAGTTCCTAAGAATTTCAAATGTGTTCCTATAATATTTTTGTAAAACGAATTTTTACTATACTCAGGTTTATGAGTTAATCGAAATAGGCGTCTATCTAATACTTCTAACCGTCTAAAAACCATTTGTAAACTGACTTCACCAGACTCAACTAATTCTAATGTATCTTTTAATTGCCAAACTAAAACCAATTCCATCAACTCTTTATTTTTTTCACTAAACTCATCATGATTCACTAATGATACAATTCTCTCGTTGTACAGTTGAATCACTTTACGAATCGCTGAAGTATTTTGTTCGGTTTGTTTACGTTTGAGCTGTTCAGTAACGCGACGTAATATTTGAACTTCTATTTCTGTATTGGTTTCAATAGATTCTTCTTTTTTATCTGCTAATAATGGCATAGCAAAATTGGCTAGAAGCAGTGTCACAATAATGACTCCTGCTGCTATACTAATCAATAGTTCACGCTCAATAAATATGTCACCCGTGCTTAATACTGTTGGTAAACTAAGGGCACTGACTAACGTAATTGTCCCACGAACACCTGAGACTGTATAAAGTAATGATTTTTTTATATCGTGTTTTCCTTTAAATCCATCAAAGTTATTACAAACAAGAACACATAAAAAACGAATCCCTAATAATACAGTTGTAACGATTAAAACATAACCTAAAATGGTCCAGTTGTTAATTTGATTGGTTTTCCAAACATAATGAGCTAAATCGGGAAGTTGTGTCCCTAATAACACGAAAACCAAGCCATTTAAGCTAAAACTATAAATAGACCACGTACTTTTTGACAAAATATTAAGTTGAGCCACTTCAGGATTTATTTTTTTGTAATTCCATGAGTAAATTAGCCCCGCACTTACGACCGCTAAAATACCATTCACACCAAGTGTCTCTGCCATTAAAAAAACTATAAATGGTAAAAGCAGTTCAAATAAAATGTATGATACATTATTTTCAATACCAAGTGATTTCATCCAGCGTATAAACCATAAACCTAATAACCCTGATACCACACCAATCAAAACACCACCTAGAGAAATCAAAACGAAACTCACTTCAGCATCAACTAATGAAAATACACCTGTTAAAAGTGCAGCTGAGGCAAATTGAAATGACACAAGACCAGACGCATCATTAATCAAAGACTCCCCTTCTAGTGTATGCAACATTCTATGTGGAATTTTTACTTTTTCTGCTAAAGCACCAACTGCTACCGCGTCTGTAGGGGCTAATGCTGCTGATAAAGCAAAACATGCTGCCCATGGAGCTAGTGGAACAAGTAAGTGGATCACATATCCTAAAATACCTACCGTAATAAATACCAACAAAATAGATAAAGTCAATACTGCTTTTTTTTCTTTCCATAAAGCTTTTTTGTCAACCATCTGACCTTCATTAAATAATAAAGGGGCTAAAAAAACTAACATAAATAATTCTGATTCAAGTTCAAACGAATGAACAAATGATAGTAGAGCTATTCCAAATCCTAACACAACCTGTATTAGGGGGATCGCAATATTAGGGAAAAATCGACTCATGATATTCGAAATCAATACCATTGATAACATCACTAAAATACCCTCGAATAATTGCATATAACACCTCGCTAATTCTATTCAATTTTAAACATAGTTTTATAGTATGTTTATTATTTGAATATGTCAATTATCTGAAAAAAATTTTAAATATTTAAGGTAATTTTTAATAAAATCATCCATTTTTATATCGTGCCTTATTAGGATATTTTTTAAATAAACAGTCCTTTTTATAGATATAAAATGCCTATATCAGGTTAATTAAGTTGATATCCTTTAATTTGTTACTAACTACCAATAGTTTTTATAAACACTAAAAAAACAGCAACAACAATCTGCCGATTCCATTTTTCATAGATACTAAAACAATACAATGTCTGAAACATACAAAAAGACCTCCTCACCTTTTAAGGTTAAAAGGCAAGAAAGTCTAGTGACTCAACAAGTGAGGTATCCATTCCAAATATAAAGATCGGTGGAACGTTTTACTTATTGTCTGTATTTATATAAATTTACTGTTTAAACCCTGTCAAATCCTTGCTATATCAGTCTTATCTTATTCCCAAAGAAATTCTAGCATATCTGCTCATACGATCAGTCGTCCACGCCGGATACCAAACTAGTTTCACTTCTAATTTTTTAATTTCATCTATATCACTTAACGCTTCGTGAATTTGTTCCGTAATAACATCCGCCAGTGGACACCCCATAGTAGTTAAAGTCATTTTAATCTCACAATAACCGTCTTCTTCCAAATTTACTTCATAAAGTAATCCTAAATTAACAATATCTATCCCAAGCTCTGGGTCAATAACTGTCTCAAGAGCAGCAATAATATCTTCTTGTATCGCACTTAATTCTTTATCTGTCCATTTTGACTCACTCATCTTCGTCTTACCCCCTAAATATAAACTCACTTTTATATTAACCGAGAAACGAATGTTTGTAAATGACTTAGATTAATGCCTTTATTAAAATTTTCTAAATCGTTCATAACGTTGATCTTGTAGCTCTGAAGTGGAACATGTTTTATAATAATCAAGTTGCTTTAAGATTTTTTGCTTCAATTGTCCTATTAGTTGAGACTTCGACAACTCACCGATGTCATCTGTTTCTCTTATTATTTTATCAATCACTCCTAATTTCTTTAAATCAGGAGCAGTTAATTTCATTATTTCAGCAGCTTCTGAAGCGCGACTGCTATCTTTCCAAAGGATTGACGCAAATCCTTCAGGTGATAAAATCGAATAAATGCTATTTTCCAACATCCATACATCATTTGCTACAGCTAATGCTAATGCACCTCCACTACCTCCTTCGCCTGTTAAAATTGACAGGATAGGCACTTTTAGTTGACTCATTTCATATAAATTTTTGGCAATAGCTTCTCCTTCACCTCTTTCTTCTGCTTCAATTCCACAAAAAGCTCCAGGTGTATTGACTAATGTAATAATAGGACGCTTAAATTTTTCTGCTTGTTTCATTAATCTAAGTGCTTTTCGATACCCTTCAGGTGTTGGTGAGCCAAATTTTGTTTGGACATTTTCCTCTAATGTTTGACCTTTTTGGATTCCGATAACTGTCACAGGTATTTTTTCAATGAGTCCTATACCACCTATAATCGCTTTATCATCGCCATAGTATCGATCTCCGTGACATTCGATAAATCCATCAACTAATCCACCAATTAACTCTCTTGTCGTTATTCTCTGGTTGTCTCGTGCTAATTGAACAATGTCATTAGCTGTTTTTTTAGTCACACACTTCACCACCTTGATGCAAATGTAATAGTTGCGATAAAACAGATTTTATATGTTGTCGTTTCACAATTTTATCGACAAAACCATGTTCTAATAAAAATTCAGCTCGTTGGAAATCATCTGGTAACGTCTGACGAATGGTTTGCTCAATGACACGTCGTCCGGCAAAGCCAATCAATGCTTGCGGCTCTGCTAAAATAATATCTCCTTGCATAGCAAAACTTGCTGTCACACCACCTGTTGTGGGATCTGTGAGAACTGTCATATAAAGTAATCCTTCTTCACTATGCCGTTTGACAGCACCAGATATTTTAGCCATCTGCATGAGAGAAATGATTCCTTCTTGCATGCGTGCACCACCAGACGCTGTAAAGATGATAACGGGTTGTTTATCTTTTGTTGCTTTTTCAAATAAGCGAGTGATTTTTTCTCCAACAATATGGCTCATGCTCCCCATTATAAATCGACTATCCATGACACCAATCATCACTTTTTGTTGATTAATTTGTCCTATTCCTGTCACAACAGCTTCATCTAATCCGGTTTTTTCTTTCGCTTGCTTTAGCTTTTCTTCATAACCAGGAAAGTCAATCTGATTTTTAAAAGGTAAATTTGTATCCATCTCTTCAAATGTTCCCTCATCTAAAATCATATTTAATCGACTATAAACATCTAATCTAAAGCAATAGCCACAATGATGACATGTTCGTTCTTGACCTAATTCTTTTTGATGAAGTGCTTTGGCGCAACTTGGGCATTTTTCCCATATACCATCAGGGACATGAGGTTTGTCACTCGATTTAGTTTCTTTTTTTACAGGAGTGATTCGTATATAATCTCTTTTTTTAAATAATCCCATACTTATCCTCCTTTTGCATGTTACTCACTAGACCAATTTGGCAAAAAAGTCGTTTGTAAAAATGAGGTATCATACTCGCCTTTTACAACAGACGGATGGGTCAATAAATCAATTTGAAACAGCTGATTTGTTGTCACACCTTCTACCACCAATTCTAATAAAGCTCGATTCATTTTGAGTATGGCTTCCTCACGAGTCTTTCCATGTACAATAATTTTCGCAATCATAGAGTCGTAAAATGGTGGAATTGTATAACCTTGATACATCGCACTGTCCACTCTTAAACCTAAACATCCAGAAGGTAAAAATAACGTTGAAACAGTACCAGGCGATGGCGCAAAATTAAATGCTGGATTTTCCGCATTTAGGCGACACTCAATGGCATGACCTGTCAACTGAATATCTTTCTGTTTTAGTAGTAAAGGTTGATTCGCTGCAATTTTTAATTGCCATTTAACAATATCTACTCCTGTAATCATTTCTGTCACAGGGTGTTCTACTTGAATTCGTGTGTTCATTTCCATAAAATAAAACTCATTGTATTCGTCTACTAAAAATTCAATCGTTCCAGCATTTTGATAGTTCACAGCTTTCGCCGCTTTTATCGCTGTTTCACCAATTGCTTGTCTCAATTGATCTGTTAAGGAATGGGCAGGGGCTTCTTCTAAGACTTTTTGATTATTTCTTTGAAGCGAACAATCTCGCTCTCCTAAATGAATCACATGTCCGAAATGATCACCCAATATTTGAACCTCAATGTGTTTTGCTGGATAAATAATTTTTTCAATATACATGTCGCCATTACCAAAAGCTGCTAGGGCTTCTTTTTGGGCAGATGAAAAATGAGTCGCTAACTCCTCTTCACTCATCACTTTACGAATCCCTTTTCCACCACCGCCTGCTGCGGCTTTTAGCATCAGAGGGTAACCAATTTTTTTGGCGATTTTTTTTGCTTCCTCTATTGAGTCTATCACACCATTACTACCGGGTATGACAGGGACTTGTGCTTCAATCATCAGTCTTCTTGCGTTCACTTTATTTCCCATCTCATCAATTGTCTTCGCCTTTGGACCGATAAAAGTAATTTGACATTCTTCGCACATCTCTGCAAATAGGCTATTCTCTGCCAAAAAACCAAATCCAGGATGAATGGCTTGAGCACCTGTTATAACGGCAGCACTTAAAATATTATGCATATTAAGATAAGAATCTGTTGCTTTAGCTGGACCAATGCAAATGGCTTCATCAGCCAACGCCACATGAAGAGCCTCTTTATCCGCTTCAGAATAAATAGCAACTGTTTTTATTTCAAGTTCTTGACAAGCACGAATAATACGAACGGCAATTTCTCCACGGTTTGCTATTAGTACTTTTTCAAACATGGTTTAAGCTCCTATAATAAAGGTCATCAATGCTTGACACACCACTTTATCTTCCACTTTTGCCGTTGCTTTTCCTATGCCAATGTTCCCTTTTTGCTTAATGATTTCCATTTCCATGATTAATACATCACCTGGTACAACTTTTTGACGGAATTTTACTTTGTCTATTCCTCCTAAATACCCAGTTTTCCCTTGAAATTCTTCACTTTTTAATAAAGGAATGGATCCAGTTTGTGCTAGTGCTTCTAAAATCAATACGCCAGGCATTACTGGCTCACCAGGAAAATGTCCAGGGAAAAAATGTTCATTGTAGGTCACATTTTTTACTGCTTTGACGTATTTTCCAGGTTCTAGTTCTAATACTCTATCAACCATCATGATTGGGTAACGATTTGGAATAATTTCCATAATTTCTTGTACATTTAATTGCATGTGTTCTTCCTCCTAAGAAATTCTAAATAATGGTTGACCAAATTCAACAATTTGCTCATTCTCCACAAATATTTCTGATATAGTTCCTGATGTATCACTCACGACATCATTCATAATCTTCATGGCTTCAATAATACATAGCGTGTCGCCAACAGATACACTGTCTCCGACTGATACAAAAGATGGTTTTCCAGGTTCACTTGACGTGTAAATGACTCCAACAATTGGCGAGGTGATAATTTTTCCATCTAATGGTTCACTTACTTTATCAATTTGGGGTTCGTTAGCTGAGACTGATTTTGTTTCTTCCATGATATGGCTGACGTCTGCTTTTGATACTTTGGGTAATGTTTGAGGTTCGTTAGGATGATTGATTTCATTTTTACTCAAATAGAGAGATAATCCTTCTATAGTGACATTCATTTCACGAATGCCACTCTGTTCAAATTGACTCACTAATTCTTTAACCGATCCAATACTCACGTTACTCACCTCGCCATTTTTTCATCGCGATAACAGCATTATGCCCACCAAAACCTAGTGAGTTACTTAATGTGTAATTAACAGGTATGTTTCGTTTTTCGTTTGGTACATAGTCTAAATCACACGCTTCATCTGCTTCTTGTAATCCAATAGTTGGTGGGATAGTGTCACTCATTAACGCACCTAAGCAAGCTAACGCTTCAACCGCTCCAGCTGCACCTAATAAATGTCCCACCATACTTTTTGTACTTGATACAGGTGTGGTATAAGCAGATTCTTTCATAGCATATTTTATCGCCATGGTTTCTGCTCCGTCATTTGTTGGTGTACTTGTTCCATGAGCGTTGATGTAACTCACGTCTTCTGGTGTAATACCTGCCTCTTCCATAGCTAACATCATGCATTTCCCAGCTCCAGACCCATCACTACTTGGACTGGTGATATGATTGGCATCACAATTTGATCCATACCCAACTATTTCACCGTATATTTTAGCGCCTCGTTTTTTCGCATGGTCTAATTCTTCCAATACTAAAACAGCACTGCCTTCTCCCATGACAAATCCATTTCTTTCTTTATCAAATGGAATTGATGCTCTTTCTGGGTTATCTGAGTTTGATAAAGCAGTCAATGCCGCAAAACCAGAGATACCTATCTCACAAATGGTTG
This sequence comes from Vagococcus sp. CY53-2, assembly GCF_022604695.1. Lineage (NCBI taxonomy): Bacteria > Bacillati > Bacillota > Bacilli > Lactobacillales > Enterococcaceae > Vagococcus > Vagococcus sp. CY53-2. Next base: position 454,473 of record NZ_JALAHP010000001.1, read on the forward strand.
CCTCTGCTCCTCCAGCTAAAATAACATCAGAATAACCATGTTTGATATTTCTAAATGCCTCACCAATCGCATTTGTTGAAGAAGCACACGCTGTGACGATTGACGTACAAATACCCTTTGCTCCCACTTTTATGGCAATATTTCCTGCTGCCATATTGCTAATTGCCATCGGAACAAATAATGGTGCCACTCGCTTTGGTCCTTTTGTATGCATTCGAATGACTTGATCTTCGATCGTTTTCATCCCACCAATTCCTGAGCTGACGATGACACCAAATCGATCTGCATTAATCTTATCAACATCAATCTTACTATCAGCAACTGCTTGCTTAGCTGCTGAAATACCATAAACAGAAAACATATCCATTCTCTTTGTTTCTTTTTTTTCCATATAAAGAGTTGGATCAAACTCTTTTACTTCGGCTGCAACATGAATACCTGTTTCTGAAGCATCAAATTTCGTAATAGGCGCTATCCCATTTTTTCCGGCTTGACAATTTGTCAAAAATTCTTGTGCGGTGTTTCCAATCGGTGTCACAGCACCAATTCCTGTCACGACTACTCGTTTCATGAGATTCCTCCTAACCATTCATTACCATACCGCCATCAACATTAATCACTTGACCAGTGATGTATGATTGGCTTGCTAAAAATAGAGCGGTGTCTGCAATATCATCTGTTTTACCTAATCTTTTTAATGGAATATGAGATAACGTTGTTTCTTTTATTTTGTCAGACAAGCTATCTGTCATATCTGTTTCGATAAAACCTGGAGCAATGGCATTACACGTGATACCACGAGCTGACAATTCTTTGGCTGTTGATTTTGTTAACCCAATAATGCCTGCTTTACTCGCTGCATAATTTGCTTGTCCAGCGTTACCTATTTCCCCAATGACACTCGACATATTAATAATGGTTCCGAAACGTTGCTTTAACATTAATTTTGACACATGATGAATCGTATTGAATGTTCCTTTTAAGTTAACAGAAATCACTTCATCAAACATCTCTTCTGTCATTCTCATTAATAAAGTGTCTCTTGTTATTCCGGCATTATTAATTAAAACATCCACACGTCCAAACCGACTATGTGCCTCATCAATTAATTTTTTAGCCTCGTCAAATTCTTGTACATCTCCAATCACAACATGTGTTTCCACTTGATAAGATTCGATTTTTCCAATCAGCTCTTGAGGTATTTCTTTTCTTGCATTTAATACAATATTGGCACCTTCTTTTGCAAAACGAATCGCTAGTTGCCTTCCGATCCCTCGTGAACTTCCTGTAATCACAACTGTTTTTCCTTTAAACATCTAGTACCCCCATTTCATCAACTTTTTACCTAGTTGATTCAGTGTTTTTATATTTTCAACATTTTGTACGTTTATCGTACTCTCACTTGCTCGAATAAAATGACTAAGTGTTTTACCTGGTCCTAACTCGATTAAGTTTTCAACTGATTCTTGTTTAAATGTATGAGCGGTTTCTTCCCAATAAACAGGTGTCATCATTTGTTGTTTCAAGTTTTCTTTGATATCAATTGTATTAGATAATACCTTTCCTGTGACATTTGTGATTAAAGGAATACTAGAAGCGGAAAAATTGATCCGTTGCAACGTTTCAAAAAATATCTCTGCTGCCTGTGCCATTAATGGAGTGTGAAACGGACCACTCACATTAAGACGAACAACCTTTTTAGCGCCAGATTCACTTAATTGCTTTTCTGCCTCTGTTACAGCTAACGTATCTCCTGCAATCACAATCTGTTGTGGCATATTATAATTCACAGGTAACACTATGTGGTTTAATTGCGTAATCGACTGACAAATCGTTTCAACTGTTTCTCTATCTAATCCAATCACTGCACTCATGGCTCCTTGACCTTCTTTTACAGCTGATGCCATCAAATCACCTCGTTTGAAAACTAACGCCACCGCATCAGAAAAAGAAAGTGAATGATTTTCTACCAAAGCACTATACTCACCTAAACTAAGACCTGCTACCATAGAAGCTACTATGCCAAATTCTTGTTTAACAACAGCTGACGTGGCACAACTCATCGTTAAAATGGCTGGTTGTGTATATTTTGTCATATGTAGCTGATTGTTTTCTTCAAACAATAACTGAGCCATATCAAAGGATAAGACATCACTAGCACACTCAACATGCTCCTTAAATATCGGAAATTCATCATATAATTCTTTTCCCATACCAATATATTGACTACCTTGACCGCTAAACATAAATCCGATTGTCATAAATTACTCCTTATCTAGTATCCATTCAGTGTAACGATTTTTCAAAACATCCTGTGTTTCAGCTATAAGTTCTTGAATAATTTCCTCACACGTTTGATCATCCGTTTTGATCATACCAGCAATTTGTCCTGCCATCATAGAACTATTTTTTATATCCCCATCAATGACTGCTCGTTTTAAAGCTCCCTTACCTAGATCTTCCAATCGATCAAAATCAGGTTGTTCTTTACCACCTTCAACACGTTCTGCTTTTTCAAATGTTTGAGTCAATTTATTTCGAAGGCCTCTAACTGGATGACCAGTTAGCATTCCTGTCACAACGGTATCTATATCTTTTGCTTTAACTACTTTTGTTTTAAAATTATTATGAGCAATAGATTCTTTTGATACTAAAAATCTAGTTCCAAGTTGAACAGCTTGTGCGCCAAGCATTAATGCTGCTGCAACACCTCGTCCATCCCCAATTCCCCCTGCAGCGATAACAGGGATACTAACTGCATCAGCTACTTGCGGAACGAGCGTCATGGTAGTAGATTTTCCGATATGTCCGCCACCTTCCATTCCTTCAACCACAACCGCATCTGCGCCTTCTTTTTCCATGCGTTTGGCTTGTGCCACTGACGCAACAACTGGTATCACGATAATGCCTGCTTCTTTAAAACGTTTCATGTATTTACCTGGTGAACCTGCACCTGTTGTAATCACTTTTACTCGCTCTTCAATCACTAAGTCAACGATGTCTTCAACAAATGGGGACATTAACATGATATTGACCCCAAATGTTTTATCAGTTAGCGTTCTTGCCGCTTGAATTTTTTCTTGAATCACCTCTTTTGGTGCATGACCTGATGCAATCAGTCCTAAACCTCCTGCATTTGACACTGCACTGGCTAATGTTTCTTCCGCCACCCAAGCCATTGCACCTTGAATGACGGGATATTCTATATTTAAAAGTTGACAAATTGTCGATTGTTTCATCGATTCACCTCATTTTTGGTTTTAAAAAAATAGCTATCGGTCAATAACAACCAATGCTATTTATATCTTATTTATTTGCAGCAATTTGTTTGTCAACGAAATTAACTAAATCTTGAACTGTTGTTAATCCTTCATCTGTTTCAATCTTGACATCATATTCTTCAAATGCGTCTTCAATATCATTTAGAATTTGGAATAAATCTAAACTATCTGCATCTAATTCTTCTCTAAAGTTTGTTGTTAATTGTACTTCTTCTTCCTCTTTCCCTAATTGATCCACAATGATTTCCTGAATTTTCTCAAATGTTGTCATAGTTGTTTCCTCCAATAAATTTATAATTTAATTAATAGACTACCCCAAGTAAGACCTGCACCATATCCTGTTAATAGGCACAATGAGTTACCAGATAGTGTCACTATTTTTTTATTCACCACATCATCCAATAAAATAGGGATAGATGCAGCTGACGTGTTACCAAATTGTGCCACGTTAGTTAAAAATTTTTCCTTCTTGATTCCCGTTTTTTTCGAAAGAGCTAAAAGAATACGATAATTGGCTTGATGAGCTAATACAAAATCAATTTCGTTAGATGTCGTATTGTTAGTTTCTAAAATCTGCACCATATTTTTCGAGACATCCCTTAATGCAAAATCAAAAATTTGTTTCCCATTCATTGTCAAATAAGGCTGTCCAGTTACATCACTAAAACGATTTTGTCTTATATGACTATGGCCATATAAAGCACTTGATCTCCTACCGTCTGCTTGGATCAATTCTCCTATAAAACTAGGTGTATCAGAAGTTTTTTCTATTAAAACACCACCTGATCCATCGCCAAACAATACAGCTGTTTGCCTATCTGACCAATCAACTAGCCGACTCATCACATCTGTCCCTATCACAAGAGCACGTTGTATATGTTCTCCTGACAAATAGTTCTTTACCACTGATAAGGCATAAATAAATCCAGAGCAAGCAGCATTAATATCAAAACAAATCGATCGGTGAGCCCCAATACTCTCTTGTACTAAACACGCAACAGACGGTGTTGACATATCAGCTGACATTGTCGCAACGATAATTAAATCAATTGAGTTAGCATCAATATCTTTTACTAATTGTTTTGCTACCTCAATACTTAATGAAGTTGTCGTTTCTTCTACAGCAATACGTCTCTCTTTAATTCCTGTTCGTTGCTCAATCCACTCATCGCTAGTATCTAAAAATATTTCTAGCTCTTTATTCGTGACGTTCTTTTTCGGTAATGCTTTCGCTGTTTTAGTTATCTTAGGATATAGCATCACTTACTCCCTACTTACTTAATAATATTTTTTTAAAAAATGATGCAAGCTACTAAGGCCTTTAACCAATGCTTTTTTTTCTTCCTCAGACATATCCTCTAGCACTGCTTCAACCATTTTTTTATGGAAATGCTGATGGACGCGATAAAATAATCGACCTCTATTTGTTAATTTTAATCGAACAATACGGCGATCACTTTCACTTCTCACACGATCAACATAACCTTTTTTCACCAAATTATTGATTGCAACAGTCAATGTTCCGACGGTTATTGACAATTCTTTTGCTACTTCACCTGTTGTTTTGTTTCCACCCATACCAATGGCTTCTATGGTATGCATTTCTTTAATTGATAAATCAGAAAAATCACTCTTTTTTAGTTCAGTTTCTTCAATGGTTAAAATGTCATTAAATACTTTAACTAATTGTGAATTGACAATCGTAATTTTCTCATCCATATACTTGCCTCTTCCTTTAATTGTTTGATAATCAAAGTATATGGGTAAAAAAAAGAAAAAGCAATGTGAAATAGTTTGATAATCAAATGATTTGATAATCAAAGTATATGGAATGGTTTTATAAAATGCAAGCTTTTTTTTATAAAATTTTTATTTTGGCATTTAATCATTACGTTAAACATTGATATAATAAGGTTTTTAAATATAAAAAAAAGAGAGGTTTATAACCCCTCCACTCTTGATGCTCTAATTTTCTTTTGATCATCTTCGCTCCAAAATTGGCCAACAACTGTTTGAGTTGGAATAATATTAATAAAGGCTTTATCATCTGCATTATAGACGGCCTGTTCTAAATCATATAATTCATAGCGAGTCACAACCATCATAATAACTGAAACATCTTTACGTGAAAATACTCCAGTTCCTGGTAACAAAGTCATCCCACGTACAATTGATTGTTGAACAGAAAAAATAACTTCTTCCGTTCTATTTGTCATAATAAAAGCGGTCACTTTTTGATGACTTGTGTGTATTTTATCTACCACTTGAGTTGTACAAAAAATTGAAATAATAGTATATAACGCTGATTCCCAACTGAATAAGAAACCAGCAGCTGCAATGATAAATAGATTGATAATAAACATCAGTGATCCCACTGTTCTACCGGTTGTCTTTGATAAAACTAAAGAGACAATATCCATCCCACCAGTACTAAATCCATATTTCATCGTAAGTCCAACAGCTAACCCAGACAATACCCCACCAATGATTGCATTCATTAAGGGATTATCTGTCACTTGTACAACAGGAATAACGATGGTCATCACAGATACTGACAAGACAGTTAATAAACTTAGAATGGTAGCCGAACGACCTAATTTTATCCAACCTAAAATAGCAATCGGGATATTTAATATAAAAATCCAAATCCCTGTCCCAATATTTATATTAAATGCCTTAGCTAAAACACCAGAAATTAATTGCGATATCCCGTTTACCCCGACTGAAAAAACATCAGCGGGAATCAAAAACATATTTAAGCCAACAGCTATGGCTAAACCAGCAATAATAATAATTAGCCCTTGCTTAATTGCTTCATTTTTACGATATGCCTCGGTGATATTTCCCAAATCAACTGCCTCCCTTTATTCATCATAAATTAGTCAATCATAAATCCTTGTTTTTCAATATCTGATTTTATTCTCAATCGTTTTTCAGGTTTTCGATTCATCCCTTGTGTAATTTGATGAGTAAATGAGTCAATTCTCTTATTAGCATCTCGCAAATCATAATAATCAGTTACGATATTATCGTATTTTTTTAATTTACCAATATAGTTATCAAACGTTTGATAATTTTCTTCAAAAAACATCATTTCTTTTGGTAAACGTGGTTTCAATTGTGGCTCTTGATCTTTATAACCTATAGCTAACCCCAGAACGGCAAAGGTTAATTCTGGTAATTCCAATAATTCTTTTACTGCCTCATTATCATTTAAAATACTTCCTAAAAAAACAGTACCAAGATCTAAACTTTCAGCAGCTAAATTTACATTTTGCGCAGCTAAAACAGCATCGGTCATTGCAACCATATAACGATCCATATTATGTAGAACAGAGGTCTCTTGATTATTTTCTGTCGCAATTTGTTTATTTCGATATTGATCAGCCACAAAAATAAACACATGACTTGCTTCAGCCACATAAGGTTGATTGCAAATGTTAGCCAACTTTTGTTTCTTTTCTTTTGATGTTAAACACACTATACTATACGACTGCATAAAATTACTTGTTGCGGTATGTCTGGCAACATCAACCAATGTATCAACAATATCTTGTGATAATGTTTTATCCTTAAATTTTCTAATACTCTTATGATTTAATTGTAAATGAATTACTTCATTCATCATTAAAACTCCCTTTCTAGAAAAATTTCATATAACTAATCGTAGTATAACATTGGTTGGTTTAAAAATCATGATGAACAAGTTAGAATTCATAAAATAAAAGCAAGAGATAGTTGGTCCCTTGCTTTTATTAATCATTCATTTATTTAAGATGCTTTATTTTTAAAAACATAAGCAGCTGAAGCCACTGCCGTTAGAATCAGACCAATACTAACAAAATTAAATACTTTTTCACCTGTTTTTGGTAAACTATTTGTTGTTGTTGGTTTATTTTTAGTCGCATTATTAGCAGTTGCTTTAGCTAAATTCTTTATAGCTTTTGTAAGAGCTTCTTCAACTTCTTTTACAGTATCTACCGTTACATCTATCTCTTTTGATTGGGCATCTGTTAATACCTTATTTGCCTCTGTTAGAGCGCTAGTTAATACGTGCCAAGTATTAACTGTATAATCCACTTCTTTTAAACGATCTGTTTCTTTTACTAAAGCTTTTAATGTTTTTATTGATACCAATGCTTCTTTTTGTTTTACTAAGGCACTATTGATTTCTTTTGCTTTTGATTCGTCTTTATCTGTTAATACTTTTTCTGCTTTGACTAACTCTTCACTAAAAGCTATCCAACTCTTTACTGTATAATCAGATTCCGATAATTTTTTACTCTCAGTTATCGTTTTCTCAAGTTCTTCTAAAGGTGTCGCTATAATATCTTCACTAGTTTCACTTGGTATAATACGTGAATAAGGGATTGCTTTTTCATAATCCATAATAGCATATTTTGCAGAACGAATTGGGAGTATTTTTTCACTCTTATCTACACTAATGTCACTTAAAAAATCAGTAAACACTTGATCTAATGATGGTCCTTCTTCACGAGAGCCACCTAACATAGTATAACCATCGCCACCTGCTGCTAAGAAATCATTAGTGGCTAATTTATACGTTTTAGATTCATCTAAACGTTCAAATTCTCCCGTTGCTTTATTTCTAATTTTAATTGACCAAACACGTTGTCCCGCTTGATTATCTTCAGGTTTATTACCTGCTCCTTGTTTCGTTGAATCATAATGAATTTTTACAGAGTCTGATACTTGTAAGAATCCACCATTGCGTCCTAAGATAGGCTGTTTTGTTGTTTCATCTATCATAACCTGACCTGTTGATTTATCTTTTTGAACCTCAGAACGTAGGGAATACTCAAACATCTCTTTGATTTCTTTACCTGTCACATCAATTTGAGAAATAGTATTGCCAAAAGGTAGAACTGCTAAAATATCCCCTTTTGTCACTTTTCCTTTATTAATGTTGGTGCGAATTCCTCCACCATTAATTACAGCCAAGTCTGTTTGTCCATTTTTAAATCCAGTTTGTCCATAATCATATAGTGAGTCAGCAATAATATTTCCTAAGTTTGTTTCTCTTGTCCGAACATTATCCCCTTGACCTTCAAATTGAACGGGATTATTTTCTAGAACAACTTGATTCATTTCGCCATCAAATTTTTGTTTTGTCTCATCAATTATTTTCTTTATCGTTTCATCTTCTTTAATGTCTTTAAACTCTGATGCCGGTATTAATTTTGCTTTAAAAGTTGGATTTTCATCTTTATAACTGATATTAATTAACCCAACATTATTTAAATAATTTCCAGTTTGTGCTAGTAATACATTCCCATAGGTTTGACCAGTAGGAAGAGCTGTATGAGAATGGCCATCTAATACCACTATTTTTTCTTTAGGATATGCCTCAGATAAATTTTTTGCTAATGTATCACCACGCCACTCTGCCGGAGTTGTTTGATCTATTCCAAGATGACTCAAAAAGACAAATACATCTGCCTTACCTTTCAATTGCTCCATCATTTTTTTAGCTACAGGAATCGGTTCAGAAAATGTCACATTTTTAACATTATCCGGATGTGTTTTAAACGCTGTCTCTGGTGTTGATAATCCTATCACTGCAAATTTTTTCCCGTCTTTTTCAATTATCTTATAGGGCTCAAATGACTCTTTACCATTTTTTTCAACATTAGCAGATACCATAGGCAAAATCTGTTTATATGCCATAGCTTGATCATAACCAAAATCGAATTCATGATTTCCAACTGCAACAGCATCATAAGGAATATGGCTCATAGCACGTGCCATGTCCATCCCTTTACCAAAATTTGAAATAGCTAATCCTTGCATAGCATCCCCACTATCAAGCATTAATGTTGGATTTTTGCTATCTTTAAATGTTTTGAGCTTAGCTAAACCAATCACTTTTCCATCTTCATATTGCATACGTCCATGCATATCATTAGTATGCATAATACTAAAATTAAAATCTGTTGATTTATTTTTCTTCTCTTGGCTACTTTCTGAATTGGTTACTGACTCATCAGTAGACAATTCGCTATCATCTGTTTGATCTTCTTCTTTTGTAGATGTACTTGTTTCTTTTTGATTACTTTCTTGTATTTCTACATTTTCTGTTGTAGTTGTCGTCGTTTCTTGTGTTTCTTCAGCAAACACTGGTATTGCTGGAGAAAGAATACCAAAAACTAACATAAAGCATAACAAACTAATAAATTTTACCGAAACCTTTCCTTTTTCCAATGCCATCTCCTCCATTATAATCAATTCATTTTTACACACTTTATTATAACAAAATTCACAAAATAAGCTATGTTTAATCCAACTATTGAGTTAGTAGTTCATTAATTAATAAATGGACAAATTAAATAATGTTCCATCAAACAAGACAAACAACAAATACATATTCGTTTATAAAACCTAGATAACGCTAATTATAATAATAATTAAATTGATACCTATCAAATAAAAAACAGATAGCCAATTCTATCTGTTTTTTATCTTGTCTATTTAATTAAATTTCAGTCATATAATGTCTAAGCTCTTCTTTATTGAGTTTAGCATTTAATGCAACTAATAGACGCAATCGTGCTTTAGGACCAGTAATACCTCTAACAAACATCACGCCCATATTTTTTAATTCCACTCCTCCACCAACATAACTATATATATCTTCTGCTATGCCATTGGCACATCTTGAAACTAGAGCTATAGGAATATTCTTTTGTAAAACTTTTTCCAAACTCGGCAGTACAGCTGGAGGTAAATTTCCAGCACCAAGAGCTTCTATCACAATCCCATCGATGCTTTGTTCTGTTAATAGATCAAATAATGTTCCATCCATACCAGCATAAGCCTTAATAATAGGAATAGTTCCTTCCACTGTTGTAATTGGATAAACTTCTTCTTCGATAACATCCTTTAAAAAAATAGGTTTGTTTTTGGATAAAATACCGATTGGACCAAAAGTTGGAGCACGAAAGGTATCAACACTTGTTGTATGGGTTTTTGTGACAAATCGTGCCTCATGTATTTCATCATTCATCACAACCAACACACCTTTATCACGAGCTGATTCATGGGCAGCTGTAATAATTGCCTGCCTAAAGTTATACAAGCCATCTGATCCTATTTCATTACTACTTCTCATTGCTCCTGTTAATACCATTGCTAAATTATTTTTCAATGTCAATTCCAAAAAATAGGCTGTTTCTTCTAACGTATCGGTTCCATGAGTTATCACAACACCCACAAAATTTTCTGATTGGGCTTTTACGATACGCTCTTTTAATAATAACATCTCTTTAGGGGTAATATGTGGTGAGGGTAGATTGAATACCTCTTCAACAACTAATTCTATGTCTTTTGGTAATGGTAAAAATTTATCACCTAGTGGATGTTTATTGGATAAGCTAACCCCTACACCATCTTCTTGTGTCATGGAAATCGTTCCGCCTGTGTGTAAAACGAGTACTCTTTTCATTTCTTTCACCTCATCATTTTATAAAACCATTATAGACTTATCTTTATCATAAAACGCTAAAGGGGAATAAATTCTCATGTTTAATTCATGAATTTCTCAATCTTATCATGGTTTAGTCGAATCACTAATAGTACTATTAGATAAAATACCACAAAACATAGGAAAGGAAATTTTAAATCTGTTGTATGAAATAGTCCATTTAATAGACTCATCATAACCGGAGATAACAAAACACCTAAATTACAACCAATAAAAATAACCGATGTCGACTGATTAATATCCACGCCTTTAGCAATTTGTTCGATATGGTTAAAAATATAAGGTAAAATCCACGCCACCGGAACGCTTGAAATAAATAATCCGATAAGTAGTAAGCTAAATGAATAATCAGATAAATAGACGAATAAATTAAATAAAATATTAATACCTAACGCAACATAGATGACTTTAAAATGAAATAATCGAATAACTCTTTCAAAAAGAAATCCCGCAATAATCCCTAATGCCGGCATAATAGATAGAAATAAACTAGTGTTAATCGTCTCACCTTTTAACTCAATTGCTAATGATGGAAATCTGACAGCTACAGCAATTGAATTCATCACCAAACTTGAAGCAAAAATAGCTGTCAAAACAAGTGGCTTGCTTAATGAAAAAGGAGCTTTTTTTCTATCTGTTTGTATCACAACTTCTGGAACATAACGGTAGAAAAATAACGCGATTGGCAAACTTAAAAAATAGATGAGATAAGCATTAGTCCAATTTGGGGTAATAAGTAATCCTGCAACAAGTGTTAAAACCATTTGGCCAAGCCCTTCGATCGCGTTTCTAATCCCCAACAATTCAGAACGCTCTCTTCCACTATATAATCCATTTATAAAACTGACAGATAACGCATTATACATACCAAATCCTGCACCTAATAACAACCTACCAATAAATATCATCAGATAACTATTTGAGGTAAACTTTGGTAATACTCCGCCTAGACAAACCAGTAGCAATCCAATCACCACTGTTTTTTTCATTCCTATTTTTTTAGAGATACTGGAAGATAATAATATAAAGATTATCACTGTAATACTCGGAATGGTACTAAGTAACTCTGCTTTAACTTGCGTTAATTCAAGCGATTTTTTTATAAATGGTAACGTCCCATTTATCGATACCCCACTTGTCAAAATAAATGAAATCGATAAAATGGCCATGGCAGTAAAAGAATTCATTTCAACCTTTTTTTTCATCATACACTCTCCTTAGCTATCAACTCCACTATAATACCATTATTCTAATACTTCAGATAGGGATATTTAAATTCTTCCTATTCCTTATAAAATTATTATTTTTTGTTAAATCATCTTTTTTTAGCCTTATTTTTTGTTATACTAGTCTAGTATATATAAAAATGTATTCGTAATAAAGGGGATTTCTCCATGAGAAAAAAATTACAATTTATAGATTTTAAAATTTTGATTCCATATATTGTACTAAATATTATTGGTATCATCATGATTTTTAGTGCTAGCTCTTATAAACTCAACCAGCAAGGAAAAAGTATTTTTTCTATTGCAACCAAGCAAGGGATTTTCTTTGTGATTTCGCTAATTTTAATTGCTGTTATTTATAAAACAAAATTAAAAGTTTATCAAACAGATCTTTTTCAAAAAATTATGCTTGGTCTTACATATATTTTACTCGTTGCCACCAGTGTCTTGGGTCTTGGAAAGACAATAAGTGGGGCACAAAGGTGGATTTCTATTGGTAGTTTTAGTTTTCAACCATCAGAATTTGTTATGATTTCAACTATTCTCTATTGTGCCTTTATTTTTTCAAAACGACAGGAAACCATCAATCAAGATTTTTTCAAATCTGTTATGGTCCCGACTGCCATCGTTGGTGGGATGATTTTATTAGTGTTAATTCAACCAAATGTTGGCGGTGCAGCCATTATTTTCTTCTTATTTTCTGTATTAATTCTCTCAAGTGGGATTCCCGCGGGGTATACCTTTCTAAGTTTTGGCGGGCTTGTCGTGTTTATTGGACTAGTTTGGCAAATTGTTATGTTCAATGGGGGGATGCTAATACCTGAGCGTTTTTCCCATGTATATAAACGCTTTTCTGTAATGAGTAATCCGTTCGAGGATAAGTTAAACAATGGTTTCCAATTAGTAAACTCATATTTTGCGATTTACAATGGTGGGTGGTTTGGTAAAGGGTTAGGAAAAAGTATTCAGAAAAAAGGGTTCTTACCAGTTGCTGAAACGGACTTTATTTTTTCTATCACCATGGAAGAACTCGGATTAATCGCCAGTATTATTATTTTAATGATTCTTTTCTATCTAATTCTAAGAATTTTATCCATTGGGATTCGTTCAACTAATGCCTTTAACTCTTTGGCTTGTATTGGAATTAGCACAGCAATTTTACTTCAATCATTTGTTAATCTAGGTGGGATTTTAAGTATTATGCCAATGACTGGTGTGCCATTTCCTTTCATGAGTTACGGAGGATCTAACTTAATGACATTATCCATATTAGTTGGTATTGCTCTTAATATTAGCGCCGATGAAAAACGTCATCAACTATATGAAGGACACGCTTTAGAAATACAACCTTACAAACAAATAAACATGACTAATGAGGTTTAATTCCCTCTTAGTCATGTTTATTTAATGATTATAATACATTGGCAAAACGAATTGCTGATGGTATTCGAATAATTCTGCCACATCAAGGAGTAGTTTATCGTTTCCTTTAGCAGCCATAAATTGAACGCCAATTGGTAACCCATTTTCTGCTACATAGATTGGTAAATTAATCGCAGGTTGACCTGTTAAATTAGCTAACTGCGTGTAGGGTGTCATGTGCAAGCTTTTTTCAAACATCGCATACACTAATTCTGCTAATTCATTTTTAGTCAATTCATGTGCCATCCTCATTGATTGTCGAATTTGATTACTTTGTAAATCTTCTATTATTTTAGGAGCTGTTGTTGTAGCAGATGGTGATAAAAACAAATCATATTCCTCAAATAATTCTTCCATAACTTGTGTAGCTTTATCCCATGCGTAAAAACTTTGAACATAATCTGAGGCAGATAATGTTTCGCCATACTGATATAACGTCCATGTCATTTGTTCCATATCTTCAATAGATAATTCTCGTTGCAAATGTGTTTTGAATGAAGTCATCATGGCAGATGTTTCTCCGCCATTCATTGTATAATAACTTCGAATTAACTCATCTCCATTAACCGGATAGGGAATTTCAACCACATCATGTCCTTCACTCACTAAAAATTTAATAGCTTTCTCAACTGATTGTTTGGCTGCATGTGAGACCTTATTGCCAACTGGTGAGTCATTGCAAACAGCTATTTTTAGTGTTTTTTTCTGTTTATAAAAATTTTGTGGGACTAAAAATGGTGAAATTTGTTGTGTCGGTTTTAATATCTCTAGCATCGCTCTTGCATCTCTGACTGAAACGCCCAACACAAAATTAACAGAAGCACCTTGCCAAGCACGCCACTCATCAGGCCCTGTCACTATATTCCCCCGACTTGGTTTTAGTCCTAATAATCCAGAAAAACTCGCTGGAATTCTAATAGAACCACCACCATCACTTGCGCCTGCTAATGGGATAACACCTGAAGCTATGGCTGAAGCAGCACCACCACTACTACCCCCTGCATGATAATCTTTATTCCAAGCATTTTTTGTTACGCCATAGATTAAAGGATCTGTCACATTTTTAAATCCAAATTCTGGTGCATTGGTTTTACCAAATGGAATGAATCCAGCTTCTTCTATCTGTTTCACGTAATTATCCGTTGATGACGATTGATTACCAGTCATTAACTTAGCTCCAGCAGTATTAAGCCATCCTTTTTTTTGTTGACCAATATTTTTTAATGGAAAAGGTACCCCATAAAATGGGCTTTCTTGATTAGACGTTTTTAAAGACTGTAATAGTTGATGATAGCTTTCTTCATCGAATCCAACGAAACAATTTAATTCACTATGTTTGATAACTTTACTATATGTTTCATTTAATAATTCTTCTACTGATATGTGTTTTTGTTTAATTTCATTTGCCCAAAAGGTCGCATCTTTCATCCGATAAAACTCCTTTTATTTAATAAGATACATAAAGTCTAACTATCTTGTGGCGTTTTTACTATAAAATAAGGTTAAATTATGTTAATTAAACGATTTAATCAATAATAAGAATAAAAAAAAGACAACATTGTTTTATAAAAAAAGAAGGCTCATAGCCTCCTCTTATTTTTTCTTTTTCTTTTTGTTTTTATTTTTCATTTTCTTTTTATTTTTCTTAATCATTCTATTCATAGCCATCTTACCTAATTTACCTTGTACACCACTACCCATCATATTTTCAAGTCCAGCTGGCATGTTTCCTTTAGACATTTGTTGCATCATTTTACGAGATTCATTGAATTGTTTAATCATACGGTTGACTTCAACAACTGAATTACCTGAACCTGCTGCAATACGCCTTCTACGACTTGGATTTAACAATTCTGGATTTTCTCGTTCCTCAGGTGTCATTGAGAAGACAATCGCTTTTTTACGAGCCACATCTTTTGGATCAACTTGTAATTGGTCAAGACCAGGCATGTTATTCATTCCTGGAATCATCTTGATCAAATCTTCTAATGGCCCCATGCCCATTACTTGATCAAGTTGTTCGATAAAATCATTAAAATCAAAATTATTTTCACGCATTTTTTGCGCTAATTCTTCTGCTTTTTCTTCGTCATATTCTTTTTGTGCTTTTTCAATTAAGGTTAACATGTCTCCCATACCAAGAATCCGACTAGACATTCTATCAGGATGGAATACTTCAATATCAGTTAATTTTTCACCAGTACCAATGAATTTGATTGGTTTTCCAGTAATCGCACGAATAGAAAGGGCTGCCCCACCACGAGTATCACCATCAAGTTTTGTTAACACAACCCCTGTCACATCTAGTTGTTCATCAAAACTTTGAGCTACTGTTACCGCATCTTGACCTGTCATCGCATCAACTGTTAGTAGAATATCATTAGGTTGAGCAAAATCTTTAATACGTTTTAACTCATCCATTAAAGTTTCGTCAATATGCAAACGACCTGCCGTATCAATAAACACATAATCATTTTTATTTGCTTTAGCTTGTTCTAACCCCTGGCGAACAATTTCAACTGGATCAACATCTGTTCCCATATCAAAAACTGGAATATCTAGTTGTTGACCAATGACTTTTAATTGATCCACCGCAGCAGGACGATACACGTCGGCTGCAATCAATAAGGGTCTAGCTTTCTCATTTTGTTTTAAAAAGTTAGATATCTTACCTGTAAAGGTTGTTTTACCAGCCCCTTGTAAACCGACCATCATGACAATTGTCGGTATCTTAGGTGATTTATTTAACCCAACTGCCTCAGAACCTAATACTTTAGTTAGTTCCTCATCCACTACTTTAACAATTTGTTGGGTTGGATTTAACGATTCCAGAATTTCAACACCGACTGCGCGTTCTCCAACACTTTTGACAAAGCCACGAACGACTTGTAAGTTAACGTCGGCTTCAAGTAAGGCTAGACGAATCTCACGCATCATGTCCTTTACGTCTTCTTCTTTTACCGTCCCTTTTTTCTTTAATTTACTCATCGCTACTTGTAAGCGATCTGTTAAACTTTCAAAAGCCATATTTTTAAACCCCTACTCTTCTTCTATTTCTTGAATTTTATCTAATAAATCATAAATCATTTCTGTTTTTGGATAAGATTCTTTTAGCAATGATTTGATTTCATCAATCATCTCTTGTCGTACCACATAATTTGAATACAAATGTAGTTTTTTTTCATAAGTTTCTAGTAATTTTTCAGTACGTTTTATATTATCATACACAGCTTGACGACTCACATCATATTCCTCAGCTATTTCACCTAAAGAAAAGTCATCTGCATAATAAAGTTCAATATAATTCATTTGTTTTTCTGTTAAAAGAGTTGAATAAAATTCAAATAAAGCATTCATTCGATTTGTTTTTTCAATTTCCATTTTTTCCCTCCTTTAACTTAACTATCTTGGTTATAATTACTTTCACATTATATCATACTTGTATCAAGATATTTAGAGGAAAAATACATAAAAACCTTACCAGCTAAACAAACAACTCTTTTTAACAGATAAGGTAAATAGTTAACATTTTTTACTTTATTTGAGCTAAATTATTAGCAAATTCATTAATTTTTCGGATGCGATGATTAATACCTGATTTTGTTATTGGACCAGAAGGGATCATTTCCCCTAGCTCTTTTAAACTAATTTCTGGATTTTCCAGACGTATTTCTGCGACTTCCCTCAATTTTTCAGGTAATTGCTCCAATCCAACGGTTGCTTTGATTAAACGGATATTCTCAATTTGACGTTTTGCAGCATCTGCCGTTTTATTCATATTGGCATTTTCACAATTCATTAGTCGGTTAACTGAATTACGTAAATCTCGTACAATTCGAACATCTTCAAATTTTAACATAGCATTTGTCGCCCCAACTAACACTAAAAAATCGGCAATTTCTTCTGCACCTTTGAGATAAGTGATAAATCCTGTACGCCTTTCAACCACTCGTCCGTTTAATCCATAAAATTTTAACATGTCACATAGATCAACGCACTGATCTTCATACATTGAATAAATTTCTAAGTGATAACGACTTGTCTCAGGATTATTAACTGAACCACCTGCTAGAAATGCCCCTCGTAAATAAGAACGCATTTTTTGTTCGTTCCCCATGATACTATCTGAAACATGGGGATTAAACATCGCACCATCCATGATTTCTAAATCATTTAATATTTCTTTTGTTCCTTGTTTCAAACGAACGATATAAACATTATTTTTTTTTAATTTCATTTTTCGTCGCACTAACAACTCACTATTTACTTCATAATGATCTTTTAATAGTGTATAGATACGTCTAGCTATTGCAGCATTCTCAGTTTGAACATTTAATACAAATTGTCTATTAGCTAATGTTACAGACCCGTTCATTCGAATTAAAGCTGCCAATTCAGCCTTTGCATGTTCTTTATGAACTTCCAAAGTAGTCAGTTCTTTTTTAACATCCGATGCAAAAGACACTCTAAGCACCCCATTCTTTTAATATTTTACTCCAAAAACCAAACGAAACAGCTCTTCAACTACTTTGGTTCGATCATGGAAAACTCCACCATTTTTTAACTCTAAAAAGTCGGTCGATATCACACGACATCCTTCATCACGTAAGCCTTGAAAATCGTGTTTAACTTGTAATAAATACTCATCATAAACAGCTGGATCAATGTAATTTTCAGGTACTGACTCTGTATTGACCAATACGGTATCAATAAATTGTTTACCTAAATGATGATGCAATACCCGTACATGATCGGCATCAGAAAAATACTCAGTCTCGCCTTTTTGTGTCATAATGTTACAAATATATACTACTTCAGCCTCTGATTTACAAACCGCTTCACCTAGCTCTTTAATCATCAAATTAGGTAAAATACTAGTAAATAAACTACCAGGTCCTAACACAATCATATCTGCATCGCGAATACTTGAAATAACCTTTCTAGCAGGCTTGACTGGTGTGCCATCTATTGAGTTAGTGACATAAACGTAATCAATTTTCTTTCGTTCTTTGGCAATAGTACTTTCACCTGTTGCCTCTGTTCCATCAACAAATTTAGCATGTAATGTCATGGATTGCTCGCTTGCTGGATAAATATGTCCATCCACATGCATAAACTTACTTAATAACTGGATTGCTTCATAAGTACTATTTTTCATTTCAGACATTGCTGCAATAATCAAATTACCAATCGTATGATTAGCTAAGAAGTTATCTTCTTTTTTAAAACGATATTGAAAAATATCTTCATACATTTGTGGCATATCAGATAACGCCACTAAAACATTTCTTAAATCTCCTGGAGGACTCATATTAATACTCTGACGAAGAAGCCCACTACTCCCACCATCATCTGCTACTGTTACAATCGCTGTAATATCAGCACTTTGATCTCTCAAACCATGTAATATGACTGGTAAGCCTGTTCCGCCACCAATCACAACAATTTTAGGCTTCCTTATACGATATGTTTTCATGAACGATTAACTGATTCCTTACGTTTCATCATATCTCTGTGGGTAATATTTGTTTTATAGTCTTCAGAGATTTTTTTTCCTAATTTCTCAGTCAATGCTACTGAACGATGTTGTCCTCCAGTACAACCAATCGCGATAGTCAAACTCATTTTTCCTTCTTTTATATAGCCTGGTAAAATATCTAAAATCAACTCTTCATATTTCTGATAGAACGATTCCGTCATTTCAGAGTTCATAACATAATCATATACTGGCTTGTCTTTTCCATTTAATGGACGCAATTCATCAATATAATGTGGATTAGGTAAAAACCTTACATCCATCACAATATCTGCATCAATTGGTAATCCATATTTAAAACCAAAAGAAACCATTTCGACACGGAAAGTATCTGTATCATGATTTTTAAAATTTTCCATGATTTGTTCTCTTAATTCCCTAGGAGCTAGTTCAGTTGTATCAATCACTAACTGTGCCTCTCCTTTTAATTCTTCAAGCAAAGCTCTTTCTTTCTTAATTCCCTCTGTAACTAGTCCATCCATGGCAAGTGGATGAGCTCGCCTTGTCTCTTTATAACGTGAAACCAATTCTTGATCCGAGGCATCTAAAAACATGACAGTGGTATCCACTAATTTAGTATTTTCTATTTCAATTAGCATACTTTGAATTTCTTCAAAAAATGCACGTGATCTTAAGTCAATAACTAATGCAATTTTAGTGATTTTACCTGACTCTTTAATTAGTTCCCAAAACTTTGGGATTAATGTTGGTGGTAAATTATCAATACAAAAATATCCCATATCTTCAAAACTTTGTACTGCAACTGTCTTACCAGCACCACTCATTCCAGTAATGACGACTAATTGTAAACTATCAATCTGATTTTCAGTCATTTACATCACTCCTTCTCCATACTCTCTGCTCTCAATTATAACATACCTGGTGTATCATCTGTGAAAAAATAGATAAAAAAAAATAAGACAACTGTCTTATTTCTTTTTTATACATTATATTTTTAAGAATCGCCTCATAGACATCACAGAACCTATTGAACCAATCACAACACCTACGACGATGAGTAATGTATTTAATTGCCACATTAAATTACCTGGAGCAATCAAATCATAAGATGCATTAGCAATCATACTCTTTGTAAAAATAACATATACTCTCGGATAAGCAAACGTTACAAGCAAAACAGGTATCACAGATCCCAGTAGACCAATAAATGCTCCTTCTAAGAAGAATGGTCCTTTAATAAAACCATTTTTAGCTCCTACAAGACGCATAATTTGAATCTCACGTTTTCTTGAAATAATCGTGATACGAATTGTGTTAGAAATTAAAAATACTGCTACTCCTAGTAAGAAGACGGCTGCAATGGTCCCCCATAATCTTACATCTTTAGAAATCTTGAATAACTTATCGGAATTTCGTCCACCGTAATCAGCCTTTTGCACACTTGGTAAGTTAGATGCTGCCTTTTGTATATCTGGTATATCCTCTGCGTTAGAAGCTGTTAAAACATAAACATCATACAATGGATTCTCATCTTCACCGAAAAGTTTCCATGTATCCCCCAACTTATCTACTAACTTTTTGTATTCGTTTTGTTTACTAGAAAAAGTAACGTCTTTGACCCCATCAATATCTTTTAACTTTTCACCTAATTCTTTTACTTCCTTTTCAGGTGTTCCAATATCAATGAAAACGGAAACATCCACATTATCTTTTATATCATCTGCAATTTTTGCAACATTTAAAATAACACCTAGAAAAATTCCAACAAGCGTTAATGTCACGGTTACAGCACTAATAGATGCTAAAGTCATCCATCCATTTCTTTTTAAATTCTTCAATGCACTACCTATGTGTCTAAAAAAATTACTAATCATCGTAGCCATAATCCCCCTCGTCTTGGTCTCTTGTGATACGGCCATTTTCAATAGCTAATACGCGATGACGAATTTTATTTACAATTGTGCTATTATGTGTGGCCATAACAACCGTTGTTCCTTGATTATTAATTCGCTCTAATAGCTCCATAATTTCCCATGAATTTTCTGGGTCTAAATTTCCTGTTGGTTCATCTGCGATAAGTACTTTTGGTGTGTTCACGATGGCTCTTGCAATTGCCACACGTTGTTGTTCCCCACCTGATAATTCATCAGGAAAAACACGAACTTTATGTTTTAACCCAACTAAATCAAGTACTTCTAGTACACGACGTTTGATTTCACGTGGTTTTTTTCCGATTACTTGCATGGCATAGGCAACATTTTCATACACTGTTTTATGTGCCAAAAGCTTGTAGTCTTGAAATACAATACCTATTTCACGACGTAAATAAGGAACATTACGATTTTTTATCGTTAATAAATCATATCCACAAACATTTAATGTTCCTTTAGTTGCGGCTTCTTCACGGTACATTAATTTGATGAAAGTTGATTTACCTGCCCCACTTGGGCCAACGACATAAACAAACTCACCTTGATTAATTGTAATGGATAAATTACGAATCGCTGTTGTCCCATTGGAGTATTTCTTTGTTACTTTCTTCATCTCTATCATAAGTTTATCTCTCCAACTTGTTATTGTTATTTTGACTAATATATAATAATCAATCCGAATACAGTATAACATGTCTTCTTTAGGATTTGATTACAAATATATATCAATTACTTATTAACTGTCAAATAAAGTATTACAACTTCCATCTTAAATAAGCGTCAATAAAACCATCTAAGTCTCCATCCATTACTGGTTGAGTATTTCCCACTTCGTAATTTGTTCGATGGTCTTTAACCATCGAGTACGGATGAAACACATAAGATCGTATTTGTGAACCCCAGCCTATTTCTAACTGCTCACCTTTAATCGCAGCTGCTTCTTGTTCTTGTTTTTCAATTTCTAATTGATATAACTTTGCTTTTAACATGCTCATCGCTTGCTCTCTATTTTTTAATTGAGAACGCTGAGCCTGACTAGATACCACAAATCCTGTTGGGATATGGGTGATTCTGACAGCTGAGTCTGTTTTATTAATATGCTGACCACCAGCTCCACTAGCACGGAATGTGTCAACTTTAATATCATCTGGTTTGACTTCAATATTAATATCATTTGTTAACTCTGGCATCACATCAACTGAACAAAAGGATGTATGACGTCTCGAGTTGGAATCAAATGGCGAAATACGAACCAATCGATGAACGCCTTTTTCAGACTTCAAATAACCATAGGCATTGTATCCTTTGATTAAAAGTGTGACACTTTTAATCCCTGCTTCATCTCCAGCTTGATAATCAACTGTTTCAACTTGAAATCCCTTTGATTCGGCCCATCTAGTATACATTCTAAGAAGCATACTTCCCCAATCTTGTGACTCTGTTCCACCTGCTCCAGGATGAAGTTCTAAAACTGCATTATTTTGATCATACTCACCATTAAGTAGTTGAGCTAATTCATACTCTTCTACAATTTGAATCGTTTTTACTAACTTTTCTTCTAATTCTTTTTGTGACTCTTCATCACCTTCTTCAGCCATTTCCAGTAAGATTTCTAATTCCTCATAAGCTTCCTCAGTTTTTTTAAAAGTATCATATTGCGATTTTAATTGATTCACTTTATCAATCACTATCTGAGCAGCTTCATTATCATCCCAAAAGCCAGGCGTAGCCATTTCGTATTCACCTTCAGCAATTTGTTCTTCTAGCGACTCTAAGTCAAAGAGACCCCCTAAAATTTGTTATTTTTGTTTCGATTTTACCTAATTCATTTTTTATATCGCTAATTTCCATTAATTATCTCCCTTTCTTTAAATAAGGGAAGCGACTCAGTTAAACTAAGTCGCTTCTTGATTTATTATGATGGTTTACCATGACAATTTTTATATTTCTTGCCACTGCCACATGGACATAAATCATTGCGTCCGATTTTTTCGTCAACACGAATCGGTTGTTTTTTCTCATCATTAGATACTTGTCCTTGCTCTAAAGTTGGCTTAACAGCATCACCTTGAGCCACTTGCTCACGTTGAACGTTTTGTCTGATTTCAGATTTCATGAATAAGCGAGTGACTTCATATTCGATCGCACCAACCATATTATTAAACATATCATATCCTTCAGTTTGATAATCAACCAATGGATTATTTTGTCCATAAGCACGTAATCCAATAGATTCTCTTAATTGATCCATCGCATCAATATGGTCTGTCCATTTTGTATCGACTACTCTTAAGATAACCACTTTTTGGAATTCTAATAACTGTTCTTCACTACTTAAAATTTCTGCTTTTTCATTATAGATAGCTTTTGCTTTGTCATAAATGAATGTTTTCATTTCCTCAGGTGTTTTACCTTCAAAATCAGATAAACTAATGGCATCTTCATGCGTAATAGCTGAACCAACAAAGTCTACTAATCCTTCAAGGTTCCAATCTTTTTTCTCACCTTGAGTATGTCCATCAACATAGCGATCCACAGTTCTCTCAACCATTCCTAATAAAACAGGCTCTAAATCAATATCTGACATGATTACTTCACGACGTTGTTTATAGATAACTTCACGTTGTTCACGCATCACATCATCATATTGTAAGACATTTTTACGTGTATCATAGTTATTTCCTTCGACACGTTTTTGGGCCGATTCAACTTGTCTAGATAACATTTTACTTTGAATGACAGCATCTTCTTCTTCTAACTTCATTCGATCTAAGAACATTTTGATTCTTTCAGAACCAAAACGTTTCATTAAATCATCCTCAAGAGATAGATAGAATTGTGACATACCTGGATCTCCTTGACGACCCGCACGTCCACGTAACTGATTATCAATACGGCGAGACTCATGACGTTCAGTCCCGATAACAGCTAATCCACCGACTTCACGTACACCAGCGCCTAAACGAATATCTGTACCACGACCAGCCATATTTGTTGCAATCGTCACAGCACCTTTTTGTCCAGCATTCATGATAATTTCTGCTTCTTTAAAGTGATTTTTCGCATTTAAAATTTGATGCGGTACTTTTGCCTTATTCAGTAAATCAGATAATAACTCTGAGGTTTCAACGGCAACTGTCCCCACTAATACTGGTTGGCCCTTTTCATGACGCTCTTTAATATCTTTCACTACTGCATGGAACTTACTTGATAGTGTTGGGTATAATAAATCCGCACGATCATCACGAATGATTGGTTTGTTTGTCGGAATTTGAATAACTTGCATGTTATAAATTTCTCTAAACTCTTCTTCTTCTGTTTTCGCTGTACCAGTCATACCAGATAATTTTTTATACATACGGAAATAGTTCTGGAATGTAATATTTGCCATTGTTTTTGTTTCATCTTCAATGTCTACGCCTTCTTTGGCTTCAATCGCTTGATGAAGACCATCTGAATAACGTCGACCATCCATGATACGACCAGTAAATTGATCAACGATTAATACTTTACCTTCTTGAACGACATAGTCAATATCACGTAACATAATATAGTTAGCACGTAATGATTGATCCACATAATGTGTTAAAGACGTATTTTCAATATCATAAAGGTTGTCAACATCAAAATATTTTTCAGCTTTCGTAATACCTTGTTCAGTCAAGCTAATTGTCTTTGACTGAACATCAATTTTATAATCTTCTTCTTCCGTTAATGTTTTGATAAAATTATCAACTCTTGTATAGTAAGCAGTTGATTTTTCAGCTTGACCAGAAATAATCAATGGTGTTCTAGCTTCATCGATTAAAATTGAATCGACCTCATCCACTACAGCAAAATTTAATGGACGTTGAACCATTTGTTCTTTATAGACAACCATGTTATCTCTTAAATAATCAAATCCTAATTCATTATTTGTTGAATAAGTAATATCACATGAGTAAGCTAAACGTTTTTCATCCGAAGATTTTGAATTAATATTTAATCCAACTGTTAGACCCAAAAAGTTATATAACTCACCCATCTCACTTGCATCACGCGTTGATAAGTACTCATTGACGGTTACAACGTGTACCCCTTCACCTGATAACGCATTTAGATAAACCGGCATAGTAGCAGTCAAGGTTTTACCTTCACCAGTTTTCATCTCTGGAATGCCACCTTCATGTAGTACGATTCCACCCATCATTTGCACTTTATATGGAAATAATCCCAGAACGCGTTTAGCTGCTTCTCTCACAACTGCAAATGCTTCAAAAAGTAAATCATCTAATGTTTCACCTTTAGCATAACGTGCTTTAAATTCCTCAGTTTTTTGTTTTAATTCTTCATCTGATAACTCTGACATTTGTGGTGCTAGTTTATCAATTTTATCAGCCATATGCCCTAAGCGTTTTAAATCTTTTTTATCATTTTCGATTAATTGTTTTAAAAAATTAGCCATGAAATTTTTCCTACCCTCTCATCCTTATTATCCTAGAAGTATTGATATCTTACATCATAAGGTCATCTTATACATTCTATCATTTGTTTATGAAAAATAAAACTCTTTAAGAAAAAAAAGGGACGATTAAGGGATATTTCCTATTAGAGATTCTAACTCTAGTACAAAAAGGATGTGAAAAGTTAAGTTTTACCTAACTGTCACGCCTCTTATGTTAATCCCCCATATAATTGGTAGTTACTACGCTGATTGCTTAGCATAATCTTCAGCTGTACGACCTGAATAATCCCTTAGAGATTTAGTCACTCCAACTTTTAGTAATTCAGCCGCAATATCTTGATAAACTTTTGAACCATCTCTTAAAGCAACAGCTTCTATTAAGGCAGTATAGCCAGAATTATTTTGATGATTAATCTCTACCTTTCCATCTTCAATTAATAATTTAACAGTTTCTAAATGCCCTTTTTCAGCAGCTGGATAACAGCATTTCCGCCAAATCGGATTATAACTCTCTTGATTTAGAGTACTATTTTCTAAAATATACGCTAAAATCTCTGTTTTACCTTGAATGTTATCTTGTTTATTAACATCCGCTTCTACATCAACTAACAGTTTTGCTATTTCAACTTGATGATGATGTGTTGCTGTAATTAAGTGTCTTAACCACGTTAAGCCTTATCATCATAATTAATGTCATCTGAAAATAAAAAAGACTACCTATTTTATAGGTAGTCTCAGAGTGAAGACAAACTAATTACTCATTAAGAGTAATTGGATTGTCTTTTTATATTCTATGATTAATTTAGGTAAATAATTAAAAATAGACAAAAAAATAGAGCCCTCTAGGTCTCTTA
>NZ_JALAHP010000001.1:480638-791158 GCF_022604695.1 Vagococcus sp. CY53-2
AATTTAAGTATTTTTGCTAATTTTTTTATATTAAGACATGCGAAAGTAAGCCCAATTTTCATGTGCATTTTTTCTTTGCCTATTAAGTTGGTATAACGTAATCCATGAAACTCTTTGGCTGTTCCAAATAATCTCTCAATCGTCTGTTTACGATTATTATAGATAGATTTCATTCCAAGGGAATGACGTATGTCCTCACATCGTTCCATATCATCTTCCCATAAATGACGTTGGACTTGTTTTCTCTTATCCTTTGATTGCGTACATCTATCTATTAAAGAACACGTCATACAATCACGAGGGTTATTTTTATACTCTCGATAACCATCTCGATTAGTTGTAGTATAAGTTAATGTTTTTATATTGGGACAAATATATTGATCATAGTATTCGTCATAAACATAATCATATTTTTTGAAAAAACCTTTCTTAGTCATTGGTCTTTTATATGGAAAAACAGGTGTTAAGTTATCTTGAAATAATAAATGGGCAATACCTGGTGTCTTGTAACCTGCATCCATCACTAATTTATTTAGAGTAAAATGACTTTTTAATTTATTGTAAATAGAGATAAAAGTACGACTATCATGTTGATTACCTGGATGCGTTGTATATCCTAAAACCCATCCGTTTTTATCACATGCCACTTGTGTGGCATAGGCAAAGACCTGTTTATGTTCTCCTTTATGAAACCAACCACTGTCAGCATCGATTTTACTAATTTTTTTAATCTTTGTATTTGCCTCACTTTCTTCTTTTCTTTTTAATGGCTTTTTTAAGTGTTTATCTCTATCTATTTCAACTTCCTTTTGAAGTGATTTTACATAAAATAATGTGTCTTCAGTTATTTCTTTACTTTCATATTTTTTATTATTTGCATGTGCTTTGATATGAGTCCCATCAATAAATATCTCAGACGTATCAACTAAATGAGCTTCTATACACTGCGCTAAAATACCATAAAAAATTTGTTCAAAGATATCTGTTCCTTTAAATCTTCTTGAGTAATTTTTACCAAAAGTTGAAAAGTGAGGGACTGAGTCTTGGATATCTAAACCTAAAAACCATCTGTAAGCCATATTAACTTCGACTTCTTTAATCGTTTGTCTCATGCTCTTAATTCCGTATAAGTATTGAATCAAAGGTAGTTTGATTAACATAACTGGGTCTAAACTAGGGCGTCCATTAGACTGATCATATTTATCCTCAACAAGTTGATAAATAAAACTAAAATCGACGTATTTATCAATATCTCTTAAAAGATGTTCCTGTGGAACTAAGTCTTCTAATGAATAAAAACCTATTTGATTACGTTTACTCATGTCTTGCTTTTTCAACATTAATAGTCACTCCTTTTCTCTATTTTACCAAAAAAAGACAAAGTATCGAAATTTATCAATACTTTGTCTACAGTCTGAGACTACCTATTTTATAGGTAGTCTTTTAAGGTAATTGTTCGATAAAATAAAGACATAACGTCATAATTAATAAATCAGCCGTTCCACCAATGCTTAAATTTCTTTCTTTATACTCACAAATCATATCAAGATATAATTGTCTCCCTAGATTTGACTTTACTCCACCAGCAGCTAGAATATCCGTTGCGCTTTGTCTTGCTTCATCCAATATTTCTACAGTACCTGCCCGTTTTATAAGATTAGTATCTTTAGAATGTTTTAATAAAAACAATAACGTATCAATCATTCGATCATTAATATCGCCCGTTGTTTGATTAACCAAATATGGTAGTGAGTGATTAAATACGATTGAATAACCGCTGCTTGCTTCTCCTCGAATCCCTGAAATACCATAATCTAAAAATAATCTTTCACCAATGGTTAGGTCTTCAGAACGTTTATTTTCCACTCCATCAAAATCATCCATCAAATGACATAACATGTCTTTTATGATGTCTTGAATGTGTTTTAAATCAAAATAACCCGATTGAGCAAAGGCATATCCTAAAGCTGTCATTAACACGCCTAAAGAAAAGATTGCCCCTTTATGTGTGTTCACTTGCTGGGTAGCCTCATTCATAGACTTTTCTGCCTCAATTCCAATTGGACGTATCTTGGTAAATAACTCGTTTGATGGTTTCTCTTTAGGATAATGATATCCTTCTTCAAAAAAAGAAGCAAAGAATGGCGTTAACACACAACTACTATTTATAAAT
The DNA here is from genome assembly GCF_022604695.1 of Vagococcus sp. CY53-2. NCBI lineage: Bacteria > Bacillati > Bacillota > Bacilli > Lactobacillales > Enterococcaceae > Vagococcus > Vagococcus sp. CY53-2. The sequence continues at coordinate 482,812 of NZ_JALAHP010000001.1, forward strand.
GTGTATATCGTCATATCATCATGCGAACCAGAATCCATTGCATCAACCAGTCCAGGTTTTGGGGTACAGGTTACTTCATACAATAACGCTTTTTGTGCGCATTGAGCAACAGACTGTTTTATCTCAGAAAAATAATAATCAGTATACAACGTCACTAACTTTTGTTGGATTTCTTTTAGCGTGTGTTGTTTACTTCTAGCACAAGCTTTTGCTTCGTTTTGACAAACGAAACACTTTCTAGGTGGGATATTCAATGACTGCCTAGAAATATCTTGAATCCCATCATCTGTTAAGGTATAAACATCTAAATCCACCATAGAACTTAGCAAAAAATCATCTTCTAGTTTTATACACAATGCTTTTGCCTCAACATCATTCATGTCAACTATAAAGTAACCTTCTGGCCCAGTTGGCAAATCACGATTAGTGTCCGCAAGTAGTATCACGTCATTTTTCACTAAATACTGTTGAAGAATACTACTTGCAGAATGGAACACTTTTCGTATCGCATTGTTTGTTTTAATTGGTCCAGGTATGTTCATTTTTAATGAAATCAATGTATTTGTAGGATAACGTTCTAATAATTCTTTTTGTAAAGACACACGATTTTCTCGATTATCTAACGCATCCATTAAAGTTATTTCATGTCCTTCTTCAAATACATTTTTCATTAACACTCACACCTATCTCTTTATTTGTTTTACCACATCAATTAGTGTCCCATCTCGGTACTCAATGAGTGCTACCACTCGATCAGTAAATTCCAATTTTTCAGGAACTCCAACAATTCTTTCAGCACGTTTTTGTAATTCTTCAATGGTAAACACAGGGACTTTTGACTGAGCGAATATGTTTTTTAAATCTTCACGTTTAGGGTTAATCGCAACCCCAATTTCAGTCACTAAAATGTCAATACTATCCCCTGGTGTAATCACAGTTGTCACATCATTTACCACTGTTGGTATTCTACCACGTACAAGTGGTGCAGTAATAATTGTTAATTTAGCATTAGCGGCATCTTGATGTCCACCAATTGCCCCTCTTAACACACCATCAGAACCTGTCATCACATTCACATTAAATTTTGTATCAATTTCAAGTGCTGATAAAATGACAATATCTAATTGATTAACTACAGCGCCTTTATTAAATGGATCTGCATAGAATGAGGCATCAATTTCTTGTTGATTTTCATGCTCTGCCATTCCTAAAGCAGCACCTTTATCAAAATCTTGTACATCTAATACTTTATCAATAAATCCTTCACTTAACAAATCAACAGTTGGTTTAGTGATACCACCTAAAGCAAAAGAGGCTTTAATATTTTCTTTTTTCATGCTTTCTTTTAAATACCGACTAACGGCTAATGCCGCGCCGCCAGTACCTGTTTGGAAAGAAAAACCATTTTTAAAATAAGGAGATTGTGTAATCACATCATTCGTTAATTGTGCGATTTTTAATTCTTTCGGATCTTTTGTAAAACGAGTTGCGCCAGCTCCAATTTTTTCAGGATTTCCAATTTCATCCACTTGCACAACATAATCCACTTGTGTTTGTGGAATACTAATCGGAGTACATGGATATGGTACCACAGTATCAGTAATTAAGACGACATTATCCGCATATTTTGCATCCACCATCGCATATCCTAGAGAACCAAAGACTGCTTTTCCATGAATAGCATTGGCATTACCATATTCATCTGCATTTGGTACACCTAAAAAGGCCACATCTATTTTTATTTCACCTTGTTCAACTGCTCTTGCACGACCACCATGCGAACGTAAAATAACAGGATTATCCAGTCCGCCATGAGAAATAAACTCTCCTAATGAACCACGCATTCCACTAGACGTAATATGCGTAATCACACCCTCTTTTATACACTCAACAACCATATCATTCATCACGTTTGTTAAAGAACTAGGTGCTAAGGTTAAATCTTTAAAGCCCATCTCTTTAATCACACTCATCACTTGATTGAAGACATAATCTCCTTCTCTAAAATGATGATGGAATGAAATCGTCATGCCATTTTCTAATCCAACTTTTTCAATGACTTCTTTAATACTATGAACTAATTTTGTATCTTTTTGAGAAACCACTTTAACAGTAGGTGCTTTATAATCGATTTTTTGATGATCGATTTTAGTTGTTTCAAAGACAGAATAATCTGTTAAAAATTCATCTGGTATGTCACGATTTACTTTGTTTTTCATTTAAAACTCTCCTTCATCCAAAAGTCCTGATGCTTTCGCCAACATAATCACACGTTCTGCACGTTCAACAATTGGTTTATCAATCATTTTACCGTTTAATGAGATAACACCAGACCCTTTTTTCTTCGCTTCTTCAATCGCATAAACCACGTCTTTAGCATGTTTAATTTCTTTTTCAGTCGGTTGATACACACTGTTTACAATAGGAATTTGTCTTGGGTTAATAACTGATTTGCCATCAAAGCCTAATTGATGAATCAATCTCACTTCATTTAATAACCCTTCTTCATTATTAACATCAGAGTACACAGTATCAAACGCGGCAATGCCAGCCGCTCTTGCTGCATGTAAAATCATACTACGAGCAAAAAATAACTCTTTTCCATCTGGATAACGTCTGGTTTTCATATTTGTCACATAATCTTCTGCCCCAATTGCGATACCAATTAGACGATTGCTTGCAACAGCAATAGCCGGTGCATTCAATACCCCTTTAGCTCCTTCAATTGCTGCCATCATTTTAGTTGTTCCCACTGGAATGCCAAAAAAGTTTTCTGCTTCTTCAATGACGTTTTCTACTTCAACAATATCTTCTACGGTTTCTGTTTTAGGAAGTCTAATAACATCTACTCCAGCTTTCACTACAGCAAAAATATCTGCTCGACCAAATTCTGAATGTAAATCATTGATACGAACTACTAATTCAGTATCACCATAATCGACTGTTTGTAACGCTTCAAACACAAGTAATCTTGCAACATCCTTTTCTGTCATAGATACAGCATCTTCTAAGTCAAACATAATCGAATCGGCTCCATAAATCCCGGCATCTTTAATCATGCTAGGATTATTTCCTGGCACAAACATCATTGTTCTTCTTAATCTTTCCATTAGATTAGCGCCTCCCAATTTAGCTCATGATCTTTTTCAATAGCACGTTGAATGGCTGCTTCTGTACGTGCTTTAATGGTACAATCCAACGCTCCTTTATCAACTGCTTTAACTGTCGCATTTTTTATACCATATTTGTCAAATGTTTCTAAAATAACAGTTTTAATTTGTTTACCAAATTGTTCAATAACTTGACTTTCTAAATCAAGTTCAATGCCATTTTCACCAGTTGATACCATAATCTGAATATCACTAGATTCAAGTGTTCCAGCAATTGCTGTTTTTTTAATATCCATAATTCTCTTCCTTTTCTTTAATTATTATCCAACCGTTTCTGTAATTCGGTTAAATGTTCGCTAATAAAACGATATGTTGTTATGGGGACCAGTTGTCTAATTAACTCTAAGTCTCCAAATCGAATACACTCTCTAACTTTTGTTGCCGAGATAACTTGATGATGATTAATCGCTTTTCTTGGAATAATCTCTACTTCTATTTCTGGTGGCAAATAAGTTAGTAACGCGTTATTATAGCGCTTAGTTATATCAGATAATGGTTCTTCTCCTAAAAATCGTTTGGTAATATGTAAAGTTTTCGCAATATATTCCTTAAACAATAAGGCATCTAACTGTGTTTGATAAGAAATTACCTCTTCTTGATTTTTTAAAAAATAAGAAGGAAAAGTAGCTAAACTAACCATATATTCTCCGCCTTGACATACAATAACGCGTTTCAAGTGTTCAACCCCCTGACACACCAACTGATATCTTTCTTCTGACGTAAATAGCGACTGATTTGCACTTACGACAAAAACATAAACATAGTCACTCTTCTTCAGTGCTTCTTCTACCAGATAAAGATGTCCCTTAGTAAATGGATTGGCATTCATCACTATTGCTGAAATCGTATAATCGCCCTTTACCAAAGGTAGTTGTGATAAAAAGATATTAATCGATTGATCTCCTTTTTCTAAGAAAACTCCATATTCAGTCGTCATGATGTTAGAAAAACCTAAATATTGAAAAGATTTAGCATAATCTAATTTTGTAAAAACCAATACATGAAACACCCCTTGACTAGCTAATACGTTAATAGCATGAGAAACCAACATATTAAACAACTTTCCATTTTCACGATACCTTTCATCAATGACTAAATATTTCAATACATTTGATGCAATAGAAATTGTCGCAATTAATCCTTGATTATCATAAATTCCAAAAGTCTGATCAAGAAGTAAAACATCTTTATCTGTAATAGAAAAGATATCATGGTGATATAACAGACTTTCCCACTGTTGACGTGTCTTTTTATCTTTTAAAAATAGAGTCGTAATTTTTAATGCATCACTCATGATAATCTCTCCTTATACTAACTATCTAAACGAATAAACTCATTAAAAATATGGCGGCTGTTACCATCATAGCCCCACCTAAACGTACTGAAACTTGAGCAAATGGCATCAATTCCATACGATCACCTGCTGCTAAAATAGCTAAAGCTCCTGTACCACCTTGTCCACTACAACAAGAAACAGCAATGGCTGTATCAACAGGATACATACCTAACGCTTTTCCAACAAAGTAAGCAGTTAATACGATTGAAAGAACTGTGGCAAAAATGGTAATTAACATAGGAACATGTGTAAAGACTTTAACTAAAGAACCCCAAGGAGTCATTGCAACCCCAACACCAAATAGTAGTGGAGGAGTAATGCCTTTAACAGTAAGAGAGTAAAGCGAATGCCCACCATTTTCAATATCCTTTGGAATCCATCCTAACATTTTAGCACCCATAACAGCGACTAATAATACAATTGGAGCAGGTAAATGAATCACATGATTAACCCAAACACCTAATAGATATAATGTAATAGCAAGAACACCTGTGACTAACATTTTTTCAATATCAACGTCGACTTTTCCACCTTTTAAGTTATCTAAGTGTTCATCATCACCATCAATCAATTGTCCATTACCAGTTAATTCTGGACGTTTTTCACCAAGTTTTTTTAATAATCCAGCAAAAATAACCGCCACTAAACTACCTAACATGACACATGGTAAAATTGAAGCAAAAATATCTGCTTGTTGTGTTGCAATAAGTCCTGCGTATCCAATTGATAAAGGTAATGCTCCCTCACCAACTCCACCAGCCATGATTGGTGCTACTACAAAGAAAAATGCTTCAAACGCTGATAAACCTAGTAACATACCAACTCCTGTTCCAACCAATGCACCAACAATATCACAAATAATCAAGATTAAAATAATTCTAGAACTAGCCTTTAATAATGTCTTACGATTCATTGAACAAATACTACCGACGATTAATAAAGCGATAAAGAAAGATAAAAAGTTATTATTTTTCATAAATGCTGTTACTGTTTCGACAGAAGATTCAGGAAGCCAAGATTTATATACTAAAAAGGATGGCAAGAACGTTACAACTAATACTTTCCCCCCTAATGAGTTTAAAATAGGGATATGCTTTCCAACTTCTTCTAAGATAAAAGAAAATAATGTCATCACACCAATGGCACCCATCATGTCATTTGGCATAATTTTATTCACTGTTAGTAATAAATAAACGACAACTAAAATAAGGTAGATTGGTAATGGGATAAATCCAATTTTTAATTTTGTCACTTTTTCAAAAAAAGGTTGTTGTTGTTTTTCTTCCATTTTTTATTCCTCTTCTCTTTTTAATTAAAAAAATTAACGACAGCTCGTTTAATGGCTGGAACAACTCTTGTTTCAAATACATTTGGAATAAAATAATCCTCAGTTGGATTTTCTACTAAATCAGCTAATGTCTTAGCAACGTGTAATTGTAACTGTTCGTCAACAGATTTAGCTTTCGCTTCTAAAAGTCCTGCAAATAACCCAGGAAAGGCTAATACATTATTCACTTGATTAGGGTAGTCTGAACTTCCAGTCGCAACTAGTTTCGCTCCTCCTTCCTTGGCTTCTTCAGGAGTCACCTCTGGAACAGGGTTAGCTAATGCAAAAATAATCGGATTATCATTCATCGTACGAATCATCTCTTTTGTTAAGAGGTTCCCCGTCGATAACCCAATAAACACATCTTGATCCACAATTGCCTCTGATAAATCACCAGATTCTCTTTTGTTAAATAATGATAATAAATGCTTCTGATAAGGGTTCAATTGAGCTGATGATTTTGTTAAGATGCCTTCTTTATCCACTAATGTCACATGAGTCACGCCAGCTGCTGCAAGTAACTTAGCTGTTGCAACACCTGATGCCCCAACACCATTTAACACAATCTTTAAATCAGATAATTTTCGGTGACTGGCTTTTGCCGCGTTAATCAGTCCAGCTAATACAACAATGGCTGTTCCTTCTTGATCATCATGATAGACAGGTATATCTAATAGCTCCTTTAACTTGTCTTCTATTTCAAAACATCTTGGAGCTTGAATATCTTCTAAATGTATTCCCGCAAAACTATGAGACATATTTTTAATTGTTTCAACAAATACATCAATTTCTACCTGATCAATTGCCATTGGAATAGCATCAACATTAGCAAACGTTTTATATAAAAGAGATTTACCTTCAACAATGGGCAATCCAGCTTGTGGCCCAACATTTCCAAGACCTAATACAGCAGAACCATCAGAAATGACTGCAACCAACTTTCCACTGATTGTGTATTCTCTAGCCAATTCATTGTGTTTTTCAATGAGTTTACTCAGTTCAGCCACACCTGGCGTATAAGCCTTAGCTAAATCTATGCCGTTTTTTACAGGTAATTCTGATTGTACACTTAAAACACCAATATGTTCATGATGCAATTCTAGAATTTCATTATTCAAAATTCTCAGCTCCTTTTTATATTTTTATAAACACATTATACATTTTATTTTAAAAATTGTAAATAATTATTATCGTTTTAAAAAAATGTAAATAGTTTTGTTTGTTTTTTTAATATTTTCAAAAAAAATAGTCATATACTTTCATTTTTCAGAAAGAATACACTTGAAAAATTTGGTATAATAAAAGAAATAATAAGTCAAGGAGCTTTACTATGGAAAAAAATGATATCAATCAACTCATGATTAATTTAGCAAAAGACTACTATATTGAAGATATTCCCATCACAACTCTGACCAATAAATATGAATTAAGTCGATACAAAATATTAAAATATCTAAATGATGCCAAAGAGCAAGGAATCATTACCATCAACATACAAGCTCCTTATGAGCGAAATTATGAACTAGAGAGATTATTAGGTTCTATGTTTGATACTTCTTTTTTTATCCTCAAAGAAAGTGAAGATCTGACAAACTCCAATTACTATTTTTGGAAATTTTCAGCTGAAATTATCGAAGATTACATCGTCCAAGCAAATGTTGTCTCTCTATCCTGGGGTGATTCCATCTATCAAATTATTGAACAATTTAAACCCGCTATTACCGAAAATTTAGTTTTCACACAATTTGTTGGTGAGATAGGAAAATACCATTCTTTAGCAGGCTCTATGAGATTAGTTCAAAAAGCTGCTTCAAAATTTGAAGCAAATTACTTAACACTCACAGCCCCACTTTATATCATTAATAACCAAGCAAGAGAACTTCTTGCACTGGAACCTTTACTGCAAAAAACGTTAGTTACGGCAGAAAAATCCGATGTCATTTTAACTGCTGTCGCAACACCTGCTTCTATCACGAGTGTTGATTCATGGAACCAAAATAAACATTTACTTTTTGGTGACTCTTTTAATCAAACATGTGGATTCGCTTATGGTAGACCTTTTGACGGGTACGGAAATATTCTAAATTTAGAAAATGATAAAACATTTGGTCTGTCACTTGAACAAATATTCAAAATACCAAAAAGAGTCTGTGTTAACAATAATAGGTTTAAAACTGGTGCTCTAATTGGCGCATTAAGAGGAAACTTCTTTACCCATATGTTTCTAAATGAGAAAAGTGCGCTTAGTATCCTTGACCAATTAGAACAATAACTACTATGTATTGTGCTATTAATTTTCTTTTGTTGTAAAAAACTTAATTAAAATTCATAAAATATTAAATAATTATTTAATATATATATTATAACACTTAAATAGATATTTTGTATTTAAAAGTGTTTTTTATTTATAAAACTCTTTCTTTTTAATCTAAATATTATAATAAAGAAATTTATTGCGGACAAAAAGCAACAGTTTTTTATAATGACTATAAAAAACTGTTGCTTTTAATATTTATTGATCTATCCATTTTATATACTAAAAAGTTTTAAATTAATTATTGCCATACCTAAAAACTAAAACTTAGCCTTTGTCTGCTAAACATTTATCTTATAAATTCATCACTCACCACCTGCCATTCATTTTCTGAGTATGGTGATCCTTGTTCTAATTTCCCATCCTTTGTGACACGAAAAACTGAAGATAATGTTTTATAGGTATGTGCTGGATTCCAAGTATAAAGAGATACTCGAATTATCCCTTCATTATCCGTTTCTGACTGAAGTCCAATATCTTCAAAATTTATTGGCTCAGTAGCTAATGAAGAAAGATAATCTTTCACCCAAGTCTCTGCTTCACTAGTTGTTATTTGTTGAGTTTGCTTAGATATTTTGGGTTTTACTTCAACATTAGTTGTGTCCATATATTTATCTGATATCACTTCCCAACCAGTGACATCACCTTTTCCTAAATAATAACCAGATATTTCTAGTTGCCCATTTTCGTTAGTCCTAAACACGCAGTACTTATCCACTTGCTTATTTTCTGGTGGCAACACATCAATGTACACTAGCCGATCCTTTTCATCACTACGTATGGTTAAACGATAATCTTGTAAGTCAGGAAAATTTTCGAAACGTTTTTCCCATACAGCACCTACCCATTGTTTAATTTGATCTGTTGTTAATTGTTTTTCATCAATCATACTCGATTCCGTTGTTGTTTCTATTTTTGTTGAGTCTACTTCTGATGTACTTTGAGACGTTTGTATAGCTGCTACATTAGATGATGGCATTGTTTGGTTAGATTCATTTTTTTTAATACCAATTATCATACCTACAATCATAATTACTAGCAATCCACCAATGGATAATAATCTTTTTTTCCTTTTCTCTGCTTTTTCTAAATCAATAAGCATCTCTTGTAATACTGATTTTATCGTTTCATCCGTTGTATTCGCTATTTCAAATTGAATCATATATTTTTTATTTTTATTATTCTGTTGACTTAACTCTTCCAACAAATGATTTAAGTGCTCTTTACTGTTTACCATGTCATCCTCCAAAACTAAATAATCCTATAAAAAGTATAACATAAAGACAAATTATGTTATTCAAAATCATATAAAAGTGTTTATTATTTTGTTATTATTTAGTTCATAAAAAAGCACCCTCCAGTTTTCTAGAGAGTGCTCTACGTCCGAACAGTTTTAATTCCATTAGAATAAGCTTTATTTAAAAATTAATTATTTGTTTTTTAAGTTGTAGAAAGATTTCAAACCATTGTATTCAGCAATTTCGCCTAATTGGTCTTCAATACGTAATAATTGATTGTATTTATCAATACAGTCAGACGAACTTTGCTTTTATTTAAAAAAAATCATACCACATAAAGCTTTATATATCAACATTCTTAAAAATAGATTGTTATGTACTACTAACTAGGATACATTTTGTAGTTAGCAGTATCTTACTATATAATAGTATCTTCTGGAAATATACATATTAGTTCTCTAATAATTGTGAAAACCAATCTTCTCTACTAGAACGTTCAAATGAGTTCAAACCTTCTTTTAATTTACCTCCAATGGTTTCCCCAAGTACATTACTTATAAAACAATTTGCTGTCCCTGCACCTAAACCTATTAGCAATGCTATAGTACCTCTTAGGTAATTCTCTGACAAAACTATTTTATTTCCTTTTTTATACAAAGTAGTTGGAACTTCTTTAATGAACTTAGAATCAACTCGACTTTGATTATGAATTATTATATTTCTTCTTGCTACAATTTCGGTATAAAAATTTTTTATCTCATTATCATAATTTTCAAAATAAGTTTTGCATTCAAGTTTACATTTTTCTTTAGTAAAAAACTCAACAGGATTTCCATAGAAAATACTTCTTACCTTTTCTTCTATCACTCTATCTAAAACACTCGAAACATCATCATATTTATAAATTAATTTGTATGTTTTTTTTTGCATCTAATGGTACATCTCCCATTTTTTCTGGTCTATACGAATAATTTATTATAGCAATATCACATATATAATCTTCAAATAAATTAATCGCATCAATAAAATGAGTTTTCAAATTCCCATGTTCTAAGAACCTATCCTTATCTCCAGCCATTCTTTTTTTACTTACTAATAACTCATCATTAGACAGCAATGAGTTCTGAATAAACGATTTCAAGTCTGCTTCCTGAACTAAATTTTGTAAATAATTATATTCTTACCAGATATTCTTCATTTCTCTACTAAATCTTTTAAATCTTATATGTGTTTTAGATACTAAAATATCTTTTGTTTTTTTCATCTTTATCGTCCTTATATATAAAATCAGAATTTTATTTATTAATTTTTATCCATTCATCATCAATTTTCGTGTTTTTGGTTCTCCAACCGTCTGGTACATCAAGAAAAAGATATTCACAGTATTTATCTTTAGTATCATAGTATGAAATTCTTATTGTATCAAATTCTAATTCTGTATCTTTTCTTAAATTAAACTGTAAATTATACCTAACAATTGATTCTGGTTCCAAAATAAATGTATAAGTTCCCTCATTTCCAAAAGCAACTATTATTCCTTCACTATTTTTATAATGTGATGACTGAACCATACTCTTAATTTTCTTATCTCCTTGATAAAGAACTAAATTAAGATTACGTATTACCTCTTTTTTTCCCTTAGTATTATGTAATTCTATCCATAAAGGAATCATAAGCGATTCACCGCTACTTACTCTATAGATTCCCCAAGGTTTTGAATTTATTTTACTATAAACAGATTTTGTATAAAGATTTACTTTTCCTTTATTAACTTGATATCTAGAAATTAAAAATTGCGTCATTTGCAAAAATATAGTTGTTAGCAATGAAATGAGTGCTCCTATGACTAATAATATAACATCTCTTTGCATTATAATTCCTCACTTATTTCGTCATAAAAAATTTCATTTACACTATTTTTTATTCTTTTAACTTTTTCTTCTGTTATATCTGAATCATTTATATCTAGACTATCTAGATTGCCAAACTCTTTTTCTAAATCAAGTAACATCAATAACGCTTTATTCTTCACATTACTGGTTATTTCAGATAATGACATTAAACTATACTCTTGGAAAATACTATAACATTGAACACCTGTTTTATTGTAAATAGCACCTGCTAAAGAAGTCAAATCAACTCCTATTTCACTCTCATCAAGTAATGTTTTTTCTATTGAGCTAATACTTTCCTTTATTTTTGGATTGAGCACAACATCTCTCATTTCTTCTGGAATAAAAGAAATCGGAAGCGGTTGATTAGTAATTTGAAAACTCCCATTTATTCCAGAATATATAATTCTATTTCCTACTTTTTTTCTATAATCAGGTAACATTTCCAAGTTTGAATATCCATTTAACTCCCCTTTTATCCACTCTTTCATTTCAACAATATTTAAATCATCAGTAATTATTAATAATCTTTGTAAAGTTTCTTCAACAGTAATTTGATTAGTCGCTACATCTTTGATAAGTTGACTTTTTGCCATAATAATCCCCTTTTTAAACTAATATCCTCTTAATTTATGAAGCATCTCTGAAAGTTCTTCATTTTCTTTAATGAATCGATGTAAATAGTCTTCCGTAATAACAAATTGAACATGATTTCTATCTTTAGATGCTAGTCTTTGCTCTCCATCTATATCAGTAATTTGAAAACTATGAACTATTCTATTTCTCTTCTCAACTAATTCCTCAAATTTTTCCATAATTTTCAGATTAGAGGCTTTCTTTATTTCTGATTGAACTGAATTTTTTAATCGTCCAGATGTCATATCAATTAATGAATACCAATCAAAACTATTACTTGTTTCAATTTTTAGGTAGTTTTCTATCACAAATGAAGTATTCGAATTAAATACAGTAATTGAGCTACCTAACAACTCTCTATATTTTTTCGAAGGTAACGACTGTCTAGTAAATTTTTCGTACATACAATAATCAACTCCTAATTTTCTTTAAAAATATTCTATATTATTGTTTTATTGAATATTACGTTTAGACAAATAATTAAATACACTCTTTATCTATTGATCTTTCATCTCTAATCCTATAAATCGTGTTCCTATCCACATCTAACTCTTTAGAAATCTGAGTTATAGGAACATCTTTCTCCAACATCTCAACAATCTTTTCATATGTTACACATTTCTGTTTATCTGTTGAGTCAGCACTATAAGTCAAAGGACGACCTTTATATTTACCTTTTTCAATACCTTATATCTGCCTTTTACGTATCTGTTTACACTCATTTTCAGCCGTATACTTAAACAATTCAATGATTAAGTTGTTTAGTAACCTTCTCAAGTTATCGTCCTATTTACCTTTTAGGGATGGTAAATTAAGGATTTCGAATGTAGCCCTTTGTCTTGAATTCATGATTCTAGTTATTTCTTTGTTACTTCGTCCTAATCTGTCTAATTCCAACACAACTATTATATCATTTTCCCTAATATAGTTAAGCATCTATTTTAATTATGGACGATTATTATCTTTACCACTTAATTTATCCAAGAAAATTTTTAAACTTTTGCAGCTCTAATAACTTAAATTGTCTTTCTAAATTTTGTTCTCTTAAGGAATTTATTACTTATCACAAAGATCATTTTGCCATAGTAATTGACATTTTGAATCCTCTTAAAAAAACAAAAAACACCCTCCAGTATTAACTAGAGGGTGCTCTACGTCCGAACAGTTTTAATTCCATTAGAATAAGCTATATTTAATCGTTAATTATTTGTTTTTTAAGTTGTAGAAAGATTTCAAACCTTTGTATTCAGCAACTTCGCCTAATTGGTCTTCAATACGTAATAATTGGTTGTATTTAGCAATACGGTCAGTACGAGAGCAAGTACCTATAAATACTTTTAAGTATTTATATTTTTAATTTTCCAGCTTTTATTGTTACAGACATTAACTTTTCTTTTATTTATACAGCATCTTACCTTCGACAAAAATATAAGTCAAATCAAAAAATAAAAGGCTCTGTATAACTAAATAGAATACTTTTTAAAGTTAGCAATACCATACCATTATACTAATTATTATAATTAAAATATTTCTCTCAATTAATCATTAACTACTTTATCCCTATACCTTTTCCAATAATTGCTTACTGTCTTTGTAGATACCCCCATAATGTCTGCAATTTGTGGAATTGTTTTGCCTTGTTTCTTTAGTTCTGCAACATATGTAATCTTATCTTGTGGCGGTTGAACAGATTTTACATATTCTTCCCTCGTTTTCCCACCATTCTTATGTCTCCAATCTGTCACTCTACTTTTATTGGACTTATAAACTGTCCCGAATAAAAAATGTAATTTATATTTTTTCGCTCTACCTTCTGTTATGCCACACATTTTTGAAATATTAGAAGGGTTCCAGTCTATTTCTGTTTCATTATCAATGATTTCTTTTGCCTGTTCAATACCTTCCCTTAAAATATCTTCGTTCTCTCCGTCATACTTAATTTTCTGCCACAATATAGCTTTAGCTGTTGCATAACTCCCTTCGACATTTCTCGCATAGTACATCGCAAGTAGAGAGTAGCTATAATAATTCACATAGGTAGATTTTATCTTGTCAGATAATGGCTTTTCTTTACTTTTAGATTTTTTTATCTCCTCTCTAATGTAAGGTTCATATTTTTTTAGGTCTTCTACTAATAATCGAAAAAATAGTTGTTTTTTTAGATAATCTTTTGATTTAAAATAGGATAAATAGGAGTCTAAAGATAATAATTCTTGTAATGGAATATCTCGGTGTCGTTCATACACATCATGATACCTACTAAACGTTTTAAAAATTTTAAATCCTTTTAAAACAACATATCTTTCTATAAAATTAATATCTTCTTTTAAAGAGTATTTCTTTTGATGACTAGAAATTTTTATTTTACATGAATTTAAAATAGGTCTTATACCTAAATTCCATTCATTCTTAATAGTTTTTTTTATTTCTTTTATAAATTGGTTAAAATCTCTTTGATTTTTTGCCTCTTTGCCTTTATCGTTTTCAGATAATAAATCTGCTCTATTTAAGTTTAATATAACGATAACTTCCTTTGTAAAAACTTTTATATCGTTAACGTATAAAGAGTCACCATAAATATAAATAGTCCCCAAAATTCTGTATATATAATCTTCCCAGTCAACACAATCTTTTACCTCGTTTGGCGACGCATCATAAAATTCGAACAAATCAATAATAGTGCCATGTGTCATCATAAAATATAATTGCGCTTCTTCTTCAGTAAATTCATAAAAATGAACCCCTTTAACTGAAAGAACTTTATCTAACTTCTCAGATAATTTAATCGTATCGCGAACTCTTACATAAAAATTGGGGTCGTACTCAGCATCAATTTTATCCACTGTGAGTGACTCATCATCCACAATAATATTTTCTGTTTGAATTAACTTATTTATTTCTTTTAAATCTTCTTCCATTGATGACATAGGCTATTCTCCTATTTCTTTTTATCTCAATTAATTATACAATATCTTAAAGAGGTGAGATAGTTATGACTATAATAGAGAACGATTTATTAAACAAAGTCACTCATTCAACATTTGAGGAGTTTTTACCACGAATACCTAATGAATCAGTCGATGTCCTCTTTACTGACCCTCCTTATAACATTGCTATTGCTGAGTGGGATTACGATTTCCAGTTTGTCGATTGGTTAAATTTGGTTATTCCTAAAGTTAAAAATGATGGATTAGTTATGATATGGAATACAAAAGAAATAATTGATAAACGATTTATTCCCTATTTTAAAAATCAAGGATGGATTGTTCTTGATTCGTTTAATTGGGGTAAAACGAATCCTCGTCCGTCCTTAGATTTATATAGAATATTTGAACATCTTTTTATTGCATATAAGACTAAAGAAATGGATAAATTTAACCCAGATGAATACATATTAAATCTTACTCAATCTGAAGTATGGATATCTCAATTTGAAACGACTATCTATAAAAATGATGTCGAACATGAAACAAAAAAACCAGTAAAACTTCTTGAAAAAGTCTTACTGGAATTTACAAGTATTAATGATATTGTACTCGACACAACAAGTGGCTCAGGGAGTATTCCTGTAGCATGTTGGGCGACACATAGACAGTTTTTAGCATGTGAAATGGATAAAAAACATGCTGAGAGTAGCAACAAACGATTAATGGATGTTAAAAAAGATATTTCTAGAAGTATTTTTCTTTTTTAATCTATTTTCATATAATCATTTATAAAAATAAAAAGGAGTTTATAAGTGAATAAAAAAAATAAAAATTTAACAAGAAGTTTGAAAAACGATAGAAATAATAAAGACTTATTACGTACAGAAATAAACAATTCAACTGACCCAAATGTTAGATTAGAATTAACAAAAATGTTAGTGAATATTGAGAAAGAAGAGAAAAAGAAAAAAGCTATAAAATGGACAATCTGTGTTTTTATTATAATACTAATTCCAACTATCCTTTTATACGTTGGTAATCAGCCCACAAAAAAAATAAATGTTACCAAAAATCCTGAATCATCATCAAGTATAAATCAGCAATTGAATAGTAGTAATACAACTGAATCATTCACAAAAGAAACTAATTTATCTGAACAAGAATTAAAAGAATGGGTGATGGCAATTTTAAACTTAACAACTCCACCACCAACTAAATATATTTTGACTGTTAACGTTAATGATAAGGATAACTTAGCATATATCCATGTTGGGATAGACCAACTAGACGGATTTGGAACATTTAGAGTAAATGCAAAAGGTCAATTAGAGTTTATGCCATATATGGGGCAATTCTCTGGTAATAATGAATGGATTGTAATATCAAATAAATATATGGACACTTCAATTGCTAAAGACTACTTTGCTGAGCAATTAAAATCACAAGCTAAATCAAATGATGATTTAAATATTACAAAGAAGCAACTTATTGGAAAAACATATATTATTAAACCTATTCTTTATGATGGAATAGATGTCGAACAAGCGATGAACAATAATAAAGCTCCACAAAACCTGATACATGATGGTGTTCAAATTATTACTTTTAAAGATAATTCTACTGTACATATTGAATTAGCTGGGACATATAGACCAGATTATGATGAATCTTACTCTCTATCCCCTAACACTATTAACATTAAAGATTATTATATTCCTTACAAATACAATTATGGAAACATATCATTTGATACATGGACAACTGATACAAAAGGACATACCATAACTTGGGCTATCTCACCTCAATAGAAAAAAACAGTAGATTCTATTCATGAATTTACTGTTTTTTTCTATTTATTTTATACTGATTATAGTCATTCGAATAAATTGATATATAAATCTTCTAAAGTGTCATTTAACTGTTTCCGATTCAAAAATAATATATAGACATTTTGATGAGTATAAATAAATTAAACAAATGTTCCAACTTCGTTTCTTCCATTCCCATTATTTATTAACTTTCTTTTAGTTTTACTAATTTTCCGAAAATTTGTGATGGTGTCGAAGTTTTGAATTTATTTTTTACTAACTTTGTTTATTTATCAACGTTTATCTTTTTTTGAAAAACTAATTTCTTCTGACTATTCTAACCATATTACCCCAAAAGTACCCCTTTATATCATCATAATCCAAGATATCTCTTAGTATATATCGTTTATTTATCTAAGTACCGAGTTAAAACCCAACCTATTTTAAAGTTGTTATCATGATTGTCCATATACACTACCTTTGTCCAATTACGTTTCTTTTCAATAATTTCTACTTCTTGACCTGCTACTAATTTTCCTAGAATTTCTGAATCTTTTCTGTTTGATTTATAAACTGATAAAGATTTTATTGTTTGTACCCTAGACTCCTCATTAAAGCTACTAACATATCCCAAAATACTATTCCCAAATTCTCTTCCTTGTTCAACAAAATATTCTTCCAAGCTCAGATTATCTATTCCCAAAAAACTAAATATCATGCCAATAAGAACACAAGACATAATATGCAATACAAAATTTATTATTTTATCTTTTCTTGTATACTGTCTTTCAATTTTTTTATCTATTATACTTATACTTTCCATTATATTTTCAAACTTTTCATCAATATTAGCTGATACATAGTTTGAATCATCTTCTATATAAGTATTTTTAGAATTCCTGTTTTCTTCCCTAACGTTTCTTATATCTTCAATTATAGGAATAATCCCTTCTGTTATAGTACTATTCAAACTATCAAAAATTTCCTTGTATCTTGAAGCAATTCCCTCACTGCTCATTGAAGAGAGCATTTTATTTATATTTTCTAATGACTTAGTATACTCAGCTGTCATATTTTTTGTCCCTATTGAAGAGAGGGTTTTATTTATACTTTCCAATGATTTAGTATACTCAGCTATCATATTTCTTGTTCCTATTGAAGAGAGGGTTTTATTTATACTTTCCAATGATTTAGTATACTCAGCTATCATATTTCTTGTTCCTATTGAAGAGAGCATTTTATTTATATTTTCTAGTGACTTAGTATACTCAGCTGTAATATTTTTTGTCCCTATTGAAGAGAGGGGGTTACCTGAAACTATCAAATTTTCATTTTTATTGTCAGCCAATAAAAAAACCTCCTTAATTTGGTTTATATCAATAGTCTATATTATTTATAAAAAATCTCTATCTATTTCTCTTTTAGATAACTCTATCACATCTTTATCTTCCATTTTCACATAATATTTCATCGTTGTCTTTATGTCAGAATGCCCCGCAAATTTTTGAACGATTGGCAAAGATACATGTTGGTTCATCACATAATAACTAATTCCTGACCCACGTAGGCTGTGAAAAGTTGGTTGAATATCTAACAATCCTTCATTGTTCAATTCATCAATTATTCCTTTGAATCTCTTACTAAATGTTTCCAAGTGGGGTAGCTTACCTGTTCTATTCGCAAATAAAAAGCTAGTTTCTACACCCTTTTCATCGTATTCTTTGACATAGCCTTTTTCTTCTCTATATTGCATATACTCTTTCAGAATTCCTTTAATTTCATTAAATAAAGGAACAACCCTAGTTTCACCATTTTTAGTCCAGTTCTGAATGATTTGTCCCTCTTTTAATTGCACCACAGTTCTATCAATATTTATTTTATTTTCATCCCATTTTATATCTGATACCTTCAAGCCATGCACTTCTCCTCGTCTCAAACAGAGAAATAAGGTTAAATAAACAACTGTTATAAACCGTTTATCCTTTGTTTTTTTTTTTGCTCTATTTAATACGATTTTTAGTTGGTCATCCCTTAATATCATATCTTTTTTAACTTGTTTATCCACTTCATGTTTATAGTAATCCTTAAACCCTATGCCTAAAGTTGGATTGATTTCCTCTTCTCGACTGACAAATACACTTGATAATGCTTGTTTTACTTTTATTAAGCTATTTTCTTTTAATTTCTTCCGTTCATATACTTTTCTAAAAAAAGTTTGACAATCATTTTTGGTTATCTTAGATATATAGAGATTACAAAATTCTTTATCTTCTCTAATTATTTTTATGGCTGTCCCCATATTAGGGAAACTACTTCTACTATAATTTTGTTTCGCCCATTTTTCCCAGTCTCCCCCATACTCAATGTAGGTTCCTAACCTTACATCTACCTTTTGATTGGCGTAAGTGGACTGAGAAAAATGTTTTATTTCATCTTCTTCTAAACTCTTTAACCAACGGTTGTATTCTGCCTTTACCGACTGCTTACCTCAAGTGTTAATAATACTTTTTGTTCTCACAAAATCTTTATAGTTTGTTTGTTTCTTTCGATAACTAAATTTGTATTTAGAAACACCTGTTTTAACTATTCCATTGCTCTTTGTCCCTATAATAAGTT
Organism: Vagococcus sp. CY53-2; assembly: GCF_022604695.1. Taxonomy (NCBI): domain Bacteria; kingdom Bacillati; phylum Bacillota; class Bacilli; order Lactobacillales; family Enterococcaceae; genus Vagococcus; species Vagococcus sp. CY53-2. The sequence goes on from NZ_JALAHP010000001.1 coordinate 502,076, forward strand.
CTTCTTTAGCCATATATTCACCCACACTTTTATCTTCATTCTTATATTTTCATTTTAGCTTCTTTATATCAATCAAGCAAAAAACTATTTATGACAAAAAAGAGCCACATTTCTGTGACTCCTGACACTACCTATAGTTGTTGCTCCAAATACTCACCATCGTTCACCACATTAGACAAATCATCAACAAACTCATCACGTTGGTCTTGATTAAAGAATTTTACACCTGATAGTCGTACTGTGTTATCTTCACCAATAATAGTGATACCTTCCCCTGCCTGTATTTCTTCAAGCAAGGTTTGTTTCCATAAATCAGTTTGAACAAGGTGTTTCCCTTTCGGTTCAATATAGACTTGTAAAATATGGTCTTCATTTTGAAGATATAAAATAAAGTCAGGCATAAACCCTCTCACACCATCAAATTCCCTAATGGTTAAACGAGCACTTCGTTCATCATTTCTGATTAAAAATACCGTTGGGTATTTTTCTTGTATTTTGTCGTAAAAACTATCCAACAAGACTAATAAAGAATATTCTAGATGATTCATTACCGCTCTATCGTAAATATACCATTTAAAATTATTAGTTGGTTCATCAACTAGTCGTTGACTAACATGTTCATTCGTATAGTCTTTATCCGTTGCTAATATAGTATAGTCTTTGATTCTTTCTTTAATAGGAATCGGTTTAAAGGTCTTTAATCCATGAACTTTGTGGTAATTTCGTCTCATTTTGTCTTCTATATAAGACAAGTATTTCTCCGTAATAATCAATTTATCTTGTTTCGTTAATTCTGTTTCAGACATATGGGCAGGTAAGTACACTCTAATTGATTTATTCCCTAAGAAATTCTCATTGTCCATAAACTCTTTTTTACTTTTTATGATAGGGGCATACTCTTTTAATCTATCAAAATGAAAAAATTTATTTCTCTGCATCGCTTTTCTCACAATAGGTTCTTCCAACGGCATTAAATAGCTCGTTTTATGACTAGCTAACTGGTCGGTTTGATTTGTCAAGAGATTTTTCTCTGCCACACGTGAGATATAATCTATCTCCCACGTTCCTTCCACACCATATGAAGATAATGAGTTATAATCATCCGCAGTCGTTTCTTTCGTTTCATTTTCGTATAACTTACCAAACTTAAAAACATCTGTTTTGATAAAAGAGGGTTTCAACTTAGCCTCATATACTTTTTGAGTCCCATCCACATCCGTATCAAGGTTAATCGCATCCAATGATTTTTCTAAGTTTTTAAGATACGCCGATTCATTTGTGGTGTGATAATGAAGGGTTTCTAATACCCCTAAATCAATCGCTTGTTTATCAAATCGTCTTTGATAAGATTTCTTTCCTTCATACACAAACGGGTAATATCTTGCACCACGTCCAATCAACTGTGCCTCACTATCAGTCGCTGTTTTAGTTGTGGATGCCCCTTCCCCTACACGTACAATATCATATAGGTTCAACACATCCCATCCCTCATTTAATTTCGCTACTGCGAAAATAACTCTAATAGGGTTGTTGGGTTCTTCAAGAGTATTAAGTAATGTGGCATTATCCACACTTAATAACTCTTTCCCATTGGCATTTAGAATGTTTAAGTAATGAAAATCCTCTTTTAGTTCAAGAATGAGTTTATTAATCTCACTCGTTTCTTTCTCTAAATAATAACTATATAAGGTATTTAAAATTGAACCGTCTGATACAGATAACAATCTTCTTTCCATGTGTTCTAATAGATTGTCGATGGATAGATTCTCAATTAAATCGTTAAATTCTTCCTCTTTACTGTTAGATACCTTAATTGTATTCGATTTAAACATCACAATAGGTTTAATGTAAATACCGTTATCCCTAGCGACTAATTTACGGTATTGACTCATGAGTAATGCATCCATCATCTTGATATCATCTGTTTCTGTCGCTTGTAGTCTCACCACATTCTTAGAATATTTATCTTCCATAAATTCTTTTAAGTCATAGGAATAAATCACTTTATCAACATATTTTTCAAATAGACTCTTATTCTCCATATCTAAGGTTGCCGTAAACTCGAAGAGTTTATTATTAAGTAATTGTCCAGTATCGTTCTTTAAGTAAAGAATATCATTAATGGTTCTTTCCCATGACAAGGCTTCTACTTCAGCCTTTGATTTTTTCTTTTTCTTTGTGTCCGCATTAAAGTGATGTGCTTCATCACCTAACATCACAATTTTATTTTGTTTCAAGCTATCATAGGTAATCGCATTTTCTTTCGGATTATTTAATTCTTCATGTAACCCTTGAATAGTCGTTAACTTCAAATAAATAGTGTTCTCGCTGGGATTGATTGGGAAATCAGTCACTGCCTCAATCATAATTGTTTCTCCATCAATGACGATTCCTTCTTTTGAAAAGAGATATTTAGATGAGTCAGGATTTAAGAGATTTTCTTTTGTTTTAGTAATAATCGCATCCGTATTAACAAAGAATAAAAAGTTTTGATACCCAAATTCTTGATACATATACAATATGATACTCGCCATTACCATTGTTTTCCCTGAACCAGTTGCCATATTAAACAATAGGTGTTTATTTTGATACCCTGCATTAATTATCTCACTTGAATAGTCTTCATCTAACACAAATTCTAAGGCTTCTAATGCTCTCTTTTGGTAAGGTCTTAACGTATCCGCTAAATTATCTTGAATATACGAAGGAAGGGGTTCAGCATTTTTCTTATAAAGAATACTATTTAATTCACCTGTCGCAATGATGTTATTATTTTTTCCTTGTTTACCAAATAACCATTCAAAGAGTTTTAACTGTGCCATTAGTTATCACCTGCTTCATAGAAACTGTGATTAAAGGCTTTATCTTCATCAGAAACAACCAGCTCATCATCATCTATTTCAGAATAGTTAACGTACAATTGGTTGATATCCATCACATCTATCAACAACTCTCGTTGTTTTTCTAAAGGTAACTCTTCAAAAGATAAGGTTTCTTTTGTATCTTCATCAATGATAATAGGTTCATTAGTCAATTTTTCTAATTCCACTAAATAGTTTAAATCTGCATATGTTTTAATCTCTTCAAGAATACCCAGTAACTCTTCTGATGAAGAAGCTCCTTGAATGTCTTTTACAAATTTATTATTCAAATCCATTAATTCAGTATAGATGAAACTTCCACCACCTTGCCAATTAACGTCTTTAGAAATGCCTCCTTGTTCACCCTCCATCACTTTTTGAAGACGAGGAACAGATACAGAATTAATATAATCCATTTGTTCGATACCGATGAATTGACGATTCATTTTCATAGCAACAGCTTGTGTTGTGGCAGACCCCATAAAGAAGTCTAGGACTATGTCTCCTTCTTTTGTTGTTATTTCCAGCAATTTTTTTATAACTGTTTCTGGTTTAGTATAATCAAACATGCCCTTTTCAAATAATTTCGTAGCATGTTTTGTAGCATTGTCATTGGAGTACAGGTTATCAGTGAATTCTAGAGTAGATAGAGGCTTCGTTCTCAACTGAGATACAATCTCATATACTCCATTTATTTTTTCTATTTTTACTTTCTGATAAGTTTTAGTATAAATTCTCGGTCTTGCTCCACTTGTTTTTAACTCAATAAATCCATTAGTTAAACCAAAATTATATAACTCTTTGCTCCAACGCCATGCCCAGTCTGCTCGATTAAACTCCCCTGATTCTCTACTTTTAAATTTACTCCAATCTCCACCTGGTACAAGTTTATGGCCTTGTATTTCAATTGGATAATCTAAGGACTTATTATACTGTAGACTATCATAATCTAAAGTCTGATTAAGTTTATAATATCCACGTTCTTCAAAATATTCGTCTTTATATTTAAAATCGGCATCATTGTGCTCTACTGGATAAAGTTTTTTTAGATTTTTATCGATAGAATAGAGAAATACATAATCATGATTCTTCGCTACTACCTCTGTAGATTTGCCACCTCTTTTAGTTATTCTTGGAAAAATAGATATTAAGTTTTCTTTTCCTAACACTTCATCTAATAAAACATTGATATACCCTATTTCGTTATCATCACAGTGTATTGCAATCAATCCCTCTACTGAAAGCAAATCCTTTGCAATTTCAACTCTATTCTTAATAAATGTTAACCACGAAGAATGATTAAAACTATCATTATATCTAAATGAATCACTTTTTGTATTATATGGTGGGTCAATATATATAAATTTTATTTTATTTGAGTACTTTTCTTTTAATGAATGTAAAGCCAGTAGGTTATTGCCTTTGATAATTAGATTGTCTGTGTCACTTATTTCTGATATCTCTTCTTCATCGACTTTAGTATATTTTTTAGTGTTAGTAAACACCTTAGGGGACAACAAGGTATCTACTTCATCACGTGCAATAACCTTGTTATAATAAATTTCTTTTTTTCCTACCTCTTCTTTAGTCATTCTACCTTCTAAGATACAATCTTTAAAAGGGAAATCTAATACCACATCTGAATTATAATCTAAGTATTTTCCATTAGTTGTTAAACCTATTTTGTTAGAATATTTAGTATAGCTATCTTCCCAAAAACCCTTATAAGTTAACATTTGGATGAATTCTTCTATTTTAAAGATACTTGTTCCATTTATAGAAACTTCAAATTGTTTTTTGATACTTTCATTAGATAATAACGCTGTTATTAATTCAGATTCATAGCTTCTTAAATCTTCTGACACTCTATTTTTTAGTAATATTTCATTATCCCAATAGTTAGCAAATTGGGATAACACATTTTTTATTTCTTTTAATAAAACTGTTTCTATCATGATAAACCTCCTTGTATAGTCTTTTTTATTATAACTCAGTCAAAATAAAAAGATAAGCCCTCATAAGGGCTTATCTTTTTATAAATTTGAATATGGCTCACAATCTTTTATTTTGCATTTATAATAATTTCTTTCAGAGTTTGGAAAAGTCCAAGTACCACTAAAATAAGGTAAATCCCTTAAATTATTTTCATCAATAAATGCGAAAAAATATAATAATAAATCTACATTCAAACAACTTAATAAAAACTCTATCCGCCTATTAATATTTTCATTAGTATCAGTCAAATAATTAATAGCATTATCTATGTCCTCAAAAACAAAAATTTCTTCAGTATGTTCTATCTCAAAATACATTTGAACTGCCATGTCATAATCAACGAATAGGGGAAAAGTATTTCTTCCTTCACTATGGGAAATTTTAATATCCATATTTAATAGATTAGTATCATTTATCGCTGTTATTCTAGGAGGTAATTTTGAAGAATTAGATTCAATACGTATCTCATCCATTATAAAATGATATGCTCTATTCATTGGTTGCATAAAATTATCTGTTCTAACTACATCAAAATCATCTGAAACATTTCGTCCGTTACTTTCTAAGTTTTCCATCAATGCTAGTTTGGCAACATCACCTTGAAAAGAATTTTCTAATCTTTTCTTCAAGGTTCTACTATTAATAAATCCACGATAAAGATAAGGTAATTTTTTTAAAGATGTTTCAGCTGCCCTATTAATAACATTATTACTTACAGGAATGTTTACAATATCATTAGAAAGTACTGTCATAAAATCTCCTCCATTTATAATTATATTTACCTATTAATTATATCATAAACAATAACTAATATATTAAGTAATCAGTTGTTTATTAATTTTATATACAGTATTTTTGCTGATACCAACTTTATTAGCTATTTTTTGAATTGGTTCGTCTTTTTCTAAACCTTCAACAACAGCATCATACACTAGTTTATCTGCTCCAGTAGCATCTTTATGGTACTTGACTGGTCTTCCCAGATACTTACCTTGTTCTTTTGCTAGCTCTATTCCCTGTTTTTGATTCGTTTTAATTCTGTTTCTTTCTTCTTCTACCATCCAACTCAGAAGTTCAAATACTATATCTGAAACAAGTTGCCCCATACTTCCTAAAGATTCATATCTCTGTGTATTTAAAATTGGCATGTTCACAACTTCAATATTTACACCTCTATCTGTTAAATCTTTCCAAACATCCTTAATGTCCTTTTTATTTCTAGACAATCTGGATAAGTCTTGCACTATGAGAGTATCTCCCATCCTCAATATGTTACTTAGTTTCTCCCATTCTGGTCTTTCTAAGTTTTTCCCACTCTCTTTATCTACAAATATACACTTCTCATCTACCCCCATGTCTTTTGCTACTTCTAATTGTCTACCTTCGTTTTGTTCCTTCGTACTCACTCTGATATAAAAAAATTTCATTTTCACTCCCTCCTCTATGTTTTTTCTTCCTATTATAATGAACAAGTCAAAATGAACTTTTTCATTGATTCATTTCAACCTGTTCTCACTTATTTTTTACTTCTACTTTTTGTTCAATTTAAGAATACCTATAATAAATTTTTAAATGCTATTTTTTAGGTCTTTCTTTTCTATCTTTCATCTTACTAACAGTAGCTTCTAGTAACCTAAGCGTTTTTTCCGCTGGGATATATACTTTATCACCTTCCAGTACTTCATTTCTATAAAAATAGTATTCTTCAATTATTCTCATAGGCATTTCAAATTGCCTAATTACCCAAAATCTTTCTTCATCCGTTAAATAACTATATCTGTTTACTAATTCTGCATATAGTTCTGTGTATTTATAAAATGTATTTGATATTTGTCTTCTTGTTCTTATTGTTTTTGTCTTCTTCATCTTCAATCCCTCCTTTTATTTTTTTCTGTGATTTTTTCTGTGATAAATTCTAAATTTATATTTTTTTGTGTTATTTCAACATCTTACCTAAAATAAAAAGGTTTATTTTTGAAAAATAGATAGTCTGATTTCTCACATCATTTCTCACATTTGTTATTTATTGCTTGTTTTAACACGCTTTTCTTCATTTGAAAATTTAGAGAATCTATTATCCATAGTTGATTCAACATCTTTGTATGTTGACTGTATTTTCACTAAAATTATTTTATTTATTCCTACTAATAGTTTTTCGTTCAAATTCATATTTTCCTTTGATTAAATTATATAAATCAACATCTTTGTATGATTGTTGTACATCCTTTAACAGTAGTAGGTTCTCTCTTAAAAATTTAACCTCTGTATCTTTTGTGTAGATAGAGCTATACATACTATTAAATTGTTCATTCATTGTTATTAATATAAAATCTTCTTTTATTTTCTTCTTTAGAACCCTTTTAGATACTCGACTATTAAAAACATCAGTTATAAATATTTTTAATTTGTTGTTATTTCCAGCAGAAGTTTGTATCCTATCCCTTACTAAATCTTCTTCATTTATATAGAGACATTCAGTTTCAACTAACACATCTTCCTTTAGGTAAATCGTAAAGTATAATTTGTTATTGAATAAGACTAAATTATCTATATAAAGCTTACTGTTTGCATCTTGATTGTACTTATAAAAGAAAAAGGGGATGTAGCTCAACATTTCGTTTACTAACAAATTATTTATGTTACATTCTTCATCAAAAAATACCTTTATTGGTCTAGTTTTTATACCTTTCATGATTATTTTATTAGTCGCTAAGTTATTTAATGATTTTGTAGAATAACTACCGCATAACCTTATTAACGCTTCTTGTGAGATGGTATTTTCTTTTATTAAATTGAGTAGCTCTTTGTTGTTAGTTCTTCTAAATGTCTGTTTCCAGTCATCAGTCCTTAACATAAATTGTGTATCTTGGTTGTATATAGTTTTATTGATGTCGTAATTTAAGGGGGTAGAGTCTACTTCAAAATCAAACAATTTATTTTTTTCTTCCATTTTTTCACCTCCTAAAGGGATACATATTCATGTCACAACTATTTACACTTTTTAGAAAATCTTCTATAAAAAAGTATTTATATTCCAACAAATTTGTATGTCATATATATTTACACTTTCTTTAATGATTATTCACTTTAAAATAGTTAAGTTTATTAAAAATATGTATCTTCTTTGTATCTATTATTGTCGTTTTCAATACGATTTTAATTTCAACTGAGATTACTTTTTTCGTTTCAAACCTGTACGTGGTTTTCTTATAAATTTTTACTTTTCAAGCTAAAAAATGAGCTATCTTTACTTGAGTTAGATAGCTCATTTACCATATAAAACTGTTTATTTAATATTTAATTCTTCTAAAATAGTATCCGCCAATATATTTAGACTATCTTCTAATTCATCTTCATAATAATCATCTAACACGCTTTTTTCTAATTCAAATAAATTTGGACTTTCATTCATCAAATAGCGTTCGCTAGCTCTTTCTTGTAAAATAGCTTCTAGTATTTCTAAAGGATTAATATCACAATAATTGATACCTAGTTCCTTGTTTATTTTAGTTATTATTCTGTTTAAAGAATTCTTCGTATACCTTATATTCAGCTCGTTTAATATTTCCTCTAAATCTGTATTTCTATTAAATTCCACCACTTCTTCTAACAGTTCTTTTAAATTTTCTCTTACCATAATTCATCTCCTCCTTTTTTGATTTATACCTCTTATTACCGTTTTCGATAGAGTTTTAATTTCAACTGAAAGAAGGGGATGATTGTTTCAGAGCGTTGCACTTTTTTGGTAAATTTTAATAGTTTTCATCTTGGTATCCATATAATTATCTCTTCTGAATTCTATATTTTTATGTAAAAAAATAAGCTATCAATTCATCTCATCATGAATTAATAACCTTCCTATGTTGTATCTCTTATTCTATGCCTGTCATATTTCTTCTGATGTATCTTTATTTGTATCTATATTGTTACCTTATAATCTTTAGTATCTTTATCTTAAATCCTTCAAATCCCTATATAAAGGCTCCCAGATTTAGTTTTTGATTTTAAGCCTATTACCCATCTCTCTCTCATAAAACAGTGTACCAAATTTTTCTGGACTTGTCTTAAAAGTTTTATCTGCTTTTTATCTTTACTATTATCAATAGATTTTCATCTTTTTTAATAAAATTTTGAGAAAAAATATCTCTTATTTACTTCCTTCAGTTTCCCTCTTAATGTTATCAATAGAATTTTACTCCTCCTTTTTTGTGATACTTGTGAGCCATTTTGTGGCATTTTAGATTTAGGTGGGGTATTTATATTATTTTGTTTTTGAAAAGCTCGTGTGGGGCTGTGTGGGCTTTTGTGATAAAAGTACATCAATTATCTTCCTCTGCGTTTACATTACTTTTTGATACAAATAATAGACTTGAAAATAATAATAAACTTAATAATTTCTTGTTTTTCATAGATTTAAACTCCCCCCTTTTATATTTATAACGTACCCTATAATTTGCTTTTTCAATATTTCTTTTTTTCAAGTAGTTTATCTGTTTTATTTCAATCAATAAATAACTATACAAAAAAAGCCTGAGTTCTCACTCAGACTTTCTAAATTAATATTTATATATTTTAGTAGAAATCTACTGTAATGCGGATTTCATTTGTTCCTGCCATGCGTACTTCCCAAGTACTCCATCCAGTATAACTTGTTTCTCCACCTGCAATTGTTTGCATTGCATAGTTATCTGCATCATTTTGAGTTTTGAATGTTTTTCCTGAGTTACCTAACCCACTATAATATACACCATTCCACTCTCCTACAATTACACTACCATCACTTACTGGAGGAGTTACTACTACTTTTTTCCAAACAACTGTTGTTGTATATACGGTATGAGTATCACCGTTTGGTTGAGTTGTTACTTTACCACCATCAGTGCTTTCTGATACTTTTTCGTATCCATCAGTTGAAGATAACACGTTTCCGTCTGTATCTACATTTACCGTTACATATTCAGTTGTGTGTTGTGGTACATAGTCTTTTTTAACTGTAATTGTTTTAGTATAAATAGTATGTGTATCTCCGTTTGATGCCGTTGTTGTTTTACCTCCATCAGTCGTTTCACTTACTACTGTATAACCACTTGGCACAATTGTTCCTAAATTAACACCTGTATCAGCATCTATTACTTGTGTAATTGTTTCCTCTGTATGAATTGGTACATACTCTGCATCTTTCTCATAAACAAATGTGATTGTTTCATTTGAGTTAACTATAACAGACTGTACGCTATTTCCTTTTAGCTTATAACCATTAATACTAATTGCTTCTTCTTTAACAGTTGTTCCTTTTTCTACTTCTTGAACTTTGTCGTCCGCAATAGAGTTTCCATCTACATCAACGTATTTAGTAGTGATTTGGAATTTTTCAACAGGGGTAGGGGTAACAATTTTTCTATAATTAAAGGTAATTACAGATCCCTCAGTAGCTTTAACTTCTTTTGTTAAAGTATCATCTAACACATACCCTAAATCGGTAAAATCTTTAGCATCTGCTTTAACAGTAGAACCTTTTTCTGCTGTAACTGTCTCTGTTGCTAGTGTCTTACCATCGTCACCAACATATTTAATCGTAACATCTACTTTTTCAACTTCTGGCTTAGTATTATCAACCTTCTTATAAATAAATGTAATAGTTTTATCTTCAGTTACTTTAACTGTTTGTTTGTCTGTGCTTAACAGTTCATAACCCTCAAATTTTTTAGCTTTTGCTTCAAAAGTAGAGTTTTCCTTGGCTTTTACAACTTCCTTAGATAGTACTTCACCATCTTCTGTTAAATGGTTAATAGTTACAGTGTATTCTTTTGTTTGAGGTATTTCAGTTCCGGAACCATCTTCTTCATTTCCATCGCTAGGTTTATCTGATGGTTTACCTAATGGCTTATCTAATGGTTTATCTGATGGTTTTTCAGGTTTAGTTGGATTCGTTGGTTTATTTGAAGCATTATTACCATTGTTACTATTTGCTGAACTACTATTAGTAGTATTAGAACTTACATTATTTGAGCTGTTTCCAGTATTTACATTGCTTGTAGTTGTACTATTTGTAGAATTAGTATTATTTTTTTGTGCTTCCTTTATGCCTTCTTTATCGGCAGGAGTTAATGGTGTTTCTGCAATGACATTACCACTTTCATCTTTAACAGTAGCTGTTGCTCCATTACCAAAATAAATGATGTTTCCTTCATAAATTAAGTTTGCATCAAGTATATTGTTCAGTTGAGTAAGAGTTTCGATTGTGATACCACTGTCTCTGCTGATTAGAGATAGAGTATCACCCCACAAAATTTTATACTCTGTGTCGCCTTTTTTAATTGTGGTAGACGTGTTAGCTTTCCACTCACGTTGTTCAGCTTTAACAATCGTGTTACCACTAATACTTACTCCTAAACCTAGTACAGCTAAAATCAAGCTTTTTGAGTAAATTTTACTCATTTTCTTACGTTGCATCATTTTTCTATAGTCTTTTCTATTCATTAAAATTTCTCCTTTTTATTAATCTTCTTCATATAATGAAGAGTCAGTCATTAATTTTTTGTGAGTTTTTATTAACCAGAACATCATAATGTCTGTAACTAAATCCACTCGTTTATCTTCATCAACACACTTTTTAAAATTATTCAGATGTTTTCTGTACCTTTTACTATACTTGCTGTCTAGTGTAGTTAATTCAACTAACATGTGACTTAAAATATAATATTTTTCAGTCTCCGTCATATTTTCCATTAATTATTTCTCCTATATTAGTAATTAGTTACATATTCCACACTATTAAAGTACCTAAAAGAAAAACTATCCATCCAAATAATGTGCTAAACATTCCAATTATCATTGAGATGACTGCTAATGTAATGAAATAACCTAATTTTGTAAAGAAACCAGTTTTAATTTCATCTTCTGTTTCAATGACTTCTTGATACATTTTTCCGTACTTTTTACCCATAATTTCGCTCCTTGTAATTTTTAGTTATTAGTAGGGGAGAGGTGCATTAAAGAGTAGTTCATGACAAAATAAAAAAAGTAGTCAACAACATTTTTAAAATTCAATGTTATCAACTACTTAAAAGTTTGTTATTTATTTTAAATATGTACTGCAAATGGGTACTCTTATATTTCTTATACATCAATGCATTATCCCAATTTCTTTTATATTATACCTTCATTTTACATGTTATTCAACTATTGACTAAAATTAACTAATTTTTCTAGTTAGATTATGACGTTTGGCTATATTATAAACAGTTCTTTCGCTAATATTGTTAGACTTTGCAATGAATTTTATTGTGTTGCTTTGATTTTTGTACATTTCTATCACTCTTTTTTCCCTCTCTAAGTTTCTCTGTTTCCCTATTAGTTTACCATCCTTTTTAGCTTTCTCCATGCCCATCTTAATTCTTGCTCTCGTTTGAGCCACTTCATATTCTGCGAATGAAGATAAGATATTGAACATTAGTTTACCCTCGATTGTGGACGTATCAAAGGTTTCTGTCAAAGATTTAAATGCTATATTATCTTCTTCTAGACTGTTAATTGTATTGACTAAGGTAGTAAACTTCCTACTTAATCTATCCGCTTTAACAACCACTAAGATAACTTTATATGATTTTGATAATTGCTTGCACTTTTCGATACACTTTTTGAACTCTTTCCTATCATCATTCCTCCCACTACTCTTCTCAAAATAGATATATTCACAACCATATTCTCTTAATAAATCTTGTTGATTTTCTAAACTGGCATCCTGCTTATCTGTCGTTGAGACACGACCATATCCGATTTTTAACACTTCTTTTTCTTCCATAAAATTCACCTCCTACTCTCTATTTATTCTTTTCAATCTTATTCCTGTTTCAAACAAAAAAATAAAAGTATCTACCAAGAGTATGTATGCCTCTTTAATAGATACTTTAGATAATATATAAGTTTATATGACTGGTCATCATCACGTCATAACACTCCTTATTTTAAATTTAGTTTTCTTCGACAGTTGTCTGGATTAGATTCACTACTGATTGATAATCACCTGTTTTTTTAAAGTTTGTATGTGCCTCACAAAAATCAACTAAATCTTCCTCGTCAAAAATTAAGTCTAAATAGTCAGTTAGAATAGTCTTCTCTACACCTAATCCTTTATCGCCTCTATAACTCAAATAGTCTTCAAGAATTTTTTTCACCACAGTGTATTTTTCCCATTCTAAGTCAATATAGGTTAAAACGTATCCTTCACCAATATCAACAGAACCGTCTCTCACGTATGCTTCTATAATGTCTTCACAATCAAACAACTTTTCTGCAAAATCTATTTGCAACCATTCACTCATTGTCTCTGGGTAAAATTTTGGACAGATATTAAGTTGTTCATAAAATGTATTAATCTCTTTTAATTCCTTACTATTTTTAATTGCCTCCTCAAGAGATTCCTCAAGTATCATGTAGGCCTCCCCCTCATAGCTACTTTTATTATATAAAGTAATTGAGTAGATATGTTCTTGATATTTATAACGGTTTTTTATGTTTAAGCACCCAAGTTCATCATGATAGTACCCTAACTCTTCATAATAAGCATCATACTCATCATATCCTGATACCATTTTGAAACCATATTCCGCCATTTTTTCTTGTTCCTCATAATAAGGAACATTTAGAGTGATAGTGTAGATATCTGATTCCCCCTGTTCTTTTACAATCACCTCTTCTGCCATTAATTCTGATATACTTTTTGTTTTTATCATGTTATCTCCTCCTTTTATTTGATTATTCTCTTTTAACATATTTATTCCTCCTTTTATTTTTATTTTATTTTTTTATATGTCTTGTATATATGTTGACTCTAACGTTTATACATGTCACCTGTTTGCCAAAAAGCGGATTGGTCTTCATTTATTAAAGCCATCACCTTTTCTTGATACTCGTCTACTATGCCTCTGGCTTCTTCCAAGTCATGAACCTCTTTTAAATCAACCACTAGCTCTTTCAATAATGTGCACGACAACTGTTCAAACTCTTTATGTGCTTCTAATAACTCACCGATTAAATGTCCCCTATCAGATAATTTATCTAAATAATCTGTCTCATTTGAAAAATAGGACATAACATCCATTCTCCTTCCTGCAAATGCCATACTTTCATGATAGTCTTCTCTTCTTCTACTTGTTGTTACCATATTATCCCCTCCTTTTTGATTTGTTTCCTTCACTTTATTTTCCATTATCATCCCTCCTTTATTTTTTTGTGGCTGTTCCTCTCTCAACCACAAATTAAGTATAGCTCGATTCTCTTCCTCTTTCCTCACTTCAGTTATCATCTTTCAACTTTTTTTTATCGAAATAATGAAATGCCAGTTGTTTCAACCGTATTTTTAATTCTCTTTTTTTAATTATGGTTCAAATAAGTCAACTTTTAGAGGGATTTTAAGTAAAAAAGAGGTCATTCTCTCTCTTTTACTTCCTCCTATTCCTCCTCTTTCTCTCTGAGTTTACTCTTTACCTCTCTTTTAATGCTTGTAATTCCTTATACTTCTTTAATAGGATGGTCATCTTAAATTTATTTTTAGAAGTTAATTCATCATCCTTTAACATTAATTCCTTTACTCTAACTATTTTCTTTCCTAATTCATCCATTTTTTCAAGATTTTCTATGCTAATCCTCTCACTTATTGTTGTTTCTATTATGTCTAAACTAAGCATTATATCCTCTATCTGTGTTTTAATAATCGAATTTTTTAATTGAATACTGTATTCTTTTTGATTGAATCGTGTCACGTCTCTCTCTGAAAGTGTCATTTTCTTAGCTACCTCCTTATTTGTTTTCGTCTGTGTTGCCGTTTTAATGTAGTTAATCTTACAATACAACACACTTTCTTTTAGTAGCTTTCTATATTTTCCATCCAATTTTTTTATCAGTTTTCTAACCTTTGCTTCATCTTCATTCACTAATACCTTTAAGTCTTTTTCCTCTGATTCAGTAACTTTTAAAAAATTGAAGACTTTTTCTCGTGTGATAAAATCAAATTTATGCTGGTAACTAATAATATGATTAAGTTCTGTCGAAGATAACGGTGCTTCAAACACACTATTATTAACGTACCTAAGGTACTCTTCTGTATACTTTAAGCATTTTAGTGCGAGTAACGTATTATGACGTATCCCTTTCCATTGATATCCTGCCTCCATTCTTTTTTCTAGAAGACAATGGATATCTTTTGATAAAAAATCGGCATAATGATTCGTCACCTGTTTATTAGTCTTTCTAGTGTTTTTCTTTTCTTTAGATGATGATTTTTTATACTTAAAAGGGTCAAATTTTTCCTGACTTTTACAAAATTTATCATAAAAATCCTCTCTAAAATCAAACATTCGATTTAAATTATCGATAATAATCTTTGATTTAATTGGTGTATCCTCTTTATTATTTGTGGATAGAGGTATCCTCATATAACGACTTATTTCGTTTACTGAAGAATCACTATTGAGTTGGTTTGTAATAAATTTTTGTACCTTTAACCAGCTTTTTATATATCCTTCTTCCGAAGGTAATTTGTAGGTTAAAATCCAATAAAAGTGGACTCCATGACCTGAAGATAAGGCAAAACTTGGTTCAGGTAATTGACTATTCTCTAAACGAGATAAGCCTTCCTCCACTGTCACATGGTCTATATCCGCAAAAAGTGCCGTTAAATAAGTGACATTTTCCTTTGACTCAGTTCCTGAAAATTTAAAGATATTTGGTGTAAAATAGAGATTCTCCGTTTCTTTAAAGAAACGATGATATTCCTGTAATTGTTGAAACATATCTTTATTTAAAGCTAAGTAACAACTATCCTTAATTTGTGTTTCTTTCTTTGCATAAATTGGTTTTCCGTAATTATTTTTAAAGATATCCTCTTCCATAGATAAAACCTCTTCCTTAACATTAGACAAGCTCATTAGCCTAATGGTTCCATGGTTAATTCCCCCTTTTAAAGCATTTAGTAATTGACTAAATTGTGATAATTCTTGTGTGTTCATATCTCCTTTCCTCCTATAATTTTTAAATCAGTGATGCTTTATATCCCTAAAATAAGATAAAAATAGAAGAAGATTATTCAATTAAGATGAAATTATTCTGCAGATGATTCTAGATTGTCATTTTCTGATGTATCTATCCTATGATGTCTGTTCTTGATTCATGATGAAGATGAATAAGATGATGTGATAGATATATATATACTATTAGAGAAGTCTGTCTATATGAAAAATTGGAAATAAATGTTATTTTTTAAGCGATTTTCCTCTTTTCTACAGAATATTTTTTTAAATTCTCATCTATTTTATCTATTAGGTTGTATGTTTCATACCGTTGCGTGATAGCATCTATTCTGATTGATGCATTAAGTCTTCTATCTCTAGTTGAATCTCGTTTAATTTCAACGTATCCAACTGTATCTCTTCCTCTATACCTCGTATGGCTTGTTTTAACTTGATTAGCTCCTGCCTTTTATCCCATAGTCCCCCTTTTAATAAGGCTTCTTGTATTAATAATTTATCCATTAATCCTCCCTCCTTTTTTAACTAGTGTTAAATGGTGAGTATAGGATAACTCGTTTCTCTTCTCTTTTCAGTACATCGGTTATCCACTTTCAAAAAAAATAGACTATCTATTCAAATAACTTGAATAAATAGCCTATAAATCACTGTTTTTAGAAGAAAGATAGCTATCTCTAGCTTTTTTCTCTTTTACTATATTTCGGCACGTGAGGCGTTCTGTCGTATTTTGAGTCCGTTTAATAAAATAATACCTAACAACGTTCTCTTTAGCTTAGAGACGCTCTGTGGTACCTCAGATAAAAAGATAACTCTAATTTATCCTCTCGTTTATTTGGAATGATTAGGTATGTTCTAAATAAACTATTTTTATATTGTTTCATACCGTTACGTGGTTCATTCATCCAATGTTTAACCTGATTTTTCATGTGCATAAAACAGAGACCTTATACCTTTATATTATATTCTGTTTTATTTATTATTTATCTTCCGTTTTTAAACATAATTAAATTCCGTTTATATAATTATTTTTATTCCGTTTTAAAATAAAAAAACATTCCGTTTGTACTATTATTTTTATTCCGCATATCGTTTTTTGTTTCACACCGTTACGTGATTTATTTTTTACTCACTAATTGTACATTCAATTCCTCTAATTTTTTGATAAGGTTCGTTTGTTGTTTTAATAATGTTTCTTTTTCTTCCGTAAATTTAGTATCCTTATCAAATTCAATTGATTTGATAGAAGAAATATAATGGGTCGTCAATTTTATTTGTTTATCTAAAGAACTGTCATAATAAACAAAATAATTTTTGCCATCTTCTTTCTTCACCATCATCATATTTTCTTCTTTACCATCTTTCACTCTATTAGATAAACCTTGTAGAAGACCTATTCTTGGTTTCTTATCATCAGTATACATAATTTTAGCTAGCTTTTTGTTTTTTGACAGTTCTTCCCACAATTCATCAAACGTGGCTCCTTCTTTAAATATTGTTTTTAAAATAGAGGGTAATGCTTCTCTTAATTGTTGCGTATCACTTACTTTTTTAATTGTTTTAGCCATATTTAAAATCCTTTCTTTCATAATTTTGTCTTAATATAGCTTCGTTTATGGCTTAAGTCAAATGATTATTTATCAGTCAAGAGCAATGTTAATGGTGTAATTCCATGAATATCTGTTAAAATCTCTTCATTGGTTAAACTATTAAGATATGTTTGAGTTGTTTTAATACTTGAGTGTCCAAGTAATCTACTTATTGTATAGAGATTTACACCATTCTTTAATAGTTTTTGAGCATAATAATGTCTTAAAGAATGACATGATTTTCTTTGAACTTCATTTCTTACTCCAATTGCATTACACGCATCTTTAACTATTTTTTCAAGTAGAACATTATTAGTTAGTCTTTTTCCACTTTTTGAAACAAACAAATAATTATCTACCTCTCTATATTTTCTTAAATTATTAAAATAACCTTTTTTTACTCTATTATATTTTTTTAAAGAATAAGATAGGTAAGGACTAATTGGAACCACTCTCTCTTTCCTTCCTTTACCCCAAAACTTGATATAGTCATCATAAATATTATCATTTTTTAAATCTCTAACTTCTTGAGCTCTTAACCCACAATCTGTAAAGATTTCTATAATTAACTTATTTCTTTGCGATAAAAAATCTTTATTTTTTCCGTAAAACTCAATCATATTTATAACTTCATCATCATTGAATGTATTCAACAAAGTGGTCTCTGTTCTTAAATAGGATATATTGCTTATTATATTTTTATCTAAATACCCTTCTACAACGCCATAATTAAATAGTAGTTTTAATGTTTTTAACAATTGATTTATATACGTCGCTTTTTTTGTTTCCTGTAAGTCCAATAAATATTTTTTTACATGTACTTTTTTAATTTTTCTAATGCTTTTTTCATTAAATTCAGTTTCCATATAATTTATAAATATACCAATTTGATAATCATACGAACTAATTGTTTTCTTAGATAGATTCCTAACTTTACAATCTAATAAAAACTCTTCTAAAACATCTTTAATTTCCATAATTCAACTTCCTTTATCTTAATTATTATAAAAGAAAATAAAAAGTTCTGTATTACTAAATAGACGTATTCCTTATTTAACAATACATATCATATCTATAACTAATAAAAATTGGTATACCTCATTTATATAAAAAAAAGACCCTTCAAAAGAAGAGTCTTCATTACGTCCGAACAGTTTTAATTCCATTAGAATAAGCTATATTTAATCGTTAATTATTTGTTTTTTAAGTTGTAGAAAGATTTCAAACCTTTGTATTCAGCAACTTCGCCTAATTGGTCTTCAATACGTAATAATTGGTTGTATTTAGCAATACGGTCAGTACGAGAAAGAGAACCAGTTTTGATTTGTCCAGCGTTTGTTGCAACTGCGATGTCAGCAATTGTTGAATCTTCAGTTTCACCAGAACGGTGAGATACAACAGCTGTAAATCCAGCTTCTTTAGCCATTTCGATAGCATCAAATGTTTCAGTTAATGTACCAATTTGGTTAACTTTGATTAAGATTGAGTTACTTACGCCCATTTCAATACCACGAGAAAGGATTTCAGTGTTTGTAACGAATAAATCGTCACCAACTAATTGAACTTTTTCGCCTAAGCGTTCAGTCAATAGTTTCCAACCATCCCAATCGTTTTCATCCATACCATCTTCAATAGTGATGATTGGGTATTTGTTAACTAATTCTTCTAAGTAATCTACTTGTTCAGCAGCAGTACGTTTTGCAGCACCTTCGCCTTCAAATTTAGTATAGTCATATACGCCATTTTCGTAGAATTCTGATGAAGCACAGTCAAATCCAATCATGATGTCTTTTCCTGGTACAAATCCTGCAGCTTTGATTGCTTCTAAGATTGTTTCAACACCGTCTTCAGTTCCTTCAAA
Organism: Vagococcus sp. CY53-2; assembly: GCF_022604695.1. NCBI lineage: Bacteria > Bacillati > Bacillota > Bacilli > Lactobacillales > Enterococcaceae > Vagococcus > Vagococcus sp. CY53-2. The sequence continues at coordinate 521,406 of NZ_JALAHP010000001.1, forward strand.
ACGAGGTGCAAATCCACCTTCATCACCAACAGAAGTTTCTAATCCACGAGATTTTAAGATTTTAGCTAATGCGTGGAATACTTCAGCACCCCAACGTAAAGCTTCTTTAAATGTAGGAGCTCCTACAGGGACAATCATAAATTCTTGGAATGCGATTGGTGCATCAGAGTGAGAACCACCATTAATGATGTTCATCATTGGAGTAGGTAATACTTTAGTATTAAATCCTCCTAAGTAATGGTATAAAGGTACTTCTAAGTAATCAGCTGCAGCGCGAGCACATGCAATTGACACACCTAAAATAGCGTTAGCTCCTAATTTACCTTTGTTTGGAGTTCCATCTAATTCGATCATACGACGGTCAATAGCCATTTGGTCTCTTACGTCATATCCAATTAATTCTTCTGCGATGATGTTATTTACGTTATCAACAGCTTTTAAAACACCTTTACCTAAATAACGAGATTTATCTCCATCACGTAATTCAACAGCTTCGTGTTCACCAGTTGATGCACCAGAAGGCACCATACCGCGACCAAAAGCACCACTTTCTGTATAAACTTCTACTTCAATAGTTGGGTTACCACGTGAATCTAAGACTTCGCGAGCATAAATATCTGTAATAATTGACATTAACATTTCTCTCCTTTAGGAATATCGTTTTTATAGCTACGGAAGGAATCTTCCATAAACATTGTACCATTTTCACGACTACTTTCAAATAAAAGCACGTGAATTATTTAATTAATGACTCACCTGTCATCTCTTCAGGTTTTTCAATACCTAATAAGTCTAACATTGTAGGAGCCACATCTGCCAAACGGCCACCATCTCTAAGAGTTACGCCAGCTTTTGTCACAATGACAGGAACTGGAACAGTTGTATGAGCTGTATGTGGGTTTCCTTCTGGTGTTGTCATTGTTTCTGAGTTACCATGGTCAGCAAAAATGATTGCTGCGCCACCTTTAGCGATAATCGCATCTACGACTTTACCTAAACATTCATCCACAGCTTCAATTGCTTTGATTGCTGCTTCTAAAATACCTGAATGACCTACCATGTCAGGGTTAGCAAAGTTTAAGATAATCGCATCATGTTTGTCTGCTTTAATATCTGCAAGTAATGCATCTGTGACTTCATAAGCACTCATTTCAGGTTTCAAGTCATATGTTTCAACTTTAGGTGAGTTGATTAAAATACGACTTTCACCTGGAAATTCTTCGTTACGTCCACCATTCATGAAGAATGTTACATGAGGGTATTTTTCAGTTTCAGCAATTCTTAATTGTTTTAAGCCTGCATCTGATAATACTTCCCCTATCACATTTTTCATTTCAATTGGTGGAAATGCTACTTCTGCTACAATGCTTGGATTATATAAAGTCATTGTCACAAATTTAACATTTTCAGGATGATTTTTACGTTCAAAGTGTTTCCACTCTTTATCAGTGAAAGCATTTGATAATTGAATCGCACGATCTGGTCTAAAGTTAAAGAAAATAACAGAGTCATTGTCTTTTACTTGTCCGACTGGTTTGCCGTTTTCTTCAATCACAACTGGCACTAAGAACTCATCATTTACTTTATTGTCATAAGATTCTTGGATAGCTTGTAATGGATCAGTCGCTTTCACGCCGATACCATCAACAATTGCTTCATAAGCTTTTGCTACACGTTCCCAACGTTTATCTCTATCCATTGCATAGAAACGTCCAGACACTGTCGCAACTTTTCCGTAATCTAATTCTTTCATCACTTTAAGCAATTCTTCCATATAGCCATAAGCTGAAGTTGGTGCTACGTCACGACCATCTAAGAAAGCATGTACGTAAGTTTCTTTTACGCCGCTATCTTTTGCCATTTTTAAAAGGGCATATAAATGGTTTTGATGACTATGAACCCCACCATCAGATAATAGACCAAATAAATGAAGCGCAGAATCATTGTCTAACGCATGTTGAATCCCGTTATTTAGGGCAACATTTGTTTGAAACTCTTTGTCTTCGATTGCTTTGTCGATACGAGTTAAACTTTGATAAACTATACGGCCCGCACCAATATTAGTGTGTCCAACTTCAGAGTTTCCCATTTGACCATCAGGTAATCCTACATCTAAACCAGATGCTTTTAGTGTGTTGTGAGGATAGTTATTCCAATAACGATCAAAGTTAGGTGTGTTCGCTTGTGCAACAGCATTACCTGTAACTTCATCACGTTTACCATAACCATCTAATATAATAATTGCTACTGGTGCTTTTTCCATATTAGTTTAATGCCTCCAATAATGCCAAGAATGAATCAGGTTGTAAGCTTGCGCCACCTACAAGTGCGCCGTCAACGTTTTCTTTAGCCATGTATTCAGCGATATTTTCAGGTTTAACTGATCCACCATATTGAATACGAACTTTTCCAGCTACGTCATCTGAATAAAGATCTGCCACTGTTTGACGAACAACGCCACAGATATCATCGGCGATCGTTGCGTCAGCAGATTTACCAGTTCCAATAGCCCAGATTGGTTCATAAGCAATAACTAAGTTAGATACTTGGTCCGCTGTTAACCCTTCTAATGCTGCTGTAATTTGTCCTTTAATCCATTCAGCAGTTTTACCTGCTTCATAAGTTTCTAAAGATTCACCACAACATACGATTGGTGTCATGTTGTGTGCGATGATTGCTTTTGCTTTTTTATTGATATCTTCGTCTGTTTCGTGGAAATACTCACGACGTTCAGAGTGACCAATAATCACATAGTCAACACCTAAATCTTCTAGAGCTGCTGGAGATGTTTCACCAGTAAATGCTCCATTGTCTTCAAAGTAACAGTTTTGTGCAGCAATTTTTAAATCAGTTCCTTTAGCAATATCAACTAAATCTGTTAAGAATAAAGTTGGTGCGCCAATAACTGAATCCACCACATCGTTACTTGGAATTTTATTTTTTACTGCTTCAGCGAACTCACGTGCTTCTGAAACAGTTTTATTCATTTTCCAGTTTCCTGCAATAATTGGTTTACGCATGTTCTCGACTCCTTATTAGTCTTATTTATCTGAAATAGATTCTACACCTGGTAATTTTTTACCTTCAAGGTATTCAAGTGATGCTCCACCACCTGTTGAGATATGTGTAAATTTATCAGCAAAACCTAATTGGATTGCAGCAGCAGCTGAATCTCCACCACCAATAATAGTAGTAGCATCTTTTAAGTTTGCGATAGCTTCACAGACACCAATTGTCCCTTTAGCAAATGTAGGTAATTCAAAGACTCCCATTGGACCATTCCATACAACTGTTTTAGCACCTTGTAATTCTTTAGTGAATAATTTAATTGTTTTTGGACCAATATCTAATCCTTCTAAGTTATCTGGAATATTATTTTCATGAATTTCAGTTGGCGCATCATTATCGAAGTCTGCTGCACAGACTGTATCCACTGGTAAAATAATTTTTCCAGCTGCTTTTTCAAGTAATTCTTTAGCTAAATCAACTTTATCTGGTTCACAAATTGATTTCCCGATATTTTTGCCTTGAGCTTTGTAGAATGTATAAGTCATCCCACCACCAATTAAAATTTTATCAGCTTTCTCAATTAAATTTTCGATAACACCAATTTTATCAGACACTTTTGCTCCACCTAAAATAGCCACAAATGGACGTTTAGGTTCATCAACAGCGCCACCGATAAATTTGATTTCTTTTTCCATTAAGTAACCTGCAGCTGAAGGTAAGTTAGATGCAATACCAACATTTGAAGCATGAGCTCTATGAGCTGTACCAAATGCATCATTTACATAAACATCACCTAAAGAAGCCCAGTATTTACCTAATTCTGGATCATTTTTGCTTTCTTTTTTACCATCAATATCTTCAAAGCGAGTGTTTTCAACAACCAACACATCTCCATCTTTCATTTCACTGATAGCTTTTTCAAGTTCAGCTCCACGTGTTTGGGGAACGAAAGAAACTGGTTTGTCTAGTAATTCTGATAGGCGAGCAGCAACTGGTTGTAATGATTTGCCTTCTTTATCCTCTTCAGTTTTTACACGACCTAAATGAGAGAAAAGAATTGCTTTTCCACCATGTTCAATAACATAATTAATTGTTGGTAAAGCAGCAATTATACGGTTATCATTTGTAATTTCTCCATCTTTAATAGGGACATTAAAATCAACACGTATTAAGACTTTTTTACCATTTAATTCTAAATCTTCAACTGTTCTTTTTGCCATGCTTGTTGACGCCTCCTTATGAATTAACAAAAAAAGCGAGAAAGCGCGATAGCTTCCCCGCTTCGATAATCTTGATAGGGTGTATTAAATTAAGCTAATGATGCAAAGTATTGTAAAGTACGAACTAATTGAGCAGTGTATGACATTTCGTTATCATACCAAGAAACAGTTTTAACTAATTGTTTGTCGCCAACTGTCATTACTTTAGTTTGAGTTGCATCAAATAATGATCCGTAAGTCATACCAACGATATCAGAAGATACGATTGGGTCGATTGTGTAACCGTAAGATTCGTTAGCAGCTTTTTCCATTGCTTCGTTAACTTCTTCAACAGTAACTTGTTTGTCTAAAACTGTTACTAATTCAGTTAAAGAACCAGTTGCAACAGGAACACGTTGAGCAGCTCCGTCTAATTTTCCATTTAATTCTGGAATAACTAAACCAATTGCTTTAGCAGCACCAGTTGTATTAGGTACGATGTTTTCAGCAGCTGCACGAGCACGACGGAAATCACCTTTTGGATGTGGTCCATCTAATGTCATTTGGTCACCAGTGTATGCGTGAATTGTTGTCATTAATCCTTCAACAATACCAAAGTTTTTGTTTAAAGCGTCTGCCATTGGAGCAAGACAGTTTGTTGTACATGAAGCTCCAGAAATAACTGTTTCTTTACCAGTTAAGATTTCATGGTTAGTGTTATAAACGATTGTTGGAACGTCATTTCCACCAGGAGCAGAGATAACAACACGTTTAGCACCAGCTTGTAAATGTAATTCTGCTTTTTCTTTAGATGTAAAGAATCCAGTACATTCTAAAACGATGTCTACGCCTAATTCTCCCCATGGTAATTCAGCTGGGTTAGCGTTAGCAGTTACTTTAACTTCTTTTCCGTTTACTTTGAAAAATCCATCATGAACTTCAACGTCACCATTGAAACGTCCTTGAGTTGTATCATATTTTAATAAATGAGCTAACATTTGTGCATCTGTCAAGTCATTGATTGCTACAACTTCTAATCCTTCAACTTCTTGAATACGGCGGAATGCTAAGCGTCCGATACGTCCAAAACCATTAATACCTACTTTAACTGTCATGTGAGATTTCCTCCTTTAGAAAATCGAAAAAATTTATTTATTTTAAAGAGTCTCCTCTTTTAAAATCTGTTTTGCTGCTCCCTCATCTGTGAGTAACCACGTCTGCTTAGGGGCATTTTTGATGTATGCCTCTATTGCCTTAGCTTTTGTTTTACCACCTGCTACAGCAATAACATACGGTATTTTTTGAAGATCTTTCATTTGAAGACCGATTCGAGGTATTTTATAGACGACCTCTCCGTCTTTATCAAAGAAATACCCGAATGACTCAGCAACAGCTCCATTGTTAGAAAGCATTGCTAAATCACTTGCACTCATATTACGACGTTTTGCCATATGCAGTGCTCGTCCAATACTGTGAATCACAACATTTGATCTAGATATCAACTCTAATACTCGTTGGACGGTAGGCTCGTGAAGTAATAACTCATATGTTTCCGAACTAACTTGCTCTGGAACATACAATACTTTAAACTCACCACCAGTTTGTTCTGCCATTGTGGCACTTATTGAATTAGCTTGAGTTTGAATGGTTTCACCAATTCCTCCTCTTGCTGGAACAAAAATATTATGTCTTTCTGGTGTCTCTAATTTGTACATGCATCGACTAACTGTTGCCATTGTTGTCCCACCCATAACGGCAATAATATTTTCACCATCAGGTAAACGTGTTGAAAGAATATCAGAGATAACCTCGCCAAACTTTTCTAACACTTTGCTTTCAGCATCACTATCGCCAGGCGTAATCAAACACCTCTCAATACCAAGCTTACTTGCTAATTTTTTTTCAAGGACGCGATTGCCCGTTTGCTCTGCCATGACTATTTCTAAATCACTATAAAGACTTAATCCTTTTTCACTAAGCGACATTCCAATTTTAGACACATCAATCAAATTCAATTGTTTTAATACTTCTGTTTCACTTCGAAGTATTCGTTCAGTTAAATTTACCTTTTCAGATAATTTTCTACGTCCAACTGGTTGATTCCAATAAATGTTTCGCATAATACGAAATCGTTGTTCAATCACTTGAATCATGTCAGGAGCAATCTGTTCAATAATATCAAAATCATTGCTCATAGATAATACTCCTCAACTCAAGGGACAATTTCAGTCCAACATAGACTTTTTTTGACCCACGTATTGTATTTTGATAGGGTTGAGTCAAAATAACTTTTATTTTGTCCAACCCTTACACGCTTATAATAACAAGTCTTGGTGAATAATACAAGTCTGATACTCAAACTTTCTCTTAATTATCAAATCTTTTTCGCATAGAAGATGACTGAATTCCTAATTCCTCACGGTATTTAGCGACTGTTCTTCGAGAAATTTGAATATTTTTTTCTTTTAATAAATCAACAATTTTTTGATCAGATAATGGTTTGGCTTTATTTTCTTCTTTAATAATTATTTCAATTAACTGTTTAACATTATTTGTACCAATCACTTCGTTTGAATTTTTTTGTTCTAATCCTGTTGAAAAAAAACTTCTTAGTTCAAATACACCAAAATCTGTTGTTAAATATTTTCCATTAACAGCTCGACTAATAGTTGATTCATGAAGCGATAGTTCCTCTGCCACACTTTTCAACTTCATGGGAGTAAGTGGGTGGTCAGATTCTATAAAGAACGCTGATTGTTTTTTAACAATTTCTTCTCCTACTCGTAAAATTGTATTTCCACGTTGCTCCAATGATTTTTTTAACCATTCAAATTCACTTTTTTTATCATTTAAATATTTTTTGACTTCGTCTCCACCTTGATGAGACATTTTTTCAAAATACGTTGTTTGAAAGCTAATATTTGGCTTTCCTACTTTAGTAGATACAATAGAAATGGAATTATCTGTTCTATCTACTTTGACTTCTAAATCTGGGTAAATAATATTATCTTCGTCTGAATGAAACAGTGATCCTGGATTTGGATGTAATTTTTGAATATAGTCAAAAATTTCTTGAATCTCCACTAATGAAATCCCTAACTTTTTTTCAATCTTTTGCCATTTTCTATTGGCTAATTCATCAAAATATTCTTCCAATACTAAGTAAGCTTGGTTAGGAGCATTGTCATCTCTTTCTATTTGTAACATAAGACATTCTTGTAGATTTCTAGCACCAACACCAGCGGGTTCAAGCATCTGAATAAGTGTCAATGCATCTAGCACTTCTATATAAGTCACTTGCTTTAACTTCATCGCTTCCTCTATTGAAATTGTTAAATACCCATTTGTATCAATAAACTCAACAAGAAATAAACTAAGACTTCTCAACGCTGTATCTCGATAATTCAAATGGATTTGTTCAATCAAATAATGGAACAATGATTGGGTCGTTTCTGGAATTTGATTTATCCAATCCGTTTTTCTATCACTTTTTGACACATCATAATCTTTAGGCACTAAGTATTGATCATCCATCTCGAAAACGGATACATCAATCAGCGGATTCTCTAACATTTTGTCATTTAAAAAAGAAAGTAAGTCTTCTGTACCATACTGCAGTATCTTAATGGATTGTTGTAATTGTTGGGTCATGGCTAATTTTTGAGTCTGAACTTGGCTTTGACCCTGTCTAACATGTTGCGACATTTTCATCAGCTTTTCCTCCTTTTCATCTTGCTATTTATGTTTTTTTTGGTAAACTAATAAAAGTAGATGCGCCCTTAGTGTAGTGGATATCACGCAAGATTCCGGTTCTTGAGACGGGGGTTCGATTCCCTTAGGGCGTGTTACTTTCTTTTTAAAAGAAGTATATCATATTTTATCATACTATTTTGAAGGACGTAGGTCCTTTTTATTTACTTTTTATTCTTTTGACCTTTTTTGACTAAAATGACGCTAAATTCTAGGTAGAATAAAAAGAATATGTTAAAATATGGCTAGTAGCGTTACTATTAGGAGGAATTTATATGAATTTAATACCAACAGTTATCGAACAATCTGCTAGAGGGGAACGTGCCTATGATATTTATTCACGTTTACTTAAAGATCGTATCATTATGTTAAGTGGCCCTATTGACGATAACGTTGCAAATAGTGTCATTGCACAATTATTATTTTTAGATGCCCAAGATCCTGAAAAAGATATTTATCTTTACATCAACTCGCCAGGTGGAAGTGTTTCAGCAGGTCTTGCCATTTATGACACAATGAATTTCGTTAAGTCTGATATTCAAACTATCGTATTAGGTATGGCTGCATCAATGGGAAGTTTCTTATTATCATCTGGAACAAAAGGAAAACGATTTGCTTTACCAAATGCTGAAATTATGATTCATCAGCCGCTTGGAGGAGCACAAGGTCAAGCAACAGAAATTGAAATTGCAGCTCGCCATATTCTGAATACAAGAGAAAGACTAAATAAAATTTTAGCTGAAAATACTGGTCAACCAATTGAAATTATCGAACAAGATACTGATCGAGATAATTTCATGTCAGCTGAAGATGCTAAAAAATATGGCCTCATTGATGAAGTAATGGTAAACAGTGCCGCTTTAAAATAAGGAGATGAATCCTACCTATGACACAAATCGACACATCAAAAGTCACCACTACAAACGGAATAAAGATTGGGCAAAAGGAAGCACCATATACATTAATTGAATTTGTTAATCTTCGTTGTCCGTACTGCCGTCAATGGTGGAATGAAAAGTTAGACTTAATAACAGATGAGGTATCTAAACATAATCTTCATTATGTCATCAAACTTTTTAATAAAACATCGCCTAGTCTAATACTGGGTAACGTTATGCATCAGTACGTCCCAATGGATGAACGAGCTCTTGAGATTATTACAAAGATATATGATACTCAAAATGAGTGGGGTCGTTTATATTCTGCTGAAGAGGTAACTCATTTTGCTGAAGAAACTTTAGGACTTGTAAAGCAATCAAATGATGTAGTGTTAGATAGTATTGTAAAAGAAGCAGAACAAGCCTCTATTCGTTTTGTTCCTACTTTAATTATGGGCGATATTGATTTTGACCAAAAGATTTCAAATGATGATTTTTTAGCGTTATTCAATTAAAAAAAACGTATCAAGCACGAGTCATCTAACTCTACGCTTGATACGTTTTTTTATTCTATTATATTTTTGATTCAATTAATTAGTCGTTTCTTCTGTCACATAAGGAATAGACACATAAAAAGCTGTTCCTAAATCTACATGACTTTTTACATTTATCGTACCATGATAATTTTCGATTAATTGTTGTGCAATAGACAGCCCTAATCCATTACCACCAGTATGACGAGCTCTTGCTTTATCTACCCGGTAAAATCGATTAAATACTTTTTCAATCTCCTCTTCTGAAATACCTTCACCAAAATCCTGAATCATCACATCAACCGATTGATAAGACTTCGATGCTGAAATAATCACTTCTTTTCTATCTCTAGAATACTTTACGGCATTGTCCATTAAAATAATTAAAATTTGTTCAAAGTGATTACGATACATTTTAATTTCAACCGAGTGATCTAAATCATCGTCATCTAAATTAAATACAAAATCTGGATACAACATTTGAAAGTTACTAACCGTTGTTTGAATGGTTTCTTTTGCCCTACATGTTTCATTTTTATAATGAAAGTCCGATTGTTCTGCACGAGATAAATCAAGCATCTCTTGAACCAAGCTTTTCATACGTGTGATTTCTTGCAACGAAGCACTTAAAGATTCTTCTAACACTTCTGGATCATCTTTTCCCCAACGATTCAATAAATTCATATGCCCTTCAATGACCGCAACAGGCGTTCTCAGCTCATGCGATACATCTTCAACAAACTGTTGCTGTTGGGTAATAAAACGCTCCATACGCTCAATCATGTCGTTAAATGCCATAGCTAGATCATAAATCTCATCATTTGATTTAGGAACAGGCATTCTAAGACCTGTTTTATGAGCTGTTTCAATATTATTTAATGTTTTTACCATTTTTCTTAAAGGACTTGTAAAGTAAGTTGATAAGAGAAAACTCACAATGACACTAACAAGTAATCCACATATACCTATCATAATTAAATTCTGTAATAGTTCTTTTCTAAACTTATAATAAAATCCTAAGTCATAAAAACCTTGTGCGTAACCAATCAGCTTACCAGTTTGATCAGAATGAACTGGTTTTAATAGAACTAATCCAGTCACATACTCATAAGTTTTTATAACCGTTTCTGATTGTGATTCTTTATCAAATGGAACAAAGCGATTTTTTGTTTCAAAAACCAAATCACCCTCAACGTTGTATACTTTTAAATCCATTTCAGGTCTAGATAGTTCTGACATAAAACTATTTAAATTCATCATACTGGATTCTAGTGTATTAACACCATAGTAACTGTCTCCCACATATTCGCCAGTTGATTCTTTTAAATAAAAAACAGAGCTATTAAAACTTAGCGATTCTACTCCTCTTGATAAACGAGTGGTAACTTCAGATAACGTTCGATTAAACGTCACCTCTTCTTGTTCGACCATTAATCGTGTACTAATTTGATAAGAGATAATGGCAAAAAGCGTAAACAAAATAGAGATGACCAACGATGTTAGTATCGTCCATTTTAATGTGATAGATTTCCAAGAAAATTTTTGAGGCCAATTCATCTTACTTTTAAATTGATTCATCACGATCTCATTACATACCCAGTTCCACGAACCGTTTGGATATAACTATCTTCTCCTGGAACATCAATTTTATTACGTAAATAACGAATATACACATCAACAACATTTGTTTCAACTTCTATTTCATAGCCCCATACTTTATTTAATAGTACATCTCTAGAAAGCACGACATTAACATTTTCCATCAAAATAAGTAATAACTCATATTCACGTTTAGTTAACTCAATAATTTCATCACCACGGCGAACTACGCGATTTTCCTTTTCAATGGTTAAATTCCGATAAGATAAAGTCGTTTGTTTCGCGACATTTTTATCTCCCTCAATATCAATTCGGCGAAGTAATGCACGTAATCGTGCGAGCAGTTCTTCAATAGCAAACGGTTTTACAATATAATCATCTGCTCCATGGTCTAAACCAGACACACGATCAATCACTGAATCTCTTGCTGTCATCATAATAATAGGCGTATTTTTTACTTGACGAATACGACGACACACCTCTAAACCATTTAATTCAGGTAACATTAAATCAAGTAGAATCGCATCCCACTCTTGTGATAATGCTGCTTCTAAACCAGTACGACCATTATAATGGACCTCTGTCTCATATTTTTCATGCTTTAACTCTAACTCTACAAAACGAGCCAAGTTTTTTTCATCTTCAATAATTAATATTTTATTTGACATAAATACACATGCCTTTCTCATTAAACTAATAGATTTCTTCACAGTCTTAATTATTATAACGATATTTTAATTAAAAATCTATTATAATTATTTCAAAAATTTACTTAAAGTCTTATCTTTACAGGATAGACGGGTCTTATTATAATTTAATTTAACAAAATTAATATGTTAATTGAACTAGAAATCAAATAAAAAAGAGGATTGTCATAGACAACCTCTTTGTTTTTCACTCGAAAACAAATTGATTTTGATATAATTCTGCATAAAATCCTTTTTGAGCTATTAAAGAATCATGTGTACCCGATTCAATGATTTCTCCTTGATTTAATACCACGATAAAATCTGCATCAAGAATTGTCTTTAAGCGATGAGCAATGACAAAACTTGTTCTACCACTAATAATTGTTTCCATTGCTTGTTGAATACGACTTTCTGTCACAGTATCAACATTACTTGTTGCCTCATCTAATATTAATAAATCTGGATTGGTAATAATTGTTCTAGCAATACTGATTAATTGCTTCTGACCAACACTGAAAATACTATTTTCATCACTAACAATTGTATTATATCCATCTTCAAGTGATACAATGAAATCATGAATATTCGCTTGCTTAGCAGCTGAAACAACTTCTTCATCTGTCGCATCTGGCTTTCCAAAAACAATATTTTCACGAATTGTTCCAGAAAAAAGAATAGAATCCTGTAATACAATCCCAATATGAGAACGCAAACTATCTAACGTCACAGCTCTAATATCTCTACCATCAATCGTGATATTACCTGAATTGACATCATAAAATCGATTTAATAAATTCATGACAGTTGTTTTACCAGAACCTGTTGGGCCAACTAAAGCGACCATTTGTCCTTTTTTGGCTTCAATCGAAATATCTTTTAATATAGGTCGATCCTCTTCATAAGAAAAATCAACATGAGACAGCGTGACGTTCTTCTCTAATCCTGTTAATTTTTCTAAATTTTTATCATCTGGTTCATCTGGTTGAGCAAAGACTTGATTCAATCGTTTCGCTCCTGTAAAAGCTAATTGTAGCATACTAAATTGAGATGATATTTGTGTTAGTGGCATATAAAATTGTTGTGAATACTGGATGAATGTGACAATCAAACCCAAACCTGCTGCTTTTTCAATACTCCCACTATTCACTAACCATCCACCGGCAAAAATAACAATCGCAGTGTTTAATAAAGAAATACCTTGCATCGTTGGAAACAGTAACCCTGAATAAACTTGACCTTTAAAGGTTGCTTCCTTCACTTCATTATTCACTTTTTCAAATCCTTCAATGGTTTCTTCTTCTAGTCCGTTTGTGATAATCACTTTTTGACCAGAAATTTTTTCGTCAATGTAGCCATTCAAACGCCCGATACTTTCTTGTTGAATTCCAACTTTTTTCTCGGCTTGTTTAATAATAACCATCGCAAAAATAATGGCAATAGGAGACATGGCTAGTGTAACCCATGACATTGTCACATTTTCACGAAACATCATAAATGTCACACCAATTAGCATGGATACATTGGTTAATACTTGAATCAACGCTTGGTTCATTGTGTTTGAAATATTATCCAAATCACTCGTAAAACGACTCAATATATCCCCATGCTGATGTGTATCAAAAAAACGAATAGTCATCGTTTGTAGTTTTCTAAATAAGCCAATTCTCATTTTATTTGTAGACTGTCCAGTTACTCGTGACATTAAAATGTTTTGGATAAACATGGAAATAGCATTTAATACATACAATCCAACCAATAACTTGATCACACTAGTAAAAGGTGATTTATCAGCATGTCCAACAGATAGGTACGCTCCAGCATACTTGGCTAATTCTTCAATTGCTTTACCAGTATACTGTGGTGCTTTTACTTGCAAGTAAGTCGAGAAAATGATGGCGACAATAATAATAAAAAATTTCACTTTATACACTTTTAGATAATTCCAAAAGAAACTCAATACACTTGGATTTTCCTTAGTCAAATTCCTCGACCTCCTTTGATTTTTGCGTCTCATAAATTTCTTGGTACACAACACTGGTTTTTAATAACTCTTGATGCGTTCCTTTGGCAACTAGTTTTCCTTCATCTAGCACTAAAATAGTATCAGCTTGCACAACAGATGAAATTTTTTGAGCAATGATAAAAACAGTCGTGTCGTTTAATTCATTAGCTAACGCTTCTTTTACGAGTTTTTCACTTTTAGCATCTAGTGCACTGGTGCTGTCGTCTAAAATCAAGACTTTAGGATCACCAATTACTCCTCTAGAAATCGACAAACGTTGTTTCTGACCACCTGAAAAATTTGAGCCTCGTTCTTCCACGCGACTATCAAATCCATCCATTTGTCGTTCAATAAATTCATACGCTTGAGCGATTGACGAAGCACGGTATAACTCTTTTTCATCAGCATTCTTTGCCCCGTGACGAATATTATCTCCTATTGTTCCAGAAAATAAAATAGCACGTTGCAACACAATTGCGATGGATTTTCTTAACTCTTCTTTACTAACGTCTTTAAGATTTGCCCCACCAACATCAATGACACCGTTTGTTGGATCATACATTCTGGCAATCAGTTGTGCGAGTGTTGATTTTCCAGAACCTGTTGCGCCAACAACCCCAACTGACATGCCATTATCCACATGAAACGATACATTTTTTAACGTAGGTGAATCGTCTCCTGCATAAGTAAAGCTTACATCATCAAAAACAACTGACCCTGATTGAATGGGCGTTGATTCATTTTCAGGTAAGTAAGTCAAAGTTGGTTTTGTTTCCAATATGTCGTTTAATCGTTTAATGGATACCATCCCACGACTTGCCATCATCAACATCATTCCACCTATAATGATACTCATCATGATTTGCATTAAATAATTCATAAAGGATACCACGGCACTAATTGCCTCAATATCTGTTTTAGCAATATTCGCTGTAAAATAAATCGACATCACAATCGCTAAGTTTGAAATTAACATAAAACTTGGAATCATAATGGAAAATAAATTTCCAACAGATATGGTGTGTTTGGTTAATTTTTCTGATACGGCTGAAAACTTGTTAATTTGATTTTTTTCTTGTACAAAAGACTTAACCACTCTCATTCCTGCTAAGTTCTCTTTTGCTATCCCGTTACTTTTTTCAAGATAATGTTGGATTTTAGCAAAATGTTTTCCCATCATGCTAAACACAATCATAACCGTCAATACCACTAATACAACAAGTAAAATAATCACCCACCATAATTTAGGTAGAGTCATCATAGCTAAAATAAAACTTCCTATAAACATAATAGGAATTCTAAAGATACTTTGAAACATCATCATAACGACATTTTGAATTTGAGTAATGTCATTGGTTAAACGAATAACCAAATTACTCGTAGAAAATGTTTCAATATTTTCAAATGAGAACTCTTGTACTTTTTTAAACCCATCTGAACGAATATCAGATGCAACTTCTTGAGAGAGTCTTGCTGAAAAAATCGTATTAAGTATCCCGGCAACTAGACCAAGTAGCGCGACAATAATCAACATTGTTCCAACTTTTTTTAACTCCCCTTGATCTTCAGTCATAATTGAATTCATTATTTTCTGTAATAATTTTGGTTGCCACAATTGCGATGCCACCATGATTACAGTCATAAATAAAGACAATCCGACAAGAGATTTATTTTGTTTTAATTTCGTTATTAAAATCCCCATATTGTCCCTCCTCTTTACTTTCAGAACTTATCATACATCAATAAAAAGATGACAGCTACTATTATGTTTTATTTACTGCCATAAAATAAAAACTACCAAGCCAATTCATTTATGCTTAGTAGTTTTTCTATTTAATAAATAGTTTAGAATATATCACCGTTAAAAATAGAATTCTTAACAATCACATAATCTACTTTGCGAATGGCTTCAACATCTTTTCCACCAGCGTAAGAAATAGACGATTGCAAATCTTGCTGCATTTCGTTTAATGTATCTTCTAATTTTCCCTTAAATGGTGTCCAGATTTTTTTGCCTTCAACATTTTTATGTTCACCTTTTTGAAATTCAGAAGCACTTCCGAAATATTCTTTATACAATACACCATCTTCTTCTTTCATCTCACCTGGTGACTCTTCATGTCCAGCAAATAATGAACCTATCATAACCATAGTTGCTCCAAAGCGAATAGACTTCGCAATATCACCATGTGTTCTAATACCACCATCTGCGATCAATGGTTTTCTAGCAGCTTTACTGCATCGTCTTAATGCTGAAAGTTGCCAACCACCAGTACCAAATCCTGTTTTTAATTTAGTAATACACACTTTGCCAGGTCCAATCCCAACTTTTGTGGCATCAGCTCCAGCATTTTCTAATTCTCTCACTGCTTCAGGCGTTCCAACATTTCCTGCAATGACAAATGTTTCTGGTAATTGTTTCTTTAAGTGTTTAATCATATTAATTACTGAATCAGAATGACCATGCGCAATGTCAATGGTAACATATTCAGGGACTACATTTTCTTCTTTTAATTCATTAACAAAATCATACTCAGTTGCTTTAACCCCTACACTAATTGAGGCAAATAAGTCTTTATCATGCATATCTTTAATAAATTGTTTTCTCGCTTGTTCATTGAAACGATGCATAATATAGAAATATCCATTTGAAGCTAAATATTCAGCAATTGACTCATCAATAATAGTCTGCATATTAGCTGGTACAACTGGCATCTTAAATTGTCTTCCACCCAGAGTGACTGTCGTGTCACATTCCGAACGACTGTTAACAATACACTTGTTTGGCACTAATTGAACGTCTTCATAATCAAAAATCTTCATTTCCATCCTCCTAGAGAGTCAAAATGTGATATTTGGAATAAAAAGACGAATTATTATTTAAAAATAATAATATATCGTTTCTTATTCCTTTGATAATCTACACCATATTTTAAAAAAAAGCAAGAACTTTCATTAAAGTTCTTGCTTTTTATAATATTATTGTTCGTCTTTTATAAATATTACAAATTTTGAGTCTTCATAAATCGAAGCGACATCAAAATCAAAATACCTGTCACTATAACTATAATTAAGTTATTCATGATCAAAACCCCTGTTATAGAAAAATTTTAATACTAATGGGATAAATGACAGCATACTAGAAACAGCAGATTGTATCATTCCTAATCCTATGAACAGAAAAAAAGTCAAACTATTCTCTCTTAACATGATTGTTGCTGTTGCTATAATGACCAAACTATTAATATAAGAAATAAAACTAGAAATAAACACTCTCCAAAAGAAGAACCAGCCATATTAATTCCTTGATTAATCCCTGTTATGAGTGATTGAATATCGACTACTTGTAATAATTTAAATAAAATTAACGAAAACGAGATGAATATCAACACCAACGTTAACAATACATTCCATAAAAAGATGGCTCCAATTTTTGCAAAAAACTACTGTGTGCAATTAATATCAGATGATACTAACATACTCATAACATGATTCTTATAATCCATTGACACCAATGAAAAGGATAAAGAAACATAAAAATCATATTGGCAAAAATGGTTAACACTAAAAATACTACCATAAAGCCAAAGAAGTAATTATCAATAATATGAGTAAAATAAATCGTTACAAAAATATTAATGATAGCTAAAATACTTGTCGAAATAATATAATTTTTATCTCATATATATTTAAATCATTCCATTTTAAAAATTTGTGTACCTGTCATACTAATTACTCACCCCATTCAAATGATCATCTAATACTGTGACTTTTTTTATTTCATAGATATTAATATTTTGATCATTTAATAGCTGTGTTACTTCTGACTATCGTTCATCTTTAATGTCTACTCGGATACAACCATTAGGAAGTACCTTTGAATAATAGTTTAAATTTCCAATATAATTAAAAATGTTTCTTGATTAGAGGTATCTATATCTCGTATTTTGGTATCTTCTATATCCCGTAATGATATTTGTCAAACTGGATGTCCTTTTCTAATAATGATGACTTCCTCACATAACATTTCAATGTCATTTTTGACGTGTGATGACATAATTAATGTCATACCTTGTGATGTCATCTTTTTTAAATAAAATTTAAACCAATCCACTGTTTCACTATCTAATCCTCTAAATGGCTCATCTAAAATTAAAATATTGGGATCGTATAACACACGCTATCAATAGGATAAGTTTTTTAACCATTCCATAAGAGTAAGTTTTTACCTTATTTCCAAGATATTCTTTCTTTATAGACAGATACACCATCTAATACAATAACTAAATTAGTTAAGGCATTATTATCTCCTCTTACGGATATCTCATTGATTTTAACGTCTCCCTAATAATCTGTAACAATATTAGTCTAGTCATACACTTAAATAAGGTGATCTTTCCAGCTCCATTTGGACCTATTACACCATAAGTTTTTCCACTTTCAAATACCAATTAATCAACAAATAATACTCCAAGAGATCCGTATTTTTTTTACTAATTGATTGATTTTCCCCTTTATCATCTATAATAATTTAAAGCCTGATGCTTGATATAATTCATACCATTCTTGACGTGTTAATTCAACACCAGTTGATTGCGATATTTCCTTAATTCTTTCTGGATTCATACTACCAACGATTGTTTGAATATTAGCTGGGTGTCGATTAATCCATGAAGTGGCAATCACAGTTGGTGTCACTTGATAGCGATTAGCAATATTTTGTAAACAGTTATTTAACTCTTTAAAGTCTGGATGATTAATAAATACTCCTTCGAAGTAACCAAACTGATAAGGAGACCAAGCTTGTACAGTTAGTTGTTTTAGTCTCATATAATCTAATACTGAGCCATCACGATTAATGCCTGTTTCATTTTCCATATTAACATTCATATTGGTTGACACCATCCCAGCATGTTGTAAACCAAATTGTAATTGATTCACTATCAATTTATCCGATAATGATTGTTGTAACAATTCTACCGTGCTTGGTGCAAAGTTGCTCACCCCAAAGAAACGGACTTTACCCGATTTTTTTAATTCATAAAAAGCTTCAGAAATCTCATCAGGTTCCATCAACGCATCTGGACGATGTAGTGCTAATACGTCAAGGTAATCTGTCTGTAAACGTTGCAAACTTCCTTCAACTGATGAGATAATGTGCTCTTTTGAAAAATCATAGTACCCTTTTCTAATACCGCATTTTGATTGAAGATAAAATTGGTCTCTTGATACATTTAAGCCCCTGATGACTTCACCAAAAAGACGTTCAGACTCTCCATCACCGTAAATATCTGCATGATCAAAAAAGTTTATTCCAACTTCCATTGATGCTGTTACCACTTCTTTTGCTTTTTCGGTTGATAAACCTGCCATTCTCATACATCCTAGTGCAAGTTGGGACGCCTCGATTGATGACGTTCCAATTTGAATTTTTTTCATAATACAACCTCCTTATATTTGTTGATCGATTAGCTCTAAATTCAAACGATTGATATAAACACGAATTTCTTTTCTAGCTACTTCATAATTTTTTTCTAATAATAACCTTGATAATTTTTTACTTAATTTATGTGTTTCATCATACAAAAAATTAATGGAAACATTGGGAAATTCGACTAATTTTATAGAAGTTATCTGTGTTAAAATAGTCGATTTCATTAACTCATTATTTAAGGGTGATAAAAATTGTTGCCAAAATAAATCATAATAATATTCTTTATTTGATGATGGTTTATTTAATTCTTCCATAGATAAAAATGACTGATCATCGATTAAATATTCTTTAATTTGTAACTGAAACAGATAATGGGAACAAAGCAACTCAATCAATTGGGTTCGTTCCGTAAATTCTTTATTGCTTATTCTTTCTTTTTTTACTATGACACCCCGATTGGCTTCTTTTTTTAAATAGTTTTCATCAATTAATTGATCAATTGCCGATCGAATCGGCGTTCGACTAACTTTTAAATCATTGGCTAAATCTTGCTCAATAATATGATATCCATTCAACCACGTATCAGTTTCAATTTGCTTTTTGACATAATCATAAACTAATTTTTGCGTTTTACCTTTTTTCACTCTGACCATCCTGAATCTCAACAGAATCACTTATCAATCCTGCATATTTTATTTCTTGTAAACTTTCTTGCTTATTAATTGGAAAAACTTGAGCAAAGCCTTCTTGTTGAGTATGTCTAAAACCATCATTAAGAAAAAATTGCCATTTATTTTTCTTTTCCATTAAATTATAGAGCGCTTCTTTTTCTCCCTTATATAACGGTAATAAATAGGTTGGCGCTAATTGCCTCACAGCAGGCAGAGAAAAATTACAAATACTTTTTATATGTAAATCAAATACAGATAAGCTACATGAATGAATCGTCAAAATATCATGTTCTCTTGGAAACGTATAGATATTATTAACATATAAATTGTCTTCATTCGTTAAAAAATAAGACACTTTAACCGTGCCAGATACGCCTAATTCAGAAGCAATTACTTTAGTAATTAATTCCATTTGGTTTACTGTATCCTTCTTTAAATCTTCCCATTCTTCAAACGATTCAATATAAGGTAATTCACCAATGTTTGTCGCTTCTATCCTAATAGGAGGAAATATAGTGTAATATCCCTCGTCATTTAGGCATAGCGTAATTTCCCATTCACTTTGCTTTTCAATATAGGATTCCACAACACAGAGACCCTGTTGAATCAAAGGTACGGTTTGATTAATTTCAAAAGCACTATGAATAATCAAATTATTATCCCAACCATATAATTGACGATTTTCTTGTTTAATAATACAAGGGTACCCTATCCTTTCTGCTGCATCATAAACATCAGAGACGACAACAGCCGATTCATATGGTGTTATATTAATTGAATGACTATCTAAAAATTGCTTTTGTAAATAACGATTTTTAACAATAGAATGAGCATACATATTTTGAGAAAAAAAAGTTTTTTCTGCTAAATATTTATAAGTATTTTTATCTAATGTTTCTGTAATAACCGTTACGACATCAGATACTTCAGCTAATTTCAATAAACTAACTTCATCGTTTATATTACAAACGAAATGTATGTCGGCTGTTTTTCCTGCTATACAATTTTGAGACTCTGATAAAACAGCTACTTTATACCTCATTTTTTTAGCAGACAATACTAATTGATAGGATACAATGCCTCCGCCAATTATACCTATTGTGCTACCAGGTAAAATTCTTTCCGACAAATCTTTCACTACCTTCGCCTTTTCTTTTAAAACACTTTAATAGTATCAATCTATCGGGTATGTGTAAAGGTTAAAACACGAAAAAAAGCAAGGATAGATTGTCATCTATCACTTGCTCTTCCTATTTTATTGACACTCTAATTATTGACTTAAAAACAACTTTTTTTACCTATATCAAATTATACAGTATCTCGATTAATCAATAAACTCGATTTCGTTATTTTTTAGAGAAATCACACGAGCTAATGAATCTACAGTGTAGCCTTGCTCTTCTAATAATTGTCTACCATCTTGAAAAGATTTTTCAATGACAATCGATACAGCTTCAATAGTCGCCCCAGCTTGTTTACATAACTCAATTAATCCTAATGCTGCCTGTCCATTAGCTAGAAAGTCATCAACAACTAATACATTGTCACCTTCTTCAAGATATTTATTAGAAATGGCAATGGTATTTGTCACCTGTTTGGTAAATGAATACACTTCAGATGTTAAAAGCTCACTATTCATTGTTAAACTTTTTTGTTTTCTAGCAAACACAACTGGAAGTCCCATATGTAATCCAATAAATACTGCCGGAGCAATACCTGATGACTCAATGGTTACAATTTTTGTTACACCTTTATCTTTGTAAGTTTGTGCCACATGTTGACCAATTTTATTCATTAAATTTGGATCAATTTGATGAGTTAAAAAGCTATCAACTTTCAAAATATTTTCATCCAAAACTCTACCTTGTTTAACAATTGTTTGTTTTAATAATTCCAATTTTTCTCCTCCAATGATATATAAGATAAAAAACCCCTTTTACATAAGTAAATAAGGGGTTTTTTGTCCTTTTATTTACTCATAGACTGATATTTTCGGTATCAGGTAGAAACGACTTACCATATTAAAGTCATATATAAGTGATTATTTTGTTGTTGTTAGTGATGATAATTTTGTTGGGGCAAAACTTTCTGCTAACTGAGTAACCATATTGATACCTAGTTCATTGACAACATCGACAGACTTAGTTGATTTTTTTTCTTTTTTATCACTATTTTTAGCTACTTTATCATATTGTTTTAAATTATATGTATCAATTAAACCATTTAAACGTTTATGATAACGTCTATCTTCTTTATTTTGTGCAGTTAGGTAAGCTGTTACTTTTCTAGGTGTATCTTTTTTAGAACGCGTCATTTCTTGATAACTCGTTTTATCTTTCTTCAGCTCTGCAACATAATCATCAATAGCCTCATTGTTATCTGAATACACTTTATATTCTTTTAAATCAAGCGTTGTTTTTTTTGTTTCAATATCTGTTTTTAATGTTTCAACTTTAACAGTCTGATTATTAGAATGACCAGTCACTTGATAAATATTATGTTTTTCCATCAATTCATTGTTTCCTGAATTACTTTTAATAATTGCTTCAGCAATTAAAACAGAAGCATATAAATCATTTTTATCTGCTACATCTTCAATTTTAGGAGCAATCTCTTTAATAAAATTTTCTGTTTCTTTTGTTTTATCAATAGTCTCTTTTTTAGCTTTTTTTGAATCATATTGTGTTAAATCATATGCCTCAATTAATCCATTTAATTTTTCATGATATCTCGAATCAGTTGCATATCTTCCAGTTAAATATTTTGTTGCTTCTTGATAGTTAGATGTATTAGATTTCCAAGCTCCTTGATAAAAAGTCGAACGGCCAGATATTCCACCAGACATCAGCATAGCGTAATCTTCCAATGATTCTTTATAACTTGGGTATTTTCTAAATTTAGCATTAATAGTATATAAACCGCCGTCACTATTTTCTTCTAGTGTAGCCATCTCAACAGACTCATTTTTATAAGAGCCTTTAATACCAAATAAATTATGATTTGGAGTCCTAGATAAACTACTATTGCCAGAACCACTTTCGAGTATTGCTTGTGCTATCATAATAGACGCATAAAGATTATTTTTTTGACCAATTTCTCTTGCATCTTCACCTATTTCTTCGATAAACTCCGCAGTTGTTTGGTTTCGTGAATAATTAATAAGTGACTTTTCATTTTTTACATTACTTGCATTGGAAGGTGAGGCGCTACTAGAAATTGCGCTATTTGACGAGCTTGGTTTAGACATTGATGTATTAGAATTTTTATCTGGTCTAATACTACTATCCTCGTTTCTACTAGAAGAAGCGTCTGTTGTCGAGCTTGATGAGCTCGAGGAACTTGTTTCATTAGTTGATGGTTTTGTCGGTTCTGTTGAACTACTTGTTGATGAATTACTACTACTTTCCTGTGTACTACTTGAACTAGAAGTTTCTTCAGATGACGTACTCGAAGAAGAGTCAGCTGTTGAACCAGATGACTCTTCTATAGTATCTTCAGAATTGCTACTTTCTTTTACATTACTCTTTAGAATATTCTCATTAACATTTAGACTATATAAAGGTTTAGGGGATGAGGATATTTTATCTGATTCTGCAATAGATACGACCTCTAAGATAGGCAAACAAACTGACATAACAGACATACTAACGCCTATAATGGTATTGGCAATAAGTTTTTTAGACAAATTTTTCTTTTCTTTCCTCATTATATTCCCCTCCCCCTATTAAATACGGTCAATATCTCCAATTTTTTCTAATTTTCTTAATAATTCTGAAAAGACGCTTTCAGATTCATATTTAATAGATTCTAACTTACGATAATAATTACGAGCCTCTTGACTAATGGTACTTAATTCAGACTCGGCATCAACTATTCTACGTTTTGCTTCCTGATTAGCTGTTTCAACGATTTCTCTTGCTTTTGATTGAGCTTCTATCATAACTTGAGCTATATCAGATTGATTCATACCAATTTGTTGTTGTGATTTAGCACGTCTTAATTGTTCTTTTGTTTGTCTTAATTCTTCTTGTAACACTTCAATTTCTGGTGAAGACTCAGAGCGTAATTTTTGTACTTCTTCTTCAAGTTCTTGTGCGCGACTTCGCTCACCGCTTAAGTCAGTTAAACTAGCTGTTAAACGTTCTTGCTGTGTTTTCATACCATTAATTTCTTGTTCAAGCTCATCAATAATACGTTGATTTTCACGTAATTCAGCTAGCTCTTTTTCTAATTTTTCAGTTTTGCTTAATTGATTTTCAAGATTTTCAGTCATTGTTGTTAACTCCTGTTCCATTTTCTCACGTTTTTCATTAGCTTCTTTAGCCAATATTTTTTCTTCTTCATATTGATTAGTCAGAATATTTTCTAATTCTTTTGATTGTTGGAGTTCATCTTGCAATTCAGTTAATACTCGCTGAATATCTTTTAATTCTAGCAATTCAACCGTTGTTTTATTTAACTCTTCTTCAACCTCTTTTAGACTTGATATTAACCGATTATTTTCTTCAGATAATTCATTAATTTGTTTTTGATGTTCGATTATTTGATTTGCTTTATCTTGTAATTCTTTTTCTAAGTTTTCCACAACTTCTTTATTTACAAAAGAACCCTCTTGGCTCTTAGCTTTTGTTAATTCAGTTTGTAATGATGAAATCGTTTCGTCCATAGTATTAATTTTATTTTTCAATTCTTGAACTTCATCGTCTTTTTCATTTGATTCATTTGCTAATCTTAATACATCTTCTTCTTTTATTTCTAAAAGTGTTGTCATTTCCTCTAATGCTGATTCTTTATTAGATAAGGCTAGCGTCAATTCCTCAATTTTAGTATTTTTAGTCTCAATTTCTTGTGATGCTTGCACCAATTCTTGATCTAATGACGTCATATTACTTGCAAACTGAGTGATTTGATCATCTTTAGTTTGCCTATCAGACTGTAATGATAAGAATTGCTCTTTTAGATTATCTAATTCTAGCGTTAATTGTGTTTTTTCATCGACTAAATTATTATTTTCTTCTTTTATTTTACTGTAATCAGATAAATCACTTTCCAATTGTTGCTGTTCGTTTAATTTTGTCTCTAATTCAACAATTTGGCTTCCTAACAAGTCATTGTATTCTTTTACTTTTTCAGCTTCTTCCAATTCTTGTTCATACGTGTCTTTTTCAAGTAATAGTTGATCTATTTGAGCTTTTAATTGGTCATTTTCATTCTCTAACGCAACCAAATCAACCTGATTAGATGATATACTAGTATTATTATCTGAAATACTAGTATTTTCGCTTTCTACAACTTCTGTTGGTACTGAAAAGTTTTCTTCTTCAAAAGCAGAATTAGTGTAAAACTGATTAGATTCACTATATAAATCATCTACATTATCTGAATTACTATCCTCTAAAACAGGAATACTAGGCTTAACACCCTCATTATCGTCTTCATAGTAATAATAATAGTAATAATCATCATCGTCTTCACTGTCATAAAACAACTCTTCTGTTGTTTGCGGCAAATTTTCTGACTCATAATCTTCTTCATAATCTTTTTCTGGATTATCGTTTTGTCTTCTTAGCCATTTACTAAACAACCAACTTTCACCTCACTATATTTCCCTATCTAATCGTCACAATGTTCTATAAGTAAGCAAAAAGGTAATTATAGAAATTGTACATATATAATGAAATTATATCACACAGTCATTATTATGCAAGATTTTTCGGGGTATGTCTTTTCATGTTAATTCTTTATAAATCTATGTCATTGATGATACTCTTTGTACACTTCTTGTTTTTTTAACCCTCTTATTTTAGCGACTTCTTTAATTGCTTCCTTTACTGTCATGTCTTCTTGTTCAGAGACTAAATTAACATGTTCGGCAATAGACATATCACTATCATAAGATATCGTTTCTTCTTCAACGACATTTTCTATTAGCAAGCAACACTCACCTTTTATAGGATGGTTCGATAGATAATTAATAACTTCTTGAACACTTCCTCTGATATATTCTTCATGTAATTTAGTCAGTTCTCGGCAAAGAACAACTTGTGTTTCTTCTGAAAACACTTGTTCCATTGTTGCCAGTGTTTTTTCTACTCTATAAGGCGATTCATAAAAAATGATAGTCGCATTAACCCCTTTTAATTTTGTTAATTCAGCCACCTGTTCTTTCTTTTTTCGTGGTAAAAAACCATGAAAATAAAACGGTTGTGGGGATAGTCCACTAGCAATAAGAGCGGTCATCCCTGCTGTCGCTCCTGGTATAGATACAACTGATATACCTTCTTTAATACACGCCACAACCAAATCATGTCCTGGATCACTAATAGAAGGCATACCTGCATCACTTACTTGTGCGATATCTTGTCCTTCTTGCAATAACTTGATTAATGTTGGAATTTTATCATGTGAGTTATGCTCATGTAGACTAATTTGCTTTGTTTTTATATCAAAATGATTTAATAATTTTTGAGTGTTTCTTGTATCTTCACTTGCAATGAAAGATACTTCCTGCAACAGCCTTACAGCACGAAACGTCATATCCTCTAAATTACCAATTGGAGTCGGAACTAGATAGAGCTTTCCTTTATCATCTTGTATGGCAAAACTTTTTTGACAATTCATCTTTTCCCTCCTTAAAAAAGCTGGTGGGAGAAACTCCCATCCAGCTTATTTACCATAAATCATACTAGAACAAAAGACACATTCTTCTTGATTTTCACGTCTCGAACCATAAAAATCTTTACAAACATGGAATCCTTGCTCATATAGTTTTTCTAAATTTAATCTTGATTTTGATAATTCCTGTCTTCCGTCGTCTACTATTTCTTGTTTTTCTAATTTATCCAACTTATCATGGAGATGCTGATTTTCTAATTTTAAGTTTAAGTTTTCTTCTACTAAATTATCAACAATCGGTTTCATCTCTTTGACTTGAAATAACATGGTTTCTAATTGACGTTCAACATTGACCAACTCATCATATAATTTCATTTTATCCATGCTATTCTTCCTTTAACCATTTTCTTTTCCACCATTTATCAACTCATCATACTGATATTCAACTGGGGTTTCCCTTGAAACTAATTTTACCTTAATCACTTCATTTAAAAGATTTAATCCAATTACTTTTCCTATACCATCTGGCGTTTGAACTTTCTCACCAAAATCTGGCATCATTTTACGAAGTCTTTCATATTCATCATTTTCGTAGTTCAAACAACACATCAATCGACCACACAATCCAGAGATTTTGGTTGGATTTAATGATAAATTTTGGTCTTTTGCCATTTTAATAGAAACAGGAACAAAATCGCCCAAAAACGTGCTACAACACAAAGGTCTACCACATGGACCAATACCGCCTAATTTTTTTGCCTCATCCCGAACACCAATTTGTTTTAATTCAATTCGTGTTTTAAAAATCGAGGCTAAATCTCGTACCAGCTCGCGAAAATCAATACGCCCATCAGCTGTAAAACTAAACATCATTTTACTTCTATCTAGTGTGTACTCAACATCAACTAATTTCATCTCTAACTGATGTTCACGTATTTTTTTATTAGCCACATCAAAAGCATTTAATGCATCTATTTTATTTTCTTTAACTTGTTCCAATTGCGTCTCATCAGCTAGTTGAATTATCATATTTAAATCGTCAGGTAAATCTTTTTTGGCGACTTGTTTATTAGGTAAAGCAACTTCTGCCACATTTTTTACTGTTTGTGACTCCACTACAACTTTTTGCTTATATGAATACTGTTCACCTTTTTGAGGTAAATAGTAATAAATACGTCCAGATGATTTAAATCTTACACCAACTACTTCTATCACAGTGT
The DNA here is from genome assembly GCF_022604695.1 of Vagococcus sp. CY53-2. Classification (NCBI taxonomy): domain Bacteria; kingdom Bacillati; phylum Bacillota; class Bacilli; order Lactobacillales; family Enterococcaceae; genus Vagococcus; species Vagococcus sp. CY53-2. The sequence continues at coordinate 549,005 of NZ_JALAHP010000001.1, forward strand.
ATTCCTCCTAATGAGATGTCATAATTCTCAAAGCTAGTTGTTCACATGTATTTTGAAAACTAACATTTGATGCTAGTTTTTGTTTTGCTTGTGTAGCATTCATAATCATTCTAACATAGTCGATACTATTAGAAAACTGTGTATTAATTTGTTTACGCATCTTTATCTTCATCATCGCAACTAACATATCTAATAATTGTCGTTGCTGCATTTTATCTTGTGCTTGTTTTATCAAATATTGTTGAACAAAAAGAAAGGCTCTTGCATCATTTTTTTCAAAATAATCCAACCACTTAGACAATAAATCCCTTGTACTGTTAAACCACTCATCGTTTGCTAATTCAATTGCTTCTTGCATTGAATTAGTCAATTCAACTAACAAATCAACATGAGCTAGTGGCTGATCTAATGTTAATATTTCTTGTTTTAAACGATCTTTTGCCAACTGCTTTAACAGAATTAATTGACATCTTGATTGGATAGTTGGTAATAGTGACATAGCGTTATTCGTCAAGAAAAAAATAGATATTTCTCCATCTGGCTCTTCAATAAACTTTAATAGACTATTAGCAGATTGCACAGTCATTTTTTCAGATTCCAAAACCAATAAGACTTTCCTTCTTGATTCTACCCCACTACTTGTAAAAAATGATTTTATTTGCCTAATTTGATCTACTTTGATTGTCTGTCCATCCGGCTCTATTTTGGCAATATCTGCATGTTCATCCTGCTCGATACGTAAACAAGAACGACACTTTCCACAAGGTATACCATTACTGTCAAGAGACTCACAAAATAACCCCTGACAAAGAAACAAAGCGAAATCTTTTTCTTCTTTAACATCACTACCTTGAATAATATAAGCGTGACTCATTTTTTTATCTTTAAAAACCTGACTAAATTTTTGATATAGTATAGGTTGTGTCATTAATATTTTTTCTTTTATGGCACTCATTAAAAATGATAGAACCCTTCTACTGGTAGAACAAATACAGTGGCTCCCCCAACTTGTATTTCAATAGGATGAGTGGAATGAGCATCCATCGCGATATCTAAAGAAATAGGAGGGGTTATATATTGCTCTCTAGAATGACACACTGATTTAATAATCGATAGGACTTCTTCAACACGTTCATCCTCAATCCCAACAATAAATGTAGTATTTCCGGATTTTAAAAAGCCCCCTGTTGTAGATAATTTTGTTGCACGTATATTTTCTTTATTAAAATGGTTTTGTAAACGTGAGCTATCCTTATCTTGAATAATTGCTAATAATAATTTCATTGTTATCACCCTTTACTTGATTTAATAAACATACTTGAAAAAGTTTCTTTAATTAAATTATAACAAGTATCTACAACGTTTTCTATTGATTGACTTGCATCAATCTTTTTTATTCTATTTGGTTCTAATTCCAGTAAAGTTAAATAGGCTAATCGAACTTGTTCGTGAAAATCCAATGATTCTTTATCTAAGCGGTCCAACTCAGCTTCACTACGTCCCTTGTTGATACGACTTAACCCAACTGATGCTTCAACATCTAGATATAGTGTCAAATCAGGGTAGTTTCCTTCAATAGCAAAGTCATTAATCTGACGAACCTCTTCAACTCCGATACCCCTTGCTGCGCCTTGATAAGCGATAGAACTGTCGATAAATCGATCACAAACAACCAAATGATTTGTTTCTAAAGCTGGTAAAATTTTTTCAACTAAATGTTGTCTTCTAGCGGCTGCATATAATAATGCTTCTGTTCGCTCGTCCATCATTGTATGAGTTGGATTTAAAATAACCTCACGGATTTTTTCAGAAATCGGGATGCCTCCTGGTTCTCTTGTTGTCACTATGTCAACATTTAACTCATGAGACATTTTTTTTATTAATTCTTCTATAACTGTTGATTTTCCAGCACCATCTGGGCCTTCTATCGTAATAAATACTCCATTTCGTGACATTTATTCATTATCCTCCATTACAATTCCGTTCGTCCTTCAACTGCTTTTAACAATGTAATCTCATCTGCATATTCTATATCACTACCAACAGATAATCCATGTGCCAAGCGTGTCACTTTTATTCCTGAAGGCTTAATTAAACGAGACAAATACATAGCCGTTGCTTCACCATCGGTTGTGGCATTCGTTGCAATAATGACTTCTTTTACTTCATTGTTATGTAATCTTTTAATTAAGCTAGCAATGTTTAAATCATCTGGTCCAGTCCCATCCATAGGAGAAAGGACACCATGTAGTACATGATATAGTCCTTTATACTCTCTTACCTTTTCTAAAGACATAACATCTTTGGTTTCTTCTACTACTAAAATCGTTGATTGGTCACGATTTGGATTACGACAAATATCACATGATTTTTCTTCTGTGATATTTCCACATATCTCACAAAAATGCAAATCACGCTTCACACTGATTAATGATTTGGCAAAATCTGTCACATCTTCTTCTTTCATATTGAGTGTGTAAAATGCCAAACGAGTTGCCGTTTTGGCACCGATACCTGGTAATTTCATATAACTATCAATTAATTTTGCAATAGGGGTTGGATACTGCATGCAAAACCCTCCTTTTTCTGTCAAAAAACAGGAAGTCTCCCTCCTGTTTTTCCTTACTTATTATAATCCTGGGATAGCTTTTGCGTATTTACCCATTACTCGTTCCGTTTCAACGTCTATTTTTTCAATGACTTTATTCGTTGCATCAAGTACTAAGTCTTGCACCATATCAGGATCTTCTGGATCTAACACATCTGGGTTAATCTCAATACTGGTCACTTTCTTTTCGCCGGTCATCGTAATTTTTACTAGGCCATTCCCTGCTTCAGCTTCAAAGACTTGTGCATCTAATGTTTCTTTAGCTGCTGCCATCTCTTTTTGCATTTTTTGAACCTGTTTCATCATTCCTTGCATATTTCCCATTCCACGCATCATCATTATCGTCTCCATTTCTATTTTTAATCTTCTATTATTTGAATATTTTGTTCTCCAAACATTTTTTTTGCTTCACTGATTAGCACATCTTCCTCAACTTGCTCTACCTTATCCTCACCAGCTTCATATGTCCTATCAGTTTGCAAGATAAACTGTTGTCTTAATTCTTGCCAACTATCTTTTGGTATACTAATCAAACTAGGTGTATACTCAATCAATCGATTTAAACCATTATACACTGCTTGCTGAAGTTCTTCATCATTACTTGCCTTTTGGCACAAAATATCATAATCAAACGCTATGACTAATCCTGTTTCACTCGCTGCTACCGGTTCACATGCTTTTAACATAGCTCGCTGTGTAACAGATAACAATTGAAGTAAATCAACCCAAACGTCTCTGACGTTTACCAGGTGTTCTTTTGTTGCATTTTCTAACACTTGGTAGACTCGTTCAGTTGGTACTTTATAAAGAGGCTGTTTTGCTTTAGATGAACTACTTTTAACTTTTTTTTCTTGTTGAATACTTCCTTTTTCTTGTAATAGCTCCAATTTTTTCTCTAATTGTTGAATTTTTTTGATAAGCTCTTGATAATTTTCGCCTTCTATATCAGGCGAAGTAACTGACTGAGTAGACAAATCATCCACCTGTTTTTTTGGTCTTACTGCCATTATTTCTGATAGTTTAATGGTTAATACTTCTAAATAAATGGATGGTTGTGACGTAAACTTCATGTTTTTTTGCATCTCATTCAACTCTTCAATCCATTGATACAACACACGACTATCAATCGCTTCACTCAACGACTTAAATGACTCACTAATAGAAGGCAATTGATTTTCCACTACTCGTGGTGCTTGTTGATACATTAAGATATCTCGGCAATGAATCAACAAATTTTCAACAATCCGGTTACTTTCTTTGCCTTCATTTAGCATGCTATCAACTAACTCTAATGATTTTTGAGTATCAGAGTGAAAACAAGCGAAAAAATAATCATCCATCATTTGACTTGTTAAGCTTCCTGTTACCTCTAAAGCATCTGCCATACTCAATGTTCCATCACTAAATGAAATCAACTGATCTAAAATACTTAACGCATCTCGCATGCCACCTTCTGCAGAGCGAGCGACAATTTTCAACACTTGATCATCAAACGAAATATTTTTTTCTTGCAAAATATAAGCTAAGCGTTGCTCGATATCTCGTGTATTAATCCGTTTAAAATCAAATCGTTGCGTCCTTGAAATAATTGTAGCCGGTATTTTATGCGGTTCAGTTGTTGCTAAAATAAAAATAACATGTTCAGGTGGTTCTTCAAGTGTTTTTAATAAGGCGTTAAATGCTCCTGTTGATAACATATGTACCTCATCAATAATATACACTTTATACGGCACTTGTGTTGGTGCATACTTTACTTTATCTCGTATATCACGAATTTCTTCGACACCATTATTACTTGCAGCATCTATTTCTAATACATCGTTAATTCGACCTTCTGTAATTCCTTTACAATTATCACACTCATTACAAGGTTCACCATTCGTCGAATGTTCACAGTTTATAGCTTTTGCAAAAATTTTAGCGGCACTGGTTTTCCCTGTTCCTCTAGGGCCAGTAAAGAGATAAGCATGTGATACTTTTTGTTGCATAATGGCATGTTTTAACGTTTGTGTGATGATGCCTTGACCAACTAAATCATCGAAAGTTTGTGGTCGCCACTCACGATACAATGCTTGATATGCCACATCAACACTCCTCTCTATTTTCAATCTTCTCTATTATATGTTAAAAGTTCAAAAATTTCTAGCCATGACTCACACAATCAGCTACTATTATAAATCATTCTTTCGCCCGATTGTCGCATATTTTTATCTATGGTAAACTTATCTAAATCGGGTTACAAAAATGAAAGTAGGGATAATAATGGGATTAATAAAAGCTGCAATTAACTCTGTTGGCGGTGGATTAGCCGACCAATGGTTAGAAGTCATTGAACCATATAATTTAAGTGATGACACTGTCATGACAACTGGGGTACCAGTCAGAAAAGATAATAAACGTCAAGGAAATAAAAAAGGTACCGAAGGATTTATTACAGATGGTTCCGTTGTTTATGTTTACCCAAATACTATGATGTTACTAGTTGATGGGGGTAAGATTATCGACTTCACAGCTGAAGAAGGCTATTACACTGTCAACAACGCTAGTGCACCATCTATGTTTACAGGAAACCTAAAAGGAGCCATTGAAGAATCATTTAATCGATTTAAATTTGGTGGTCTACCGCCACAAACACAACAAGTTATTTACATTAATCTACAAGAAATTAAGGGGATTAAGTTTGGTACACCAAGTCCGTTAAATTATTTTGATAATTTCTATAATGCTGAGTTATTTTTACGTGCTCATGGAACCTATTCTGTCAAAGTCGTTGATCCAATTCTATTTTATAAAAATGTCTTACCAAAAAATAAAAACCATGTCACCATCTCAGAAATCAATGACCAATTTTTATCTGAATTTTTATCTGCCTTCCAAACATCCATTAATCAAATGTCTATGATGGGTGAACGGATTTCATACGTTCCATCTAAAGGTATGGAATTAAGTAAATTTATGTCCTCTGCTCTAGATGAAGAATGGACAAATCTTCGCGGAATGGAAATTGTTAGTGTTGGGGTTGCAAGTATTTCTTATACGGATGACTCTCAAGAATTAATTAACATGAGAAATAAAGGTGCCATGCTGTCTGATGCATCAATTCGCGAAGGATTTGTGCAAGGATCCGTTGCACAAGGACTACAGGATGCTGGTAGTAATTCTAATGGTAGCGTTAATGGCTTTATGGGTGTCGGCATGGGAATGAATACGACAGGTGACTATTTAAGCCAAAGCTCTAGAGGAAATCAAGAACAAATACAACAACAAAACAAACAAATACCGGGTGATACTTGGATTTGCCCAAATGACCAGACAGAAAACACTGGCAAATTCTGTTCAGAATGTGGACAATCAAAACCTGCACCACAAACGTCTGGTATTCAAATGAAATGTGCTAACTGTCAAAATGTTGTCACCATCACTAATCAAATGCCAAAATTCTGTCCAGAGTGTGGGGCTCCTTTTCAAGGATTGCCTTTATAAATTTAGAAATGAGGTGATCCAATGTCAGATGTGGTTTCACATAAATGCCCAAATTGCGATGGGCCCTTACTCTTTGACCCTAGCAATCAAACCTTTCATTGTGAATATTGTTTAAGTGTTTTTAATGAAGGGGATTTAGATTCAACAGAACTAAAAGAAGCTGCTGAAAATCTTGACCAAACGAGCCAAGAGAAGTTCAATCTTTATGATTGTCCGTCTTGCGGAGCTGAAATCGTGACCGATGATACGACTGCCGCGACATTTTGCTATTACTGTCATAATCCTGTTGTGTTAAAAGACCGTGTTTCTGGTGAATTTTTACCTAATAATATTTTACCTTTTAAAATTTCCAAAGATGATGCAAAAGAACAATTTTTATCTTGGGCAAAATCCAAAAAATTTATACCAAAAGACTTTTTTGATGAATCCCAAATAGAAAAAATTACCGGCATTTATTTCCCTTATTGGAAAACGGATGCAACCACAAAAGGGCGCGTTGATGCAACAGGAACTAAAATTACTGTCTGGCGCGTTGGCGATACCGAGTACACTCGAACAAGAAAATATAAACTAACGCGTGGAGGAACCATTCATTTTAGAGATTTAATTAAAAATGCCCTTCAAAAAAATACCAAACAACTCATGATTGAATCGGTTCAGCCCTTTCCATTAAATGATGTCACAAATTTTGACTCTAAATATTTATCTGGCTTTCAAGCAGAAAAACGAGATATTGAATTTTCTTCATTAGAACCCTCTCTCATTGGAGAACTTTCTCACTATACTCAGACTATTTTAGAACATGACATGCAAGGATTTACAACTCTATCGACCAATCATCACGAAAGTCACGTATTAAGTCAATCGAATAAATATTTGTTATTACCTGTTTGGGTTGTAACCTATCAGTCTGAGACAAGTGATGAACCATTTTATTATGCGATGAACGGTGTCACTGGAAAAACAAGTGGGAAGTTGCCAATTAATAAACCAAAATTAATCGGGACTTCTGTTGCATTAGGTATTTTAGTGACCACGCTTATCCTAGTTGGGGGGTATTTGCTATTTTAAAAAAATATCACTCACTCATTTTTTTCACTATTATCTTGTTATTTAGTCTATTTAGCTTTTCTATTTGTACAGTAGCAGAAACATCAGAACGAGTATTTGATCAAGCTAATTTATTATCAACTGACGAAAAAAATTCCCTTGAACAAGCTATCAATGAATTCAAAGAAAAAAATCATCAAGATTTTGTTTTTGTCTCAACAGAAAATACTGATGGAAAAACACCGGAAGCATATGCTGATGATTTCTATGATAATAATGATTTTGGACTCGGTGATGATAAAAGTGGCATGCTATTTTTAATTGATATGGAACATCGAAAATTTCATATTTCGACAACAGGAAATATGATAGATATTTTAAATGACAATCGTATCGATCAAATTATAAATAGTAGCACTGAAGATATGAAAGATGATCGCTTTTATGATGCCATTAAATATGCCTTAACTGCTTCAGAAAATTATATTAAAGATGGTCCAGCTGCTAATACACATCGTGTTGCACGAGATAATTCAAAAGCATTCTCAATACTGACAATCATCATTGCCAGTATAGCAGGTATTGGGTCAACTATTGGTTTTTATGTGTATATCTCTAGAAATTATTTGTTAAAAAAAGCGACTTATCATTACCCCTATTATGAAATGAGTTCACTTGATTTAACAGAATCTCATACATCAAAAATATTTGATATTACGACAACTAGACATATTCCAAAACCACCTCCAAGTAATGGGTCCAGTACTCATACCGGAAGTAGCGGAACAAGCCACGGCGGTGGTGGTGGAAGCTTCTAAAAAATTGCTGTAGACAATTTGTTTTTTGTCTATAGCATTTTTTTGAGTTGTAATGATTGCTTTATTTTCAAACAATCGATACCCTTAACTAAAGGAGGAAACTTATGAAATGCTTAATTAAAGAAAGAATGATTCAACATATTCCTGTTTTAGAAGTTGTTCCTGAAACTCATCAATATGATCCACTTCCATGTGTTGTTTTTTATCATGGCTGGCAAACATCAAAAGAATTGGCCTTGACACCTGCTAGAAAAGTAGCTCAGTTAAATCACCGTGTGATTGTTCCGGATGCCATGTTTCATGGAACGAGACGCGTTGAAAATCGATCTGTCATTCCTTCTTTTGCTTTTTGGTCTAGTATCCAACATAACCTTATTGAATTTAATTTAATCAAAGAATATCTTTACAACAAAAAATTTGTTTTAGACAATCAAATTGCTGTTGGTGGCTTTTCAATGGGGGGAATGACGAGTGCCGGACTTCTAACAAAACATCCTGATATTACAGCTGCTGCTATCTTAATGGGTACTCCCAATTATCAAGGTTTTATTGATCGTCTGATTTATTATAGTAAAGAAAAACAACTCACGTTACCTATTGATTTAGAAGATAGTCTCTCTTGGACATCATCCTACGACCTCAATAAACAACCCGAAAAAATAAACAGTCGACCAATCTATTTTTGGCATGGAACAAAAGACGCCAAAATTCCGTATTCTGCTAGCCACGATTTTTATAACTTATACAAACATGAAACTTTTGGTAAACATATGAGATTTGAGACTGGAATAGATGAACCCCATATCTTAACCATCCCTACGATGGAGAACATGGCGAATTTCTTAACGAATCAGTTTCATCATTAGAATTTACTGGTAATCTCCTCAATATTTTTTATCATGACAGAGATGGTTCCATCAGGATTGTTGATGAACTCAACCATATTCGCATCATTAAACACATCGCTTGGAATAGATAGTTCAATTCCATTAGCTAATTTAAATTTTTGTTTACTGTATTTTTTTTCGTATTTCACAATATTTTCTGGAATATCCTCAGTAAATTTTGTTTTTTCAATTATTTCTCGGTATTCTTCTTTTGCTGAAATATTATCTTTAAATACAACATCAGCTACTTTTTGTGTGTCAATAATGCCATCTGATTCAATGCTTTCAAAAATTGCTTGTTGTGCTTGACTCATACTCACGTACTCTTCTTCATTATAGCGTTTAGCAACTTGTTTCACTGCTTTTTTCACAATATTTAACTTTTCACTAACTGTCGGTAGTGGATCAAGTTGCAGCAAACGTTCCGTAAAATAGTAACGCTTTTCCCCTTCAAACATATAACGTTTTTCTATAACTTTAGTAGATAAATCTGCTAAATTAATCATAAAACATTCATCAATTTTTTGTGTGACACCAGGAAAAACAGTTCGATTTAAAATAATGCTATTTTGCATCACATCATCCACATACGTCACATGATGTGTAAATTGAGGTTTATAATTAAATTTAATCACGACCAAATAATGATCTTCTTCTAAATCTTTAGTCTCTAGAAACAAGACATCCCCACTAGGTGCATCCTCACTAATAGCTAATACATCAAACATCTTTTGAGAAATATCTTGTGTTGCTTTTATAAAATCAGTTTCTATTTCTTGCACAAAAGGAACAATAGCATTATCTCCTGATAGAATGCCATGCTTATACTCTCCTTTATCCAATCGATTTAACACTGTTTCCATATATTGACTCACATAAAAATCACGTAAATCAAGTTCTGCTTGTGAACAAATTAATTGTCCAGAATCTTTATCAATAATGTGTAAAATCGCTTTTATTATTTCCATAGTATTCTCCTTTAAACAAGAAAAAGAGAAGGGAATTATTCCTTCTCAATTTTTTTGCTCTCAGTTTTTTTTGTTGTTATACCTTTTTCTTTTTTGATGTCTTCACTCAAATCTAAAATAAGTTGAGCTAAATCATCTTTGATTTGAGGGTGCTTCAAACCATACTCAATACTTGTTTTCATGTAACCAAATTTATCCCCAACGTCATAACGAGTCCCTTTAAAATTATGAGCAAAAACACGTTGCGTTTTATTCAAAGTATCAATAGCATCCGTTAATTGGATTTCTCCACCAGCACCTGGTTTTTGTTGTTCTAACACATGAAAAATTTCTGGTGTTAACAGATAACGGCCAATAATAGCCATATTACTTGGTGCTTTATCAACAGCTGGCTTTTCGACAAAGTTTTTTACATTAAATAAGTTTTTTTCTACTTCACCACCAGGATTAATAATACCATATTTAGATACATCATCTTTTGGTACTTCCATAACCGCAATAGTAGAAGCATGCGTCTCATCATAATCATTGATTAATTGTTTGGTTAATGGAATATCATCTTCCATGATATCATCTCCAAGCATTACAACAAATGGCTCATTGCCAACAAATGATTTTGCCTGTAATACTGCATGACCCAAACCAAGTGGGTGTGATTGCCGAATAAAGTGTAAATTTAATCCAGTTGTCTCTTCAACCAATTCAAGTAATTCTAACTTACCTTTTTCTTTCAAATTAGTTTCAAGCTCTAAATTAGAATCAAAATGATCTTCAATCGGACGTTTTGCTTTTCCTGTAATAATTAAAATATCTTCAATTCCTGAAGCAAGAGCTTCTTCAACAATAAATTGAATAGTAGGTTTATCAACAATTGGTAACATTTCCTTAGCCATCGCTTTGGTTGCAGGTAAAAAACGCGTTCCTAATCCAGCTGCTGGAATGACTGCTTTCTTCACTTTAGACATATGTATTATTCTCCTTTTATAATTCCTGCTCAGATTTATGTTCTCTAAGCATTATATTTTTTACTGTTGTTGGAACGTCAGTATGATTATAAATAACGTCATAAATAGCTTCTGTAATAGGCATTTCTATATGTCTTTCTTGAGCTAATTGATAAGCTGCTTTAGTTGTATAAACACCCTCAACAATCATGCCCATATTATTTAGTACATCATCTAATGAATTACCTTTTCCAAGTAAATACCCAGCTCTAAAATTACGTGAGTGTTCACTCGCACATGTTACTGCTAAATCCCCTACGCCACTTAATCCAATAAATGTCAAAGGATCAGCACCCATTGCAACACCTAAACGGCTAATTTCAGCTAATCCACGAGTCATAATCGCTGCTCTAGCATTATCTCCATAACCTAATCCATGTAAAGCTCCAGAACCAAGTGCGATAATATTTTTTAAAGCCGCACCCATTTCTACTCCAACGACATCACTATTAGTATATACTCTAAAATAGTCATTTGAAAATAAACGTTGAACGTACTCAGCAGCATGCATTGAATGTGATGCTGCTGTAATAGTTGTGACATCTTTTACAGCTACTTCTTCTGCATGGCTAGGACCAGATAATACAACAATCGCTTGTCTATGATTTGGAGAAATTTCCTCTTCAAGTATTTCTGTGATACGCTTATGACTATCCTGTTCTAACCCTTTACTTGCATGAATAATAACCGGTTGATTGTTACATACTTGGTTAAATTGATGTGATACATCACGCATAGCCTTTGTTGGTACAACAAATAACACAGCATCTGCATCTTTCACACATTCCTTTAAATCTGATGTTCCTTTTAACTCACTGGGTAACGTAATTTCTTTCAAATAATGAGCATTAGTATGATGAGTGTTTATTTCATTAATTTGAGTTTCTTTATGTCCCCAAATAATCACATCATGCCCATTTTCAACGAGTACCATCGCTAAAGCAGTACCCCAAGATCCTGCCCCTAAAACAGCAATTTTTTGTTTCATCGAATTAAATTTCTCCTTTTAAAAAAACATTAGTATCTTTATTTTATCATAGGTTACTAAAAGAAGTAAGATGCGAGACGTTTCTCGCCACACATCTTACTTCTTATTTAAGACTATATGATCGATTATAATATGGCAAATTCTTATTTTTACGTCGAATGACAATTAAGATAAGCGCACCAATGAATAATAAAGCTGAAAGAATTTGTGATATTCTTAAACCACCGAAAAACATTAAACTATCTGTTCTCATTCCCTCGATAAAAAAGCGTCCAAATGAATACCATAAAATATACGTCAAGGCAACTTCTCCTCGTTTAAAAAATTGATTTTTTCTTCTTAATAAAATAATCACGATAAATCCAATCAAATTCCACGTGCTTTCATATAAAAAAGTTGGTTGTCTGTATGCACCATCAATGTACATATTCTCAATAATAAAATTAGGCAAATGTAACTTCATTAAAAAAACTTTGGTTGTTATTTCTCCAAATGCTTCATGATTCATAAAATTTCCCCATCGACCAATAGCTTGTGCTAATAAAACGCTCGGAGCTGCGACATCTAAAAACGTCCAAGTATTAATGAAGTGATGACGTGTATAAAGATATAATACTAAGCCACCCGCTATTAATCCACCATAAATAGCAAGTCCACCATTTCGAATAGCAAATATTTCAATTGGATGTTGCGCATAATATTGCCACTCAAATATAACATAGTACAATCTAGCCCCAACAATCGAAATTGGAAGAGCCCAGAGCATCATATCCACGACATCATCTTCTTTAAGTCCTACTCGAACAGCTTCTTTGGTAGCAAGCCATGAAACTAATACAATACCAGACACAATAATAATTGCATACCATTGAATCGCTATACCGAAAATATGAAAAGCTGTCGGATTAATTGTTGCTATCATTTATCAAACTCCTTGCCATTATCTGAATTTTCAGCAATCAATTCTGCTAAATTATTTTCAAATTTTTTCGTTGCATCATATCCCATTGTTTTTGCTCTAAAATTCATTGCTGCAACTTCAATAATTGCCGCAACATTTCGACCAGTAGAAACTGGAATACTAATTTTAGGTACGGGAACATGTGCTAAATCAATTGACTCAGTACCTGAACCTAATCTATCAAATGTATTATCAACACTCCAATCTCTAAGGTGTACAACAAGAGAGATATGAGCATGATTTCTAACGGCACTGGCCCCAAACAAGTTCATTACATCAATAATACCCACTCCACGAATTTCCATCAAATGTTCTAAAATTTTAGGAGATTCTCCAATAACAGTTCGTTCATCTTGACGATAAATATCCACACGATCATCTGCAATTAAACGATGCCCTTTTTTAATTAATTCTAGACCTGTTTCACTTTTACCAATACCACTGCTACCTTGAATTAATACACCTAAACCATATACTTCTACTAATACACCATGAATAGAAACCCGTTCGGCTAGTTGACTTTCCAAAAAGTTTGAAATCATACCAGATAAACGAGAAGTAGAAATAGTAGATTGTATAATCGGTATTGCTTGTTTGTTTGCCGCCTTAACCAATTCTTGTGGCACGGATAATCCTCTAGCTACAACAAAACAAGGGGTATCATCATTACATAATTTTTTAAAAATAATTGTTTTTTCAGCTACTGTCATCTTTTCAATAAACGTAATTTCTTTCATACCTAATAATTGTATTCTATCATATGGGTAATAATTAAAATAACCAGTCAATTCCAATCCTGGTCGTGAAATTTCGCTGGAAGAAACAGTGCGATTTAAAAAATCATCACCTGAATAGACATCCAGATGTAGTTGATTAACAATATCTTTGATTTGAACCATTTTTTCACTTCCTTACTTTAAGTACTCATCTTGTCTATTTTAACACTTAATTTGCTAAGTGACTATCTTTTGATACCGTTTTACTTTTCACTCGATTTATTTTTTTTGATTATAAATGATTCTTCTTCAATTTTTATTTTAGCTGCCAATAAAATTTTAGATACTGCTTCATTAATAATAAAACCAATGGCTATTGCCCCGCCTACTAAACACGCTTGAAAGCCATAATGGAGAGCGACTTCATAATGTTTTTCTGTCAAATTATTAAAGGTCTTAAATAACAGTCCACCTGGTACAATCGGCATAATTCCTGGCATATTAAATACTAGACTGGATACATTTTTCCACTTACTTAGTATGTGAGAAAAAAATACTAAAGCAAGCAATGCTATTAAAGAAGACAAGGCTTCACTAAAAGACAATTTTGTACATACATAATATACAAACCATGTAAACATCCCTGATAACCCACATAGCAAAGTATAATTTTTCTCAATGTTATAAAGAACAGCAATGGCACAACCAGCAATAAAACTAAAAAATAATTTTATAATCATCGAATCACCCCTTATAAAGCACTAGAAAAAATGATAGCAACGGGTAGTCCTAGCATTAAGGCTGTACTAAAAGCATCCATAGTTTGAATCATTCCCGTCAAATAATTACCGTCCATCATTGCCCTAATAGCATTAACAAATGTCGTACCAGGTAACAATGGCATAATGCAACTAAATAAAATAGAATATGGTTCACTCACCACATGTACTTTAACTAGACATACAATAAAAAAGCAAATAATAGTTGAATAAGACAGAATAGAAAAGATATTTATTCTGGTTGTTTCTTTTATTTTTAAATACGACCAATATCCAATAATTCCTAGAAAAAACGTTGTAAAAAAACTCCAGTTTAAGCCGTTCATAATGACATTCATCCCACCACAGACAAGCGCTGCACTAATAATTCGTGTTTTTTCAGGAAAAGAATAGTTTTTTTGATTAATGACTCTTAACTCATTTAAAAAGCTCTGAGTATCCATTTTATTAGCTAAAAAGTCATCCAATACTCGTTCAACTCGCAGTATTTTTTCAAAATTATATCCTGATTTCTCTACTGGAATCATCTTAACTGTATTATCATGTCGATTTATAATGACAAAGCTCGTTTCTGCATTAAAGGTTGATAACTCATTATTTTCTATATTTAAATGACTAATAATTTTATGTATATTAGCATTAATCATATCACTTGTCGCATTACTTTCTTGTAAAATCTTTCCATATAACAAACATACTTGTACAATATCATCAAAACTAGGTTGAGAATTCATTTGCATTTCCTTCTTTCATACAATGTCATCTCATTTACTATAACGAAAAAAAATTCCTATTATACAGATATAATAGGAATAAAACATGATTTTTTATTTAATTCGTTTTAATGCGTGATGTTTAGACAAAAAGAAAGGACGATAATAGGCCACAGTATCTGTCATAGGTAAGATATCTTCACTTAATTTTATATTCAGTTGATTTTCAATAAATTTTCTACGGATCATAAATGTTTCATACAGATCAACATAATGTTTTTTTATATCGTGTTGTAAGGTGCTATCTGCTAAAACAATACCACTTTCACAACTTGCTCCTGCATAACCTGCCATCGAGGGTATAATGTCTGTTTGAAACATCATCCCACTTTTTAATACGATATCAGATGTTGGATAGATTGGTGAAGATAACCATTCTTCATCAGCAAATAAATGTCCAGGATTTAAATGCCATCCATACGTTTTTTGTGGCAAAATGTCTTCTATGATACTGTACATCTCATGCCCAGTCATACCAATTTTTATTGTTTCAAGCCATGTGGCAATAGCATTGAAATACGGTTTTGCTAAGACATCTAAATAATCTTCTACTCCTGTTGGTAACTGTTTAGCGGTCGAAACAGCATAGCCTGCACGAGAAGTGAGTCCGCCTTTATATCCTACAGTCATAGATACTGGATCTCCCAAAGTCACTTTTTTATTAGTTGGGTACATATTGGCTTTTTCAAAACGTTCACCGGTTGCAGCAATTGTTACCACACTTCTTGGTTGTCCAAGCTCTTGCATCACGTCCCCAATCTCCATTTCTGAGATACCAACATCAAATGTTTGCAAACCCTTTGACATGCTTTGGCTAGATAGCTGAGCCCAAAATTCATAGTGAGCAATCTCATTACTGTTATTTGTAACTCTTGCTCCATTGTCACTACTAATAAATAATCCCGTTTGATTGGATAGATTTTTTTCATCTACTACTTCTTTTAAACCTTGTATTAAAAAGTTAGGTAAATCAAATAGTTTGTTATTATCACAATAGTGACTAGTGAATAACTTCCAACCTACTACACCAACTTGCATGTTATTTGACAATCCAGCTTCTTTAAAATAATTTGTAATTGGATTGTCATTATCCATTGGTTGATTTGCTAAAGATAAATAAGGCATGTGAATACCCTTAGCTTTAATACGTGATTTAGAAACTTTATTTAAGTTTTCATTTCCTAATATTAAATAGGCCTCTTTTGTTTTATGTAACACTAACATACCTTCTTCAAAACGTGTCACAAATCCTGTCAAATATTCAAAATTTCCACCATGTTCCAAGTCACAATAAACAACAATAGCATCTAAGTTTTTATCTGACATTCTTTTAATTACTTTATCCAAGCGTTCTCCTATCGTATCATCTGTTAACGGTACAGGTTGAAGCTCTCTATCAACTACTAATTCCTCTACTATATCTAAATCTATATTCATCAATATAATAAACCTCCTATTTTTATTTATCTATTCAATATCATAACATAAGTTAATAACTACTATCATTATAGGATAATGATAGATTAACAAAATTTAGCGATTTATTTATGACAATATTTTGATTTTAAACGTTACAACCAATGCTCATTGAGCTACTATTAGGTTTATTAATTGATAAACTTACTTTCATATCTCTACTTGAATTCAAACAAAAAAGAACCCTATTTTCATAGAGTTCTTTGTTAGTTAATAATGACTTATTAACGACGGATTTCTTTAATTCTTGCTGCTTTACCATGTAATGCACGGATATAATAAAGTTTCGCACGGCGAACTTTACCATAACGGATTACTTCGATTTGAGCAACACGTGGTGTATGAATTGGGAAAGTACGTTCCACACCAACACCATTAGAAATTTTACGTACAGTGTAAGTTTCGCTAATTCCAGCTCCACGGCGTTTGATTACAACACCTTCAAATAACTGGATACGTTCACGAGTACCCTCAACAACTTTAGCATGTACACGTACAGTGTCACCAGGTCTAAAAGCTGGGATATCAGAGCGCAATTGTTCTTTTGTAATTTCTTCTATTAATGGATTCATGTCCACATTCTCCTTATTCTAAACATTCATATGAGTCTTACACAGCGGAATGTTGTGATAGATGAGCCATTTGACTCACTAAATAATAATAGCATAATTACTCTTTTCAGTAAAGAGGCTAAATACTTTTTTCTTCCTTTTTCACTTCTTCTAGTAATCTTTCCATCTCTTTTGTTAACTCAATCGATTCTAACATATCAGGTCGTCTTAAGTAGGTTCTTCTAAGCGATTCTTTTAACTGCCATTCTTCAATTAATTTATGATTTCCATTGGTTAATACGTGAGGAACTTCCATTCCTTCATAATTAGCCGGACGTGTGTATTGTGGATGCTCCAAAAGACCTGTTGAATGAGAATCGGTTTTGGCTGACTGATCATTACCCAAAACTTCTGGTAATAACCTCACTGTTGCATCAATCATCACCATTGCGCCAAGCTCTCCACCTGTTAACACATAATCACCAAGTGACACTTCATCGGTTACTAAAGAACGAATTCTTTCATCATAGCCTTCATAATGACCACAAATAAAAACCAAGTGTTCCTCTTTAGAAAATTCTTCCGCCATCTCTTGATTAAATCGTTTGCCTGCTGGATCAAGTAAAATCACACGAGGTTTAGTTTTTGCGTCTTCTTCAATGAAAGTAAGTGCATCATGGATAGGTTGAACTTTCAACAACATTCCTGCTCCCCCACCATACGGGTAATCATCTACTTGTTGGTGTTTATTTGTCGAAAACTCTCTAAAGTTTCTTACATGAACATCCAGCAACTCTTTAGTGATGGCTTTTCCTAAAATAGATTCAGTTAGCGGACCTTCAAACATTTTTGGAAAAAGAGTTAAAACATCAATTCTCATCGTCAATCAACCCTTCTGGAATATCAACAGTCACTTTCTTCGCATCCACATTTACATTTAAAATAACTGATTCAATATAGGGTAACAAGATATCCTTTTTCCCATGTTCTTTATGTTTGACTACCCACACATCATTGGCTCCTGGAGATAATATTTCTTTTATGGTTCCTAATAGTTCTCCTGTTTCATCTACTACTTCACACCCAATAATTTCATGATAATAAAAAGCATTTTCCTCTAATTGACCGATTTCGTCTTTTTTAACTTTTAAAATGCCGTTACGATACTTCTCAACGTCATTAATATTCGGATGACCCTCAAAACTAACAATATCAAAATTTTTATGTTTTCTGTGAGATTTTATCATTAACTCAACCATGTCTTTTCCATCTTGAAATAGGTACAATATATTCCCTTTTTTATAGCGTTTTTCTGGAAAATCTGTTTGAGAAATTACTCTGACTTCCCCTTTAATTCCTTGTGTATTAACAATTTTTCCAACATTTAAATACTCTGTCACCTTTATTCCCTCATTTCACATATTCATTTTATTATTGTAACATTTTGCTTAAGCCAAAGCGAAACATTTTAAAAAGCATTGGCTAAAAAACTAACCAATGCTCTCTAATCATTTCTATTTATCTAACACTTTGATTGATTCAATCGAATCTCCAGGCACTTGTGGTGGTATTGAAAAAGTTAGAGCTGGTGTTGGGGTCAAAGTGAACTCGATTATTGCCCCATATCTCACTTTATCTTTGTTTTTAGTTTTATCATATAGTTTTTTATCCACATTTAACACTACGCCATTAGAATCAAGAACATCATGAATAGCGTCAGGGTCACATACTACATCAACCGACTCAAATGATAAAATAACCGTATCTTTTTCAATAATCGGATCCATTGTTAACCTTCCTTCAAAGATGGGACGGCTTTTTTGGTTAGATTCCCTAACAGCTGAAGTTGATGAAGAAATTTCACCAGTTCTTTTAGTAGTTTGTCCTGCACTTGCTGTAGTATTCACTCCAGATGAGCAACCAGAGATAACAAATACACTACTAATCAACATACTACTTAAGATTATTTTTTTCATTTTACCCCCCATAACAAACTGATGTCTACAACACAATTTTATATTACATAGTAAATATATCTTTTTTAGTAATAAAGTGTGAAATTTGTGTTAATTTACTTTTTTAATAACTTATGAATGACTTTTCGAATAAGATAAAAAATCGGTACTGACACGCTCATTAATGGTAAATACACAAAAGCTAACTGACTGTTATATATGCTTACCAGTGAGAAAATGTTATCAAAAAATGTAAAAATGAATAAAAACAATACGATTAAAACACTTAAAAGTTCTATAATCTTTTTCGTCAAAGGCTTAGCTATTTCCCTAAGAACAATGAAACCAATAAATCCTGTCAATAAGACTGTTACGGTTGATTTTTGTTCATAAGACCACCCTAATATATTTCCTAACACCTCAATCAATAAAGTCATAATGACGACTGTTAACCCACTAGCTAGTGGTGGTTCAAATACATTTTTCAAAAAAGTTCCCTTGATCGGCTGCGTATTTGGTCTAAGTGCTAAAAAGAAAGAGGGTATGCCCACTGTTAAAGCATTAATTGGACTTAATTGAATAGGTTGAAAAGGATATGCTGAACTGACAAAAATATAAATTGCTGCTAAAAACAATGAATAAACTGTTTTAGTCAAGTACAGAGAAGACACTCGTTGAATATTGTTAATAACTTGTCTTCCCTCTAATACAACATCTATCATGGAATCAAAATTAGAATCTAATAAAACGAAATCAGCAATCCCCTTTGCAGCGTCACTCCCATTTGCCATAACGATGCTACAATCAGCTTGTTTTAATGCTAAAATATCATTCACTCCGTCTCCTGTCATCCCGACAACATGATTTTCTTCCTGAAGTGCTATGACTAGCTTTTTCTTTTGTTCTGGTGAAACTCGCCCAAAAATACGGTGTGTCTTCACAATTTCCGGAATTTTCTCATCTGGTACTTTACTCATATCAATTGATTCTTCATCATGCGATACGCCAGATCGTTTAGCTATCTGTGAGACCGTTTCTGGATGGTCTCCAGATATAATACATATATCCACTTTCTCCTGCTTAAAATAATCAAGCGTCTGAGGTGCTTCTGGTCTAATTTCATCTTCAAGGTAAATAAATCCTAATAATTCTAATTGATCTGGTAATACCTGGGATATCTCAATATCATTACTTTTAGCCACCGCAATAATTCGTAATCCTTTTTCAAAAGCCAATCCCATTTTTTTAGTTTGATCTTCAGAAAAGCCTTCAAATAAATACTCAGGGGCTCCCATAAAATACGTACCGTTTTCTTGAAATGTAATAGCACTCCATTTTCTCGCTGAAGAGAAAGGTATCTGTTTGACCGGCTTAAGTAAATTTTCGTCGCTTTGATTAAAATAGTTCATTAAAGCTAGTCCAGTCGCATTATCTTCATTCAACCCTTTAATCATTGAACCAACTAAAATAGAAAAGGTTTCATCTGTCAAATGAGTTGTGTCCACTGTATCATATTCTACAACTTTTAGTTGTCCGCTTGTTAACGTTCCTGTTTTATCTAAACAAAGAACGTCTACTCTAGCCAATGTTTCTATAGCACCCATTGTTTGTACCAACACTTGCCTACGACTTAATTTGATAACACCAACAGCTAGTGCAACAGTTGTTAATAAAATAAGGCCTTCTGGAATCATCCCCATAATGGCTGCTGTACTGCCTAAAATCGCTTCATTCAACTGAGTTCCACTTGTTAAACTGGTTATCATTAAAATAGCACCGATTGGTATGATTACCATGGTAAGCAAACGGATTAGACGATTCATCAACAGAATTAATTCACTATAAATGCCTTTAGTTTGCTTGGCTTCCATACTAAGTTTGTAGTTATAACTATCTTCTCCAACGTGCGTTGCTTGCATCACCCCACTACCACTGACAATATAACTTCCTGAATAAACAGAAGACCCAATAGTTTTTATGATAGGATCAGATTCACCAGTTAATTGAGACTCATCACATTCCATTCCTTCAGTATCTAAAATAGTTCCATCTACAACAATTTGCTGTCCACGTTTAACTATGATTAAATCATCTTTGACAACCTCATTTTGTGGAATATCAAATGTTTGATGATTTCTTATTACCATTACTTTTGATTCACTAAGTAAGCTTAACCGATCAATATTATTTTTCGCTTTGATTTCTTGATAAACGCCGACTAAAGTATTGGATACAATCACACCCAAAAACAGTAAATTTTTATAACTTCCAGTATAGATAATAAAACCAGCTATGACTAAATTAATAAAATTAAATAATGTAAAACTATTCTCAAATAGAATCTGTTTAAATGAACGTGTTGTCTTAGGGATTGCTTGATTTACTTCTCCTCTAGCTATTCTATTTAACACTTCTTCATCTGTCAGTCCTGGATAGGATTTTCTTTTTGACATATCATCCCACTCCTAACACTTGTTATACAATAAGAATACCATTTATTAAAAAAACTGTCTGCTTGAGACACTAAATTTTTCACTATTTAGATATAGTTAAAAAAGAGACGATCTCTCATCTCTTTTTAACTACTTATTCAAAATAATTTGAGTAATACGTTGAATACAGAATGAAATACCATCAGTTGCTGCATCTTGTTTAAGCTCTGACACATCAAATACTTCACTATCAACTCTAGCATTTTCAGCATCAATCGAATCAATCATTTCTTGACAGCCTTCAACATATTCTTTAAATGCTTTTTCCAATTTTTTATGAATTCCTAAAACTCTAACAGGTGCTTTTAGGTGGCTCAAAGTGTTTTCCATTACCCTATATTCTTCTGTGCCTTCAGAAAAACGGCTCTTAATATCTGTTAATTGTTCAACCGTCAAATCTGATAAATTTCCCTCATCAATTGCCGTACGAATAATTTCATATGACGGATTCATTTTTTCTCCCACTTTTTCAGATTCAGTCACAATGGCATTAATTACTTGTAAATATTGCCCTATATTTGGTTTCTTCAACATAATTCCCCTCTTTCAACCATTCTTATTTATTTTACCTTTTTTAAATAAATGTTAAAGGATCAGTTACAATAACTCTACTAGACATTGCAACACATTAATTCAATATTATATAGATACCTTTAGTTTGTCAATAAAAACAAAAAACTATCCAAAAGAGATTGGATAGTTTTAATGTCCTATTTATAAATTGTTTTTCTTTGAACCCATTTGACACATTCTACAATTGGTAGAATAGCAAATGATCCAATAAATACAGCTAACCATTGATGTCCATCTAAATGAGCCACTTTAAACAAATCATTAAATCCAGGTATCACAATTGTAGATGCTAGTAAAACAAATGAAAGTAAAATCGCGTAATTGAAGATTTTATTTCTAAATGCTCCTACTTTAAAGATTGATTCATGAACAGATTTTACGTTAAAGGCATGGATTAATTGAATTAATCCCAGTGTAGCATAAGACATCGTTAACGCATCTGCATGGATAGCATCATAACTTGAGTGAACCGGGTTATTAATGGCATACATGTACACACCAAGTGTCAATCCTGCTTCTAAAATCCCCTGATAAATAATACTACTCATAACACCACCTGAAAAGAAGTCTGAATCTCGACCACGTGGTTTGTGTTTCATAATACCTTTTTCAGCAGGTTCCAATCCTAATGCAATCGCTGGGAATGTATCAGTTACTACGTTTATCCATAATAAGTGGACTGGTAATAATGTATCCCAACCGAGCATTGTCGCAATAAATAAAGTTAAAACTTCCCCTAAGTTTGCAGCAAGTAAGTATTGAACTGTTTTTTGAATGTTTGAAAATACTTTACGTCCTTCTTCAACGGCAACGATAATAGTGGAGAAGTTATCATCAGCTAAGACCATATCACTTGCACCTTTAGATACTTCCGTACCAGTAATACCCATACCTATACCAATATCAGCAGTTTTAAGAGCTGGTGCATCGTTTACTCCGTCTCCAGTCATCGCCACTACTTTTCCATCTTTTTGCCATGCTTTAACAATACGTACTTTATGTTCAGGTGACACTCTAGCGTAAACGGAATATTGTTCAATAGAATTAGCTAGTTGCTCATCTGACATATTATTCAATTCGCCACCAGTAATAACAGCATCATGTTGACCTTCTTTTAAAATACCGAGACGCACAGCGATTGCTTCAGCAGTGTCTTTATGGTCACCAGTAATCATAATTGGACGAATACCAGCTTCTTTGGCAACACGTACAGCTTCAGCTGCTTCTTTACGTTCTGGGTCAATCATCCCGACTAAACCTGAGAAGATTAAATCTGTCTCAACAGTTTCACTTGTTAATTCACTTGGAATCTCATCTACAATTTTATAAGCCATAGCAAGTACACGTAATGCCTGCGTCGCTAATTGTTTATTAGTCTTTAAAATCAAATCTTCTTCTGATTTATCCATTGGTTTAATGTCGCCATTGACGTCATAGTTTGTACAACGTTTCAATAATTCATCAGGCGCACCCTTTACAGCTACAAAGAAACGACCGTCAGGTAATTTATGGAATGTCGACATTAATTTTCTATCAGAATCAAATGGTACTTCGGCTAAACGTGGTTCGTCTTTTAATTTTGATGCAATATCATAACCACGGTCTTCACCATATTTAATTAAAGCAGTTTCTGTTGGGTCACCAATTAATGTGCCATCGTCAGAAATTTTTGTATCATTACAAAATGTCATGATTTTTAATGTGGTATTGTCTAAGGGGATATCTTTTGAATCACGTATTGATTTATTATTTGTAAAGACTTCCTCAACTGTCATTTGGTTTAACGTCAATGTACCAGTTTTATCTGAACAGATAATATCAGTACTACCTAATGTTTCAACAGCTGGTAATTTTCTAACTAACGCATTACGTTTAGCCATTTTTTGTGTTCCTAAAGCTAAAATAATCGTTACAATCGCTGGTAATCCTTCTGGAATCGCAGCAACGGCTAATGATACAGATGTTAATAACATTTCCATCCAATCATGGCCACCACGTAACATCCCAACACCAAACATCACAATACAGATAAAAATAATAGCAATTGATAATACTTTACCTAATTTATTTAGGTTTTCTTTCAATGGTGTATTCGTTTCGTCAGCTTGAGCTAACATGTTAGCAATTTTACCAACTTCGGTGTTCATACCTGTACCAGTTACCACACCAACTCCACGACCATATGTCACATTACTATTCATATAAGCCATATTGATTCGATCACCAATACCAATATCTTCTTTTTCTAACACAACTGCTTCTTTTTCAACGGGGACAGACTCACCAGTTAAGGCTGCTTCTTCAATTTTTAACGACGCTGTTTCAATCAAACGCATATCAGCTGGAATCACATCACCTGCTTCAAGTAACACAATATCACCAGGCACTAAATCTGTACTTTTCACTGTTTTAGTTGTATTATCACGACGTACATTAGCATTTGGTGTGGACATATCTTTCAATGCTTCAATTGCTTCTTCTGCTTTTGACTCTTGGAAAACACCAAATATCGCCATGATGAAAACTACAACAATAATCATAACCGCTTCAACTTGATCCCCCATGAAAAATGAAAGAACAGCTGCTGCTAATAAAATAATAATCATAAAATCTTTGAACTGGTCTAAAAATTTACTAAATAAACTTTTTTTCTTTCCCTCATCCAATTGATTATGACCATACTCCTTAAGGCGTTTTTCCACCTCCGTAGCACTCAACCCATTAGGAGTTGATTGCAATTTTTCTAACACTTGTTTCTCATCTTCAACATAAAATGCATCGTTCAACTGCTTCTTTTTTTGCTCTGACATCTCTTTTCCTCCTTTTATTTGTCGCTATACATAAGTCAAATAAAAAAAGACCTATGTATGCTTAACTACATACATAAGTCTCACTATTTAAGGTAACACCAGAAATGCGTCGTGATTTCGATTGGTGGCATTACCGCAGTATGTAGAACTGCCAGTTACTCCCTTATGAATAATTCCACTTGATTATATCATGAAAATTTTTAACTTACAATTAATTCACTATTTTCTTAAAAAATTCATGATTATGATTCGACATTAAACATTTGTTGACCATATTTTTCACCAGAAACCAAATCATAAACCATTAACTGATAGTCCTCATAGAGCTCTCTTTCTTCTTTAGTAAAAGATACTTCTTTTTCCCATTTTCCATTTACATAATACATTTGTTTTTCAAATGCCGGAAGAATTTTTTGTAACTCCAATAACATGGCATTGAATCCTGTCTGCTCAACAGATGAAAAATCGGTAATCAAGCTAGAAAAATAAAATGGGCTCATCACTTCTTGGTGATGAATCGTTTTATTTAAAGTATCATAAATTAAATACTCTGTTAAATGTGTTGTAAATGGATTATTTTTTTCTACAATATTGTCTGGGTAAATTGACGGTAAATGATCCCCCCAGAAAACCACAATTGTCTGTCTATCTAATTTATTAATGTCCTCAATAAATTGTTTCAATGCGTTTGATGTGTATGAAATATCTAACGCATAATTATCAATTGAGGCGCTAGATGCTAAGTTCGTTAATGTATAAGGTGAATCCGTGTATTTATTATTATATGGCATATGCGTTTGCATTGTCACAAGATGGACAAAAGACGCTTTATCAGATTTCTCCATTACATCTAGCACTTCACTAAACGCTGAGGCATCTGAAATATAACCATTATTTGACAACCTTTCCTTATGAGTCATGGTATTTTCATCTAAAAACCGATTAAATCCAAGAACATTGTAAACATCTTTGCGTTTATACATGGATGTATTGTAAGGATGGATAGCTACTGTTTGATAATCCTGTTGTTTTAAACTCGAGACAATCGATGGAAATTCCGTTTTCTTAGGTAACATCATAGTATATGGTGTCGTCATTTGAGGGTTAAGTAATCCCATTGAAATTCCTGTCAATGCTTCAAATTCGATATTTGCTGTCCCACCACCATAGTTTTGCGACAACATCTCGCCAGAATAAACAGACTGTCGTGCCACACTCCTAAAATCAGTAATAGGACTTTTATTTAATTTAATGCCATCTAACTTTTCAGGATCAGAAAAACTTTCAGACATAATAAATACCACATTAGGTTTTTCCTTGTTTTTCTTTTTAGCGTTATTCTCTTTTGCTTTTGTATCATATTTTTTGACGATTTTGTCGATTGTTTCTTTCGAATAATTTTTTGGTTTATCCATGGCTTCAACTTTTAAATTATATAAAAAGCCACCCATAAAACCTGTATTATAGTAGTTCATTTTTTGACTATATGGAATCCATAGCGCAGTTTTATTGTACTCTTTTCGTAATAGATTGTTTGGTTGGTTAAATAAACTGGCATAAAATAGCCCTGCGATTGAGACAACAAAACATACTAAACGAATGACTTGTTGACGTTTACTTAAACGAATTGAGCGATATAAGGCGTAGACTAGTCCTGCTAATGCTAAAAATATCAGCACTAACGTTAAAATAAAATACGTATTTCCAATGATATCTTTCATCATCGTAAACTCAAAAATCATTTTTAAATCATCTGGGTAGATAGGTTCCATCCTCAATGCCATTTTCTGACTGTTAGCAATACCAAGTAACCCAATACTCGTGATATAAATGATATTTCCCATTAAAAATGACCCACTCAGACTAATAAGAAACATATCTAAAAATAGTAATACAAGCGTTCCTAGTAAAAATTTCTCAACATGCCACTCCAACGCAAACTTCCACGCAAGCGAGAAGCTCCAAGTATTTTGACTTAATTGTAAATAGAAATTACTTAAGTAAACAATGATTAAAGTTAGTAAGATTTTGGTAATTGGACTAGTAAAAATCCTTCTTAGCCATGATTTTTTTTGGGTTTGCTCTACTCGTCTTTGAACCCTTGATTCTATTTTACCCAAAACGTGTCTCCTAACGTAATCGGTAAATGACGTTTATGTTCTGACTTTTGATACCATCTCTCAATTGTTTCTCTATCTTTATCACTAACTTCTTTACCTTCTAAGTAATCATCAATTGCCTCATAAGTCACACCTAAAGCATCTTCATCGGCTATCATTGGTCTATTTTCTTCTAAATCAGCTGTTGGAATTTTCTCATACAATGATTTATCAGCACCCAGTTCTTTTAGCAAGGCTTTTCCTTGTCTTTTGTTTAATCCAAATAAAGGTAAAATATCTGCTGCGCCATCACCAAATTTGGTAAAAAAACCTGTTAGATTTTCAGCGGCATGATCTGTCCCAATTACCGCGCCACTTCTTTGACCAGCCACCGCATATTGCGATACCATTCTTTGACGAGCTTTAATATTTCCTTTATTAAAATCACTCACCACGATATTTGAACCTTCATTTAATTCTTTCACTAAAGCATCCACGCTAGATTTTATATTTATAACTAATGACTCATCTGGTTGAATAAAATGTAATGACTTTTGTGCGTCATCTTCATCTTTTTGCACGCCATAAGGCAAACGAACGGCAATAAATTTATAATCAGTATCACCAGTTTCTTCACGTAATTCACTGATTGCTAGTTGTGCTAGTTTACCTGCTAAAGTAGAGTCTTGTCCGCCGCTAATACCTAAAACATACGTTTTTAAAAATGGGTGCGCTAACATGTAGTCTTTTAAAAAGGCGACACGTATGGCAATTTCTTCCTTAGCTTTTATATATGGCTTAACTTGTAAATTCCTTATAATCAATTGTTGTAACTCTGTCATATCCATCTCTCCTTACATTTAACCCCTATTTTACCATAAAAAAAATAAATGACATACTATCATTTGTTTACTTTAGTAAATTTTGATAAAAAATTACTAGAAACGTTTTGTCTTAATTTTTCGATAGGTAACCAAAATATAATTTGACTTTGGGTCAATTTGGGTAATACTTCCTGTTCACTTATCTCAGCACGATATAAAAATACTGTTTCGGTTCGTTCAACATGTTGATGAGTTGTTTGCTCAATAATATCGACATATTCAATTGTTTCAAATGATAAACCTAATATATCTTTACCATATCTTTCAATTGCTTCAAGTGTTGTTTCTGCAAATTCAGGTTGGACTTCAAGAAGATGTTTATCACCATCTTTATTAGTGGTAACCAAACAATGATCATTATGTTCAATCCATATTACTATTTTAAACGGTTGATTATTTGTTGAACAATTCATTTCACCAATCCTTTCAATAAAAAAAGACTCCTGATAAAATACCAGAAATCTTTTCGACACTGAAGACTATTCTGCAGCGTTTTCGTCTTTGAGACCATATTTTTTGTTGAAACGATCCACACGTCCGTCTGCTTGTGTAAATTTTTGACGTCCAGTATAGAATGGATGTGAATCTGAAGTGATTTCCACACGAATAACTGGATATGTGTTACCATCTTCCCATTCAATTGTTTCTTCAGATGTTTTAGTTGATCCAGATAAGAATTTGAACCCTGTTTGTGAGTCCATAAATACTACTGGATGATATTCTGGATGAATTCCTTGTTTCATATTTCTCTCTCCTTTGCCCTGATTCATGTGCTGAAACAGAGTTATTATTACAACGATACTATATTAACATGTTCAATGATTTTTAGCAATTCATTTTTTTAAAAAAGAAACGTCTTTAAATGTATCAAAAAAGGTTTCATTATTTTTTGTTTTCTTTAAAAAAGTTAATAATTGATGTGTTGAATTAATCGAGTCACCTTTCATATGACGGCGTAATTTCCATATTTCTTCCAAGTGTTCTGGAGACATAAGCAATTCTTCACGTCTCGTTCCTGATCGTTTAATATCGATTGCCGGAAACACACGGCGTTCTGATAATTCTCTTGATAGATGAAGTTCCATATTACCTGTTCCTTTGAACTCTTCATAAATCACATCATCCATTCGACTTCCTGTATCAACTAAAGCAGTCGCCAGAATAGTTAAGCTTCCGCCTTCTTCAATATTTCGTGCAGCTCCAAAGAAACGTTTTGGTTTATAAAAGGCTGCAGGGTCAATCCCTCCACTAAGTGTTCGTCCGCTTGGTGGAATAACTAAGTTGTATGCTCTGGCCAAACGAGTGATACTGTCCATTAAAATCACCACATCACGTTTATCTTCCACTAAACGTAACGCTCTTTCTAACACAAGTTCAACGACACGAGTATGATTTTCAGGCATCTGGTCAAAGGTAGAGGATACTACTTCACCATCAACACTTCTTTCAATATCAGTTACTTCTTCCGGACGTTCATCAATTAA
The DNA here is from genome assembly GCF_022604695.1 of Vagococcus sp. CY53-2. Classification (NCBI taxonomy): domain Bacteria; kingdom Bacillati; phylum Bacillota; class Bacilli; order Lactobacillales; family Enterococcaceae; genus Vagococcus; species Vagococcus sp. CY53-2. The sequence goes on from NZ_JALAHP010000001.1 coordinate 578,364, forward strand.
TAAGACAATTAACTCCACATCTGGATAATTTTTTGAAATGCCATTAGCAATCTCTTTTATGACACTCGTTTTACCAGCTTTTGGTGGTGCGACAATTAGACCACGTTGACCAAAACCAACTGGTGCAAATAAATCAATCATTCGTGTTGATAAATCTGTTTTTGTTGTTTCTAATACTAATTTTGTATCAGGATAAAGCGCCGTAAGTGCTGGAAAATGTGGACGTTGTTTGGCATCTTCTGGATTTTTTCCATTAACCGTTTCAACATGCATCAATCCATAATAACGCTCGCTCTCTTTTGGCGGTCTTGCTTTTCCTGATACTTTATCCCCGTTTCGTAATCCAAATCGTCTAATTTGTGATGAGGAAATATAGATATCTTCTTTACTGGGTGTATAATTAATAGGTCGTAAAAAGCCATATCCATCATTTGATATAATATCTAATACACCTTCCACCATAAAAAAGCCTTGTTTTTCTGCTTGTGCACGAATGACAGCCAATGATAATTCTTTTTTATTCATTTGACTATAATAAGGTATCTTAAAATCTTTTGCATAAGCATATATTTCTTTTAGGGTTTTATGTTCTAATTCACCCATTGTTAAATAATCACGCATATTATCCCTCTTTATCCGTGCCTTCTTCCATATGAATATCAGCACCTAGATTTGTTAATTTATCAATGATATTATCGTACCCACGTAAAATATTATCCACATTAGAAATGCGAGTTGTTCCACTTGCCATGATACCAGCAGTTACCAAACAAGCACCTGCACGTAAATCACTCGCCGTAACATCTTCTCCTACAAGTTCTAAATCATCTTGACCATTTAATACAATCATTTTCCCTTCAATACTTGCGTTTGCTCCCATGCGAACTAATTCTGGAATATGATTGACTCGCTGCTCATATATTGTATCTGTCACAATACTTTTTCCATTGGCTTTTAATAATAGTGGGGTAATAGGCTGTTGTAAATCTGTTGCAAATCCTGGATAAGGAACCGTTGTAACGTTGATTGGTTTTAGGTTTTTAGCTGGATGTACTTCAATACTATCTTCTCGAATAGTCATTGGCACACCCATTTCTTCTAATTTTGAGATAAAACTTTCTAAATGCTCATAAATAACATTTTGGACTATAACACCATCACCATGAGCAGCTGCCATTGATAAATAAGTCCCTGCTTCGATACGATCTGGGATGATTGAATGACGACATCCTTTTAATTCTGTCACGCCATCAATCCGAAGTTCATTCGTACCAGCGCCACGAATTTTAGCTCCCATGTTATTTAATAATGTTGCGACATCAATAATTTCAGGCTCTCTTGCGGCATTTTCAATCACTGTTCGACCTTTTGCTTTTACCGCCGCTAACATGACATTAATCGTTGCACCAATTGACACCATATCCATATAAATACGTGTGCCTTCTAACCCATTTGGTGATTTTAAGTAAGTTGCTCCATGTTCAGTTGTTACTTCAGCTCCAAGTGATTCAAACCCTTTGATATGTAAATCGATAGGTCTTGGTCCTAAATAACAGCCACCTGGAAGACCAACAACACCTTCACCAAATTTACCTAGTAACGCTCCCATAAAATAATATGAGGCACGTAAACTATTAATTTTTCCACTTGGCATTGGTATGGATACCATGTTGGTTGGATCAATTATCATAGTATGATTATCAAAAGTTACTTTCACACCCATAATTTCTAAAATTTCTTTTAAAGAGTGCACATCTTTAATATCAGGTACTCCTTCTAAAATAACAGGAGTATCAGCTAAAATAGCAGCAGGAATTAAAGCAACAGCACTATTTTTAGCACCACTAATTGTGACAGTGCCTTTTAATTTTTTTCCACCATTTATAATTAATTTTTTCATTTTGTCTTAATGACCTCACTTTAGTCTTTAAAAAAGCCGCTTAAAATAAGCAGCCAAATAAGTTTCGTTATGCATAATATAGTTGTATTCTATCACACAATATAAATGAAAAAAAGCACTTGGTAAATTTATACGTAAAAAAAGAGCGACTGACAAAGTCAGACACTCTTTTTTCATTCAAGCTTTAAAATTATGCTTTACCGTTTGATCCAAACCATTGGATACGTTCTTTAACTAACTCAGTTACTGCGGTAGTACCTGGAGCTAATAATTTACGAGGGTCAAATCCTTTACCTTCTAAGTCTTTGCCTTCTTCAATGTATTTACGTGTTGCAGCTGCAAATACTTCTTGACACTCAGTATTAACGTTAATTTTTGATACGCCTAAAGAGATTGCTTTTTGGATTTGATCTAATGGAATACCAGAACCACCATGTAATACCATTGGTTTACCATCGATTACTTCAGCAATTTCAGCTAAACGATCAAAGCTCAAACCAGCCCAGTTTTCAGGGTAAGAACCATGAATATTACCAATACCTGCAGCTAAGAAATCAATTCCTGTTTCAGACATTGCTTTACATTCAGCTGGATCTGCTAATTCACCAGAACCGATAATGCCGTCTTCTTCTCCACCAATTGATCCAACTTCACACTCTACAGAAACACCTTTAGCGTGAGCTTTAGCAACAACATCTTTTGCTTTTTCTAAATTTTCTTCAAATGGTAAGTGAGAACCATCAAACATTACAGATGTGTAACCAATTTCGATACATTTTAATGCATCTTCGTATTCACCATGGTCTAAGTGTAATGCTACTGGAACTGTAATTCCCATTGAGTCAATTAAGTCGTTAACTAAATCATAACATACTTGGTAACCACCCATATATTTTGCAGCACCCATAGAAGTTTGAATCATTACTGGAGAATTAGATTCTTGAGCCCCTTGTAGGATAGCTTTAGTCCATTCTAAATTGTTTGTGTTGAATGCACCAACTGCATATTTGCCCTCTTTAGCTTTTTTTAACATTTCTGTTGCTGATACTAATGCCATAATTAAATTCCTCCTATTATGTTATCACTCTATTTGGTATAGGTGATACTTAACTAACACCATCATTTTAACACTCTTTAGTTATTTTTGCTAGTCAAATCACAATCTTTGATGCTATTTTCAGAAAATTTTATTACAGTCCTTTTTTAATAAAGATTGAATCCTGTTTCCTTTGTATCGATGTAAATATTTTTAAATTGACTATAAGCATCAAGGATAGCTTTATGCGTCTCACGTCCAATACCAGATTTTTTGTATCCACCAAAAGGTGCTCCGGCGGGAATTTGATTATATGTATTAACCCATACACGTCCGGTTTCAATTCCTCGACTCACTTTAAGAGCTGTGTTGATGTTTTTAGTCCAAACACCCCCACCTAAACCATATTCAGAATCGTTTGCCATTTTTATCACTTCATCAATTGTTTTAAATTTAATCACTACTGCAACTGGACCAAAGATTTCTTCTTGAGCCACTTCCATATCATTAGTCACATCAGTTAAAAGTGTCGGTGCCACGTAACATCCTTTTCCTAAGTCTCCATCAAGGCGTTTTCCACCTGTTAAAATCGTTGCACCTTCTTTACGCCCTACTTCAACTGCTTCTAAAATTTTATTTACTTGTCCCTCATTCACTTGGGCACCCATTTGGACATTTTCATCCAACGCATCCCCAACGACTACGGCTTCAAATTTTTCTTTTAATTCTGCTACGAATTTATCGTAGATTCCTTCTTGCACGAAAATCCTTGATCCTGCACAGCATACTTGTCCTTGATTAAACAAAATACCAAGTTGTGCTCCCTCAACTGCTTTTTCAAATGGCATATCATCAAAGAAGATATTCGCTGATTTTCCACCCAATTCAAGGGTTGCAGGAATTAATTTATCCGCTGCAGCTTGAGCAACTTTATAACCAACTTCAGTTGATCCGGTAAAGGCTAGTTTATTAAATCCATCATGTTTTAACATATAATCGCCTGATTTAGATCCTTTACCTGTAATTAAATTTAACACACCCTTTGGTAACATTGGACCAATCAACCTAACTAATTCTAATAAGCTTAAAGAAGTGGAAGATGATGGATGAATGACGATAGTATTTCCAGCAGCTAGAGCTGGAGCTAATTTCCACGCTGCCATCAAAATGGGAAAATTCCATGGAATAATTTGTCCAACCACCCCGATTGGTTCTCTTAAGATAAGTGTTAAAGTATCTTTATCTAACGCTTGCGCTGAGCCTTCCTCGCTACGAATGACACCTGCAAAATATCTAAAATGATCGGCACTAAGTGGTACATCCACCGATTTGGTCTCACGAATTGGTTTTCCATTATCAATAGATTCTATATAGGCTAAATGTTCCATATTTTCATCAATAACATCTGCAATTTTTAATAATAAATTACTTCTATCCACAAGTGACCAATCACGCCATTCAGGTAATGCTTGTTGTGCGGCATCAACGGCAGCATCAACGTCGGCATCAACGGCATCAACAAATGAGCCAATTTTTTCTCCATTTACAGGCGAAAAAGTATCTAACATCTCTCCCTTAGCGCCTTTTGTCCACTCTCCATTAATAAATAAATTATATTCTTTGTATATATCTTTAAAAGCTGTCATAACAATTCTCCTTTGATATTTTTTTATTTCGGTATAGTTAAAATTGTATCTGCTTTCATTTTAAAATTCAAGCGTTATGCTTATAAAAAAAAAGAGTATCTCTACTCTTCCTCATTATGTGTTTGTTCAATTTCTTTTCCTAAAAAATAAGAGATAGCAGTTCTGATCACGACAATTCCACCTAAGATAACAATATCTTGTGTTGATGGGTTTAAAATAGTTTCAATAATATCTGACGCAATAAGCACTTCTAAACTTAGTAATATATAAGATCCTAAATATAATTTAATTTTATTATTTCTGAAAGATATTTCTTCCCTTGTGCCGCTTCCAAATTCATTTTTAGTAAAATCGATGACGGCTTTTGCCACACCCACTAAGAGAATAATCACTGAAAAAGCATTTAATACAAAAATTATTTTATCTACTACCTCACTAATCATTGCTATCCCTCCTATTCTATAATAAACAAAAAAGAGCATCAAATGACACTCTTTTTATTATAATTCTTCGTCTTCTTCATCATCATTTTCGTATAAATCATCTTCTTCAACGATGGTTAGATCTTCTTCTACACCTTCTGGCACGTCATCATCAACGTCATTGTCAGCACCGATTTCTGATAAATCAGTTGTGTATTCTTTGATTTCTTTTGTTTCATCTTCTTCATCTTCATACAACTCATCATCATCTTCATCATGATCGACTAAGTCCAAATCTTCTGGATCATCATCATTGTAATCAATGGCATCGTCATCCATTGCGATAAAAGCATTTACTTTTTTACGTTTTTTACGACGTGGTGTTTCTTCTTCGTCTTCATCCACACCAGAAACTTCTTCATCAATTGAATCGATTGGATACCAGCTACGCAGGCCCCAACGATTATCTCCTAAAGAAATAAAACTTCCGTCAATATTTAAGTCTGTATAAAATTGTGGCAAGATGTCACGAATTTCACTATCTGCTTTTTCTAAGTAGTTTTGGATTTCATTTACTAAATCACTAAAATCAATAATGTCTCCACGTTGATTTAAAATTGCATGTGCAACTTCAATCATCGACAATTCATTTTTATTTACGCCTTCAAAAGCTTTAATTTCCAACTGACACACGTCCTTTCACAGTCTACTCTCTATCATACAATAACTAGCGTTTCTTTGCAATTTAAAATTTTTATTTCATCTATTCTCTCCACTAAAATTAATCATCAAATGGTATGTCCCTAACTTTTCTTCTCCAGCAAATAAATCATAATCAATTGTTAAATCACCTGATTGTGGATTATCTTTTAGACTAATATGTAAATGATTAGTCATGGTTGAAATACTCATCATGCCATAAGGAGTAGCATATGTTGTTTCCCGCTTTTCCTCATAGGAAAAATTTAATTTCATTTTAACATCACCTGAGCGAATCAATGTTACCGTTTCATCTGGTAAAATTTTTATTGTAACAGGAACAGGTTTATCAATTCCTTCCAGTAATTCTTCGTATCTTAAATAGATGACATCATTAATTACTACCATATTACCTTTGACTTCTACTAAAAATTCTTTCAATTCTTGCTCTTGTGTAACCTCAGTTTTCACCAAAATATTAATTGGTGTTTTTTCTCTTTTTGACACCCATTCCACCTCTTTACTTTTTTATATATTTTGGTCTTTTTTAAAAGGTTTGTCAAACCTTTATCATTGTTCTTAAATCCTTTCCGTTTCACAAAAGAATCGGTATAATAAGGAAAGTATAAAAAGGAGTTGTATATATGTCGTTAAAACAAGCAATTGTTCTGTTTGAACAACATCATCTAACAAATGAAAATAAATATGATCCATTTATCATAACAGATATTTTGGCTGATTACTCAGGTAAACATGGGATGCCTATCATTCATTTTTGGACGATGACAAATCAACTAATATTAGGAATGCAAGATACTCGTGTCACAGACTTAAGTGATGCCATCTCTTCGGTTAGATCCCATCACTATCATCCTGTTGTACGAAATTCTGGCGGTTTAGCTGTAGTAGCGGATGATGGGATTTTAAACTTTTCAATGATTTTACCACAAGAATTTACTAATCAAACCAGTATTAATCATGGATATGACACAATGAAAGCCATCATTTCAAATGCTTTATCTTCATTCAATGTTACTATAGACTCTTTCGAGGTAGTAAATTCCTACTGTCCTGGTGAATACGATTTAAGTATTAATGAAAAAAAATTTGCCGGTATTGCCCAACGTCGAATAAAAAAAGGCTTAAGCATTATGATTTATATCAGTGTTAATGGTAACCAAGAAAAAAGAGGAAACCTAGTCCAACAATTTTATCAAGCGGGTTTAAAAGACAAATTTGGAAAAGAAACTTTTCCTCCAGTTGATCCAAACTCTATGCGAAATTTATCGGACTTACTACAACAAAAACTGAACGTTGAACAAATGCAAATGCTCATTATTGAAGCCATTAGTCAAAACTGGACAATTGACGATACTGCTCAAGTCAAATTTAACCATTTTTTAACTTCTGATGAATTTAAAGAAAGTTACGACAAGGGCTACCAAAGAATGGAACAGCGAAATGAGAGGATTAATACTATTTTAAAGGAGGTGGATTAATTGATTGAAAAAGTATTTAGAGATCCTATACACCACGATATTAAAGTGGAACACCCAATTATTTTAGAATTAATTAATGCCAAAGAATTCCAACGCCTAAGACGAATCAAGCAACTTGGAACAACATCTCTAACCTTTCACACATCAGAGCATTCTCGTTTTGGTCACTCTTTAGGGGTCTACGAAATTACTCGCCGCATTTGCAACTACTTTAAACGAAATTATGATGTGAAAGAGTACGGGGAGTATGGATGGGATGATTCAGAACGACTTGTTACACTATGTGCGGCATTATTACATGATTTAGGTCACGGACCTTTTTCACATACATTTGAAGCGATTTTTAAAACAAATCATGAACAAGTAACCGTTGATATCATTACCTCAAAAAAAACTGAAATCAATCGTATTTTACGACAAGTGTCAGAAGAATTTCCTGACAAAGTAGCGAGTGTGATTGCTAAAACCTATCCAAATAAACAAGTCGTTCAACTGATTTCTAGTCAAATCGATGCAGATAGGATGGATTATTTATTACGAGACGCCTATTTTACTGGAACAGAATATGGTACATTTGATTTAACACGTATTTTACGCGTCATCAGACCTCATAAAAGTGGGATTGTTTTTAAAATAAGTGGCATGCATGCTGTTGAAGATTACATTGTTAGCCGCTATCAGATGTACATGCAAATTTATTTTCATCCTGTCTCTCGAGGAATGGAAATGGTATTAGATCGTTTATTACAACGAGCTCAAGATTTATACCATGATAATAAATCATATTTTAATAAAACGTCGCCTCTTTTAGTTCCTTTCCTTGCACATGATTTTGATTTAAACGATTATCTTGTGTTAGATGATGGTGTATTAACTACGGCATTTCATTTATGGAGCCATTCAGATGATGCTATTTTAAATGATTTATCTAAACGATTTTTAAATCGTGTTCCATTTAAATCAGCAGCCTTTTCAACTGAGAACTTTATCATGTTACCAGATTTGCAAGATTTAGTTGAAAAAGTTGGTTTTAATCATACCTATTATACTGCCATTAATTCCAGTTTTGATTTACCTTATGATTTTTATAAACCAGAAAAATCACAAAATAAAACACAAATTGAGCTTATATATCCGGATGGTGAACTGATTGAACTATCTAGTGCTAGTGAGTTAGTTAGAGCAATTGCAGGAGAAACTAAAGGAGATCAACGCTTTTATTTCCCTGATGAAATGCTTGCATCCTCTACATTAGACAATTATACTTTATTTGAAGACTCTATTAACACTTTTAACAACTCCATAAAAAATGGAGAAATAATTAAAAAGGACGTGTAATATTTGGGAATTAAAATGGTCACGATTGATATTGACGGCACTTTAGTCAATTCAGAAAGAAAATTAACACCAAAAGTGAAGGAAACAATTAAAAAAGCTTCTGATAGTGGGATTGATATTGTTTTAACAACAGGAAGACCAACTATTGGCGTAATTGATTTAGTAAAAGAACTTGAATTAGAAAATGACCACAGTTTTATTATTACATATAATGGTGGCATGATTCAAAATGCTGGAACAAAAGAAATTATTTTACGTCATTCACTGTCATTAGATGACTATCAAGATGTCGAACTATTATCACGTAAACTAGGCGTTCATTTCCATGTACAAGATGCTGATACAATGTATACAGCTAATCCTGATATTAGTCCCTATACCATTAACGAAGCAGTAATCACAGGTATTCCACTACAATATAAACCGGTAAATGACATGACAAAAGATATCAAACTTGTAAAAGCAATGATGATTGATCATGAAGATATTCTTGATGCAGCAATTAAAAAAATTCCACAAGAATTTCATGAACGCTTTGCCATCGTTAAAAGTGCTCCTTACTATCTAGAGATACTAGATCCTAAAGCAACTAAAGGAGAATCAGTCAAAGAACTGGCTGAGCATCTAAACATTAAACAAGAAGAAGTCATGGCAATTGGTGACAATGAAAATGACTTATCTATGATTGAATATGCAGGTATTGGGGTTGCGATGGGAAATGCTGTAGACAGTGTAAAAAGCATTGCAAACAAAATAACTAAAACAAATGATGAAGATGGTGTAGCATATGCCATTAACGAATGGGTGCTTAACGATAACTAAAAAAATCCAGTTACTAGTTTTCTAGTAACTGGATTTTTCATTTACTTATTTGTTTTCTTCCCCATACCAATCATAATGGAACACGCCATCACGATCTTTACGTTCGTAAGTATGAGCACCAAAGTAATCTCTTTGTGCTTGAATGATGTTAGCAGGTAAATCTTTTGTACGATAAGAATCGTAGTAAGAAATAGCTGATGAGAATGTGGGAACAGGTACACCTGTTTCAACAGCTAAGGCAACAACATCACGAACTGATTGTTGGTATTTTGTTGTGATATCTAAGAAATAATCATCTAAAATAAGATTTTTAATTTCTGGATTTCGTTCATAGGCATCCGTAATTTTTTGTAAGAATTGGGCACGAATAATGCATCCTGCTCTAAAGATTTTCGCTATATTACCATAATTTAGATCCCAACCATATTCTTCACTAGCCATACGCATTTGAGCAAATCCTTGTGCGTAACTCATGATTTTACTAAAGTATAATGCTTGACGAATTTTTTCTACAAATTCTTTTTTATCTCCAGTAAATTCTTTCACTGGTGGTACAGGAATAATCTCACTTGCCGCTACACGCTCAGTTTTTAATGCTGAGATATATCGAGCAAAAACAGATTCTGTAATAAGCGGTAGTGGTGTTCCTAAATCAAGTGCGTTTTGACTTGTCCATTTACCAGTTCCTTTATTACCAGCAGCATCTAAGATAACATCAACAATTGGTTTACCGGTTCCTAAATCATCTTTACGCGTTAAAATATCTGACGTGATTTCGATTAAGTAGCTGTCCAACTCACCTGTATTCCATTCTTTAAAAATGTCAGCAACTTCTTCAACTGATAAACCTAAAACGCGAGTTAAGATGTCATATGATTCAGCAATTAATTGCATGTCTCCATACTCGATTCCATTATGTACCATTTTTACATAGTGACCTGCACCATTTGGTCCAATATACGTCACACATGGCACACCATCTTCTGCTTTTGCTGCAATTTGTTCAAAGATTGGGGCTACTAATTCATACGCTTCTTTTTGTCCACCTGGCATCATAGAAGGCCCTTTTAACGCCCCCTCTTCTCCACCAGATACACCAGTACCGATAAAGTTAATACCAGAAGTTGCTAACGCTTCATTACGACGGATAGTATCTTTGAAGTAAGTATTCCCACCATCGATTAACACATCCCCTTCATCTAAAAATGGTAGTAAACTTTCGATTGTTAAATCAGTCGCTTTACCTGCTTTTACCATTAATAAAATTCGTCTTGGTGTTTCAAGAGAATTAACAAACTCTTCGATAGAATAAGTTGCAACTAAATTTTTATCAGGATACTCTTTGATTACTTCCTCTGTTTTTGATGATGTACGGTTAAAAATAGAAACAGTGTATCCTCTACTTTCTATATTTAACGCTAAGTTTTTACCCATGACTGCCATACCGACAACACCAATTTGTTGTTTAGACATACATCTTCCTCCAATTCTTTTTTCAAAAAATGATACTTTTTTATCTATATTATATCTTACTAATAATTATAGCTTATTTTACCTAAAATATAAATAGACATGACTTTTCTTATGAGATATCACATCTAGACAAAAGAAAAACAGCAAAAATAATCAATAACATACTGACTATCTCGATAGGTTTTAAAACCAATCCTAAAAATAAAACTGAAAATAAAGCTGAACTTAGTGGTTCAAATGATGTTAATAAACTCGAAAACTGTGGTGGTATATATTCTGTACTTTTAAGTAAACAGATATATGAAAAAACGGTACCAATAATCACTATAACTAAAATCCCTAGTGACACACCAGGTGTAAAAGTAGGTACATCTTGCCAAATCGGTTGATAAACCTGAAAAGACACCCCACCTATTAGCATACCCCATCCTATAATAAGTGTTGTTCCATATTTTGCCATAAGTTTTCTTGGTTGAATAATATAAAAAGCACCTAAAAATGCTGATAATAATCCCCAAAACAACCCATTCGGTGACATAGCTAATTCATTTAGGTTTCCTTTAGTTACTAATAAAAAAGTCCCCAATAATGATAGCACAATACTGACCACACTTGATTTATTTGGTAGCTCTTTCTTTTCGATAATAAAATAAACGACTAATAATATTGGTGATAGATATTGTAATATCGTTGCAGTCGCTGCATTACTAACTTGAATAGCTTTGAAAAAAGAATACTGTAACCCAAGTACTCCCAGTACACTAAAAATAATTAATTGAATTAATTCAGTTTTATTTTTTAGAGGAGATAAGCTATCTTTATTCCCTTTTCCCATTTGATACATTAAAATTAAAAAACCTGCCACAATCATTTTAACGGCTACAAGCCAACTAGCTGATACGTGTTTTGTTGTCATCAAATATTCAGCCACTACTCCAGATGCTCCCCAAAAAACTCCACCTAAAATAGCTAAAATCATACCCTTTAATTTACTACTTCTTTTTTCCATTTTTTCACCTCCCCCTTATCGCTTTATTCTACAGCTTTAAGGCCTATAAAAACAATAAAAACCTAGAAATATTCTAGGTTTCCATCGTTTATTTTATGGTTAATTTTAAGTGTTCTAAATTCGTATACATAACAGACAGATAATCTTCTCCCCCATCCATCTCTTTTTTAGTCAAACTCTCTAACGGATTAAGTTCTGAAAGTGTCGCCCCAGTTGCGCTAGTAATGGTTTCGGCTACTTTTGATGACGCGCTACTTTCTGTATAAATCACTTTAATATTATCTTTTTTGACTAAGTCTTCAATATTTTTTAATTCTTTAGGTGTAGGTTCTTGATCAGGAGAAATGCCAGAAATTGCCACCTGTTTTAATCCATATTGTTTAGCTAAATATGAAAAGGCAGTGTGTTGTGTGACAAATGTTTTTTGAGTGGCATCTTTTGTTGCATCCACGTAAGCTTCATTTAATTTATTTAGTTTCTGTGTAAAGTCAGTTGAATTCTTTTCATAGATATCTTTATTTGGTGTATCAACTTCAACTAAGCCTTTTGTAATCGTCTCTACTTCTTTTTTAGCCAAAACAGGATCTAACCACACATGCGGATCTAATTGATGATCATGTGAGGCTTCTCCTTCATGCTCATGTTCTTCAGTTGCTTCCATCAAGTCAATACCTTGGCTTGCTTCAATCACTTTCACTTTTTTCGTATCAATAGATGCAAGGACATCTCTTACCCATGTTTCCATCTCGTTTGAATTATAAATAAATACATCAGCATTTTGAATTTTTGCCAAATCTTTTGCACTTGGCTCATAATCATGCGGTTCTACACCAGCTTCTGTTAAAACCGTCACCTCTGCTTTGTTTCCCGTAACTTTTTTCGCAAAATCATACATGGGATAAAAAGAGGTTACCACTTGTAGTTTATCTGCTTCTTTTTTATCTTCTTTTACCGTATTACCACATGCAACAAGTAAACTAGTCAAAGCGACACCTAAAATAATTTTCGTTATGCGTTTCATGGTATATCCTCACTTTCGCTCAAATCGTAAACATTACTATCTAATAATATATATTACATGTTTTTTATAGTTATTTCAAGTAAAAATAAAAAAAGTAAAACAAATAAACTGTTTTACTTTTTTCGTCTTACTTATTTTTTCTTTTTCTTATGACCTGAAGAAAAGGCATCTTTCATTTTATCAAAAAAACCTTCTTCTTGTTCAACTACTGCTTTTTCACCATTTAATTCAGCAAATTGACGTAGAAGTTTCTTTTGCTCTTCATTCATTTTAGTTGGTGTATCAACATGAACCGTTACTTGTTGATCGCCATTTCCATTACTACGTAATCTTGGTGCACCTTTTCCTTTAAGTCTAAAGGTTGTACCTGTTTGGGTCCCTGCTGGTATTCTTAACTTCACTCGTCCATGAACAGTTGGGACTTCAATCTCGTCTCCTAGCGCTGCTTGAACAAATGTAATATGGTGATCATAATAGATTTCAGAACCATCTCTTTCAAAGATTGGGCTTTCTTCCACACTAAAGACTACATATAAATCACCATAAGGTCCACCATTATAACCTGCTTCCCCTTGTCCAGATAAACGCATTTGTTGTCCATCTTCAACACCAGCTGGAACAGTCACTTTAACAGAATGAGACTTAATCATACGTCCAGCACCATGACATGTTTCACATTTTTCTTTAATGATTTTACCTGTCCCTTGACACTCATCACATGATTGTTGACTCATCATACGTCCAAGTGGCGTTTGTCTTTCAACATTAATAACACCTGAACCATGACATTTAGGACAGTTTTCTGGATGAGTTCCTGGTTTTGCTCCAGTTCCATGACATGTCGCACATTCGTCTTCACGATTATAACGAATATTTTTTTCTAACCCGAAGATTGCTTCATTAAACGTTAAATCTAATGTATACTGCAAATCAGAACCTTGTCTTGGCGCATTAGGATTACTAGAACGTCCTCCACCGCCAAAGAATGATTCAAAAATATCTTCAAACCCTCCGAAACTACCACCAAAATCTTGGAAACCACCACCGCCAAAACCACCAGCACCAAAGTTTGGATCAGTACTTGCATGGCCATATTGGTCATAAGCTGCACGTTTTTGTGCATCACTTAATACTTCAAATGCTTCAGATACTTCTTTAAACTTCTCTTCTGCATCGGGTTCTTTATTTATGTCTGGATGATATTTTTTGGATAGTTTACGATAGGCTTTTTTTATTTCATCATCTGTTGCTGTTTTAGATACTCCTAAAACCTCATAATAATCTCTTTTGGCCATATATAACTAACCCCCCATTTTTCTAAAACGTCTAAATTCGTTTAAATCATACCACAAATCAGTCAATTTTAGAATGCTTTATCGTAATAATCAAGAGAAAAAGCCAAAAGCACAATGCTTTGGCTTTTTTCTTGACTCATCATTATTTTTCGTCGTCGTTGATTTCTTCAAAGTCTGCATCAACAACATCATCCGCGCCACTTTGTGCTGCTTCTGGATTTTCTTGTGCTTGTTGTGCTGCCGCTTGCTCATATAATTTAACAGTTAAAGCTTGGACAATTTCATTTAATGCATCGCGTTTAGCTTTCATGTCTTCAATGTTATTAGCTTCTACAGCTGCTTTTAATTCATCACGAGCATCTTCCGCTTTTTTCACTTCGTCCGCATCAACTTTACCTTCTAACTCGCCTAAAGTTTTGTCAACTGAGAATAATAACGCATCGATGTCGTTACGTAAATCAACTTCTTCTTTACGTTCTTTATCTGCTTCAGCATTTGCTTCAGCATCTTTCACCATACGTTCAATTTCTTCATCTGTTAGACCTGAAGATGATTTGATTGTAATAGTTTGTTCTTTTTGAGTACCTAAGTCTTTTGCACTTACGTTAACAATACCATTTTTATCGATATCAAATGATACTTCGATTTGTGGCACACCACGTGGAGCTGCAGGAATATCTGTTAATTGGAATCTTCCTAATGTTTTGTTGTCAGCTGCCATTGGACGTTCACCTTGTAAAACATGGATATCAACGGCTGGTTGGTTGTCTGCTGCTGTAGAGAAGACTTGTGATTTACTTGTTGGGATTGTTGTGTTACGGTCGATTAATTTAGTAAACACGCCACCCATTGTTTCAATACCTAATGATAACGGTGTAACATCAAGTAAGACAACATCTTTAACATCACCAGTGATTACTCCACCTTGGATAGCAGCACCCATTGCGACTACTTCATCAGGGTTAACTGATTTGTTAGGTTCTTTTTTAGTTTCTTTTCTTACAGCTTCAACTACTGCAGGAATACGAGTAGATCCACCAACTAAGATAACTTCATCAATTTCTGAAGTTGAAATACCAGCATCTTTAATTGCTTGACGAACTGGAATTTTAGTTCTTTCAACTAAATCAGATGTTAATTCATCAAATTTCGCACGAGTTAAGTTTAACTCTAAGTGAAGAGGTCCAGCTTCTCCAGCAGTGATGAATGGTAAGCTAATTTGAGTGCTTGTTACACCTGATAAATCTTTTTTCGCTTTTTCAGCAGCATCTTTCAAACGTTGTACTGCCATTTTATCTTTAGACAAATCAATGCCATTTTCTTTTTTGAATTCTTCTACTAAGTAGTCGATGATTTTTTCGTCAAAGTCATCCCCACCTAAGTTGTTGTCACCTGCAGTTGATAATACATCAAATACGCCATCACCTAGTTCAAGGATAGACACGTCAAATGTACCACCACCTAAGTCAAATACTAATACTTTTTCATCACGGTCAGTTTTATCTAAACCATAAGCTAAAGCTGCTGCAGTTGGTTCGTTAACAATACGTTCAACTTCTAAACCAGCGATTTTACCAGCATCTTTTGTTGCTTGACGTTGAGCATCGTTGAAGTAAGCTGGAACAGTAATAACTGCTTTATCAACTTTTTCGCCTAAGTAATCTTCAGCAAATCCTTTGATGTATTGTAAAATCATCGCTGAAACTTCTTGTGGAGTATATGATTTTCCTTCAACTTCTACTTTATATCCAGGTTCACCCATATGACGTTTAATAGAAGAAATTGTATTTGGGTTTGTTACTGCTTGACGTTTTGCTACTTCACCAACTTGGATTTCACCATTTTTAAACGATACAACAGATGGTGTTGTACGGTTACCTTCTGGATTAGTAATAATTTTTGCTTCTCCGCCTTCTAATACAGCTACTGCAGAGTTTGTTGTTCCTAAGTCAATACCAATTATTTTACTCATATTAAAAATCTCCTTTATCTAATTATTTTATTTAAATATCATTTATATTATTGTGTCACGATAACCATTGATGGTCTTAAAATACGATCATGCAATATATAACCTTTTTGTAACACTTGAACAATCACATCTGATTCTTGACCATCTTCAGCGGGAACTGTTTGGACGGCTTGATGTAAATTTGGATCAAATTTTTCACCTTCAGCTTTTATCTCTTCGATACCAGATTCTTTAAAAGCATGTAACATACTTTCTCTCACCATCTCAATTCCTTTTTTCATCGCCTCACCATGCTCATCGCTCACTTCAATTGCTAACGCACGATCTAAGTTATCCAAAGCTGGTAATAACTCTTTTGCTAATTCTTGTGCCCGATATCTAGAAGCTTCCTCACGCTCTTTTTTATGTCGATTGCGCATATTCGCAATTTCTGCTTGAGCTCTTAGGAATTGATCTTCCATCTTATCTAAATCTTCCTGTAATGTTTGTTCTAACGATTCTTCCGTTTCGTTTTCTTCTACCACTTCTTCGGTCTCAACAGCCTCATTTGTTTCAGCTATCGACTCTTCGTCTTTTTTTTCTTCCTCGTTAACTTTATCAACTGATTCGTCTTTCTTCACTTTAGTCAGTCTCCTTTCACTCTCCACTATTTTCCAAATGTCGATAATATGTTTCTAGATGTCTAGATAGCTCATCCGTCAAAACATCCATAACTCCTAACAGTTTCGAATAAGACATGTTAGCAGGTCCTAAAACAGCTACTAATCCTTTGCCTCGTTGAAAAACATCGTACGATCCAGTTACTAAACTCATGTTTTGTAACAATTCATTGTTTAGTTCATCTCCAATTTTAATATCAATTTTTTCATCTTTATCCGATATAAGAAGCTCAGTCAATTTATCTGTATCACTAATTAAGGAATACACTGACTGAAACTCATTTGGGTTTGTAATAGCAGCAGAATTTAATAAATTCATCCCTCCACCCACATAAATTTGTTCATCAAAAGCTTGATTAAACACATCTTCGAATAAGAATAAAATATTACTTGAATTATTAAAATAACGTTGGAGAACTAATGGAATCTCCGTTCGAAGCTTATGGTAAACTGTCAAAAGTGTTTCTCCCAACAATCGATCATTGATGATTCGAATCATTTTTTCGATATCTTCAGTTGACACTGAACTTGGAATTGAGAACACTTGACTTTCAACATATCCTTGATCAATCACAATAATCGCCATTAATTGGCGAGTATTCAACGGAACAATTTGAAACCCAGTTAATCGACGTTCTTTTACCTCTGGCCCTAACGAAAAGGCTGTATAACTTGTTAAATCGGATAAAATATTAGCAGACCACTCAATGATTTCATTTGTGGCGTTAAACTTGCGATTAAACAATCGTTTGATACGTTGAACATCGGTAGAACTAATCTTACTAGGATCCATTAAATGATCCACATAATAACGATATCCTTTCATTGAAGGAATTCTACCGGAAGACGTGTGCATTTTTTGAATAAGACCAAAATCTTCCAATTTCGACAGCTCATTTCGAATGGTTGCTGAACTAACTGTAATCCCGTTATTCATCAAGGTCTTCGATCCAACAGGTTGTCCTGTTTCAGTATAGAGCTGAACTAATAATTGTAAGATGTGTTCTTGTCTCATACTCAACATGCGAATCACCTTCCTTATTAGCACTCATTCACACTAAGTGCTAACTACATTATTAATATAACAAGGATTAATTTTTTTGTCAACTAAAAGCCTCTCCTTTTTAGCACTCTTTGTTATAGAGTGCTAAATCTAACGATACCATATTAATAAAGCTTAATAAACAAAGGATTCATCTATATTATGACAAATCTATAAATGAGTAATCACAAGAATATGTCAATTTATTTTGTCAAAAAAACGAGAATAACAAAAAAACAGCCTAATTTTTTCTCTTTAGACTGTTTCATACTTATTTTTCTAATAAAAATTTCTCAAAAACATCATTTCCTAAAATTAATCCTTTATCCGTTAACGAAATAAAGCCATCTCTTATTTGAATCATTTCTTCCTCTATTAAACGCTCAGCGACACTTCCATAAATAGATTCAAATGTTTGACCAAATTTTTGTTCAAAATTAGATAGAGAAACACCTTGTTTTTTACGTAATCCTAAAAACATTTCCTCTTCCATTTGATGCTTAATCGTTAAATTTTCTGTTGTAATAGTAGGTAAGTTATTTTGTCTTAAGGGTTCTAAGTAATGTTGGATAGGTCCATGATTTTTATAACGAATATTGCCTAAATAACCACTTGCTCCTGCGCCCAATCCATAATAATGATCATTATTCCAGTAAACCAAGTTATGTTTGCTCTCTTTTCCTACTTCAGCAAAATTACTCACTTCATACTGATGTTTTCCAGCTAACGTCATGCGTTCGATAGCTCGCTCAAACATATCTCCCTCAACATCAATTCCTGGTAAATGCAATCTGCCTTGCCTTGCCCAATTATAAAACATGGTTTTATTTTCTAAAATCAATGAATACATAGAATAATGAGGTAAATCTAGTGCCAAAGCTTTATCCAGCGTGTCTTCAAAACTTTCCATTGTTTGATTTGGTAAAGCATAAATTAAATCAATACTAACATTGGAAAAATCAGCACGTTCTAAAAGAGACATCGTATCAAATACATCTTGTGCTGAATGTTTTCGACCAATTTTTTTTAATAACCTATTATCAAACGTTTGAACTCCCATAGACAATCGATTGACCCCATGTGTTTGAAGAACTTTTATTTTATCCATTGTCAAATCACCTGGATTAGCCTCTACAGTAAATTCATCACTTGGGTTAAACGGTAATAATTCTTTTATACCACTTAATAGACGGTCGAGCTGTTTAGCAGATAAAGACGTTGGTGTACCACCACCAATATAAATGGTTTCAGTTGTATCTGATGGATAAGCTTCTTTTGTTAACTTGATTTCTTTCAACAAAGCCTCAATGTATTCATCAACAGGTTGTCCTTCAATAAATACTTTATTGAAGTCACAATAAAAACAGATATGTTCACAAAAAGGAATATGTATATAGGCTGACGTCATATTAGTCCTCCTCTTGCATCAAAATAATCCCTTGTATTTTGTTCATCTTGTTTTAATTGAGCAATTAGTCCATCCACATTATCAAATTTTTGCTCTCCACGTAAAAAGTGTAGCCATTCAACACTCACTTGTTCACCGTAAATATCATCTGAAAAATCTAGAATATTGACTTCGATGGTCATTGGACGATTGCTCTCAAATGTGATATTGTATCCTATTTGCGCCATACCCATATACCATTTATTTGATACTTTTATCTTCACAACATATACCCCACCAGTAGGTAATAACGAATATGTTGGCACTTTAATATTAGCAGTTGGATACCCTAATAATCGACCGCGTTTATCTCCGTGTACTACAATGCCCGTTGTTTCATAAGCATAGCCCAATAATTTGTTCGCTGCATACATATCACCTATCTTCATGCATTCACGAATAGCTGTTGAACTAACTTTTTCGTCATGTTCACTTAATTTTTCAACTTCAACTACTTCAAATCGACCTTTTGCATAGGTAGGTAAGATACTCATATTGGCAATATCTTTCTTTCCATAGGTATAATCAAATCCTGCTACAACAACTTTAGCATGCAATCCTACCATGTATTCATCGACGAAATCTTGTGGCGAAAGACTGGCAAAAGAAGACGTAAACTCAATGATATATAAATAATCGACACCCAATTGCCTCATTTTTTCTTCTTTCTGCTCAATTGTTGTAATGTATTTCATTTTCTTATAGTTTACTTTTTGGAAAACAACTGCAGGATGATGATTAAATGTCATCACAGCCAATTTTAATCCTTTTTCATTTGCTATAGTCTTAGCTGTTCGGATTACTTCTTGATGGCCTCTATGAACGCCGTCAAAAAAACCTAAAGCTAACACGACATCATCCTTAGGTAAGTCACATGGATCATACGGATGATGAATATTAATAATTTGCATAACATATACTCCTTTAATCGTTTCGAATCACTTTAACTGGCTTAAATAAGCCAGGTTTACTTGGGTGTTTACCATATAAACTAACAAGTTGTTGATTGTAGAATAATGCAATCAACGGTGTGTCATCATATCCCTCAAAAAAAGAATCTGGCATCACTAATCCATTTCTGATTAATTGATACTCATCTGGTGTTAATCGTTTTTTAGGAAACGTCTCGACAGCTCTCTCAAGCGGATAGAATATTTCTGATGATTGATTATCTTCAACAAGTTCTCTTACTCTTTCTAACGTAATGGCTTCTTTCACGTCAAACCCTCCACTTGATAACCTCGTCAAATCTGACATATGTGCCTCATAACCTAATTTTTTTCCTGTATCCACAGCAAGTGTTCTAACATACGTTCCTTTTGCACAATCCACTTCAAATTTCCAAGACTGTGTCTGTGTTTCTTCTGAAAAGATTGGTTGACTGATGCGTTTATAACGATGAATAACTGTTTGTCTAACTGGACGATCAACTGATTCGCCTTTTCTCGCATAATCATATAATCGTCGACCATTCACTTTAACAGCAGAATACATAGGAGGAATTTGTTGAATATCACCTGTGAAAGATAACATAGCTTCATCAATTTCTTTTTCTGTTAAAGGCTTGGTAATAGGACTTTTTGCCACAATTTCCCCACTTGCATCTTCTGTTTCTGTTGAAAATCCAAGGGTTATTTCCCCAACATATAGTTTATTGGATTCTTGCAAATACTCAACAACTTTTGTTGCTTTACCGACACAAATAGGCAATATGCCATCAACATCTGGGTCAAGTGTGCCACTATGTCCAACTTTTTTTGTTTTTAAGATTTTTCTTAACTGGAAAACACAATCATGACTTGTCATGCCACGTGGTTTCCATAGAGGGATAATTCCTTCCATTTGTCTTCTCCTACTCTTTTCATCATTTCCTCAATATTATAGCATACTTAAAGACCTAATTAGGATAAAAGCGATTGTAAACATAAAAAAAGGAGGCCGCCCTCCTTTTAGGTGTCTATTATAATTTCCATCCCCACTCATGTCTCATGGCGTCCATCAACTCAATCACTCGTTGACTGACTTCTCGACAATCAGGAACATGCTCTAAGTCTTTTTCACTAGCCAAATGATTTAACATATCCATCTCATAGGTAAATACATCTTTTCCATCGCCTGCTTCAATGACTTGTGTTGTTCCATCATTATAAAAGATATTGGCTGTTGTCGCTCTTGGAAAATCATTAATCATTAAATAGCCTTCATCACCTGTGACTAAAATTTGTTTTGGTAATCTTCCTCTAAACGATAACATCACACTAGCTAGTTCGTTATTTTTTGTTTTTAATGTAGTCACTGATTTTTCATCAACGCCACTTGGTGCCATGACAACCTCAGAAGAAACTAACTCAATGTCTGTCCCTAATAAATAAACAGCTGCTGATAAGGCATATGGTCCAATATCAAATAATGCCCCACCGCCTTTTTCTAATGAGAAAAATCGATTATTTACATCATATTCTTTACAACTACCAAATGTGATATTCGCCCCACTAATTTTACCTAACACATTTTGTTCTAATAAATGGCTCACTTCATGATACATTGGCATGAAGAATAATGTTACAGCTTCCAGTATAACCACGTGATACTTTTTCGCTAATTCAAATAACTCACGTGCTTGGTCAGCATTTAATACCATCACTTTTTCACATAATACATGTTTACCCTTTTCGATTGCTTTTTTAGCATAGTCATAATGCGTTTGATTTGGTGTTGCAATATAGACACACTCAAGGGTATCATCATTTAAAAACTCATCATAATCTGTGTAGCCATTATGTAATTGATGGGCTTCTTTAAACGTTTCAAGAGATCTTGGGTTACGATTATACACTGAATGGACCGTGTATTTTGACGTATCTACTTGCGTTACAAATTCTGTTGCAATCACACCTGTCCCAACTATTCCGATATTTTTTACCAATCGAATCGCCTCCTAATTAATCTAACCTTAGTGTATCATACTTCATTATTATGCGTTAATCATTCCTATTTTATGAAAAATTAAAAAGACCAGAAGAAATAAATTTTCCTCTAGTCTTTTTTAAATTAATCTTTATGCAATCCTCTTAATAGTTCATCAATATGATTTCCATATTCGACTGACTCATCTCTTGCAAAGGTAATTTCAGGTGTTTTATAGATACTTAATCTATGACCTAATTCACGACGAACTAATCCTGTCGCTTTATCCAATCCTTCTTGCGCTTTTTGCTTATCAGACGCTTTATCACTCAACAAGCTATAAAAAATAGTTGCTTCTTGTAAATCACCAGTTACTTTTACGTCAGTGATACTTACATCTTGTACACGTGGATCACGCACTTTTTTATGTAAAATATCATTCACTTCTTTTAATATTTCTTGAGCGACACGACGATCTCGGTAATTTGCCATATGCTTATCCTCCTCATATAAATGAGCTGAATTATTTTTTCACTTCTTCCATGATGAACCCTTCAATGACATCATCAACTTTTACGTCATTGTAATTTTCAAGAGTGGCACCACATTCAAATCCCATTTTTACCTCTTTTGCATCATCTTTAAATCGTTTCAAACTAGCTAGGTTACCTTCATGGATAACAATACCATCACGAATTAAACGAATACCACAATCACGACGAATGAAGCCTTCTGTTACGTAACATCCTGCAATTGTCCCAACTTTAGACACATTGTAAGTTTCACGAACTTGCATTTGTCCTGTAATTTTTTCAACAAATTCAGGATCAAGCATTCCTTTCATCGCTGTTTCAATTTCTTCGATAACTTTATAGATGATTCTGTGTAAACGAATATCGACTTGTTCTTGTTCTGCTTGTGTACGAGCTTGTGCTGTTGGACGAACATTAAAACCGACGATAATCGCATTACTTGCAGAAGCTAATGTAATATCACTTTCATTAATTGCCCCAACTGCTGAATGGACAATTTTCACACGAACGCCTTCAACATCAATTTTGGTTAAACTAGCAGCTAATGCTTCAGCTGACCCTTGAACGTCCGCTTTGATAATAACGTTAACTTCTTTCATTTCGCCATCTTTCAGACTTTCGAATAAGTTATCTAATGTCACACGTTGACTCACTTGACGTTGTTCTAATAAAGCACGTTTTGCTCTTTCTTCTCCAGCTGCACGAGCTGTTTTTTCGTCTTCGAAGGTTACAAATCTGTCACCAGCTTGTGGTACATCATTTAACCCGGTAATTTCAACTGGTGTTGCTGGTCCAGCTGTTTTATCACGACGACCAATATCGTTTGTCATCACACGCACACGTCCGTGGGTGTTACCAACAACGATTGGGTCTTGAACATGTAGTGTTCCTTGTTGTACTAATAAGGTTACAACAGGTCCTTTACTTTTATCTAAGCGTGCTTCAATAACTGTACCGATTGCACGTTGTGTTGGGTCAGCTTTTAAGTCTTCCACTTCAGAAACAAGTAAAATCATTTCTAATAATTCTTCAATATTATCCCCAAATTTGGCAGAGATTGGAACAAAAATGGTGTCTCCACCCCATGATTCTGGAATCAAGCCATATTCACTTAATTCTTGCATCACGCGATCTGGATTGGCACTTGGTTTATCAATTTTATTGACCGCCACAATAATTGGGACTTCTGCTGCTTTAGCATGGTTAATGGCTTCAACTGTTTGAGGCATGACACCATCATCTGCTGCTACAACCAAAATGGTAATATCTGTGATACTTGCTCCACGAGCACGCATACTAGTAAACGCCGCATGTCCTGGTGTATCTAAGAATGTAATTGGTTTGCCATCAATATCAATTTGGTAGGCACCAATATGTTGTGTAATCCCGCCTGCTTCACCAGATGTTACTTTTGCATTTCTTAATGTATCTAATAAGGTTGTTTTACCATGGTCAACGTGTCCCATAACAGTCACAACAGGAGGACGACTGACTAATTTATCAGGATCAACAACATCTGCTTCAAAGAATTTGTCAATATCAGCCACATCTTCTTGAACTTTTTCTTCCGCTTCAATACCGTAATCTGTTGCTAATAATTCAATTGTATCTTTATCTAATGCTTGGTTTTGGTTAACCATCACACCTAAAAGGAATAATTTTTTAATAATTTCTGCTGGTTCACGGTAAATTTTCTTAGCAATATCTGCTACATTCATGCCTTCAGTGTAAACTAACACTTCTGGTAATTCTTTAAATTTACGTGGTGGTACAGCTGGCTTATTAGATGTTTGCTGTTTGCCTTTTTTATTGTTACGTCGCTTATTATTTTTGTTATAGCGATTGTTTTGGTTTCCTTGATAAGGTCGGTTACCATTGTTATTACGGTTTCCACCTTTATTTTGGTTATTGTTATTACCTGTTGAATTATTGCTTCTATTTGCTTGATTAGATGTATTTCCAGCTGGTTTTTTTGTTCCATTTGCTGAAGATTTTTGGTGATTATTTTGTTTATTCGTTGGTTGTTGTTTGTTTTGATTCTGATTATTCACTCGATTACCCTTACTGTTATCATTATTTTCTAACTTTTTATTAGAATGATTATTTTTTTTAGCTGGTACTTGACCAGTTTTTTTATTATCTTGTCCCTTAGCTTTTGAAGGTGCTAATAGGTGTTTGACTTTGTCAATATCTGAGTCATTTAATGTACTCATATGATTTTTCACATCAACACCTGCGGACTGAGCTTTTTCTACGATATCTTTACTTGGAACATTTAGTTCTTTCGCTAATTCATATACGCGTTTTTTACTCATTCTCTCACCATCCTATTCTGTCATTAGTTCACACATCTTTCGAGAAAATCCGGTGTCACATACCCCGACAATCATACGATTTTTACCAATAGCAGAACTCAGTTCGGCTGAGGTGCATGGCGAAATCAATTTTGTATGATAACTATGGCACTTGTCTCTCATTTTTTTTTCGGTATTTTCACTTGCGTCACTTGCTAAAATCACCAAATTTACAGTATTTTTTCTCACTGACTGTAAGGTTGTTTCTTCACCAGTCACAAGTTTACCGGCTTTCATTGCTAAACCTAGGAGATTAAGAAATCGTTGTTTATTTTCCATTTCCGAATAATTCTCTCCTTGCTTTTTGATGTGACACATAGTCTAGCAACTCTTGATAGAAGTCATCTGTTAATGTATCGTTTAATACTCTGTCTAAAATTTTTTGATCCCAACTTTTTTGGACGACATCTGGTTCCATAGATAGATAAGCTCCACGACCTGGCATTTTTCCAGTTGGATCAATCGAAATCTCGCCTTCTTTAGAACGAACAATACGAATCATTTCTTTTTTGGGTTTCATTTCATTTGATACAACACATTTACGCATTGGAATTTTTCTTTGTTTCATCTATTTCGCCTCCCAAAAAGTGGTATTATTCTTCATCTTCTTCAACAGTTACGACAATGTCTTCTGTAGCGTTCTCTGTTGATTCTTCTGATGTAGTTTCTTCTGATATTTCTTCAACAGCTTCATCTAATACATCTTCAACGACTAATTCTTCATTTGCTTCAAGTACTTCTTCAAGTAACTCTTCTTCATTTTCTGCAGCTATTTTTTCCCATTCGGATTCAGGTTTAATATCAATTTTATAGCCAGTTAATTTAGCCGCTAATCTCGCATTTTGTCCACGTTTCCCAATAGCTAATGATAATTGGAAATCTGGCACAACGACTGTACAAGCACGTTGGTTTGGCTCAAAAATAACATCTAATACTTGTGCTGGATTTAGTGCATTTGAGATAAAGACAGCAGGGTCTTCATTCCACTCCACGATATCCATGTTTTCGCCTTTTAATTCATTAACAATGGCTTGAACACGTTGTCCTTTTGGTCCGACACACGTTCCAACTGGATCAATGTCTTTATTAGCAGCTGTCACTGCGACTTTTGCTCTGTCTCCTGCTTCTCTTGCAATACTAATAATCTCTACTTCTCCATCATACACTTCTGGTATCTCTTGTTCAAATAATCGTTTTAATAAATCTGGATGGCTACGACTAACGTAAACTTGTGGACCTTTTGATGTATTTTCTACTTTTGAAATATAAACCTTGATGCGATCGTGTGGTTGATAAACTTCATTTGGGATTTGATCTTGTTTAGATAATACGGCTTCAATTTTACCTAAATTGACATAAATATAGCGATTATCTTGACGTTCCACAATTCCTTGCATAATTTCATTTTCGTAAGCACTAAATTCATTATAAATAATTGAGCGTTCTGCTTCACGTACACGTTGTAAGATAACTTGTTTAGCTGTTTGTGCTGCAATACGGCCAAAGTCTTTTGGGGTTACCTCAAAACGAATCATATCACCAATTTCATAAGCACCATTAATTTTTAACGCTTCTTTCAAGCTAACTTCTAATTGAGAATCCATGACTTCTTCTGTTACTTCTTTAACAGAAAAAATATGCACATCCCCCTTTTTCTCATCAAACTCAACATCTACATTTTGTGCTTGTCCATAGTGACGTTTATACGCTGAAACCATTGCTGCTTCTAGTGCTTCAATGACGATACTTTTTGAAATACCTTTTTCGCGTTCAAGAGCATCTAGTGCTCCTAACATTTCCTTGTTCATGTATTTCCTTAACCTCCATTTTAAAATTGAATAGCCAATCTTGCTTTGGCAATATTTTTTCTATCAAATGTCATTTCTTTTTCTTGCGTTTTAATTTTTACTAATAGGGTGAGCGTCTCTGGGGTTACTTCTTTTAAGAAACCTTGATACTGCTTTTCTCCTTCAACAGCTTGATAAAAAGAGATATTTACATACTCTCCAATAGCATTAACATAATCTTCTTCTTTTTTCAAAGGTCTTTCTGCCCCTGGTGAAGACACCTCTAAGAAATAGGCTTGTGGAATCGGATCTGGATCGATTGTGTCAAGTTTTTCACCTAACGCCTCACTGACTAGTGCACATTCGTTGATATCAATACCGCCATCTTTATCAATAAATACTCTTAGGAACCAATTTTTCCCTTCTTTAACATACTCAATATCTACTAAGTCAAATTGATAGTCTTCCAAGATCGGAGTAACTAAGTCAGTGACTATTTCGACTACATTTGCCAATATTTTCGCCTCCCTATACATTTTCGAGAAATTCATCAAAAAGAGTGAGCGTCAACACGCTCACTCTTTCCACTCATATCACACAATTTTATATTAGCATATTTTTCATAACTATTCAATGTTACTAACTTTTTTTTGAAAATACGGTTAAGATTTTTCTAAGATTTTTATTTTTAATTCTTTATTAAAAAATTTTTGTTAATTTAACTAAAGATATTGATTATTTCAAAGGAGTACTAACATGACTAGAACGAAAAAAATTATTACTGGATTACTAATTGGACTGCCTCTCTTTATCATGGCAGAAGGCATTCGTGAAAACAGACAACTTGATGTTGAATCAATTTTCATCACAAGTAATCGGGTTAATGATAATCCTGTAAAAATTGCGCACTTATCCGACTTACAGTTTCCAAGATTAAGAGTTAGTCAAACACAATTATTAAACGAATTAGAAAAAGAACAACCTGATGTCGTGTTTTTAACTGGTGACACGATTGATCGCACTGAGTCTGTAGAAACAACCGAATTTTTTGATTTTTTAACTACATTAACCTCGCGCTACCAAACTTATGTTATCAATGGTAACCACGAAGAAACAAACCCAGATTATGCTTTATGGAGACAAAAAATCAAAGCCAGTGATGCGGTTTATTTAGAAAATGATGTCACTAATTTAGTCATCAACAATAATGCCTTTAACCTTGTTGGATTAAGTAATCGACACACTTCACTTTCAAGTAAAGATATGGCGAAAATGAATACTAATCAAGAGACGTTAGTTTTAGCGCATCATCCTGAACTATTTGATGAATACATTAACTCTTTTAATAGCCCTCTTGCTATTTTTAGCGGTCATGCTCATGGTGGACAATGGCGTTTACCTAAAACAGATGGTCTTTTATCACCTGATCAAGGGGTGTTACCAAAACTAACAAATGGCTTATACATTAAGGATGACTCAAATCTTATTGTCAGTCGTGGCCTAGCTAACAGCAAATTCCCAATTAGATTAAATAACTATCCACACCTCATTTTTACCACTATTAAACAGGCATAGAAAAAAGCCAAGAACGATGACCGTCCTTGGCTTAACATTTACTCGCTATTTTTCGTATCCATGTGGGTGACTTTGATGCCATTGCCACGCACTGGAAATAATCGTTTCCACATCAGTGTATTGAGGATTCCACCCTAAAATAGTTTTCGCTTTTTCATTTGAAGCCACTAACATTGACGGGTCTCCTGCACGTCTTGGTGCAATCTCAGAAGGAATAGCTTTTCCAGTTACTTTGATGGCTTCAGTCAGCAATTCTTTTACTGAAAACCCATTGCTACTACCAAGATTAATAATTTGGCTTTCATCATGTGTGGATAAATAGTTTAAGGCTAATATATGCGCGTCAACTAAATCTACGACATGCACATAATCACGAATGCATGTGCCATCTGGCGTTGGATAATCATCACCAAAAATCATTAACTTTTCACGTTGATTTAGTGCCACTTGTAAAATGATTGGGAGTAAATGGGTTTCAGGGGTGTGATCTTCACCGATTGACGCATCAAGCATCGCACCTGCCACATTGAAATAACGCAATGATACATATTTAATCCCATATGCGTTATCACACCATTTCATCATTTTTTCCATCATGAGTTTACTTTCACCATATGGATTCGTTGGATTCGTTGGTGTGTCTTCCGTAATAGGCGTTACATCAGGTTCGCCATAAGTCGCAGCGGTTGAAGAAAAGACAATTTCTTTTACGCCAAATTCATTCATCACCTCAAGTAAGGTTTGCATGCCATATACATTATTATTAAAGTATTTTAGTGGATTTTCAACTGATTCTCCAACAAGTGAACTTGCGGCAAAATGAACCACTTGGGAAATATCTTCTTTCTCAAAAACACCTGTTAAAAAATCTTTATCACGAATATCTCCTTCATAAAACGTGGCACGTTCGTCCACTGCTTCTTTATGTCCAGTCAATAAATTATCCACCACAACCACTTCTTTGCCACTATCCAATAACCGTTTTACTGCATGAGAGCCAATGTAACCTGCTCCACCTAAAACTAACACTTTTGACATTTGTCTTCCTCCTAAATTTTTTCTTATAACATATCAAACAAGGATAATTGATTCTCATCTGGTAAATCTTTCAATACACCATTGTCTGTCATGTATTCGATCAATGTTTTAGATACTTTTCCTCTATTAGATAAATCTTCCTTAGATAAAAAATCTTGTTCTTCACGAGCGGCCACAATTTGTTTTGCCACGTTTAATCCTAAACTTGGAACAGAACGAAATGGCGCAATTAACGTATCGCCTTCAATCACAAAATCTTCTGCATCCGATTTGTATAAATCAATCATTTGGAATTTAAAACCACGTTCTAACATTTCATTAGCGATTTCCAAAACGGTTAATAAGTTTTTCTCTTTAGTTGAGGCATCCATTCCCTTATCAGTGATTTCTTTCATGCGTGCTTTGACCGCGTCTTTTCCTTTTGACATTGCCACAATATCAAAGTCATTAGCACGAACTGAGAAATACGCTGCATAATAAAAAATGGGATGATGCACTTTAAAGTAAGCAACACGTAATGCCATCAATACATACGCTGCGGCATGAGCTTTAGGGAACATATACTTGATTTTCAAACACGATTCAATGTACCACTCTGGCACATTATTCGCACGCATCTCTGCTTGCCAGTCGTCAGGTATTCCTTTTCCTTTACGGACACTTTCCATTATCTTAAACGCTAAGCCATCTTCTAACCCAGCATGCATTAGATACACCATGATATCATCACGACACCCAATCACATCAGCCAGTGTGGTCGTTCCTTGGCGAATTAATTCTTCCGCATTACCTAACCAAACGTCTGTACCATGTGAGAGGCCAGATATTTGTAGTAACTCGGCAAAAGTAGTTGGTTTTGTTTGTTCTAACATACCACGAACAAATTTTGTCCCAAACTCAGGAATACCAAGTGTACCTGTTTTAGAATAAATTTGATCAGGCTCTACACCTAAAACTTGTGGTCCAGAGAAAATCTTCATGACTTCTGGATCATCAGCCGGAATGGTTTTTGGATCAATTCCAGATAAATCCTGCAACATACGAATGACTGTTGGATCATCGTGTCCAAGTATATCAAGTTTTAACACATTATCATGAATCGAATGGAAATCAAAGTGAGTCGTACGCCACTCAGAATCTTGGTCATCAGCTGGGTATTGGATTGGGGTAAAGTCATACACATCCATATAATCAGGAATCACAATAATTCCCCCTGGATGCTGTCCAGTGGTTCGTTTCACACCTGTTGATCCTTTTGCTAGACGGTCAATTTCAGCGCCACGAAAACTCAAATCATTGTCTCGTTCGTAGCCTTTTACAAACCCATAAGCCGTTTTATCAGCTACTGTACCGATTGTTCCGGCACGGAAAACATAATCTTCCCCAAACAACACTTTCGTATAATTATGTGCTTCTGGTTGGTATGTCCCTGAGAAGTTCAAATCAATATCGGGTACTTTATCACCGTGGAATCCTAAGAACGTCTCAAATGGAATATCGTGTCCGTCTTTTGACAGTTTAGCCCCACATTTAGGACAGTCTTTTTCTGGTAAGTCAAAGCCTGAACCATAACTACCATCTTCAAAAAACTCTGAATACTGACATTCAGGACACAAATAATGTGGTGGAAGTGGATTTACTTCTGTAATACCTGTCATGGTTGCGACAAAACTTGACCCAACTGATCCACGAGACCCAACTAAGTAACCATCTTCTAAACTCTTATGAACCAGCTTTTGAGAGATTAAATAAATAACGGAGAACCCATTCCCGTTTATACTTTTTAGCTCTTTTTCAATTCGTTTCTCAACGATTTCTGGCAACTCCTCACCGTAAAGTCGATGTGCTTCATCATAACTTAATTTCGTAATCTCATCTTCTGACCCTTCAATTTTTGGGGTATATAACTCTTGTTTGACAGGTACAACGTCTTCACACATATCCATAATTTTTCGTGTGTTGTCTACCACAATTTCTTTGGCTTTTTCTTCACCTAAAAAACTAAACGCATCCAACATTTCATTCGTTGTTAAAAAGTGGACGTCCGGTAATTCATAGCGATTTAGAGGATTCGCTCCTCCCATCGAATTAATTAAAATTTTACGATAAATAGCGTCTTCTTTATTTAAATAGTGAACATTTCCTGTTGCCACCACTATCTTACCTAAATCGTCCCCAATCGACACCAGATTAGTCATGATGTCTTCTAAGTCCTCATCATTTTTAACGAGTTCTGCTTCAATCAATGGAGCATAAACTTGTTTTGGCATGACTTCGATATAGTCATAAAATTTTGCACGCTTTTTGGCTTCTTCGACACCTTTTTGCATCATCGCTTCAAAAATTTCACCATTACTACATGCTGAGCCTACTAACAATCCTTCACGAAATTCAGATAACTTCGAGCGTGGAATACGTGGTACACGGTAAAAATAATTAACATTTGACATCGAGATTAATTTAAATAAATTTTTCAACCCTGCTTGTGTTTGAGCGAGAATCGTCGCATGGAACGGTCGTGCTCGCTTATACGCATCTCCCTCACCAATATGTTGATTAAACTCATCATGGAAATGCACGCCAAATTCTTCTTGTGCTTTTTTGACAAATATCCAACACAAATGACCTGTTGCTTCCGAGTCATAAATCGCACGGTGATGTTGCTCCAAGTTGATGTTATATTTTTTGGTCAAACGGTTTAAACGATGTGACTTTAATTCAGGATGAAGTAGTCGTGATAGTTCCAGGGTATCAATGACTGGATTAGGAGCTTCTGGCATATCGTATTTTTCATAACTAGTATTCAAGAATCCCATATCAAAACTAGCATTGTGGGCAACTAAAATACTATCACGGCAGAACTCTTCAAATAGCGTTAAGACTTCTTTTTCAGATTTTGACCCCTTTACCATATCATCTGTAATTCCCGTCAGATGAATGGTTGTTTGAGATAATGGATGACCTGGATCGATAAATTGTTCAAAGGTATCAATAATGTTTCCCTTATGCATTTTCACAGCAGCTAACTCGATAATCGTGTCATAAACCGCTGATAGTCCCGTTGTTTCCACGTCAAAGACAACATAAGTCGCATCTGTTAAACTAATATGTTTTGGATTATACGCAATCGGGACACCATCATCGACGATGTTTGCTTCCACACCAAACAACACTTTTACACCATGTTTTTTCCCAGCAAAATAAGCATCTGGATACGCTTGTGCGCCACTATGGTCGGTAATCGCAATTCCTGGCATCCCCCATTTTCCAGCTTGAGCCACTAAATCTGTGGCACTATTGGTCGCATCCATGGTACTCATATTTGTATGAAGATGAAGCTCAACACGTTTTTCCTCTTCAGGGGCTGTATCTTTTCTTAATTCTTTTTTTACCTCAACTAAGTCTTGACAATTCATCACTAAATCACGCATAAACGTGTCTTCCTGGATACTACCTCGTGCTCTTAACCAACTTCCGGTTTTAATTGCTTCAAATAAAGCGACGTCTTTTTCATTATTAGAAAATTTCTTCACAGCAAATGACGATGAATAATCTGTGATTTTGACAATTAATAACTTTCTGCCTGAACGTAATTCTCTAATTTCTTTATCAAACACAAACCCTTCGATAGTCACACGACGTTCTTCTTCAATGATGTCTTCCATACGTGTGATCACCTCATCACTTGGAATCGTTCTTCCAAGTTGAATTGGGCCTTCATGTTCAAGCGTTTCTTGTTTTTTCTTTTGTTGTTGATTTTTTTCAATGGCTGCAGCTGTTTGTTTCATTAATTCTTCTGCTTGCTCTTGTTGCCGTTGTTCAAACGCCTTTTGAATATCTGACTCTTTTGTGTCATCAATTCGAACAACAAATTTAAACTCAGGAAATCCGTAGCGTTTATATAGCTCACTAAGGCGTCCTAAATGTTTTTGACTTAAATATTTTTCGACCCCTTCATTTTCAACCAATAAAATAACCTGCTGGTCTTCAACAAATGGTGGTGTTTGCAACAATGAATTTTTCACAACATTTGTCATCTCTTCATTGGCCTTTAATACGTGATACCAATAATCTGCTAATAAATCATCATTTAAGTCTTTATTTTGGCTCGATACAACCAATGAAGTACGCGCAATATCATTAAAAGCAGTCTCTAAATGAGTAGATAACAACTGATAATGTGACATTGGTAAAATATGATGAAACCCTAAATTAAACTCCCATAGTCGACTTTTTTTATGTACAGTGACTTTTTTCACTTCACCTGTTTCTAAAAGAGGATAGTTGGATAATTGGTCATCTAAAGCAATTTGTTTTATTAATTGAGCATATAATTCTACTGGTGATAAGCTCATGGTCATCCCTACTTTCCTTTTTACATTATACATGAAAAAGGTTCTTAGTAAATAAGACTAAGAACCTTAAAGGTATTGTTACTTATTCAAGATATTTAACGTTGCATATAACTCGTCGCGACGAATTTCTAACTCGTCTTGTGTTTTCTTGATTTTCACTTCAATAATTTCTTCTTCTGCTTTTTTACCAACAGTGATTCTAAATGGGGCACCAACTAAGTCAGCATCTTTAAATTTCACTCCTGGACGTTCTTTTCTATCATCTAGCAACACATCTAAGCCATAGCTTTCTAATTCTTTTTCAATATCTAAGGCTAAGTTCCATTGATGCTCATCTTTTGGATTAATTGGAATGATATGCACATCAAATGGCGCAATTTCAGCTGGCCAGTTGATGCCGTCCTCGTCAGACATTTGTTCGGTAATAGCTGAAAGTAAACGACTCACACCAATACCATAACACCCCATTTGAACGGGAATAGCTTTTCCATTCTCATCTAACACTTCTGCTTTCATTTTTTCAGAATAAAATGTTCCAAGTTTAAAGATATGTCCTAATTCAATACCTCGTGTAAATTGTAATTTTCCACGACCATCAGGAGAAATTTCGCCTTCTTTGACTAATCGTAAATCTAAATATTCTTTTGGTTCAAAGTCACGGCCTGGATTCACATTTTTGATATGATACCCTGTTTCATTTGCCCCAACTACTGTATTAGATAAATCTTGTACATATAAATCAGCTAGTAATTCAACCGTATCAGGTAATCCTACAGGACCTAAAGAACCAAATTCTACTCCTAAGACTTCTTTTACCTCATCATCTGTTGCTGGTTCTAAATTAACAGCGTTTAAATAATTTTTTAATTTTACGTCATTTAACTCGTGATCACCGCGAAGTAAAATCATCACAGGGTTTCCATCAGCCATATAAAACAAAGATTTCACTGTTTTATCTTCTGAAATAGATAGAAAGTCAGATAATTCTGAAATTGTTCCAACATCTGGAGTTTCAATTTTTTCCATTTCAAGTGGTGTTTCATGAGATTTTTTAGAGGCATAAAAACTAGTCGCCATCTCTAAATTAGCTGCATAATCACTTTCATTTGAATAAACAATCGTATCTTCACCAATCTCAGCAATGGCCATAAATTCTTTTGAATCATTACTTCCCATTGCACCGCCATCACCAATAATAATACGGTAGTTTAAGCCACAACGGTCAAATATTTTTTTATAGGCTTCTTCAAAGTCATTAAAGCCTTCATCTAAACTCTCTGTTGAGGCATGGAAAGAATACGCATCTTTCATAATAAATTCGCGTCCACGTAGTAGACCAAAACGTGGACGTTTTTCCCCACGGTATTTTGATTGAATTTGGTATAGATAAAGTGGTAATTTTTTATAAGAATTCACATCTTTACGAATTAAATCTGTAAATGTTTCTTCATGTGTTGGTCCTAAAAGATACTCTTTATCACCATCTGCAGTAAACGTCATCAAGGCATCGCCATATGTTGCATAACGACCACTTTCTCGCCATAAATCAGCTGGTATAACGGCTGGTAAAAGCATCTCATTAGCATTAATTTTAGCAAATTCTTCTCGCATGATGTTTTCAATTTTTTGAATCACTTTATAAGCAAGTGGTAAATAAATATAATAACCACTTGACACCTGTCTAATGTATCCACCACGAAGTAACACTTTATGACTCATTGCCTCGGCTTCACTTGGTACCTCACGCAAAGTTGGCATAAAAAATTTTGATTGTTTCATTATTATTAAACTCCCCTAAACATATTATTGAATAAAAAATCGTTGAATATCATTCCAAGTAACAGCAACCATTAATACAACTAGAATCACCACTCCAGCCATAGTAATCATCACTTCTTTTTCTTGACTTAATGGTTTACCGCGAACACCTTCATATAAATTCAGCATTAACTTTCCACCATCAAGACCTGGTAATGGAATTAGGTTCATAATTCCTAAATTGACTGATAACATCGCGGTAAAGGATAAGATAGCGATGATGCCACTTTTTGACACAGATTCAGATAGTTTAAAAATCATGACAGGACCACCTAATTTATTAATACTAAATCCAGTAATCAAATCACCCAATGCTTTAAAAATAGTTAATGAATTAGCAATCATTTGTGTCACTCCATATTGGATCTTACCAAAAAATGATAATGGCATGAACTTATTGCTCATCTGAATCCCAATCATTCCAACACTAGGATTTTGTTCACTTTTTTCTGGTACGACTTCAACCGTTCTTTTTTCATTTTTATCATTTTCTAAAACTAAAGACACTTTTTTTCCAGCATTAGAAGAAATTTCTGCTGAAATATCCGTAAATTTTGGTGTGTCATTACTATTTACTTGAATAATTTTATCACCCGGTTTAATGCCTGCTTTATCCGCTACACTATTTTGGATAACTCCACCAATCGCATTTGATGGATCTTCAACATATTTTCCACCTTGCATAAAAGCTACAAGGATAAACAGAACTGCAGCTAAGATGAAATTATTCATGGGTCCTGCAAAATTTGTCATCATTCGACGACCTAAAGAAGCTGATTGAAATTGAACATCACGTGGTGCAATTTGTGTTTCAATACCATCTTCTTCAATAATCGTTGCGTCATGAGATACTGGAAAAATCTTTTCTTCAGATTCATCCCCATTTTCATATCCTTTAATAAATAATTTATCTTCTAAATCATATGCAATCAATTCAATTGGTATACTATTAGGTAATTGTACTTTTTTTGTTGGGTTGATTTTCGTTACAATACCATTTTCATCTATAACAAGTGACAAGTGCATTCCAGGAGATAGTTCTCCCTCCTCTTCACCTTCACCCGCCATTCGAACATACCCACCAATTGGTAGTAAACGGATAGTATACGTTGTTCCGTTATGACGATGATAAAATAATTTTGGTCCCATGCCAATTGAAAACTCACGAACCAATATGCCGCCACGTTTAGCAAAAATAAAATGACCAAACTCGTGAACTAGAACAATCAAACCAAACACAAAAATAAATGTTAAAAATGTTTTCATCAGAACATCCCTTCTACTTATTGTATCAATCTATTTAAAACAATCCGACTAAATGCATCAATGGAAAGACAAATAATAAGCTATCAAACCGATCTAATATGCCACCATGTCCTGGTAAAATATTTCCAGAGTCTTTCACACCATAGTAACGTTTATAAGCTGATTCAACCAAATCACCCAATTGTCCGACAACTGAAAAAATGATAGCTAGTAATAACATCACAAACACATTATAAGTTAATGGCCATATTAAAGTAAAAACAAGTGACACAACCACTGCACATAACATACCACCAAGAGAGCCTTCAACGGTTTTATTTGGGGAAATATCTGGTGCTAATTTTCTTTTACCATATTTTCTACCAATCATGTAAGCCCCAATATCTGTAGACCAAACAATAAATAATGCATACATCAAGACATGTAATCCCATTTCTCTAGCAGAAATAAAGTTTTGAAAACCAGTCCCCACATATAGACTCACTAATACTGGAAAACCAATAGTATCAAAAGTTAACGCATTTTTAAGAAAAACAGGTAGAACTAATAATGCCATCACGACTAAATAAAACAAGGTGTTACCATTCACTGTTTTAGGTAAAAAATCATACCACGTTGAGTGTGGTAAAATCAACACAACGGAACCAACTATTGCTAAAATCCCCTCTGGTGTTTTAATGTCTAACCCTTTCATCCTAAATAACTCATAAACCGCAATCCCACCTAACATAGCCATCACGACTTGCAGTGGCATTTGTCCAATAACTATTAGTGGAATAAATAAAATTAATGCAACAACTGCTGTAATCACTCTTTGTCTCATTTACTTGCCTCTCCTTCTATTTTCAATCCCCCAAAACGACGTTGACGTTTTTGGTAAGACCCAATGGCCTCTTCTAAGTGGACCAAACTAAAATCTGGCCAATAGGTCTCTGTAAAATATAATTCACTATAAGCAATTTGCCATAATAAAAAATTACTGATTCTCTCTTCCCCACTTGTTCGAATCAATAAATCTGGGTCTTGTAACTCGTTTCCCAAACTTGCTGTCATTAAATAATTAGAAAACATATCCTCATCAACTTCTTCTGTGAAGTTTCCTTGTTTTACTTCATTTAACAAGTCGTTTACTGCTGTTAAGATTTCTGCCCGACTACCATAGTTTAACGCAAAGTTTAATATCATGCCTGTGTTATTTTTTGTTTCCTTAATAGCATTTTCTACTGCTTTTTGCGTGTGTTTTGGTAAATGTTCTGTAAAACCCATCACATTGACCTTGACATTTTCTTTAATCAACTCTGGTACAAAGACATCAAAGAAATCAACTGGTAATTTCATTAAAAAATCGACTTCATTTGATGGACGCTTCCAATTTTCCGTCGAGAAAGCGTATAATGTTAATACTTTAACTCCTAATTTGCTTGCATAAGTCGTTATTTTTTTAACATTATTCATCCCTTCCTTATGTCCAGCAATACGTGGAAGACGTCTTTTTTGCGCCCACCGTCCATTACCGTCCATTATAATTGCTATATGCTTGGGAATATCTCCATCTTTGGAAAAGTTTATCGTTTTTTCTTCTCCTAATTTTTTCTTCGTTTGCTTTGTAAATATATTAAACATAAAAAAGCCCCCTCAAAAGACTTGAGCATAAACATGCACTCACCTTATTGTAGCAAATGGGACTAGAAAAACCTATAAAAAAAAGGATAATCCTACTTTTTTTAAAAGAAATTATAAAAAAACAAGCCACGAATCTCTTCGCGGCTTTATTTTATTCGTTAAACATCTAAAATTTCTTTTTCTTTTTCACTAACAATGGCTTCAATATTTTTTGCACTAGCATCAGTCAATGATTGAACATCTTTTTCAAATCCACGTAACTCATCTTCAGAAATTTCTTTGTTTTTTTCTAACTTTTTCAATTCATCAATCGCATCACGACGGATATTACGAATAGCAATCTTAGCATTTTCACCTTGTTTGCCCACTTCTTTCGCAATATCTTTACGACGTTCTTCTGTTAATTGAGGGATAACCAAACGAATAACTGTTCCATCATTAGTTGGTGAAATACCAATATCACTTGCTAGAATAGCTTTTTCAATGTTTTCCATTGCAGATTTATCGAAAGGCGTAATCATTAATACACGCGCTTCTGGAATGGTAATAGAAGACAACTGATTTAGTGGTGTTGGTACTCCGTAGTAGTCTACTGTAATACGTTCTAACAAACTAGCGTTAGCACGACCTGCTCTAATTTGCCCTAGTTCACGACGTAAACTTTCCTCAGATTTTTTCATCTTTTCTTTTGCATCATTTAAAATCGTTTGACTCATAATTTATTTCCCCCTTACAGTTGTTCCGATTTGTTCACCTAAACAAACTCGTTTAATATTTCCTGGTTCATTCATATTGAAAACTACTAAAGGTATATCATTATCCATACTTAAACTACTTGCTGTTGAATCCATTACTGATAAGCCTTTTGAAATAACTTCCATATGAGTTAATTCTTCAAATTTTGTGGCATTCATATCTAACTTAGGATCTGCAGAGTATACTCCATCCACGTTGTTTTTAGCCATTAAAATAACATCTGCACCAATTTCAACTGCTCTAAGTGCTGCTGTAGTATCTGTAGTGAAATATGGATTACCGGTTCCACCAGCAAAAATAACAACACGACGTTTTTCTAAATGACGAATAGCACGACGTCTGATATACGGCTCAGCAATTTGTCTCATTTCAATTGATGTTTGGACGCGGGTTGGTACACCCAAGTTTTCAAGTGTATCTTGTAGTGCTAGTCCATTCATTACAGTAGCAAGCATTCCCATGTAATCTGCTTGAGAACGTTCCATTCCCATTTCAGCACCAATATTACCGCGCCAAATATTTCCACCACCAACAACTATAGCCACTTCTATTCCAAGATCGTGAATTTCTTTAATTTCTTTCACTAAGCCATTGACAACACTTGGATTAATGCCAAATCCTTTTTCTCCAGCTAATGCTTCGCCACTAACTTTTAATAATACTCTACGATATGTAGGTTCTACCATTTTTATGCCTCCGCTTTTATCCTTTAGTCTTACTATACAAACCACTTTATACAGTAATTTTTTCAAAAAAAAGGAGCGCATATATCATAACAACAATAAATGCGTTCCCGATGATTAACTATTTACCCATTTGACTTGCAACTTCATCAGCAAAGTTTTCTTCACGTTTTTCCATACCTTCTCCAACTTCAAAACGTACGAATTCTTTCACTGTTCCACCTTTAGATGCAACAAATTTTTCAACAGTCATATCTGGATCTTTAACAAATGGTTGGTCTACTAAACAAATTTCAGCTAAGAATTTATTCATACGACCAATAACCATTTTTTCAACGATTTTTTCTGGTTTACCTTCATTTAAAGCTTGCTCTGTTAATACTTTTTTCTCATGATCTAGTTCATCTTGAGATACTTGGTCTTGAGATACGTAACGAGGATTAATAGCTGCAACATGCATTGCAACATCTTTCGCTACGACTTCATCTGTTGTTCCATCAATAACTGTTAATACGGCAATACGTCCACCCATGTGTAAGTATCCACCAAATGCAGCGTTATCGTCTTTTTCTAAGATTTCAAAACGACGGAAGCTAATTTTTTCTCCAATAACTTGAGTTGCTTCAATCACGTCAGACTCAATTGTACCTGTTTCTGTTTTAATTTTTAAAGCTTCTTCCATGTTAGCTGGTTTGTTTTCAGCAACTAATTTAGCAATATTTTTTACTAAGTCTTGGAATTTTTCGTTTTTAGCAACGAAATCTGTTTCAGAGTTAACTTCAACGATAGCAGCTGTATTTCCATTAACGTATACATTTGCTAAACCTTCAGCAGCGATACGATCATTTTTCTTACCAGCTTTTGCCATTCCTTTTTCTCTTAATAAATCGATTGCTTCTTCCATTTTACCTTCAACTTCAACTAACGCACGTTTAGCGTCCATCATACCGACACCAGTACGTTCGCGTAATTCTTTTACCATAGAAGCACTAATTTTACCCATTTATTGTTTCCTCCCAAGTGTTTGTGTATTATTTTAATGAAAAAGCCATCTAAGACAATTGACAAAACCATTGGCTACTTTGTTCACCTTTGCCAGCAGCCCTAGACAGCTTTAATTTATTTATTATTCAGCGTTACTTCCTTCAACAACTTCAACGATTTCTTCGATTGATGGAGCTTCCTCAGAAACAACTTCTTCTGTAAAGACTTCTTCTACAATTTCATCTTCGCCTTGGCGACCTTCGATGAATGCATCAGCCATTTTTCCAGAAATTAATTTAACCGCACGAATTGCATCATCGTTTGATGGGATGACAACATCGATCTCATCTGGATCACAGTTAGTATCAACCATAGCAACGATTGGAATATTTAATTTATGAGCTTCTTGAACGGCAATACGTTCTTTACGTGGGTCAACGATAAACATAACATCAGGAATTCTTGGCATATCAGCGATACCACCTAAGAATTTTTCTAATCTTTCACGTTCTTTCATTAAACCAGCAACTTCTTTTTTAGGTAAGACTTCAAAAACACCGTCTTCTTCCATAGTTGTGATTTGTTTCAAACGTGCAATACGTTTTTGGATTGTATCCCAGTTAGTCAATGTTCCACCTAACCAACGATGGTTAACGTAGAATTGACCTGAACGAATTGCTTCGTCTTTAATCGCTTCTTGAGCTTGTTTTTTAGTTCCTACAAATAAAGCAATTCCGCCTTCTTCAGCGATGTTTCTCATATAGTTATAAGCATCATCTACTAAGCGAACTGTTTTTTGTAAATCAATGATATAAATACCATTTCTTTCTGTGAAGATATATTTCTTCATTTTTGGGTTCCAGCGACGAGTTTGGTGACCAAAATGTACACCAGCTTCAAGTAACTGTTTCATGCTAATTACTGCCATTTTTTGTTTCCTCCAATGTGGTTTTTATTTTCCCTCTTAACAGCCTCACTTTTCTTGTGGACTTAAAGTATTTAAGCACCTCACAAAAAATCAGCTGAAAATGTGGATTTGATCCTACCTTACAGTAGCACCTTCGTTAGTATATAACAGCCATATAAGAAAATCAAACATTTTTCACTAATTTTTTATATCAGAGACCTTTTATTTTTCTTTTTTACTATACTCTACTTTTCTTGTATACTTAAATTACTATTATATAGGAGGCAATTTACTACATGACAACTTTTTACTGCATGAGACATGGGAAAACTGAATTTAATCAAGCAGGTATTTTTCAAGGGGGGCTGGTTGATTCACCACTGCTTGATGAAGGGATTGAAACAGCCAAAAAAGCTGGAAACTATTTGCAAGATGTGTCTTTTGATCGTGTGATTATCTCTCCTCAAAAACGTGCACAAGATACCGCGAGAGCCTTTTTATCTACTCACTCCTCTAATCCAATAAAAGAAACGGTTGAAGATATACGGGAAATGAAATTTGGTACTTGGGATGGTACCCTTGAAAAAAGCTATGAAGGTCAGACTCAATTTGAGCATTTAAAATATCGCCCTCATCTTTATGATCCAAGTGAATTTGGTGGAGAAGATTTTGAGACACTATTAAATCGAACAAAATCTGTTTTTAAAGAATATGCTACTAAATATCCCAATGACACTATTTTAGTTGTTTCTCATGGATTAACACTTCAAACATTACTTAAGCATTTTCAAGGGTTACCCATTAGTGACATTAGAAACGGTGAACTTTTAGGAAATACAAGTATTTCTATTATTGAAGCAAAAAATGCTGAAGAATTTTCCGTGACACGCTATAATGATTTAACTCATACTCTTTAATCTTTTTATCTACTCAGCTCCTTTATTTCATGTTAAAATGAAAAAGTTCGATTAAATTAAGGAGTGTTATAAAAATGAAGCAATTTAGCAACACACTTTTAAAGTATGCAAAGAAAATAGAGTGGCATTCATTTTTAATGGGTGGATTGATGATGATTTTTGGATTTATTATGGTTTTCCATCTTGATTCACAAATCAAACAGTTTAGTATTATCATGGGACTTGTCGCTATTTTAAAAGGTTTTTTAAACTTCAATTATTATTCGACAAACATTCGATTGGAGCCAAAAGAAACATGGCATATTATTTATCTCATCTCAGGAATTGTCAGTGTCATTGTTGGTCTTTCTATTATCTTTAATTTTTCAGCAACAAATAATGCACTTTGTGTCATTTGTGGTCTTTGGTTTATTTGGGATTATATCCCACAAATTATTTTGAGTGAATTGGAATTTATCAATGAATCACAACTTCTTATCACTTTCAGGATCATACAAGGGATCTCCGTCTTATGCGGTGTTATATTAATATTCCAATCGTTTATTCCATTCATTAATCCTTTAATGTTTGCCATCGTCTATTATTTTCTCTCTGGGGGAATTCTTCTTTGGGAAAATTATCAAATTATAAAAAAAAGAAGCTAATCTTTTATTTTGAAAAGACAGCTTCTTTTTTTTGTCTATTTTTCAATATTATCAAAATAATGGCAAAACAGCCTAATAAGGCATATTTACTCATATCTAATACTGATATAGCATTTGTATCAATTTGTTTAAAAGTATAGCTTCGAAGAATATTATCTAACGATACATTATGTGCATACTTTGTTACGATAAATAACGTTGACATCATAAGTAATTGATGTAAAATGCTCCCAATATTTCCTAAGCGATATTTGGCAATTAACCGAAAATCTCTTGGCAAAACTGGATAATGATAAACCGCTTGATTTAATTGCTGATTATAAATAGAGGTAATCACACTTAAAGTAAACACTCCTACATAAAATAATTCGTGCGTTATCAATAATAAAAAGCCGAACATCAAGCCATAAAAAATAATTTTCTCTTTATTCTGTATTTTTTTTGCCATCATTGGAGAGATAATAATGGAAGTTAAATACAAACTATATATTATCATTAATGAAGATTTTCCATGATTAATCATTTGATACAATGTGCAAAACACTAAAATAAAATTAGTCAACATACCTTTATATAACATCATAGCACTCTCTAGCGGTCTAAATTGACGTTGACGCGTAATTTTTTTATAGTAAATAAAGTAAATAACCAACAGTATAGCCATTATAATCATCAGTGTTAATAAAAAATGACTCACACCTAATTTTTTATCCCCTTTTATGATAAACACACTAAAAAATCCAACAAAAAATAAAACAAGTGTTTCAATAGTTGAATAATTTGGATAAGGAATCGTTTCATCTATTGTATAGGTTGGATAAGTTGATAAAACACTAGCTAACAACAATAAATTTAATCCTAAAAATAAAAAGGTTCCTACTATTGATGCATCAATCAACTTAAACAATATAGTTGAAAAAATAATGGCAAAACCTAATGAATATAATTGGTTGCTTTCTTTATTATTAAAATCATTCAGTGTTCTCTCATGAAACATAACTGTCATATAGCTTGGAAACATTAAACCTGAACAAATACCCAATAACCCTCCAGCAATCCAACCAAACGCAATCGATTGATTCAGCAATAACCCAAA
This sequence comes from Vagococcus sp. CY53-2, assembly GCF_022604695.1. Classification (NCBI taxonomy): domain Bacteria; kingdom Bacillati; phylum Bacillota; class Bacilli; order Lactobacillales; family Enterococcaceae; genus Vagococcus; species Vagococcus sp. CY53-2. The sequence continues at coordinate 622,887 of NZ_JALAHP010000001.1, forward strand.
CCCACAACCTAAAATACCTAGTCCAATTGCTACAAATAATAAGCGTCGCATAGGCAATGTTTTTAAACGAATTAAAAACAAAATAGTTGATTTAAAGCAATAAAAGAATAGTAAGGGTAATAAATAACGAAATTCATGATTATTTTGTAAAAAAATATGGACCAAAATAAATATTGGAAATAAGTTCATTCCGTTAACCAATACAAAAGGAATAAACTGTAATGATTCAAACTTCTTTTTCACGGTCTCCACCACAGCACCTCTCTTTCCCTACTTAGTTTACAATATTTTTTTCTTCTTAACAAAATTCTTTATACTTTAGAAATATCCTTTTTTTCGTTATAATACATTTATACTCAAAGGAGGAATTCAAGTGCTAACAATTAAACAAATTCCAACAGGTGCAATCCAAGAAAATTGCTACTTAATTTATAATAATCAATCATTACTGATAGTCGATCCAGGTGACGATGCAAAAAAAATCGAATCTGCCATAGATGAACTCAATGTAAAACCTGAAGCTATTCTTATTACACATGCTCACTATGATCACATTGGTGCGGTAGATGAAATCAGAGATAGATACAATATTCCTGTATATATTAGTCCAATTGAACAATCATGGCTGACTGATCCACAATTAAACTTATCAGGTCTAGCTCGTCATGATGATATGGCTGATGTAACTGCTAGAGAAGCTGAATTTGAATTTAAAAACTATGATACATACACTATTGGTGACATGACATTTAAAGTCGTTCCAACACCTGGACACTCACCAGGTAGTGTTAGCTTTATTTTTGATGATTTTGTTGTTTGTGGTGATGCTCTATTTAGAGGTAGTGTCGGACGAACTGACTTACCTTTTGGCGATTCACAAACCTTGCTTTCTGGTATAAAAGCTGAATTATTTACTCTGCCAGATGAATTCAAAGCCTATTCAGGTCATGGCCCCGTAACAAGTATTGGTCGTGAAAAACGCGAAAATCCATTTTTTAATTAAAGAGCTTTTAACTCCTTAGATAATTAAATTTTTCTAAGGGGTTTTTTTTCGAAAAAAGATTTGGTTTTAAAAAAAGATAATGTATACTTAATTGTGATAAAAAGGAAAAAGGAGACTATTAAGAATGGATTTTTATAATATATTAAAAGTGATCTTTTTAGGGATTGTTGAGGGGATTACAGAATGGCTGCCAATCAGTAGCACTGGTCATTTGATTTTAGTAGACCAATTTTTAAAGCTTGATGCTTCAAATGACTTTAAAGAAATGTTTAATGTCGTCATTCAACTAGGAGCAATTCTCGCCGTAGTGGTTCTTTATTTCAATAAATTAAACCCATTTGCTAGAAATAAATCTGATATTGAAAAAAAAGATACTTGGTCTTTATGGTTCAAAGTAGTGGTTGCATGTATTCCAGCAGGTGTCTTAGGAATTTTGTTTGATGATTTTTTAGAGGAACATTTTCATAAGTTTGTCCCTGTTGCGATGATGTTAATTCTTTATGGTGTACTATTTATTATTGTTGAAAATAGAAATAAAACCATTAAACCAACCACAACAACGCTTAATCAACTAACTTATAAAACTGCCTTCATTATTGGTTTATTCCAAGTGCTGTCATTAATACCTGGAACATCTCGTTCAGGTGCTACTATTATTGGGGCAATAATTATTGGCTGTTCACGTTATGTAGCAGCAGAATTTACTTTCTTTTTAGGAATTCCTGTCATGTTTGGAGCTAGTGGGGTTAAGATTTTGAAGTTCTTATTAAAAGGAAATTCGTTTGGTTCTCCTGAAATCATCTTATTATCAATTGGCACAATTGTTTCATTTGTCGTTTCAATATTAGCGATCAAGTTCTTGATGGGTTACATCAAAAAACATGATTTCAAAGTTTTTGGTTGGTATCGAATTATTTTGGGAACCATCATTCTCATTTACTGGTTAACAACATTATAATCAATAAAAACCGTTTAAGAAGCGATTCATCGCTTCTTTTTTTTATAATCATTCTCATTGATAACGACTATCAATCCCATCTAGATTATAACTATTCTAATCTAGATTTTTTTGTGTTACACTTAGTTCATAAGGAGGTAATACAAATGACTTATATTAAAGAAAACAAACAAATGCTTGCCACAATCGTCTGTGGTACCCTTATGTTATTAGGTTTTATTGTAGACAAAAATCACATGAATTTTGCTCCTATTATTTATATTACCGGAATGATTATCGGTGGATTTTCACAGACAAAAGAAGGAATCGAGGACACAATTGAGAATAAACATTTAAGTGTCGATTTATTAATGGCTCTAGCTGCTATTGGTGCCTGCACAATTCAATTTTATTTTGAAGGAATTATGTTAACATTTATTTTTTCATTAAGTGGTTCATTAGAAGAATACACAACAAGTAAAAGTAAAAAAGAAATTGAAAACCTAATGGCTATTCAGCCGGAAAATGCCTTTTTATTATTAGCTGATAATACAACAAAAGAAGTTCCTGTTGCAGAGCTAAAAATTGGTGATACATTGCTTGTTCCTAAAGGATCAAGTGTCCCAATTGATGGAGAATTATTAAGTGATCACTCTTCCGTTGATGAAGCCGCCATTACAGGCGAATCTATTCCAGTCGAAAAATTACATCATGATGCTTTATTTGCTGGGACAATTAATGTAGGAAATGCTATCTCGATGATAGTAACCAAAGAAGCTAAAGATACCTTGTTTAGTAAAATCATTCAATTAGTTGATGAGGCACAAAACACGCCTTCAAAAACAGCGAGTTTCTTAGATCGATTTGAAAATACCTATGTTAAAGTTGTATTGGTTATTGTCCCACTAATGATTTTCCTTCCTTATTTCGTTTTAGGTTGGACTTGGAATGAGAGTTTCTATCGTGGGATGGTTCTATTAGTTGTCGCCTCTCCTTGCGCTCTTGTTGCCTCAGCTACGCCTGCTACTCTAGCTGCTATTTCTAACGGGGCAAAAAATGGCGTTCTTTTTAAAGGTGGCGTCTTTTTAGAATCACTCTCTGATTTAAAAGCTATTACCTTTGATAAAACAGGAACTCTTACAAAAGGAATTCCTGTTGTAACAGATGAAATATTTATTGAAACCCAATGCGATAAAGCCATTTCAGCTTTAGTGACCATTGAAAAAAATTCTACTCATCCTTTAGCCAATGCTATTGTGAGATTCTATCAAGGTTCGAAAGTATCTATTAACGATACACTTATTGTAGAAGAAATTGCAGGATCAGGTATGCAAGCAACTGAAGAAGACACTTTATGGAAAGTTGGAAACAGTGATTTTGTGACAAATAAACACCTTGATAATAAAACGCTGGAAAAAACATTGCAATTACAGCAAGAAGGAAAGACAGTCATTTATCTATCTAAAAATAATCAAGTAGTGGCGTTCTTTGGATTACTTGACGTACCAAAACCTGAAGCGATTGAATGTGTTAACTATTTTAAAAAAGTTGGCATTACAACTACTATGTTAACAGGTGATCATCACCAAACAGCCAATGCTGTCGCTCAAATAGTTGGCGTGGATCATGTAATAGCTGACTGTCTACCCGAAGATAAAACGATTTTTATTAAAGAACAAAAAGATAAAGTTGGAACCAACGCTATGATTGGTGATGGAATAAATGATGCTCCAGCATTGGCAAATGCAACGATTGGTGTTGCTATGGGGCAAGGAACTGACATTGCTATTGATGTTGCTGATATTGTATTAATGCAAAATGATTTAAATAAATTGGCGATGAGTCACGAAATGTCTCTAAAACTAAAAAAAATTGTGACTGAAAATATCATCTTTTCTATTTCTATGATTGTTTTATTGATTATCTCAAATTTCTTACAAGTCATTAACCTTCCATTAGGTGTTATTGGACATGAAGGGAGTACCATTTTAGTCATATTAAATGGTTTGAGACTGTTAAAACCAATCAAAAAAGAAAAAAAACCTTTCTATACTCAACCCAAAACAAAGACAGCTAACTAAAATCTTGGACAAATTGTCCAAGATTTTTTCATTGTCATTTAGAAAACTTTATGATATAGTTTTAAAAACTAGATAAAGGAGTTTTTAATATTGATTAATTCTATTACGGATGATTTAACAGATTTTTCTCTACCTGTATGGGATGAATTACCAGATATTGATGTTTATATGGACCAATTAGTTACTATTATTGATCGATATTTACAACCTTTATCTGAAAATGGCATACCTTTTAAGCCATTAACCCCCTCAATGGTAAATAATTACGTTAAATTAAAGTTAATCCCTAAACCAATCAAAAAAAGATATAGTCGAAAACATATTGCAAGGATTATTGTAATTACTATTTTAAAACAAGTATTTGATATTCCTTCTATTCAACAAAGCATTGATTTACAAACTGAAAATACTAATTCAAAAGATGCTTACAATTTATTTTGTCAGTATCTTCATGAATCACTTCATGCTTTTTCAACACAGGGAGAAACAATTGTATTTAATAATCCCGAAACAGATATCGCCCCTATACGTTGGGCATGTATTACAATTGTGAGTAAATTATTTACAGAATGCGCCCTCACATCTACGCTAAATATGATAAACAATAAGGAGATGGTATCACAACATGACTGAAAAAATGGCATTATTTGTTGATTCCGGAATGGACTTACCACCAGAAATCGCAGCACTAGATGGTGTATTTATTGTTCCTTTAAGTATTAATTATTCAAATGGGAGCTTCTTGGATAAAATCGATATCACAGCCGCTGAAATTTATGACCGATTAGATCAAGAAATCCCCACAACGTCTCTTCCCTCACTTGAAATTATTGAAAATACTATTCAGCAAATAAAAAATGAAGGATACACACACATCTTAGCTGTATCTATTTCTAGTGGCTTAAGTGGGACTCACAATGCATTAAGATTATTATTAAATGGTCATGAAGATATCACCTCTCACATTATTGATACGAAAAGTATTGGTATTGGTGGTGGGATACAAGCTGCTTACTTAAAAGAATTAATTGACAAACACTATTCATTTGATTCTCTTGTTGAAATTGGAGAATTGTTACCTAAAAAAGGTCGGATCTTTTTTAGTATTCCGACTCTTGAATATTTAAAAAAAGGTGGAAGAATTGGTTTAGTTACTTCTATTTTAGGGACAGCTTTAAACCTTAACCCAGTGATTTCATGTAATGATGAAGGGATTTACTATACGGTGACAAAAGCTCGTGGTAGAAAAAAAAGTTTACAAAAAATGATTGACCAATTAGTCGCTTTTGGTGAAAATAGTACAGACTACCGCATAGGCATTGCATATGGAACCTGTCAAGAGGAAGCTGAACTTGTCAAAAAAACAATTGAGGAAAAATTACCACATGCTACAGTTATTTATTTTAATGACGTCAGTCCTGTATTAGGGGTTCACACTGGTCCAGACGTCATTGGTGTCACTATTTTAGATTTAAATTAAGAAACATTGCAATTAATTTATTGCAAACTGATTATGGTTTCTGTATAATGAGAATGTTGATTACATATGATTTATCAATGTAAACTCTATGTCGGAGGTGAAAATAAATGCCAAATATCGAATCTGCTATCAAACGTGCTCGCACTAGCAAGATTGCAAACGAGTCTAACTCTGCAAAATTAAGCAAAATGCGTACTGCTATGAAGAAATTTGAAAAAGCTGTAGAAGAAAATGCTGATAATCAACAAGAATTATTAGTTGCTGCTACACGCGAAATTGATATGGTTAGTGCAAAAGGATTAATCCATCAAAACAAAGCAAACCGTGAAAAATCACGTTTAGCTAAAAAAATCGCAAAATAAAAAAACTTGATTGACTGAATCTTTTGATTTCTAGTCATCAAGTTTTTTCTTTTATTTAAATTGTTTCATTAAAAAGAGTTCAAACAACAAATTAGCATCCATATAACCTGATTTCATCTTATAATCATTTTCGACTAAATAATCAAAAATAGCACCTAGTGTTTTTAAATCAAATTTTTTTGCTTCTTGTAGTGATAGTTTTATTCTATAGGGATGGATTTTCAACACATCAATCATATTACTTTGTTGATAATGCCTTTCTGCCATTATTTTCACTTGTAACAACAAACGAAACTGACTAATTAAAATAGCGTTAATTTTAATAGGGTCTTCTCCTTGTAGTAATAATTCATTATATAAAGCCAATGATTGCTCTTTTTGATTAGCTAAAATATACTTCAGTAAGTCAAAAATACTATGTTCTAGTGACCTTGGGATGAGTTGTTTAACCATCTCTTTGGTTATTTTTTTTGATTCAGTTGCTACCAAAAACAATTTATCTAATTCATTCATCATTTGGCTAAGATTAGCATTCGTCAAATAAATAAATTCTTCAAACGCCTCTTTGCTTATCTCGTAGCCTTCATTTTTTATCGTATCTGAAACATATTGTTGTGCCAAACGATTCGTCATATCCGAAACATCAATCAGTGTTGCTTCTTTTTTTAATTTTTTTACTATTTTCTTACGTTCGTCTAACTTATCATAAGGTGCTAAAAACACTAATATCGTTGATGGGGAAGGCTCATCAAGATAGTCTAATAATGTATTTAAATTATGTTCAACATCTGTCTTTTTCTTTTCACCTGTCAAAAAGTATGGTTCTTGAATGAAGATAATCTTTCTTTCTCCAAAAAAAGGAATCGTTTGTGCTTCTATCATAACGTTATCTAACAAGTCTTGCTTCATATCAAAAGTCATCAAGTTAAAAGATTGCTCTTCTTCTTCCATGCCAGATGCGATTAATTGTTGTTTAAATTGATTAGTAAGATACCGCTCTTTTCCCAATAGGACATAAACAGAATCAAATTTTTTTTCTTTAATTTTTGCGATTTCTTTTTGAAAACTCACTTATTACGACACATCCTTCTTGTCTTCTCTTCACTATTCTAACAGATTTTTATTTTATTGACTTCATTTTCAACATCTCTTTTTTAAAAGGTAACCATTTTTGATAAATCATCCCATCTTCATCTGTCCTAAAAATAGTAATATGATGATTGGTTAAGGTATCCAGTGTTTCTGGTGAAGGATGTTTAAATCGATTATTTTCTCCGACAAGTATTATAGCTTGGTTGGGATCTACTTTTTCTATGAAGTCATGATAACTAGATGTTTTACTACCATGATGCCCAACTTTAATACAGTCTGCCTTTAGGTCATCTTGTTTGTATTGATCCATTAAACGCAATTCTCCTTCTTTTTCTAAGTCACCCATTAATAAAAATGCTTTTTGATGAATCGTAACCTTTAATACAAGCGAATCATTATTTTGACCATCGCCTACACCTAAAGGAGATAATACATCAAATTGTAAATTAGATAGCGTTAATTGATTTTTCTGAGTTACTGGATGAACAGATGATACATTCATTTTCTCTAATTTTCGTTGGAAATTCTCTTGTTCATATGCCCCTGGTGTGGTAATAATCTGTTTAATCGTTACCTCTTCACTTAATCGGTCCATATCACCAAAATGATCTTCATGAGCATGTGTAATAAAAAGAGCATCTAGTTTTGATATCCCCTTACTTTTTAAAAATGGCAGTAAAGTGTAATCAGCATTTCGCTTACTGTTTATTTTTTGCTTCCAAGCCTCTTGCTCAAAAGATAAACTTCCGCCTGTATCAATTAAATAATTCCCTTGATAAAATGGAAGCTGAATAAAAATCGCATCTCCTTGTCCTACATCAACAAAAGCAATTATACCAAAAGGATTGATGTATTTAATACTCAGTATCATAAACGGACTTAGCAGAATAAAGGATACCTGTTTTGCTGATATTTTTTTTACTTTCTCCCAGTAAATTAAACAACCAAATTGGCCAATAATGATAAGAATAAGTAATACTTTAGAAAATGTTCCAGTTGTGACTTGAAACATCGTCCACTTTTGACACCATATAGCAAATAAATGAATCATTCTCACAATACTTTCTATCGAAATGATAATAAAGTTGGGTAAGAATGCTAACATTATGAAACTAATGACTAATAGTGGTAGTAATACTTGGAATAAAATAGGTGTGAATAATAAACTAAATAAACCAGATAAAATATTGAACTCAAAAAAGTAATAGCAAATTAATGGAAGAGAAAAAAACGTTAACAATAATTGAAAAAATATTGTCTGTTGATATTTTTTATAGATGGATATAATTGGTTGGATAAATATAATTAAAAAACTTAAATAATAGCTAAGTACTCCCCCAATAGTCAGTAAAACGGTTGGAAATAAAAACGTATGGATAAATAATGTCACACTCCAACAATCCAGTGAACTCAAATACCACTGATAATGAGTTGAACTCTTTTTTATAATATGTTGCAAACTTGCTCGAATCACTCCAACACTATAACCTGAGAGACCAACGAATAGCAATAAAAATAAACATTCTATGATTGACGTGGCTTCTTTTGTAATGCCTGCTCTTAGTAATACTGATCGTATCATCATCACTAAAAAAGTAACATGTAGACCAGACAAAGCAAATAAGTGCGACAAACTTAATTTATTCCATACCTCTCTATTTTCTCCGTCATTGATTCCTAATAGTAAACTAGTCATGTAAAACGACGTATAAGGTAAAAAAGTTTGATTAATTGACTGATAAGAAGATGCTCGAAAACTTGATATCAACTCAATTGGATGAATAATAGATAGTGATTTTTCTTTAACTTCCACAATATCTTTTAGCTGATAAATTCCAACGACTTGTTGAGAAAATAAATAGTTGCTATAATCAAAACCATTTAAATTGCGTTTTGATTGTGCTGAAACTTTTTCTTGACTGCTCGTTATAACCAATGGGTGATTAACTGATAACAAAGCCTCTTTTTCTTCTTTAGAAGTCAGTTTATATCGTAAAAAATAGCGACGATGATTCTTCTTCGCTTTAGCTTTAACAAAATCACCGTCTACTTGTAATGTGTCAGGCAGTACTGTCCATGTTTCTTTATCTTCATTAATAAATACATCGTGTCTATAAGGGACTGTTAGAAAAAAATAACCATTTGATAAAATAAAGCAAACAATACTCAGCATGAATAGCCTAGAATTGTTTAAACGCCATACATGAACCGTACAAAATAATACTAAAAAAAGCCCTATCCACGATTGATTTAATAAACATAATAGCCATATCACAAATATCATCAAAGGATAAAAAAAATACCCCTTTACAGAGGTATTTTCTTTAATCATTGTCTTCACCAAAAGCAAGTGTGTCAAAATATTCTTGAGATAACGTGACTTTATCAATTGTTGCGCCCGCTTGTTTAATCAATTTCATTGCATAATCATCATTTCGATAATCTTTCAAATAGTGAATCATTTTAATCCCCGCTTGTAAAATCATTTTAGTGCATTGTAAACAGGGAAAGTGTGTCACATAAATTTCTGCCCCATCTGTTTCAACGCCAAATTTTGCGCATTGTAAAATAGCATTCATCTCTGCATGGATGGTTCGTACACAATGTCCATCAACAAGGTAACATCCTTCATCTATGCAATGAACATCTCCCGTTACAGATCCATTATATCCTCCAGCTATTATTCGTCTATCTCGGACAATTGTTGCTCCAACTGATAATCTTGTACATGTGCTACGTAAAGATAACAATAGACTTTGAGCCATAAAGTATTGATCCCAAGGAATTCTTTCTCTTCTCATCTTTAAACCTCTTTTTCTTTAACTTAAGTTTATTGTAATTGATTTTTAATGTTTTAACTAGTTATTTTATTTATTCAACTATAACATCTTCCACTTTTCTATTCTTCTACACTATGATGGATGATTTTAAACTTTCAAAAGTTTTTTCACCAATACCATCAACATTTGTTAAATCTTCTATTGTTTTAAATAACCCTTTTTCTTCACGGTATTTAATAATACTTTCTGCTTTTTTCTCACCAATACCATTTAATGTTTTTAACTCATCTATGGTTGCTGTATTAAGATTAATTAAATCTGACTTACTTGAGTCTTGCTTGTCTTTTCCATTACTTTGTAGCATTGGTATGTCATCTAGTACTTCGCCCTCTTTTGGGATGTAAATAACCATTTGATCACTTACACGCTCAGATAGATTCACCCGTTTATCATCAGCATTAGATAAAAATCCGCCTGCTAATTCCACGACATTCAATACTCTCATATTACCAGTTACTTGATAAATACCTGGATTGATAACCGCACCCTTAATATCTACATACATCTCATCAGTTGATATAACATTTTTTTCAATATTTTCTCTTAGTGTACTATTCGTTGTGATAGTGGTGGACTCCTCAACTATTATCTTATTTGCAGAAAACATTCTTATCAGCACAAAAGCACTCACTATAATCATACTTACAACGCCAAGTACAAGCCATTTTTTATCTTCTAATTTTTTAAAACAATTCATCTTACCTCTCCTTTCATTAATAGATACGAAAAAACACACGTCTTATTCCTAAGGCGTGTGTTTTTCTAAGTAATTTATCGCATCTTGAATCGTTTTAACAGGTACCACTTTTAGTGAAAGATGATTTTTATCCGCTGATTCCTTGGCTAATTCATAATTCGTTTTTCCTTCTGTTTCATTATTCGGGGCGAAAAATATCGTTGCTCCAGCTTTTTCAGCTGCCACTACCTTTTTCTCGATTCCGCCAATATCTCCTACTTTTCCTTTATCGTTAATCGTTCCTGTCCCTGCAATATTTCGTCCTTGTTTTAAATCTTTCTGACTTAACATGCTATAAAGTTCCAAACTAAACATTAATCCCGCTGAAGGACCACTTACACCTTGTGTATTAAATTGAATGTCTTTCTTAGTATCAATAGATGTTTGATCCACAACAGTCACACCAATTCCCGGTCGATTTAATTTTGGTAACTTAATAATTTTTCCATCAGCCACTTCTTCGTGCCCATTTCGCTCATAACCAATAGAAAGAGATTCATCAATTGGCATCTTTTGTAAAGTTTGAATAAAATCATCCGATTGTAGCATTGTCTTTCCATTTAATTTTTGAATTAAATCACCCACTTCTAATTTTTTATAAAAACTAGAATAGTCTGCAACAGATAATACATAAATCCCTTTATATACACGCCTATAAGGAATATCAGCTAATTCCAATGCAATCTGGATGGCTTCATTTTTTGAGTCTTCCATATTATATTCTTGAATACGTTCATACTCAGCTGAATTGGAGTCACCTAATATGTCTTGTTGGGGAATTAGCTCTGCATTACGATCCAATTTACTTAATAAAACCGTTAAAACATTGGCTTTTTGGACTTGAACTGTCGTCATCATAAACGAGCCTTCTTGCGTATCCTTTTTACCATCTACAGTAATAATTTGATTTAATTTATCAGCACTACCTGGTGATTCAATATAATAGGGTAATGGAAAAATTAAAACAAATAAAATCACTAAAACACCTAACACTTTTAGATAAAATGATTTCTTTTTAAAAAGCTCCTTGTTCATGACTATAACCTTCTTATTATTTAAATTTTAATTTGAGTGCGTCATTGACCTTTTCTGGAACAAAATCGGTGATATTTCCTTGAAATTTAGCAATTTCTTTCACCATACTAGAACTGATATGATTATATTCTTCATCAGAAATCAAAAAAATGGTTTCAATGTGAGAAGAAAGATGTTTATTTAAAACGGCAATACTTTTTTCATACTCATAATCGAGTTGATTACGAATACCACGAACTAAATAATCTGCCCCTAACTCCTCAGCAATTCGAATAGTTAAGTCATTATCACATAATCTAACTGAAACATTTTCTAACTCTTTTACTTCTTCAGCAATAAATTTTTGCCTTTCAATTGGAGTAAATAACGTTTTTTTGGTCGTATTAGTAAAGACTCCTACAACTAACTCATCAAATAATCTACTGGCTTTTTTAATAGTATTTAAATGCCCATTGGTTACTGGATCAAAACTCCCCGGAAAAAGAGCAATTCTTTTTTTAATCATCTTTTCCCTCCTTCAACTGATAAATTCTGACTTTTGTCACACCATATTGCTGTTCTCGTTGTAAGACTAATTGACCAATTATATCTGGTAATATAACATGTTTATCCATCTCACAAATGATTTTTGCCTGTTTTTTTAATAAATTTAATGATTGTAAATCCATCATATTTTTTTCTAACTCTTCTTTAGCATAAGGTGGGTCTAAAAATACATAGTCACACAGCACGCCTTGTTTAGATAAAAAATGAAGTGCTTTAGATGCATCTAATTTTTTTACAATAAAAGAATCTGGTTGTTTTGTCATTGCTACGTTCTCTTCTATAACTTTTACAGCGGGGAAAAAAATATCAAAACAATACGCTTTGTCCATACCGCGTGAAACACTTTCTACTGCTAGGTTACCACTGCCACTATATAAATCTAAACACACACCACCATCAAAATAAGGTCCAATCATGTTGAAAATTGATCCTTTTATTTTATCAGATGTGGGCCTAGTATTATCCCCTTTTAATGATTGTAATTTTCTTCCCTTAAATTCACCTGCAATCACTCGCATGATATTTCTTCCTCTCTATATAAAACTGGCGATAAAAAAAGTATTTGTCTTATGTCAGACAAATACTTTAATCATCAAATTCTGCTAAGCGAATTTCTGTTTTTTGCTCTTCAAAATCTAACGGTTCATCATGACAATCTTGATTTCCTAATCTATTAGTAAAATTCATATTAATATCTGGTCTAAAAGACTTGTCTACACTTCTAACAAAAAACTGTTTATTTAATTTTTCAATTGTTTCTTCAACAGACTCTTCATCTACATATAAAACCACATATTTCATTTTTTTTGATACATAATAAACATAGCCAAATCGTTTTAGATTTCTTAATTGTTTTAAACTATACACCCAAACGATTAAACCACGTCTTGGCATTAATTCCAATTCATTTGTTAACATGACATGTCCCTCCACATCCTTTTTTAGCAAATTCAAAAAAGGGATTTCCTGCATCAACTTTTATCGTATCAGATATGGTTTGAGCAATATCTAGACTAATATAGTCTAACACATTTTGAACAGTTGTTTCACTTATTTTAAACGTTGCAACTAATTCATTCGTATCTAGTGCCCGTTTGGATTTTCTTAGTGCACGTCTTGTTTCCTTAAAATCAGGGGCATACTTCCCATAAGGTTCTATTTTTTCAAACGCTTCTTTTTTAGTTAAAAAATCTGACACTAAATCAGATACCTCGCTACTTTTATCAATCGCTTGATAGGCATGGAGATAATCTATCACAGTTTGACTATTTAATACATCTTTAGCTAACTGATTAACTTTATCTTCTAAATCAAATAATTCATCATTATAAATCATTTTTTATCACTACTTTCAGTGGTTAGTGAAGTATTTACTGCCTTTTGATTAAATAAGACCAATACTTGATTTTTATTAAAGGCAATTCCTATATACTCATCCTTCGCATCATTAATTTCTTGTTGGTCAAATCGATTAACAAACCAGTTTGACACAATAAATGGCACATCACCCATACTTTGGACGAATAAACCATGTGTTCCTTTGTCAATAGGCTTTCCTAGTTTTAATAGACGTTCTAACTCTTCATCAACTAAAATAAAACTATCACTGGGATTACTTGAATCCACTTTTTCTTGCCATTGGTCTAATCTTTCTTCTTTTTTTATAACTAGTTTGGGATCTGCATTAAACTCTTCTAGAGCTTTTTTGCTTTCTAAAGCTAATTCAGCATCTAACTTATAAGGTTTACGATTGACCCTTTCACGCATAATATTTAAAATCGTAAACATTTGTTCTGTATTTGCTTGATTAAATTGATTCCACTGCTCATCTGTTAACTCAACTGGTTGAAGAAAGACTTCTTCGTTTAATTGATAGGGAATCATTTCCACCAAAGTGCTCTTACTAACATAGCGAACTCCTAATAGTTTTCCTGTATCATAATTAAAATGTAATAAAGCAAACGTCCCGTTATCAAAAGCTATGAGTGGTCGATAATTCATATCGTCTTCTGTGAGCTCTATTTCATATTTTTTATCACGATAGTCAAACTCGAAATTAGGATAAATTGTTGTGATTTCTGATATATCACCTAATGTCATATCCATACTAAAAGGAGAAACGTCAACTTTTGTCCCTAAAACAAACACACTTGATACTTTATCATCTGTCAACTCAACTTGATAATAATCGGTGTTCTTATCTCCATAAACCAACCATTTTTTATCAATACCCACAACCCATTCATTTTTAGGATTAGGCATTTTTTCTTTTAGTTGCTTTTCTGGTAACCCGATAATTGTTGCTAATCCCGTAGCATTTAGTTCATTTTGTTGATTAGATTTTGTTTGAGGTTTTACCTCATTAACAACCAATTCCTCTACTGAATTTGGAGATCTTTGTGACAAGACGACTGGTTTCATATAAAAAAATGCCAGCACTATTAAAAACACTAAAATAAATTCTCCTATACGTCGCATCTTGTCACCTCTCCTAAAAGTATTATTAAATCGTTAATTCAACTAATAAATCACCTGCTTGAATGGCTTCCTCATCTGACACCAGGACACGTTTTACAATCCCATTGCGTTTTGCATAAATAGTTGTTTCCATCTTCATAGCTTCAGTAATCATAATAGGATCACCTTTTTGCAAAGAATCTCCTGGTGTTACTAATACCTTTAAGACAGAACCTGGCATTGTTGCGGCAACGTGTGCACCATTTGTTGGCTCAGCCTTTTCTTTTGCCATAACAGTTGATTTGATATTACTATCTTTAATCACAATTTCACGGCGTTGACCATTTAAATTAAAGAATAAGACGCGATTTCCTTCAAGGTTAGGCTCACCGATTTCATCTAATGTGATAATCAATGTTTTTCCTTTTTCAATACGCACTTCAACTGTTTCTCCCACACGCATTCCTTGGAAGAAAGTTGGTGTATCAAGTAATTCCACATCACCATAAGTATTATACATTGTCATATAATCTAGAAATACTTGTGGGTACATGATATAGCTGATTACTTCTTTATCTGTCGGTTCACGGTCAATTTTAGTTGCTAATTCTGTTTTTACTTTATCAAAATCAACGGGTTCTGCTAAACTACCAGGACGAACTTCGATTGACGGACGACCATTTAAAATGGTTTCTTTTAACTTTTTAGGGAAACCGCCAGTTGGTTGACCCAAATCACCTTGGAAGAAACTAATCACTGACTCTGGGAAGTTTAACTCACTACCTCTTTCTTCCACATCTTCTTCAGTCAAATTATTTTGAACCATAAATAGTGCCATATCTCCCACTACTTTTGAAGATGGGGTTACTTTAACAATATCGCCAAATAAATAGTTCACACGTTCATACATTTTTTTGATGTCTTCCCAACGATCGCCAAGCCCAACTGCTTTGGCTTGTTGTTGTAAGTTAGAATATTGTCCACCTGGCATTTCATGTTGGTAAACTTCTGTTTGAGGCGCATTAATACCATTGCCAAATGGGGCATAGAAAGCTCGCACATCTTCCCAGTAGTGATTAATTTTTTGAACAGATTCAATATTAATATCTAAATCACGGTCACCATTTTCTAACGCATAATATAAACTACTCATACTTGGTTGACTTGTTGAACCACTCATAGCACTCATCGCCACATCAACAATATCAACGCCTGCTTTAGCGGCTGCAGAATAAGTAATGATTCCATTACCTGCTGTATCATGTGTATGTAAATGAATTGGCACATCAACGGTTGCTTTTAATTCAGAAATCAAATGATACGCCGCTTGCGGTTGTAATAAACCAGCCATGTCTTTAATCGCAATAATATGAGCTCCCATATTTTCTAAATCACGTGCCATTTGTTTGTAATAAGCCATATTGTATTTTGGACGACGAGGATCTAATACATCTCCAGTATAACAAATAGTCGCTTCAGCAATTTTATCGGCATCTCTTACATACTGAATACTTTTTTCCATCTGTGGCAACCAGTTTAGACTATCAAAGATACGGAATACATCAATGCCTTCTCTAGCTGCAACCGTAATAAATTCTTCAATCACATTGTCTGGATAATTTTGATAACCCACAGCATTTGATCCTCTAAATAACATTTGGAACAAAGTATTTGGCATTAACTTACGTAATTTCTTCAATCTCACCCAAGGGTCTTCATTTAAGAAGCGATACGCTACGTCAAACGTTGCCCCACCCCACATTTCAAGTGAAAATAATTCTGGTATAAGTTCACCTGTTTCTTTTGCAATTCGTTTTAAATCATTTGTTCTGACACGTGTTGCAAGTAAACTCTGATGAGCATCTCTAAAAGTGGTGTCTGTCACTAAAACAGACGACTGATTTTTTACCCAATCGACGACAGCATCAGGTCCTTTGGCATCTAAAATCATTTTTGGTGTTTCAATTCGTTTATCTGTTGTTGTAATAATTTCAGGAATTCTAGGAGAAGAATGGTATTTTTTCTCATGTTTTCCAATTCCAGGGAAACCATTGACTGTGACTTCTCCAATATATTTCATTGTTTTATTTCCACGGTCACGCATTTTAGGGAAATTAAATAATTCGTCTGTTGTATCAATAAACGTTGTCGTTGCTTCTCCGCTCGTAAAAACTTCGTGAGATAGTACATTATAAAGAAACGGAATATTGGTTTTAACACCACGAATTCTAAATTCTTTTAGTGCACGTAACATTTTTTGGACAGTTTGCTCAAATGTAATACCATGTGTACAGACTTTAACTAATAATGAATCAAAAAATGGCGTTACCATTGCTCCTGCAAAAGCATTCCCTACGTCTAAACGAATACCATAACCACCTGGGGAACGGTATGTATCAATTTTACCAATATCAGGTAAAAAGTTATTCAATGGGTCTTCTGTTGTAATTCGACATTGAATCGCATATCCGTGAATATGAATATCTTTTTGCTCTGGTAATCCAATTTCTTTATGTAAATCTTTTCCCATCGCAATTTGTAATTGACTAGTCACAATATCAACATCAGTAATTAATTCTGTTATCGTATGTTCTACTTGGACACGTGGGTTCACTTCAATAAAATAGAAGCTATCTTTATCAACTAAAAATTCTACTGTCCCAGCATTAATATAACCAACGTGTGACATTAATTTTACTGCTGATTGACAAATTTCTTCACGTTTTTCATCCGACATAGACACACAAGGTGCAACTTCAACTACTTTTTGATGACGTCGTTGAACAGAGCAGTCACGTTCAAAAAGATGGATAACATTGCCATGTTCATCCCCTAAAATCTGTACTTCAATATGTTTTGGATTCACAATGTATTTTTCAACATAAATTTCATCACTACCAAATGCAGCTTTAGCTTCACTTTTAGCCCGTTCATACCCATCGCGTGCCTCTTCATTATTATGAGCCACACGCATACCACGTCCACCTCCACCTAAAGCGGCTTTAATCATAATTGGGTATCCGAATTCTTCCCCAAATGCGACAACATCATCCACTCCGCTGACAGGGCCATCTGTTCCTGGAATAGAAGAAATCCCTGCTTCTTGAGCTGCTAATTTTGCTTTAATTTTATCTCCAAAAATATCTAAGTGATGTAAACTTGGTCCAATAAATTTGATTCCTTCTTCGTCACAACGTCTAGCAAAATGAATATTTTCAGATAGAAAGCCATATCCCGGATGGATGGCGTCTGCTCCACATTTTTTTGCGATACGAATGATATCTTCTGTATCTAAATAAGCATCAATTGGTTTTTTTCCTTTTCCAACTAAGTAAGCCTCATCTGCTTTAAAACGATGAATCGAACGATCATCTTCAGTTGCATATACTGCTACTGTTTGTAAATTTAACTCAGTACACGCTCGAAACACTCTGATAGCTATTTCCCCGCGGTTAGCTACTAATACTTTCTTCATATTTATATCCCCCACATTTTTTATTAATCATTTAACATTAATAGCAAACGAGTCTCTTCATACTCGTTGCTTTCATATTTTTTACGTTTTTCATCTGCACTAATATTTAATGCAAAGCCAACACCGATTGATAAAGTAACTAAACTCGATCCTCCTTGACTTAAAAAAGGAAACGTCACACCCGTTAATGGAATCAACCCAGTGACACCTCCTAAATTAACAAATACTTGTATTAGTATCATGCCAGCAACTCCTATACACATTAACGAATTAAAACTATCCGTTGAACGAATGCCAATGGCAAATATTCTTAAAATCAAAAAGAATAATAACACAAGTAAAATCAATGACAGAATTAACCCTAATTCTTCAACCACAATTGAAAACATAAAATCTGTCTGAGCATTCGTTAAAAAACCTTTTTTTTGAATACTCTTACCAAGACCTAAACCAAACCAACCACCATTATTCAGAGCAAAATATGAATTAATCATCTGATGTCCATCGCCTAATGGGTCTTCAAATGGATTAGTAAATGTTTTAAATCGTTTATATACGTACATCATACGTTTTGGAAATAATGCCCCTCCAAATAACGCTATAAATTGAATTAAAAAAGTAGATACAACTACCCCTCCACCAATCGCTACTAGACTATATAAATACGGTATCCCGCTAGCTAAAACCATAATTAATGTAATCAAAATTAAAATAGCTGCTCCTCCAGTATCTGGTTGAATTAATACTAGAAAAATTAATAAACCAATTAACATCATAGGTTTTAGTAAGGCATCTTTAAAATGAGATAAAATTGTATCTTGTCTACGCGACAAAATATAAGCTAAATACCATATGACAATAATTTTTAAAAATTCAACAGGTTGTAATGTGATAGCGCCAATCTTCAACCAGCCATCAGCGCCTCCTCCTTTAACACCTAAACTAGTGAATTTCGTCAAAATAAGTAAAGCTCCTATTGTGATAATGGCAGTCATAATAAACTGTTTATTCTGAAATACTTGTGTTTTCATTTTATAAATAAAGAAAATAGCAATTAATCCCACTATAAAAAATCCACCTTGTTTAATTGCTTCTAAAGCTAAACCTTGTGAATTAACAGAGCTTGCACTATATACCATTAATATTCCAACAACTGATAATATCAAATAAGGAACTAAAATGAGATAGTCTAGAAAAAATTTTTTATTTATTTTTTTATGCACCGATTAAACAACCCCCAAATCCTTTAACTCTCTGACTCTTTTACTTCTTGATATACCGTGTTATAGACTCTATTTAACTCTTTTTCTAATTCGATAACCATATCAAGCCCTTCTTGTCTGTCAATTAAACCAATGGATTGAGCGAATTCTACCTGTTTTGAAAAACCAAACATTTGTGTATCAACGACTTCTTCAAAGGCTTTACACTGGGCAATACATTGATGATTTCTTTGATTCGTTAGCAAGTGTTTAATTTTATCAGCTTCATGTTTTAATGCACTTAATACCGATTCTTTAGATAGTTCTAACATACGGACTTGCCCTCCCTTTTATTTTCGTTCATTATACCATATTCTTTTCCTTCATATGTTTAACTTTTACAGGATACATGCAAATTTTCACAAAAAAAAAGGGAAAGCGTTTTGCTCCCCCCTAAACTAATTATTTTTGAACTGCTTTATAACGGTTGTTTACTTCATCCCAGTTAATCACATTGAAAAATGCTTTCACATAGTCAGGTCTAACATTGCTATATTTTTTATAGTAAGCATGTTCCCAAACATCTATCCCTAATAAAGGAGTCTTTCCTTCAGTTAATGGAGAATCTTGGTTTGGAGTTGACATAATTTCTAATTTCCCATTGTTATCAACTAACCAAGCCCAACCTGAACCAAAACGACCAGTGGCAGCTGCTAAAAATTGATCTTTAAAGTTATCATAGCTACCAAATGCACTTTCGATTGCACCTTTAATTGCTCCAGTAGGTTCTCCACCACCATTAGGTCCCATAATTTCCCAGAAGAATGCATGATTTGCGTGTCCGCCACCATTGTTTCTAACAGCCATACGGATATCTTCAGGGACATCGTTTAAATTAGTAATTAATTCTTCAATTGATTGCTCACCCAATTCTGGATGTTTTTCAATTGCTGCATTTAAATTAGTCACATATGTATTGTGATGTTTGTCATGATGTAATGTCATTGTTAATTCATCAATATGTGGTTCTAACGCATCATATGCATATGGTAAGTCTGGTAAAGTATAAGTCATAATAATAAAGCCCCCTAAATTTTTTGATAATTATGAACAATTTCAATATACCATTGAAACAATAGAAAAAGCAAAAAATAAAACCGAAAACTCATAATTTTTGCTTTCTTGTATTCAGTAGATAAAAGCGTTACAATGAATAGTAATTAATTTATATTGCAAAGGAGTAATTATGCGAACATTTGACTTAATTAAGGCTAGTTTTAAACAACCTACTTTGTTATTAGAAGGTCGAAATAAAAAAGGATTTCACGTTTTTTTATATCTATTATTACTAGCTATTGTACTGTCACTTCCTGTTATTTACCAGGCAAGCTTAATCACAAAGACTATTCAAGATGATGGAGAAAAAATCATTCAAAAACTACCTGATTTTTCTATTGAAGATAACACATTAGTGACAAAAGAAAAAACAGATGGCTTTATCTACCAAACAGACTCTATTATTTTCACATTTGATCCCACAGATAAGCGAACAAAAAAAGAAATTGAATCAGATGCAACCGGAAACGTACTCGTTGTTGGATTATTAAAAAAAGAAGTTATCATGATTTTACCTAGAGTCAGTACAACAACAGATATTATGGATAATAACGTTCTTAGTATTCCATATTCAATGTATCAAGCAAATGGATTAAACAAACAAATACTAGAGCAACTTTTTACTAGTAATAGTAGTCAATCAATGTGGTTTAGTGTTATTTTCCTAGTAACTTGGTTTATGGTGTTTTTTAATCTGTTTGTCGATATCGTAATTCTTTCCTTTTTTGCCAATTTATTTACTAAATTTAGGCTGATTGGATTTAGATATAAGGATGTTTTCAAAATCATTGTATATGCTGCCACCTTACCGAGTGTTTTAACAGCTGTTCTTCAATTCATTTGGCCAAGTGTTTCATTTGGTTCCGTTGGTGTGGCACTAACTTTACTAATCTATTTCAATGCTTTACCAAAACGAATAAAAAAATAGAAAGATGATTGTCTAATCTTTCTATTTATGACATTTAGCCATCAGAAGATTGATGGCTTTTTCTTTTATTTTTATAATAGATGACACGCTTTGTTCTATCAATCAAAACCTAATTCTTTTTTTACTTCATCAAATGTATAGCTAACAGAATGGTTACGATATTCTTCCATTGCTTTATTGTACATTTGACAGTCTAATTCATCTTCTATCTTCTCTAAAACTGATTCTTTAAATAAATCTTCTATATTAATGTCATGACGTATTGAAAATGAACGAATAAGCTGAGCTTCTTCTTTTGATACGTTAATAAAAAAACCAGGCATCTTTTACTCTCCTTTTGATTAACAAAGTGATATAACACATTATGTCTATAATAAAAAAGAGAGAAATAAACTTTCACTCTCTTTTAGAACAATATTGTTCCTAAATGTTTTATCTAGGCATATGTAAAGTTAGGCTCATTTAGTGTATTATCCATACCCACAGTCAGTGTATAATCAGTGAAAAACCAATCATCTGCTTGTTCTACAAAATAAGTGATACCATCAATTACCGTCGTTATTAATGGATTTTCTGGCTCAACTAATTGAATACCAGTTGAAAATCCAACATGAACATTGGTGCTACCACCATATTTACCAAAAAGGCGGACAAAATCCCCGGATTCGATTCCTAGTTCTTCTACAAACCATTTGTGTGCATCATCAGTTACTATAAGTTTCATTTTATCTTCCCCTAACTATTCGGATGTCGCACTTATTGTAACATAAACATTGAGAACCTTTTAACTTCATGCTTATCTCTATTTCATTTTTGCGTCTAGATAGTCGACATCATCATTATGCCCAACGACAAGTAAAACATCTCCTTCTAAAATAACTTGTTCAGCAGGAGGTGAAACAATCAAATCATTTTTTCCCCGACGAATTGCTACAATAGTGACATTGTAATGCTTTCTGAAATTAATTTTTTCGATTGTTTTATTAAAGAATTGTTTATAATTAACACGAATTTCAGCTAAAGAATAGTCATCGGATAACTCGATGAAATCAATCATATTATTTGACGTTAATTTATGCCCCAATCGGAAACCCATATCTCGTTCGGGATGAACAACTAAGTCTGCCCCAACTTTTTCTAATACTCGTCCATGATACTCATTTTGAGCTTTAGCAGTAATATGTGGGACACCCATTTCTTTTGCCATCAATGTCACTAAGATACTTGCTTGAATATCTTCCCCAATTGTCACAATCACATGGTCAAAATTTCTCAAACCTAATGAACGTAACGTTGCTTCATCTTGAGCATTAGCCAAAACGGTATGAGTGGCAATATTCATGTATTCGTTAACACGATCTTCGCAATTATCAATTGCTAATACTTCTTGGTTTGATTCTACTAATTCTCTACACACACTACCACCAAAACGCCCTAATCCGATAACTGCAAATGTTTTTCTCATGTGTTTTGTCTCCTTAATGACTTAATTATTTTACAATGCCATGTTTAAACGCATAAATAGCTGCCTGTGTTCTATCATCTACATCTAGTTTTGATAAGATATTCGATACATGTGTTTTCACTGTCTTTAATGTGATAAATAACTCATCTGCTATTTCTTGGTTACTTTTCCCTTCAGAGATTAATAGTAATATTTCTTTCTCCCTATTAGTTAAATCCTCATGTAAAACATGAGCTTTTGGTTTAGATAACCGCTCCATCATTTTACTAGTTACTTCAGGTTCTAGTACTTTTTCACCGTTATGCGCTGATCTAATGGCATTGGCTATATCTTTAGCTGAAGATGTTTTTAATAAATAACCAGCAGCACCTGCTTCAATCGCTGGATAAACCTTCTCATCATCAATGAAGCTCGTCACAATAATCACTTTTGCTTCTGGCCACTCTGATAAAATTTTTTTTGTAGCTTCAATCCCATCCATTACTTCCATCACTAAATCCATTAAAATTACATCTGGCCTTTTTTCTAATGCTTTTTCATAACCTATCAAACCATTCTCAGCTTCTCCTACCACCTCAATATCTGATTGAATGGATAAATAAGATGACACACCTAAACGAACCATCTCATGATCATCTACTAACAGAACTCTAATCATCACGTTCCTCCTTTAGAATCGGGACTTTAATTTCAATACTTGTTCCTTGTCCTTTAAAACTAACTATCCGACACATCCCTCCCATTCCTTGAACGCGCTCACGAATATTTCGTAAACCATAGCTGCCTACTTTTTCTTTTTTCACATCAAATCCAACGCCATCATCTACCAACCGCAATAAAACCGTTTGATCAATTTTTTTCAAGTAAACCTCTAATAAATTAGCTTTAGCATGACGCAAGGTGTTGGATAAAAGCTCTTGTGTGATTCTAAATAAATTATCTTCTATTGAACTAGGTAAGAATACATTTTCTATTTGCCACTTTAGCTCTATATTAATCTTTGTTTGTAATTCTTTCAATAACATTTCGATTCCTTGTTGCAATGTTTTCTCTTCTAAATTAATTGGCCTTAAATGTAATAATAGCGCGCGCATTTCTGATTGAGATGTATTAATAATTGAAGCAACAACTTGTAATTGAGATTCAACAATGTCTGGAATATCCATTTCTTCAACCACTTCATTTAAAGTTGACAACATCATCGTTGCTGCAAATAACTGTTGACTAACAGAATCATGCAATTCTCTTGCAATTCGTTGTCTTTCAGATTTAATAATATCTTCTTTCGACTCACCATTTACCTGTTTAGGAATGGCACTCATCTCTTGTAGTTCTTTTGACATAGATAACATTTTTGAACGGATATTTTGAACATCTTGCTCCAATTCATCAATCAAACTATCTTCTTGATATTGTTTCCCCTTATTTGAAAAAATACTATGATCATAATTACCAACACTTAAAAAGTGTAATTGTTCCTCAATTTTACCATATGTATGTCGATTAAATAAATATAAAATTGAGAATACAATCCCGCTAACTGCAATGGCTATCAATACAATATATACAATAATAGGCACTTTAAATAGACGAGTCGTGATTAATTCAAGCATCCATTTACGTTGATTATTCGCATAAAAATATGTGTAAAGCGTCACTATTAATACAATGAACGTTAATAAAAACGAATAAAAAAAGATAAGAGGACGACTCTTTTTAGACATCATACACGAATCACCTCTAAATCTCCAAATAGTGTATTGGTAATTATCTTTAAACGTCGTGTAGACTCATCATAGTCTTCACTATATAACTTGAGGGATTCATTATTTAAATGATAGACTTCTTGATCAAAATGAACTGCCCCACGCATACTTGAATGTTCTAACATCACACCTATCCCAGTTGGAACTAAAATACGAGTACGACCAAAACCTTTTCTGATAATAACTACATTGTCTTCTTTAGGTAATAATGTATTTCCCAAATCAATAATCGTATCCCCAATAACGACTGAAAAATTAATATCATCCCACTCATAAGCATCATTTCCAAGACGTTGACTACCAATCCAAGGTCGTTTAAATCGTTTACCTGATCTAACATTATGACTAGTTGTTTGAATCATTTTAATTTGCTTTTTCTTCCAAGGAGCAAAATTAAATAATCTAACTTCTGATATCTCTCCCATTATAAGACCAAAATAAATAATAGCCAATGCTAGAGCTAACCAAATAGCTGGACTACTAAGTAAGGACAACACGATAATAATAATAGAAGCTATCAGTTGAAATTGATTAAAAGAGGTTTTTCTATTTTTCTTTACTACATAAAATAAATTAATTAACGCAAATGTTAAAAAAATAATAGCTGGAACGTTTCCAAGCATCTGATAAAAAGCCCATAATAATAATAATGACTCAATCACAATAAATACTCTCCATGAGCTACGCACAATAAATCGGCTCCTTTTATTTTTCTTTTCATTTATTATAACGTTTCTTAAATAGATCACACAACTTCAAAAGATTGAATCTTCCATCAGACTTAAGTCTTAAATTCAAAAGAAAAAGTTATGCTATAGCATAACTTTTAAGAAATTTTTTGTATTTTAACATCCATGCTTCCACCTGGTGTTTCAATTTTAACAATATCATTTAACTTATGCCCTAATAACGCTTTAGCAATTGGAGAGTCATTTGAAATTTTCCCTTCAAATGGATCTGCTTCTGCACTACCAACAATTGTGTATTCTTCTTCTTCACCATCAGGTAATTCAACAAACGTTATAGTTCTACCCAAAGATACCGTATCTTTATCAGCACTGTTGCTATCAATAATTTGTGCAAAGCGAATCATGTTTTCCAACGTTGTAATACGACCTTCTACAAAGGCTTGTTCATCTTTAGCTGATTCATATTCAGAGTTTTCAGATAAATCACCAAAACTTCTTGCAATCTTGATGCGTTCAACAATCTCTTTACGTTTGACTGTTTTTAGCATTTCTAATTCTTCTTCTAATTTTAATTTACCTTCTAAAGTCACAGGATAGACTTTTTCCATAATACTCTCACTTCTCCTTAACTAATTTATATTAGCTTATTTTCTAATAAAGGAATAGCTTTCCTGATAAATTCGTATCAGAAAAGCTTACCCTATTTAATATACAAAACACAATACCACGTTGTTTGAAAAATGTAAACTCTTTATTTTATGAAACGTTTAATATCATAAAAATTAATTATTTTTGTCATCAATATACTCTTTTTTATTCGCTAAATGTTCATCATATGTTTTAGCGTAGTACACTTTACCCGTTGATACATCAGCTAAAAAATATAGAGCATCCGTTGCTTCTGGATTTAGAACAGATTCAATAGCTTGTTGACTAGGGTTATTAAATGGCCCTGGTCCAGTCCCTTTATTAGTATACAAGTTATATGGTGAATCAACTTGTGTATCTTTTTCAGATAGATGAACTTTATGCTCATCCATCGCATAAAGAATCGATATATCAGATTGAATCGGCATATCGATTGCCAATCGATTTAAAAAGACTTGAGCAATTTTACGTCGGTCATCAGGCGTTACACCTTCTTTTTCAACTAAAGAAGCAAGTGTTAATACTTCTTGTACTGTCATTTTTTTCTCTTTAATTTGGTCATAATATGGAGCTAATACTTGATTCGTTTTATCAACCATTTGCGTTATCATATCTTTAATTGGGACATCTTTATAGTAGTAATAGGTAGCAGGATATAGATACCCTTCCAAACGATACCTGACATCTTTAGCTTCTTTTGCACTAGTTAGGAGATCAGGGTATTTTTTGACTAATTCATTAAAGAAATCCTCATCTTTCATGACATTTAGGAAATCATCTTTAGGCAATTTCGTTTCTTTACTAAATAATTCAGCAATTTGATCAACAGAATATCCTTCAGGAACTGTGATTTTAGCATCTGCTAACGATACTGGCTCATCCGTTCCACCTTCTTCTAGACTATTGGTAATTGCTTCTAATGTCATACTTGGAGACATTTGATAATAACCTGCTTGGAAGTTTGCTTTATTATTCATCTTGACATAATATGAGAAAACCAAACCACTTTTAATGATTTTATTTTTTTCTAATATTTGACCAATTTGCTTGCTACTACTCCCTTGAGGAATCTCCACTTGGACTAATTTTTGATTACTACTATCTAACGGCTTTAGGCTAGATGTAAAATATTGATACGCATAAAATCCAGCAATAGATAATGTCAAAATAAGAACGGCTACAATAATTAGTACAATTTTTTTTACCATGTTATTTTCTTTTTTACGTCCCTTATAGCTTTGTTCTTGCCTTCTACTAGAACTTCTTTCTCTACTACGTTTATAGGTATCATTTGTTGTATGATTGGTTGGTTCTTCTTTTTCTGCATCCTCTGACTGCATTGAGTCAAGAACATAATCCTTCAACTCTTTTCCCGTCTTATGTTCATCTTCACGATTAAAGTCATCATTTTTATCAGTCAAAAAAGGGGCCTCCTTTTATTTAAATTTGCTTCTATCATTATACATGATTATAATAAAAATCCAAATACCTTATTATATTTAAACATGAATCTTTAACTTTTTAAATGCAACTTTCTTTTTTATAACAAATAAGATACAATAAAATAAATGGTCGAAAGGAGGGTAAGACAGTGGAAACATTACCAAATTGCCCAGAATGCCAATCAACTTACACATACGAGGATGGACTAATGTATGTATGTCCTGAATGTGCACATGAATGGTCTAAAGAAGAAGAAAAAATAACAGAGATTGTAAAAAAAGATGCGTTTGGAAATCCGTTAGTAGATGGTGACTCAGTCACAGTTATCAAAGACTTAAAAGTAAAAGGCGCTAGTCAACCAATCAAACAAGGAACTAAAGTTAAAAATATTCGCTTAGTAGAAGGCGATCATGACATTGACTGTAAAGTTGATGGATTTGGACCAATGAAATTAAAATCTGAATTTGTTAAAAAACTATAAAAAATATCACTAGGAAATCATCCTAGTGATATTTCTTCTTTGTAAGCCACCTGTCGGACTTGAACCGACGACCCCCACCTTACCATGGTGGTGCTCTACCAGCTGAGCTAAGGCGGCAATTAAATTACACTCCATATCATACCCATGATACTAAAAATTGTCAACAAACAATTTAATAATATCACCACTTCTTTTATCATTAATTTTTTTATTAGTGTATTTTATTGAAAAAGACCAGCATTTATTGTACGATATGTACAGAAAGATTGACTGGAGAATCAAATTAGAATGAAAATACGAATTATTGGGTATGCAGGTAGCGGTAAAACATCTTTAGCTATTAAGCTTCAAGAAAAGTATCACATACAAGGAATCTCTTTAGATGACTACTTAAAAATAAAAGATAAAAACAAGCGTTACCATCAACTTAATACCCATCTTTCTGAACTACCTAATTGGATTGTAGAAGGCGTTCAAGTTAGTCACTGGACAGACAAAGCGACAAAAGAAGCAGATTTAATTATCATTCTTGATTATCCTATCTATCTGACACAGTATCGTGTTACCAAGAGAGCTTTTACTCAATGTTTTACTAAAAATAAAACATTTACCCAACGAAAAAAAACCATTAAACGTATGTTCAAACTTTATAAATGGAACAACCGTTTCAAAAAACGTCTACCAGATATTAAAAAAAATTTAACTACTGACCACGGTAAATTGTTAATTTTAGAGTCCCCTGAAGATATAAAACGCGTTCACAGAGAATTACGACAATATTTTTACTCTACAAACAAAAAAAACGATAAGAAATAGCTTCCTTATCGTTTTTTTCTATATCTAGAAATCCATTAATGCTAGAATATCATAATCTTCAATTTTTTTTCTACCATTTAACTCATTTAATTCCACTAAGAAAGCACATCCAACTACTTCCCCACCTAATTGCTCCACTAATTCAATTGTGGCTGCAATTGTACCGCCTGTTGCCAATAAATCATCACAAATAATCACTTTTTGACCGGGTTTAATCGCATCTTTATGAAGTGTTAATGTTGCTTCACCATATTCTAAACCATAGTCTACTTCAATCGTTTCACGAGGTAATTTTCCTTTTTTACGAGCTGGTGCAAACCCTATACCTAGTTCATAAGCAACTGGACAACCAATAATAAAACCACGAGCTTCTGGTCCAACAACCATTTCAGCTCCACGTTCTTTAGCATATGTTACAATTTGGTTTGTGGCTTCTTGATAGGCTGCTCCGTCTCCCATTAACGGCGAAATATCTCTAAAGACAACACCTTCTTGAGGGTAATTAGGGATACTAGCAATATAATCTTTTAAATTCATCTGTCTTCCTCCTGTTGCGATATCCAATGACGAATATCTGCTACATTACTATATAAAAATAGTTTTTCCATGTCAATTTTATGTAGGTAGGCTTGATAAACGTCACTTTCTTCTAAAGCTTTAGCACTAGGATTGGCAACTTTACTCATCAAACCATCTTCTATTGTAACAAATCCTAAATCAAAAAACACTTTTATGATAAAAATTAAATGATTTTTAGATATTTGTAGATAATTGGATAGCTCTATTAATTTATAACGCACATCTAGACTTTCTTGCGTTTGAACCAATTTAAACACTTTACTAAACTGTTCTCGTGTTGGAACGCCTGATAAATAATGTTCTGTCGAGACGTTTATCCACAAGTACAAACGATGAATATCACACAATGACACTAAAGATGAAACTACTTCTAAATCATAAGGGCAATCAACAAACACCATCTCTTTAAATTGTTTTAAAATCTCAATATCTTTTTTAGTTTTAACATGATACAAACGGTCTGTCGGTATATTATCTACGGGCGTTTCATCATTAAAAATGACATAAGCAGGATTAATTGATAGCTGATCAAAATCATTGGTTTTGCCACCACGCATATCAAAAATTTGAATGCCAGATACCTGATAATCTTCCATCATTAATTGAGCTTTCCTAAACCCATTCCACTCATTAATGGATAACTTTCCTACTACATCAACCGATTCCCCTGTCACTAGTTCATCTATTGCATCCCCTTTTCCAAATGCAATACAATCAATTTGACTAGTAGTCTGAACTAATTGTCCCTTTAGATGATTGTTATCTGTCCCAATTTTTTTCATTCCATTCACTTGATTTTTTTCAAATAAAAAATGTGGTGATGGGTTACCTGTTCCAAAAGGAGATAACTGAGTTAATTCCTCAATTAGTTCAACTGAAATATCTGAGAGTTCAAGTCTCGCATCAATTGTTAAAATTTCTTTGGTTTCATCCGTTATTAAAGGAGACACAATCTTAATCAAATCATTCTTAATTTCATCTAATTTACCCGACTCAAATGATAGCCCTGCTGCCATATGATGTCCACCAAAAGACACAAATTGCTCTTTTATTTGTGATAAAACTTGAAATAAATCAATGTTAGCAATACTTCTTCCAGATCCTTTTAATAATTGTGTATCATTGTTTTTCGTTAAAACAATGGTTGGTCGTTGTGTTTGTCTGACAATGTGGCTTGCAACAATACCTAATACCCCTTCATGCCACTCTTCTTTATACAAAACATAGATAGGCAACTCTCCCATAGCATCAACCATTTCTAAAGCATCTTTTGTAATATCTTTAACTAAAGCTTGACGTTCAGCATTGGTTTCTTGAATATCTGTTGCAATACTCATTGCCTCTTCATCATCAAATGTTGTCATTAACTCTACAGCTGGCATAGCACTTTTTAATCGTCCCATTGCATTTAATCTAGGGGCAATGCCAAATCCAATCGCTTCTTCATTTGCATTGGCTAAATCTAAGTTCCCAATTTCTGCTAAAGCATGCAAGCCAACTCGCTCAGTTTGTTTTAATATTTTCAATCCGGAACTAACTAATATTCTATTTTCTCCAGTTAAAGAAACTAAATCAGCTACTGTTCCAATTGCCACTAAATCTAAGCTTTCCATAGGAATTTCACCTAAAAGGGCAGTGGCAACTTTAAATGCTACACCAACTCCTGCTAAATCTTTAAATGGATACTCTCCCAACGGATGTCTTGGGTGAATAATTGCATACGCTTCAGGTAATTCAGCTGGCAACTCATGATGATCTGTGACAATCACATCTACTCCTTGCTCTTTTGCAAACATTAACGCTTCATGACCACTCACACCATTATCGACTGTCACAATTAAATTAATTCCTTGATTAATATAATATTGATAGACTTCTATATTAGGTCCATACCCATCAACAAATCGATCTGGTAAATAATACTCTACTTCTCCACCAATCAATTCAATTGCTTCTTTTAACACAGTTGTGCTGGTAATACCATCTGCATCATAATCACCATATATTAAGATTTTTTCGCCTTGTTCGATAGCTTGTTGAATACGACTAACGGCTTTGTCCATATCGTATAACAAAAAAGGGTCATGTGTAGCTGCTAATGTAGGGGTCAAAAAAGATTGTGCTTCTTCTAAAGTTGATACACCACGTTTTACTAATAATTCACTCATAATTGGAGAAAATTTATTTTCTTTAAACACTTCAATAAGTTGTTGTTGTTCTTCAGATAATGATTGCTCTTCCCATTTAAATTGAGATTGTTTCACCCAAACACTTCCATTCTATTTTATCTATTAATTCTGCTTAACTCACCTTAAACAGTTTAACATAGCTCAATTCTTTCAACAAATACTTGCCAATCTAAAGAGTGCTTTGATACTATAGACAAGACAAGGAGGCAACAAATGAAGAAAAAAATACTATGGTTTTTAGTTATCCTATTATCTGTTGAACTTATTATTTTGGGTGTAAAATTATTTCAACCACATAATCAACTAAAGACTGCTAAAACAACCGCATCATCTAGTTTAGTTGATGTAGCAAACCAAGAAACAACTCAGACATCTGAAAAGAAAAAACATTCTGGTGACATTGATACGTCTAATTGGATAACCAGCGATACAACTATTTCTTTTCCAATTTTAATGTATCATAGTTTAACTAAAAGTGATGATGGTAACACCTTGAAACTCCCACCTGAAGAATTTAAACAACATATGGAATGGCTGAAAGAACATGATTATTATACGTTAACTCCTGAAGAGGCCTACGTTGTATTAACAGAAAATAAAAAACCAAAAGAAAATATCGTTTGGGTTACTTTAGATGACGGTTACTTAAATAATTTTACTGAAGGCTTTCCAATATTAGAAGATTTAAAAATGAATGCGACTATTAATTACATTACCTCAAAACTAGATAATCAATATTATTTTCATGAAGACGATATGAAAAAAATGATTGACAGTGGCTTTATTTCAATCGAAAGTCATACTGTAAGCCATTTGGATTTAAACACATTAAGTGATGAACAAATTCATACAGAGCTAGCAGATTCTAAAACTTGGATGGATACTACTCTAAATCAGAATACATCAGTCGTTTGTTATCCAGCTGGTCGATATGATGAACGAGTTGAAAAAGAAGCAGAAAATGTGGGGTATAAATTAGCACTGACTACCGAACCTGGATATGCTAGTAAGAATGATGGCTTATTTGCTTTAAAACGTGTTAGAATTTCTCCCGGATATGACAAAGAAGCCTTTGGAAACTACCTACTATCAGCTCAATAACACAAAAAAGACTGACTAGAAAATGATTTTTTAAATAAAAACACTCAACTAACAAAATAAAAAACCCATGAAATCAACGTTGGAATTAACGGATTTCATGGTTTTTTTTCTATTTTAAGGCTTTCTAGTCAACTTTTTTTCTATACTAATACTTTATTTTTTACTAACGGTCTTAATTTTTGTGATACCAATCCAATGACAATAACTTTTATAATTGTTGTTGGAATAAATGGTAACACTGTTGCTGCAAAAGCCACAGATAAGCTACTTCCCGTTACAAGATGAAACACAATAAAGCCTACTAAAAAATTAATCATCGCTCCTAAAAATAATCCTATATATAGGAACACAATATTCTCACGTTCTGCAAACCAACCTGCAATATATGCCATAATGGGAAAACTTAAAATAAAACCTCCTGTTGGACCAAATACAATAGCAGCTCCTCCAGAAAATCCTGCAAAAACAGGCAAACCAATTAATCCTAACAAAACATATAATATTGTGGACATAGTGCCTGATCTTTTTCCAAGTAATACGCCTGCCAATGGAATAATAAATGTTTGTAACGTCATTGGGACACCATATGGCATTGGAATACTAATTTGTGATAAGACAACTATCACAGCAGTAAATAAAGCAATTTTTGTTAAATCAAATGTTTTAAATTTTGTCATTATTTCTCCCCTTTTCATTTTTTATTATAACAAAAAGAAAAGGTTAGTCAACTAAAAAAATAAAAAAAGGTGACTATTATAGTTTTAACGACACTTCACCAAATCTCAACTCTCTTGTTTCCCCATTAGACAATTTAATCATCAAAGAGCCATTATCTTTAATATCTTCCACTTGAGCAACATAAGAATCTGCTCCTGACACAATGGAAACCAGTTGACCAACTACGATAGATTTTTCACGATACTGTTGCATCATACTTTTTTGCATCATGTTAGAAGCTTGTAAGAAAAATTGATTGATAACGTTAGCAGCAATTTTATTTCTTATCGTATTTTTATTGTTAAACAATGCTGTTGCAACAGATTGAACGTTTTTTGAAAATAGCTCAGATTTAGTTGATACATTAATACCAATACCGACTACAATCCAATCTAAACGTCCAGTTTCTAAATTACTAACCGCCTCTGTTAAGATACCACATACTTTTTTTCCATTTAAAAACAAATCATTAACCCATTTTATACCTATTATTTCACCGGATAATTGTTCTAACACTTCTGAGACAACAACCGCTGAATAGGCTGTCATAAGAGATGGATCAATTTGCGGCATCTCTTCAGGTCTTAGTATGATACTCATATAAATACCTGAATCTTTTGGCGATTCAAATGTTTTCCCATATCTTCCACGCCCCTTTGTTTGTTCGTTTGCAATAATCACTGTCCCATTTGCAGCTCCTGACACAGCTAACTCTTTTGCTAAATTATTGGTTGAATCAATCGACTCATAAACTTGAATTAAACTTGAATCAATCGACTTATCCAAAAATGGTAACATTCCCTGCAGAGACAACTTATCACTTGTTTCTTCTAGTGAATACCCTTTACTTTTTACGGCTTTAATTGGATAGCCTTCTGTTTCTAATTGTTTAACCGCCTTCCAAACAGCATTTCTTGAAACACCTAATGTTTCAGCTAGTTTTTCACCGGAGAAAAACTCTCCCCGATGATTTTCTAACATTGCTAATGTTTTGTCTTTTACACTCATTTTATTGTCTCTCCATTGTTTAAATGCTTATCAAACCATGATGAAATATCTGTCAGACGAGCTAAACGTAAATGAGGTAATCCTCCTCTTGATAAGCCATGACTCGATTTCGGATACACAACCATTTCAGTAGGCACGTTAAAGCGTTTCATCGCTGTATACATCTGCTCACCTTGCTCTTTTGGACAACGTAAATCGTCTTCTCCATGTAAAACAAGTAAAGGTGTTTGCCCATGTTCTACGTAAGCTAATGGTGATAACTTCCACATATCTGAAATATTTGGTAAATCAGTTAATAACTGATATTTTACGAAGAATGCCCCAATATCACTTGTCCCATAAAAACTAATCCAGTTAGAAATAGAACGTTGTGTCACTGCCGCTTGAAATCGTTTAGAATGGCCAACAATCCAGTTTGTCATAAAGCCTCCATAACTTCCACCAGCAACCACTAATTTTTTCTCATCAATTTCAGGATGTTCTGTTAACACAGCATCTAACCCTACCATCAAATCCGTATAGTCTTTATTGCCATAATCTCCTAATATCGCACTAACAAATTCCTGGCCGTAACCTTGTCCACCTCTTGGATTTAACATAATCACGCCATAACCATTTGCCGCATGGTATTGCATTTCATGGAAGAACGTTTCACCATAACATACTTGAGGCCCACCATGAATATATAGAACGGCTGGATGCTGTTTTTCACTTAATACAGGTGGCACATACCATCCCTGAACGGATACATCCTCCTCAGATTCGTACCAAAACTCTTGTGGTGTTGATAATATCATATCTTTTAAAATTAACTCATTTGGATTGTATACTGTTTTTAATGTGACATCTTCTAAAGATAAAGTCGCTAAAACTGATGGCTCTATTAATGTTGAATACGTCACAATCAGTTCACTACCTGTTAAATACGCATCTGTTAGATGATTTTTTTCATCATATATTTTTTTTAAATTACCATCAAAATCACCCTTGTATAACACAATTTTACCATGATGAGTCACGGGGAAAATAAAAGTATCAGAAGTTAAAAAGTCAATATCGACTCCTCTTACTTGTTGTTGGAAATCTCCAACAATAGCGTCACCTACTTCTTCATCTAAGCTTTCAGTTAAACAGGTTAAGAAACCACTTTTCATGTCATAGTGATACAATTTATTTTGGGTAACAAAACCATATTCAAAGGTATTTCCAACTAATAATAAATCTTCTTCAGTAGGATTCATTTTACCATAATAAAAACTTCCTTTAGGCAATGACTCTGTTAAATTCATCAGAGATTTTGTTGATAAATCATATTTATACAATGTACTACCATAATCCCACTCATCTTGTGGTTCTTTATCTCGTCCAAGTAACACATAGCTTTCATCTTTAGAAACATAGGTTAAATTGATTTCATCAGTAGTTTCAAATAGGATGCTTTCTTCTTTCGTTGCTAGCATTATCTTACTTAATTGATACGTCGCGTTCAAGTCTAATAATCCAGCTCCATCTAGTTTATAAATCAATTTATTCCATCTTTTTGGTTGCTCTAAAATCTTTTCTTCTTTCTTTTCATCAGTTGATTTCGTTTGGACAAAATAAATCGCACTACTTGATTCATTCCAAATGTAATCCGAAAAAGAATCTTTTTGCATCAAACTATAGGCACTACCTCCATCTAGTGATTGGATTTTTAAATGAAGTTTTTTGCCAACTTTACTCACATAGCTTAGCCATTTTTTATTTGGTGATATTTTCAACTGACTAATTGAAGTCTCCTCACCACTCCATAATCGACGCTCTTTTGTCTGTTTATCTACACTATAAATACGAGATTCGTATTGATTACTCTCTTTATTAATCGAATGCTCCATAAAAAAGATGATATTTCCCACTGAAATAGGTTGGGATAAACTATTTAGTTCAAATAAACTTTCTTTCGTTATTGTTTTCATAGACTCATTCCTTTCTTTATTAGTCTCATTGTAAATCAACCCTTAAAAATATACTAGTTTTACACAAAAAAAGATGACATCATCCGCAGACAAGGTCATCTTTTTATTATTTTCTATTTTGTAAAGCTAGTGCCACTGTTTCTTCTGCTAAGACATTTTGTGGATCAATGACATGCTCATTCATCTGATTTTCAGCGTCTTCCATCATAGATAATTCTGTACAACCTAACACTATGACATCACAGTTTAGTTCATTAAACATATCATCAAGTATTTCATGATATAAGTCATGATCTAATTGATCTAAGTGTTTAATTTTATCAAAAATTAACGTACTCACTTTATCTTGGATATCTTTTGTTGGATGAACGACGTTGAAACCAGCTTCTTCAATAAAAGGATCATAAATCTTATTTTTTATCGTTCCTTCTGTCCCAATAATCCCGACACGTGCATTTTTTGCATACGCATCACTGACTCTTGAAATAGCCAATTTTGGCATATGAAGAAGTGGTTTGTCTGTTGCTTTTTCTAACTCATCAAAAAAATAATGCGCTGTATTACAGGTTAAAACAAAGAAATCTGGCGATAACTTATCATATGTTTTAATCACATCAAGTAAGTATGGTAATGGATTTTCATTATTTTCTTTATCCATTATATAAGAACTTCTATCAGGAATAGTGGCATAATTAACTAAAACATAATTTAAATAATCTTGGTCTTTTTCGGCTGGTGTTTTATCATTCACCATCTTGACATATAATTCTGTTGCTTTAGTTCCCATACCTCCAATGACGGTAAAGAAATGTTCCATATCATCCCACCTTACTTACCATATTTTTTAAACGCTTTTCGATAATACCTAAACATACGCTGAAGCAATAAATAACGACCTAAACTACGATCTCCATCATAATAGAAAGTATAACCATAGCGTTTATCGGCTATCATCTCTCTAGCAATATCTTTATATTGTGTTTCAGGAACATATTTATCAAAAATATCGATTGGTACATTTAGCCATAGTTGCCCCTTATCATCTGGGATGTTGGCATAAACTGTATCACTATCTTTTAAATCATCATAAATATAATCTCTCACAACCCACTCAGCTAAGTTTAATCCATTAAGCGTTACAAAGAAACTACTTCTTCCTTGTCTTAAATTAATTTCAAAGAATTTAAAGGTATTGTCTTTAATGTCATATTTCAAATCAAAGTTTGCAAAACCTGTGTATTTAATATCTTCTAAAAAGTCTTTTACTTGTTTATAAATCGCTTCATTATAATCAGGCATAATAGCTAAGTAATTGCCAATACCAAGTGGTGTCGGGTCTTCAAGTAATGGATGACCTAAACACATCATTTTTACTTGATGATTTTTGTCAACATAACAATTTAACACACGCATTGGACTTTCATTGCCCTCCACAAATTCTTGTAAGATTAAATTGTCTTTGTATCCAGCTCCATAGATGCCATGAATAACACGATTATATTCTGTCATATTGTCAATAATATAAACTTTTTCCTTAATCGGATCGGTAAAATCATTCCATGACACACTGTTTGCTGGTTTTAACGCAATCGGAAAATCAAAAGGCTGTGTAGCTTCAGAATTTTCCACCATACGACGAGTGATAATTTTCGTTTTTGGATAAGGTAAATCATACTTTTCGCAAATATCATAAAAATCTTGCTTATTAACTAATTGTTTTTCTAACTCTTTATTGATGTATGGGCAAACAAACGTTTCAGATAATTCCTCTAAATGTTTTGAGATAAGTTCTGTATACCAATCTCCCATTCCCATCAAAATAACTGGCACATCAGAATCTTTATACTCTTTTGCGACTTCTCTCATGGTTTCGATAAACGTTGGATCTGTATCAAAACTTGGTACAACTTCGATAGCTAATATTTTCGTATGTTTTGTTGGTGCAATAGAGGCGCTGGCGATTGTCCGGACTGGTTTATTTGTAATGTCATAAAATGAGCGGGCCATCCCATACAGATTCAAATCTCCCCCTAACAACACTGGGATAAAATCTTGTTTTTGAGTCAATATAATCGGTTCCCTTCTTCTAATTAATTTTCAATAAAATAAACTCGGTACCAAACAATAAATGTGTAAATAGTAAATATTTTTTGCATATTTGCTATTCCTTGTTTTTGTTCTTCTAATAAACGATTTAAGTAATCGACATTAAAGAATTCTTTTGCAATATCAGAATTAAATGCGTCTTTTAACATCTCTTGGTATTTATCTTCTTTTAACCATGAAGCAAGTGGTGACGGGAATCCTAATTTTTCACGATTTACAATGCGATCGGGTAATTTAGCTTCAGAAGCTTCACGCCAAGCAATTTTTGTCACACCGTTTTTCATGTCAACACGCGTATCAGTTGGCATACGCTTTGCAATTTCAGCCACTTCTTTATCCACTAAAGGTGTTCTAACCTCTAATGAATTAGCCATACTCATACGGTCTGCTTTATGTAAAATATCATAAGCTAACCATCCATGAATATCAAAATGTTGCATTTTAGTGACATCATCTTTGCTTTTTGCTTCATCAAATAAATCTTTTACATATAACGATGAAGATTTGTTAAAACGCGTATCTTTTAGCAAGTCATTTCTTTCTGCTTCGTTAAACACATAATTCACACGATAATAACGTTCACTGATATCTTGTGCCCCACGAATTAAGAAACGGCGACCATGAAAATGTGGCAAACGTTTCGCTGTTTGAGCGAACAATTGACGCATATTTCGTGTCGTAAACTTTTCATATTTTTTAAATGTTCCTGCTTCTAAATAGGTATTATAGCCACCGAAAAATTCATCGGCTCCTTCTCCAGACAAAGCCACTTTTACATGCTTACTTGTTTCTTTTGATAAGAAATACAATTGAATCGCAGAAGGGTTAGATAAAGGCTCATCCATGTGATACATTGCCTTAGGAATAATACCAAAGAAATCTTCATCATTAATCATGATAGCTGTATTTTTTTGGTCAATTTCTTTTGCAAATTCTTGTGCCCATTCTAATTCACTGATGTTTTTATCGTCAAATCCTAATGAAAATGATTGGATATCTCTATCTTGTGATGCTTCATTTAAAATGTAGCTTGAATCAATCCCACTTGATAAGAAACTTCCCACTTCAACGTCTGCAATCATGTGTTTTTTCACTGATTCGTCTACTGTATCGATAATGTCACGTTTTGCTTCATCCATGGTCATTTTTTGTTCTTCTTCAAATGTGAAGTGATAGTATTCATTCACTTCTAAATCGTTATTTTTAAATTTGAAATAATGACCTGGATTAACTTTATAAACATTTTTGAATAATGTTTCGTCACTTGGAATGTATTCAAAACTTAGATGAATTGGTAATAATTCCTCATTTAATTCTTTAACGAATGATGGGTGATCTAAAAAGGCTTTTATTTCTGATCCCCACATAAAGGTATCCTCATTTTTAAAGTAGTAAAGAGGTTTAATACCAAAGTGATCACGTGCTCCAAAGACTTCACCGTTTTCAGAATCATAAATAACAAACGCGTACATTCCACGAATACGGTCTAATAATCCCTCTTGCCAAGCATCATAGCCATGAATCAATACTTCAGAATCCACTTCTGTTTTAAATTCGTAACCTAATTCTTGTAATTCTTCTCTTAATTCTACGTAATTATATATTTCACCATTAAACGTTAATACTTTTGTATTGGTTTGGTTAGTCATTGGTTGTTGTCCATGATTTAAATCAATAATTGATAGGCGTCTAAATCCCATTGAGATAACGTCATCTTGGTAAAATCCTTCATCATCTGGTCCTCTATGTACAATACGATCCGCCATTTTTTTGATGACTGTTGGATCAATACCTGGTTGGTTCATATATCCGACAAATCCACACATGTTTTCGTCCTCCAATTTTTATAAATAAAACTTTTAATCACAAGTAACTCATGATTCTTCAACTATCAAGTATACTTCAAATCACCTGTAAATTAAAGTATATAATAGATAGTTTCAAATTAAAATAAGATAACCCTACAAATCTCTTAATATTTTATTAAGAATACAACAACAAAGCGATAAAAAAGGCTTTAAGAAACGTATATTTCTTAAAGCCGAATCATGTCACTTTTCTCTTGTACCAAAAGTTGTAATTTTTTTCCAATGTCTATTAAATCACGTTCTTTAATTGGATAATCAAATAATTGGACATGTGGAGAATAGCGATTCATTTCTTCTAAAGTATTTGGAATATTAGTTAAAACCAAATCTATTCGTTTTGTTTCATTAAGTGTCTTGAATACTATATGATAATCATACTTATAACGATGCATAATTCTTTCTTCTATATCTCGTATTACAAAATAGGGCAAATCTGTATCGAGATAAATTGTAATTTCTGATTCATAATATGTTAATGGCTTAACTGATGAAAAAAGTAAAATATATTTTTGTAACAAAAAGTCTTTCATCAGAAATAAATCATTTCCTGTGTCTTTATATAACTGATGAATCATCTCTAACATCTTACGTTTTAAAACTGGATACCGATCATTTATTTCATTAATAACATAATGACCATCCACGTCAACATGAACTCGTTTAAATAACCGTGAAAACATGTGTGCACAAAAACTGGTAATAAAAAAACGATCTAGTAAATCAGTCGGTATCTTACTAAACGTTTTTTGAAACAATTCCATAAATTGTTGTGTAGCCAAATAAACGTCTGATTGTTGACGTTTATGATAAGACAATATTTCCTCTTTAAAAATGGAAGACTCGTAAAATTTGGTTTTAATTTGTGAGACAACAGCATAAAAATAAACTTCTGACTCAGAATAAATATTAAATTCTTGCATTAAATTTTTCAAAAAGGATAATTTTTCAAGTAAAACATCCATATTAACATAATTTCGCCAATCTTCTTCCATCTCTATAAAATGTTTTTTTCTAAGACGAATTAAATTTGTTGATAGCACGTAAGCTAATTGTTTTCTCTGAATAACAGAAAAAGTTAAGTGATTCGTTTCAGAAAACAAATCAACCGTTTGATACATAATATGCTCATTAATTGTTTCAAATGGCCACTTCATTCCTTTATATAATGTCCACATCATAATATAAATAATTAATCTGATTTGTTTTTCATTGCCAATAATAGCGTATGTTTGTCTAGACAGAGTCAAGTCATACAATTCAAACAAAACTTTAATTTTTTTAAGCGATGATTTAACAGAATTAACGCTAATATAATAGTCTACTACGTATTGATCAATTATTACACCATCTTCTACAATAAGGTGCTTTAAAAGTTGAATGGTCTCGTCCTGCTCAAAAATATAATTCTTTAATTCAATATATCCAGACTCACTCTCTAGATAAATGCCACGATATTTTTCAAAATAAATCATGACATTTTTTGTTGAGTAATCATTAAATGCTACCGTCAATTCACGTATTTGGTGTATATACCTTTGAGCTGTTCTTTCAGTAACATTGATATGTAATCCAATCTCTTTTGTTGTATACCATCGTTTATTTTCAGAAATCAGTTCCAATATAGTTAATAATTGTTGGTTTGTCGAATTTAGTAATCGAAACATTTGCTTTTCCATCAGCTCACCACTTTTCGTGTACTATTTTCTTAATTCTACTTTTATTATGTGTTATTTTTTATATTTTTCTCTAAATTCTTTTGGCGTCATACCATTTAATTTACGAAACATTTTTAAAAAATACGTCATATTATTATACCCAATTTCAAAGGATATCTCATTAATTGTTAAATCAGTATGCAATAACATATCCTGAGCTTTTTCAATACGTAATTGGTTTAACACCTGAGCAAAACTACGTCCGGTTTCTTTTTTAACAAGTTGGCCCAAATAAACTGAATTAACATGAAGTTCTTCAGATAGTCGCTTAAGAGTCAAATCCTTCTTGTACTCTTTATCGATAATATCCATACTCTTTTGAACTAGTTCTGAGTAACGTTGCATATTCTCATCCATACTTTCAGTTAGTTCAAGTAAATAAATCAGCCAATCTTCTAACTCTTTAATATTATGAGATTGCTTTATTTTTTCTAATGTTTCATTATAAATCGCTACACTTAATGAAGGGAAGCGGCGATAAATATCCGTAAATAATAAAAACGTGACATGACGGACGTTATCAGGTAGAAAAGCAAGTTGTCGCATTTGAGAGAATATCCCTTTTAATTTGGTAATCGTCTCATTCATGTCACCAACCATTAATGCTTTATTAAAAGACATAAACTCGAATGTCTCATCATCAAGTAGATTCAACACGTTTGTTGATGAGTTACTCAAAATTTGTTTATTATCATAAAACACAGAAAAAGTCATCATAGCTAACGCCTGTTCATAACTTTCATAAACATTTTCCCACTCCTGTACCAATTCACCCACACTTAATTGATAATCTTCTTCTATTGTCTGATCCATCTGTAATAAAAAAGTTGATAATCCCTTTTTAGAGCCATGATACACAATAATCGTATAAAACGTGTCTTCGTTTTCTTGAATTACACATAATTTTTGTCCCATCGCCAAACTATATTGCCTTATAGTATCCGTATAAACGTCATTGGCACAGATAATAACAGCATAATCATCAAGTTTCTCTACATCAAAATGCTGAATAAAATTATGGTATTCTGATTCATTTAACTCATCATTTAACCATCTAATTAATAGCATTTCGTTATATAAACGTTCTTTTTGTTTTTCTTGTCTATCATGATTTAACTCTTCTTTTATCATCATTACTTTTTCAGTTAGTTCATTTTTGTCCACCGGCTTTAACAAATAGCCTTTAATGCCAAGCTCGAGTCCTTGCTTTACATACATAAATTCTTGATAGCCAGATAAAATCAGTATTTCTGGGGTCATGCCTGTTTCTTTCATGTAACGGATCAAATCAATCCCTGACTTTTCAGGCATATTAACATCGGTAATCACTAAATCAACAGAATGATTCTCCAGATAACAAATCGCATCCTCTGTTCTACGACAAGTAGAAACCACTTCAAATCCTAAGTCATTCCATGGGATGATTTTTTTTAACCCCTCTAAAATCATGTACTCATCATCAACTAACAAAACGCTATACATCCACACTCACATCCTTCGGTTGATAAATAATGATTTGTATTTTAGTTCCCACACCAATTTGTGATTCAATTACTAATTCAACGCCATTTGAAAAGTAGTTTTGCATACGCTGATACACATTCTCCAGTCCAATTGATCCAGATAATAATGTATCACTACCTTCTAGTTTTTCTGTGACTTCTTTTAATTTTTCTGTTGTGATCCCTTTTCCATTATCTTCCACTAAAATTTCAACATAAGAGTCATGTGTCGTTGCTTTGACACTAATAGCATTATCAATACGCGAGTGATCCATTCCATGAATAAAATAATTTTCAATCAAGGGTTGAATCATAAATTTTGGAATCGTAAAATTTTTGAGTGATTCATCAATAATAAAATGATACGCAACACTGTCTGGAAACCGCATTTGGTACAAGTACACGTATTTTTCACAAAAACTTAATTCTGATTCTAAATCAATGGTTTTAGCTTGATCGATATTATTTCGTAACAACGATGAAAAAGCAAAAACAACATCCGCCAACTCCATTTGATCCTTGCTAATTGCATACATGCGAATATATTCTAATGTATTATACATAAAATGAGGATTAATTTGTGACTGTAACGCGCGTAAATGAGCATCACGCTGTTTAACCTCTAAAACATACACATCTTGAATATATTGATTTAAACTCACAATCATATCATTCACCGCATCTGATAAATCACATAATTCCATTTTCATATCTGTTGTATCAATTTGTGCCGATAAATTTCCTTGACTGACTTCTTTAGTAACTGATACAATACTGTTTACTTTTTTAGCATAGTTACTAAAGACCCTTTTTAAACTGACTAATAAAAAAGCAATGACAAATAATCCCACTCCCCATACAGGAATTAGCGAGTGTAATATATCTTTCGTCACGTTTGATTTATCTAAAATAGTTAACACAGTCAAGCCCTTAACTACCTCATCATTAAAGACTGCTTCTTTTTGTAATGTTGTTCTATCCAGGTCACCTGTTTTTTGAAAATTTTCTACTATCTGATTAATTTTTTTATCATTCAGTGATGTTCCATGTTCATACACCACTTGATGCCCAGTATCAAATACAAATGTCTTAACAGCATAATCATTGGCTAAGTCTTTTGATAAAAACATGTCATCAAACGTCACATAAATATGCCCCACCATCTCACGTGTATTTGGTATAGGAATTGGTCGTGATAAAGTGAAGTCCTTTGATATTACCGGTTTCCCTTGTAAAAACACACCATTTGTTTTTCTAGTATCAGCATGTAAATAATCCTCTCTTCCATCCCACACGATGTCGATTGTTTGAATTGATGGAAAACTATAAAACAAATTATTTAACACATTTGGGAAAAAATCATTATTATTCGTTTCACGCCAGTTATCCAATGAATATTCTACGTATTCACTAATGGGTAACGTCATAAATTGATTTAAATTATCAAATTGATTTGGTGTTAACGCAAT
This sequence comes from Vagococcus sp. CY53-2, assembly GCF_022604695.1. Lineage (NCBI taxonomy): Bacteria > Bacillati > Bacillota > Bacilli > Lactobacillales > Enterococcaceae > Vagococcus > Vagococcus sp. CY53-2. Next base: position 667,694 of record NZ_JALAHP010000001.1, read on the forward strand.
ATCCCATAAAATCCCAGACAACGTTGCATCTTTCACTTGAATAGATGCTGTTAATTCTCTAGAGACTGTATCTAATACTTTTTTGGAATCATCCCTAGTAAAATTAACTGTTAAAATCGTATAACCTATTAAAATAATCCCAATTGACCCTACTAATAGCAAACTATAAATTGTCATTAATTGATTCATTAAAATATTTTTTGAAAATAAACGATGTAATTTAGCTTTCATTTCCCACTAACCTTTTTTCAACAAACTCTCGGTTATGTTTTGTTGCAATATTATTCCATGCTGTCCACAGTGCAAATGTAGCAAAAAGCAATAAACCTTTCATCCCCCAACTAAATCCTAAAATAATAGCAATCCCAATTAATAATTTTAAAAAAGAAGAAAAACTTAAAAAGACACTAATACACGATAATTTAATTAACTGTAATATCGGTAACTCATACTCTGATTCATACACTAATACATATTGATAAGACACGAAAATGAGTAAGCTCATGGTTAATAATAAAAAGTCGATGATTAGCCATAACAATCCCTTAAGCTGGACAGATAGGTATAAATTATAAAATAAAATAGCTAAACAGCCATTGTATAACCAAAATAATTGATTACTCCGAACAAAATGACCTTTAAATGATTCCCACGCTTTATGAAACGTTATTTCTTTGTAATCAAATTCAGATTCAACAAATAAATCATTCATCATTTGAAGTGCTGGACCTACACCAAACACAACTAGTCCACATAAACTAAATAGAACAAATAATAAATTTAATTTAACTATTAACCATACACCTTTAAATCCTTTGTCAATCATCACTTTCACCTCTTCTATTTTTTTATATCATACCATTATTTAATACCTATTCAATGATAATAATGTGAAAAGACTGAAACACTTTTGCTCGTTTCAGTCTTTCTCTATTATTTACTTGTCTTTAAAAAGTCATCCAATTGAGATTGCATTTCTTTTTGTACTTTATCCCATCCTGCCGTTTCCAAATCCTTATTTAATTTCGGTAATGTTTCTTTTGGATCAACTGTTCCGGTATTTAGACTTGCTTTATAACGATTCATGACGTTTGCAATGTTAGTAATTTCAGTTTTTACAGGAGCTGTATTAAAGTTAAATCCTAAGATTGGTGACACTTCTGCATTTTTGATGCTTTCATCACGTTCTTTAATTTTTTCTTCTGGTAATGTATCTTGTGTGTATAAAATCATGTTGTTCCCTGTATTCCAAGCGGCCATATGCATATTTGGTTTATAACCGTCTAATAATTTAATACGATTGTCACCAACTTTTTCCCACGCTTTGCCTTCAACACCCCAAACTAATCCATTTAATAAAGTTGGATCACTGTTTAATAATCCTAAAAATTCGACTGATTTTTCTTTATTTTTAGAAACGTTTGATACAGCAAAGTTTGCCATTTGAGCTTGTGCTGTTGTTTTTAATGGCTTAGTAATTGCTTTTGACACTAATGGATGACCAGCAGCATTACTTAAAATTGTATCACCATAATCCATTGGTCCTTGTGTTTCTTCACGCATAAACCAAGTATTACCTTCTAAAGGATAACCCGTTGTGTTTGTTGATGCATCTGTTGGAATCAATTTGTCTTCATACCATTTATGCATTAATTCTAAGTTAGACACAAAGTCTGGATCGTCATATTGATTAATAATTTTGATACCATCTTTACTATCATTTTTCACAGCAAATGGGTATTCTTTTCCTAATGGGTAATCATAATCTCCTGATAATTGGAATGATTGTCCAATAGCAAATGGCGCTATACTAGGTTCTTTCTCATGAAATTCTTTTAATACTTTTTCAGCATCTGCATATGATTTAATATCATCAATGTTTAAATTGTATTTATCTAAATACTCTTTATTAAATGTTAGAACTTGTTGACCATACACATTCCCATTCACTGGAAAAGCATATAATTTTCCATCAATTGTATTTCCTTTAATATAAGCTTCATCCAGTTGCTCATAAGCATCTTTAGCATATTTAGGAGCTAATTCAGTTAAATCAGCATAAGCACCTTTTTGCGCATTTGCCACATAATTTGAAGCAAAAGAGATGTCATAGTTTTCGCCTGAAGCAATGATGGTACTCATTTTCTTGTCCCAATCACCCCAACCAATATATTGTAAATCAACTTTTACATTAATGGCTTCTTCAATTTGCTTATTAGCAATTGACATCAACTCATCATAATTTTCTGGTTTATCGCCAATTTGATACATCAATAAAGTGGTGACATCACCATCTTTTCCGCTACTTTTTTTATCATCTGCTTTTTTATCTCCACCACAAGCTGTTAACGCAAGGGTTGCCACAATCGCAGTCGACGCAAATAAAAATTTCTTTACATGTTTCACTAATAATTCCTCCTAAATAGTTATTCTTTTACTCCACCAATTGTTAATCCGCCAACAAAATATTTTTGGAAAAACGGGTAGGTTATTGCTATAGGTAATGTTGAAATCACGACAATCGCCATACGAGCTGACTCGCTTGGTAAGGCTGCTAGACCTCCTGATACTTGAGCACTCATTCCTGCATTTTGTGCTAGATAGTCTAAGTTATTTTGAATCTTCATTAATAAATACTGTAATGGAATTAAGTTGTCATTTTGTATATAAAGTAACGCATTAAACCAGTCATTCCAATACCCAAGGGCTGCAAATAAACTAATCGTTGCAATACCTGGTACTGCAAGTGGTAATACAATACGAACAAAAATCTTTAATTCACTCGCGCCATCAATTCTAGCTGATTCGATAATACTATCTGGAACATTTTTTCTAAAGAAAGTCCGCATAACCAAAATATTAAATGGTCCAAGGGCTAACGGTAAAATCAATGCCCATATCGTATCTTTTAATTGAAGTAAGTTACTCATCACTAAGTAATTTGCCACCATACCAGGTACAAATAACATCGTAATTAAAGCAAACAGTGTAAAAAATCGTTTAAATGGAAAATTATTTCTAGAAATCGCATAAGCGTATAAACTAGTTATGGTAGCATTTACAATTGTTCCCACAACTGTGACGAAAATAGTCACTCCAAATGAGCGTACAATTTTAGCTGACATGTTTCCAGAAAAAATATATTTGTATGCTTCAAATGACCACTCTTTTGGGAAAAAGCTATATCCATTTGCTGTTAATGCCGATTCACCTGTCAGTGAAATAATAATGACAAAAATAAATGGGATTAAACAAGAAATAGCAAATAACGCGATTAAGATACTGAAAAACAAATCCACTTTTGGACTAAAAGCACGTATTTCAACCTTCTTAACTTTCTTTTTTTCTCTCAATATTACTCACCTCCATTAGAATAATGCTGCATCTGGATCTAATTTTCTAACAATTGCATTAGTCCCTAATAATAAGATACTTCCTACAACTGATTGATATAAACTTGCCGCAGCTGACATCCCAATGTCCCCTGTTGCCGTCATACCATTGTAAATATAAGTATCCAGCACAGATGTCACTTGATACAATGCACCAGAATTCATTGGAACAGAATAGAACATTCCAAAGTCTGCTCTAAAGATACCTCCAATGTTTAAAATTAATAACACACTCATCATTGGGATAATTTGTGGAATGGTCACATTTTTGATTTGTTGCCACTTGCTTGCACCGTCCACCATTGCTGCTTCATAATATGTTGGATCAATCCCCATAACTGATGCATAGTAGATAATACTGTTGTATCCCAGACTCTTCCATACATTTAAGATAACAAAAATTAATGGCCACCATTTTGGATCAGCATACCAATTAATTGATGTTTTTCCATTTGATAATAACAAATGATTAATGATACCTTTATCTGGACTTAAGAATGCGTATACAAAATAGGAAATAACTACCCAAGACAAGAAATACGGCAGTAAAGACATCGTATGATAAACTTTTACTGCTCGTTTATTTCTCAACTCACTCATGATAATGGCAAACGCTATAGCAAAAAACAAATTAAATGCTAAAAATACAATATTATAAACCAATGTATTTCTAGTAATTAACCACGCATCACTTGAGGCAAATAAAAATTTGAAATTTTCAAACCCAACCCAAGGACTCTGTTTTAAACTAGCAAAAAAACCATCTGGAGATATTCTAAAATCTTTAAAGGCAACCACATTAGCCATTACTGGAATATAGAAGAAAAAAATAAACCAAATCATGCCTGGTAAAGCCATCAAAATTAAGGCCTTATATCGAACAATGTCAGACCATGTTTTTTTTAATTTATTGCCCATTTGTTTCCCTCCCTCATAACTTATAGATACAGTATAATACTGAGGTCTCATTTTTTTAAGAAACAAATTATAGTTTTATCTAAACAAATTATAGTTTTGTCTCATAAAAACATTTTCAAATTAATTTTTTAACCACTTTGGATACGTTAATATGATTTTAGTTTCTTAATCAAAGATATTTATATGTAATTTAGTTACTACGTCTTTTAATAATCTCACCCCTGCCAAACTATTTCCTGACTTATCTAGTGGCGGACTGAATACTCCAATCCCAAATTGATTGGGCGAGACACCCATCAATCCCCCACCAACACCACTCTTACCTGGTATACCAACATGTGCAGAAAACTCACCCGACTCATCATACAATCCAGCAGTTGTCATAACAGATTTAACCAGTGTGGCAGATTCCTCTGAGATAAGTCGCTTATTATCCCATGGTTTAATTCCTTTATTGGCTAAAACACTTGCCATCATGGCGATATTTTCAGTAGTTACATTCAAAGAACACTGCTTAAAATAAACTTCCAATACGCCTTCAACCTCTTTTGAGAGCATATTATTCCCTTTTAAATAATAAGCTAGTGAACGATTAATATCTCCAGTTTTTGCCTCTGACTGATAGATTTCCTCATTTAAAGAAATGGTATTATCATGACAGATTTCTTTAATAAAGCTTAGCAATCTACTATAACAGTCATCAGGAGAACTTCCCTGAATTAACGATGTTGTTTCAATAGCCCCTATATTAACAAAAGGATTAAGTGGGTGTTTATCGTGATTTATTTCCATATTAAGAGGTGAATTAAAAGAAAAACCAGTGGCTTCAGTGTTTATATGGTTTAATACATTAGACAAACCATTGTCCTCAATGGCTAACAATAATGCTGGCACTTTTGAGATACTCTCAATAGCAAATTTAACAGAAGAATCACCTACTGATAACATATCCCTTGTTTTTATATTATACAAAGTTATCCCTAGCTGGTTGGGATTCACTTTTGCTAGAGCTGGGATATAATGAGCGTTTTGACCTTCACTACAATATGATTTATTTTTTATCACCAATTGTTCTAATTCCTTTTGATTCATTATCCATCATCTACTTTCATCCAATTTTGTCATAATATCAGTTTGCCTCACACAAAAGAAAAAATAATGTTATTTTTACAAATCTTCTTAGTTTTTTATCCTACGGCAACTGGTCAACATGACAAAATAAGATATTCTACGAAAAATGACAATAAATCATAAACATTTTCATTAGTTTTTCAAAAAAGTAGCGTAATATCACATCATATGATTTAAGGAGGGATTTTTATGGAACAACCAATTGTCAAACTCAAACATCGTAATATATTAGTCATTACAATTATTATTGGAAGTTTTTGCACTGTTTTAAACCAAATGCTTCTAACAACTGCTTATCCTGATTTAATGCGCCAATTTTCTGTCTCAACCTCAACGATTCAATGGCTGACAACCGGATTTTTATTAGTCAATGGTATAATGATTCCAGTTAGTGCTTATTTTATGAATAATGTTCCCACTAAAAAATTATACATTGGGGCGATTACTCTTTTTTTAATAGGAACCATTATTTGCTTTGTCTCAACTTCTTTTAACCTCTTATTATTTGGTCGAATCATTCAAGCTATGGGAGTTGGTATCTCACTTCCTCTTTTACAAACCATTATGTTAAGCATCTATCCTGAAAATGAGCGTGGTAAAGCACTAGGTATTGCAGGGATTGTTATCGGTCTTGCTCCAGCTATTGGTCCAACGCTTTCTGGTTGGGTTATCGATACTTTCAACTGGCGTTACTTATTTGGCTTACTTATCCCCATCATTCTTTTTGTTATCGTTCTATCTATTATTTTTATGCAGAATGTGCTTCCCTTGCATCCTTCAAAAATAGATATTCCTTCACCTATCCTATCCACTCTTGGTTTTGGTAGTTTACTTTATGGGTTTTCTCTTGTCGGAGATCATGGCTGGACAGATCCTCTTGTTCTTTTATTACTTATTTTAGGGACTGCCCTTGTGGTGATTTTCTGCAAAAGACAACTTAAAATCAGTAACCCTTTTTTGCGTATGGAGGTCTTTAAATCAAAATTATTTATTAATACAACCATTTTAAGTGGTATTGTGAATATGGCTATGGTTGGTGCTGAAATGGTACTCCCTCTCTATATCCAAAATGTTCGTGGGTATAATCCATTTCATTCTGGATTAGTGTTATTTCCAGGTGCTTTAATCTTAGGCATTATGATGCCCATTACTGGTAAATTATTTGATAAGTATGGAGAAAAATATTTATCAATTATCGGAATGAGTTTACTAACAATTGGGACTGCTTGTTTATGTACACTAAATGAAAAAACACCTATGCATTTTATCACCATTATTTACGGCGTCAGAATGCTAGGTGTCAGTATGGTTATGATGCCAATAACCACAGCTGGTATGAATTCACTACCTGATACTCTCATTAGTCATGGTTCCGCTGCAAATAATACAGCAAAACAATTATTCAGCTCTATTGGGACAGCCATCTTAATTAGTTTCCTATCTCAAGCAACCCTAAAAGATATGCCGCATAAATCACTTCTGTTAAGTTCTCCTATTACTTACAAATCAGATGTGTTATCTGCTACTTTACATGGTTACAATATTGCCTTTATCGTCGCAACACTATTTTGTGCAATGGGTCTAGCGCAAGCCATTTTTATGGGCATGAACAAATCTTTGAATAAATAAAATAAAAATCTATGTCAACAAAGTAACATTGACATAGATTTTTATAAATAATGATTAGTTTCATAGTTCTAAAACGTGTATGCATTGAAAGGAACCTTAGTATGTTTTTTGGAAGCATTCAAAACAATATAGCGAGTTAAAATAAGGCTTAGTCCTTAATCAACTTTTGTGGCGCTTTTTTTATTTTTTACTATTATACAACACTATCTATTCACACCACTAACTAATTATAAATTATATCATAATAAACAAAAAAACCCGAAAGTTTAAAAACTACCGGGTTTTTTTATTATAAAGAATTAAATGTTTTTACAACATTTTCTACTGTAAATCCGTATTCTTCAATCACTTTATTGCCAGGTGCACTGGCACCAAATCGATCAATGCCCATCGTTTTTCCAGACAAGCCAACATAACGTTCCCAACCAAATGTTGCACCCATTTCGATTGATACACGCTTGCTCACTGATGAAGGTAACACACTTTCTTTATAAGCTGTATCTTGTGCGTCAAATAAAGTAGTCGATGGCATTGAAACGACTGACACATCCACGCCTTCTTTTTCATACAACGCTTTTTGAGCATCCATTGCCAATTTAACTTCTGATCCAGTCGCGATTAAGATTCCGTCTGGTGTGTCACGTTTTGATGGAGATAATACGTATGCTCCACGTCCCACGCCTTCATAGGCTTTTTCTTTTGTTCCTTCAAGAACAGGTAAGTTTTGTCTTGATAAAGCTAAAACAGTTGGTGTCTCCGTTGACGTTGCGGCCAATTTCCATGCAGCTGATACTTCATTGCCATCAGCTGGACGAATTAAGTTTACATTTGGTATCCCACGTAAGCTTGATAACTGTTCGATTGGCTCATGCGTTGGACCATCTTCACCAACCGCAATCGAATCATGTGTTAACACAAATGTGACAGGGGCTTTTTGAATCGCTGATAAACGTAACGCTGGACGTAGGTAATCAACGAATACAAAGAATGTTCCACCATAGACACGTGTTCCACCATGCAAAGCAATCCCATTCATTGCTGCTGCCATACCAAATTCACGAACCCCAAACCAAATATTACGGCCTTCATATTGTCCTGGTTCAAAATCTTTTTCAGCTGCCACCATGGTATTATTTGATGATGATAAATCGGCAGATCCTCCCCAGAATGATGGGATTTCTTTAGATAAGACTTGAATGGCTTCTTTACTTGTCACACGACTTGCCGCACTTTCACCAAGTTCATATGTTGGTAAAACAGATTCCAAATCAACTGTCACGTCACCTTTGAAGGCTTCTTCAAATTGTTTCGCTAGTTCTGGATAAGCAGCTTTATAATCAGCAAATTGTTTTTGCCACTCTGCTTCTGCTTTTTCACCTTTTTCTACCATATCAGCGTGGAAACGTGTTGCGACTTCTTCTGGTACAGTAAATGCTGGGTAATCCCAACCGTAAGATTTTTTAGCAAACGCCACACCTTCAGCTCCAAGTGGTGCACCATGAACTTTGTTTGTCCCTTCGTTTTCAGCACCAAACCCAATCACTGTTTTGACTTCAATCATGGTTGGTTTTGTAGTTTCTTTTTGTGCGGATTCAATAGCATTCGCAATTTCTTCTAAATCATTGCCATCTTTGACTAAAATGTGTTGCCATCCTGATGATTCAACACGACCTTTAACGTCTTCCGTAAATGACTTATCTAATGGTCCGTCTAATGAAATACCATTTGAATCATATAACACAATTAATTTACCAAGTTTTAAATGACCAGCTAAACTGATTGCTTCTTGAGAAATACCTTCCATTAAATCACCATCACCACATAAAGCATACGTGTAATGGTCAACGATATTAAATTGATCTTTGTTATATGTTGCAGCGAGGTGCGCTTCTGCCATCGCAAATCCAACACTCATCGCAATTCCTTGACCTAATGGACCAGTTGTTGCTTCTACCCCATCTGTATGATGAACTTCAGGATGTCCTGGTGTCAAACTATCCCATTGACGGAATTTTTTTAATTCCTCCATTGGTAAGTTATAACCTGACAAATGAAGTAAACTATAAAGCATTGCAGAACCATGTCCTGCCGATAACACAAAACGATCACGGTCTACCCATTGTCTTGATGTTTTAGGATTGACCTTTAAAAATTTTGTCCAAAGAGTATAAGCCATTGGAGCTGCCCCCATGGGTAATCCTGGATGTCCTGAATTTGCTTGTTGAACCATGTCTAAACTAAGGGTACGAATTGCATTCACACCTAGTTGATCAATTTGATCAAATAACATATAACGCCCTCCTATTTAGGTTTTTTTTACCTTTATTGTATTTTACATCTAATAATATTATTTTACAAGCGTTTTTATAGAAATAACACATGCAATTTTATCGATCATGTAATCCTTTTTCTTTTTGGATTTGTTTTAATTTCTCAGGAGTAACATCTGTCCCCTCTTCATCGACTACTTTCATTCCCTCAATGTGATTTCTCATACCTTTTCTAAAACTATGTAAATATTCTTCCCTCAATAATTGTTGTTCTTTTTTTTCAACGTCAGTTAGTCCCTCAGTTGTTTTTGCTTTCTTTGCTAGCTCATTAATTCTTGCTAATTTTTTTTCACTTAACATAAGTCACGACCTCCTTAAAGTACTACCTAAATAGTAGCTTAAAAAAGATAAAAAAACAATTATATATCGTTCAAACGTACGAACATGCGTTTGATTTTAAGAAAAAATTATGTTACACTCAAAAAAAAGGAAATGAGGTATCATCATGTCAACTAAACGTTCTTCTAGGCAATTAGACGTTTTAAAATATATTCATGAACAAGTTGAAAAAAAAGGGTATCCTCCAACTGTAAGAGAAATTGGAACAGCTGTTAACCTTTCATCAACGTCTACTGTTCATGGTCACTTATCACGTTTGGAAAAAAAAGGATTGATTACTCGTGATCCAACTAAGCCCAGAGCAATCGAATTAACAAATGAAGGGTTAAAAATGATTGGCGTTAACTCTCCTTTTATTCCAATGCTTGGTGTTGTAACTGCAGGTGAGCCAATCTTAGCTGTTGAAGAAGCATCAGATTTTTTCCCATTACCTCCTGACTTAAAATATGAACAAAACAGTTTATTCATGTTAACCATTCGTGGAGATAGTATGATAAATGCTGGGATATTTGATGGTGATCATGTCATTGTAAGAAAACAGTCATCTGCTATTAATGGTGAAATTGTTATTGCTATGACAGATGAAAATGAAGCAACATGTAAAAGGTTTTTTAAAGAAAAAAATCATATTAGATTACAACCGGAAAATGATACATTAGAACCAATTATCTTAAACAGTGTCGCTATTTTAGGTAAAGTGGTTGGACTTTATAGAAATCATATTTAATAAAGCATAACACTATGCTTTATTTTTTTCTTTACAAAGGGAACGGATGTTTGTATAATATATTCAAAGATAAGAACATATGTTCTATCAAATAGTTTAAGGAGTGGTTTTATGTTTGCTATCAGAAGATATGCTCTAATTTTAATTGTCTTAATTATTGGTGTTATTTTAGGTAATATGGGATTAGATGTTGCATTAATTATATTGACCCCACTTGTATTATTATGGTTAATGCTTTGGGATGAAAAAAGTTATCGTCGCTCTCAACAAAAACATAACCATCTATCCTATAAAAAATAAGCATTGCTTTTTATGAATGATTCATCTACCCTTAATTAAAAAGAAAGGATGAGTCATTTGTATAAAGATACTATTGAATTAACAAAGGAATTAACCAATATTCCTTCTCCAACGGGAGATACTAAAAAAATTATTGCATTTATTAGTAACCTATTAAATAAATCTGGTTATAAGCCTTGTATTAATAATAAAGGAAGTTTAATAATCACTGTTCCTGGAACAAATCAAGAGAAACAACGATTTATTACTGCTCATATTGACACGTTAGGTGCTATGGTTCGTGCCGTTAAACCAGATGGTAGGTTAAAATTGGACTTAATTGGTGGGTTTCATTTCAATTCAATTGAAGGTGAATACTGCACAATTCATACTCAAAATAACGGAGACTACACAGGTACGATTTTAATGCATCAAACTAGTGTTCACGTTTATAAAGATGCTGGAACAGCTAAACGCGACCAACAAAATATGGAAGTTAGAATTGATGAAAAAGTATTTTCAAAAGATGAAACAGAACAACTTGGTATTCAAGTAGGAGATTTTATTAGTTTTGATCCAAGAACAATTATTACACCATCAGGATATATAAAATCTCGTCATCTAGATGATAAAGTTAGCGCAGCTATTCTAATAAATTTTTTAATCAATCTAAAAGAAACCAAACAAACCTTGCCATACACAACCCATTTCTTCTTTTCAAATAACGAAGAAATCGGTTATGGTGGAAATTCAAATATTGATTCTCAAGTTGTTGAATATGTTGCAGTTGATATGGGAGCTATGGGAGATGATCAACAAACAGATGAACACACCGTATCTATCTGTGTCAAAGATGCTAGTGGTCCTTATCATGTAGACCTTCGAAATCATTTCGTGTCACTGTGCAAGGAGAAAAAAATTCCTTACCAATTAGATATTTATCCTTATTATGGTAGTGATGCATCTGCTGCAATGAAAGCTGGAGCAGATGTTAAACACGGGCTAATTGGAGCAGGTATAGAGTCAAGTCATGCTTATGAAAGAACCCATAAAGATTCTATTGACGCTACTGAACAATTAGTAAGAGAATATTTATTTAGTTCTTTATCATAACAAAAAAACAAACTCATGGAGTTTGTTTTTTTGTTTAAAACTATATCACTTGACCTTTTCTTCTTTTCGTCGTATGGTTAGTTCATAAGCTTATATTATAGTGTGGTTTAAAACCATGATGAGCAGGCAATATATGGATTGCTTAAGTCCTTAGTCACCATATTTAACTTATTAATTAGTATTTAATTATTAAGATTGCCTCAAAAGGTATAATATAATCTTATTGTTCGTTATTGATAAATTTAACACACTTATCAATATCACCTAGATTAATCGATTAGCTCATCACAACGATTACGTCTACATGAACTAAATAACGAACTAATTAAGATGTTATATTCTAAAGGAGGAAATTATTTATGTCAGTAGTGTTAAAAGTAGAAGAAAGAGCAACTAGACCAAGATCTATCCGCAGAAAACTTAGAGAAGAAGGACGTGTACCTGGAGCTGTAAATGGTAACGGTATACAAAATCTATCAATTTCTGTTGATGCCCGTCAACTTGAAAAAGATATTCGTGAAAATGGATTAAATGCTGTTTATGTATTAGAGTTAGACGGTAAAAAAATTAGTACATTATTACATACTTATGAATTAGATACATTCACTAAATCATGGATTCACGTAGAATTCTTAGCAGTAGATATGTCTCAAGAAACTGAAGTAGAAGCTGAATTATCACTTGTTGGAACTTCTAAAGGAGTTAAATCTGGTGGTATTCTAGAACAAAACTTATATAGTGTTATTGTATCAGCTACTCCAGATAAATTACCAGAACGTGTTGAAGTAAACATTGAAGATTTAGAAATTGGAGATTCTTTAGTAGTTGCTGATATTCCTAAACATGATGAGTTTACAATCATTACAGATGCAGAAGAACAAATTTGTGCTGTAGTTGAAATGGCTGCTCCTGTTGAAGATGAAGCTAACGATATCGTTGCAGAACCTGAGTTAGTTAATGCTAAACCTGAAGAAGCTTAATTAAAAAATATACTAAACAGAACTCTTTTTAAGAGTTCTGTTTTTTTATACTTTAAGAGATTACTAAAATCACTGAAGAAGTTCCACTCTTTATCTCTTTCTATGATAGAATACTTATAAATGACTCTTATTCTAAAAGAAAGTAGGTTAAATGTATGGTTGGTATAGATAAAATAAATTTTTACACCCCAAACACATATATTAAATTAGAAGAACTAGCAAATTATCGTGGGGTAGATCCTGATAAATTTACTATAGGCATTGGACAATCAAAAATGTCTGTTCCTCCTATAAGTCAAGATACAGTCAGCATGGCTGCAAATGCCGCCTATCCTCTACTTACAAAAAATGATTTAAATAACATAGATTTAATCGTTGTTGGAACTGAAACAGGTGTCGATGCATCAAAATCAGTTGCTTCATTTATTCATCAACTACTAGACATCCATCCTTTTGCAAAATCAGTTGATTTAAAACAGGCATGCTATGGTGCGACAGCCGGTTTAATGATGGCTGTTGACTTTGTTAAACTGCATCCAGATAAAAAAGCATTAGTAATTGGATCAGATATTTCACGATATGGACTAAATAGTTCTGGCGAAGTCACACAAGGAGCTGGTGCTATTGCAATGATTATCAGCTCTTCACCTAGTATTTTAGAAATTGAGGAAGTATCCGTTTCTATGACAAAAAGTATTTTTGATTTTTGGCGACCAAATTATTCTAAAACAGCCATTGTCGATGGCAAATTCTCAAATGAAGCGTATATTTCTTTTTTCAGTGAGTTATGGGTAGAATATTCTAAACGGACTAATCTATCACTAGAAGATTTTTCTGCTTTTTGTTTCCATTTACCTTATACCAAAATGGGGAAAAAAGCTTTACTACCAGTTTTGGAGAAAGAGGCACCAAAAAACAAAGACTTATTACTAGAAAACTACCAATATAGTACAAACTACTCTCGTGATATCGGAAATATTTACACTGGTTCATTGTATTTAAGTTTTATGTCCTTGATTGAACATGCGTCATCTTCTCTTACCGCAACTGATCGCATTGGTTTCTTTAGTTACGGTAGCGGTGCTGTAGCAGAAATATTTACCGGAAAATTAGTTGATGGTTTTAAAGATTCTTTATTAGCAGCTGAACATGAAAAACTATTAACCAATAGAATGGATTTATCTATCGAAGACTATACGACGATGTTTACCAAAGAATTAAGCATCGATTCAGATGGTAATCATTTGTTTAATCAAGATAAAACAGACAATGGCATCTTTTTCTTTAAAGGTACTGATAATCATCAACGTCTGTACGGTAAAAACTAAATTTCAAGGAGAGTATTTTAGTGACGAATTTATTTAATAAGTTTTATAAGAAAACACGAGATGAAAGACTCTCTATCTTACTTAGTGAGCATTATCTAGACGACAAAGACTATTGCTTGTTTAAAAACAATTCACCTTTAGATAATGACGTGGCTAATTCTCTGATTGAAAATCAATTAACTCAATTTCCACTTCCTTTAGGTGTTGCACTGAATTTTCTGATTGATGGTGAAGAAAAAATCATTCCAATGGTTGTTGAAGAGCCTTCTGTTATAGCTGCTTGTAGCAATGCTGCTAAATTAGCTAGACCCAATGGTTTTAAAACATCTATCGAAACTTATTTGAAACGCGGGCAAATTATCTTAACAGGCGTAACGAATCCAAATGACGCTAAAAAGCTAATTTTGTCACAGGTTGATATAATTAAAGAAGTCGCAGATAACGCTCACCCATCAATCGTAAAACGTGGTGGCGGGTTAAAAGAGATTACTTGCGACATTTTTGAATCTGAAAACGGTGATGATACATTTTTAACTGTGTATTTATTAGTAGATGTCCAAAAAGCTATGGGAGCGAATATTATTAATACGATTCTTGAAGGGGTCACCCCACTTATTGTTGATTTAGTCGGTGGTGAAGCACTGATGTCTATTTTGAGTAACTATAACACCGAATCCCTTGTCACTTCGACTTGCTCGATTCCTTTTGATAAACTTGGAAATCAATCAACTAGTGGGAAAAACATTGCTCAAAGAATTGAAAAAGCCACTCAATATGCCAACCTCGATACATATCGTGCTGTCACTCATAATAAAGGCATCATGAATGGTATTGATTCTGTTGTTATTGCAACAGGAAACGATCCGCGAGCTGTCTCGGCTGCTGCTCATGCATATGCTAGCAAGAACGGTACGTATCAAAGTATGACAGAATGGCACGTGCAAGATGAGTACTTAGTTGGGAAACTGACTTTACCGATGTCAATTGGTAGCGTGGGAGGAGCTATTTCGGTTCTTCCTATGGCACAAGCAAATTTAAATATGATGTCTATATCAACGTCTGAAGAACTTGCTAGAATAATTGTTTCAGTAGGTCTTGCTCAAAACCTTGCCGCACTAAAAGCACTGGTTAGTGATGGTATTCAAAAAGGGCATATGAAATTACATGCAAGCTCTTTAGCTATACAAGTTGGCGCCACTGGGGATGAAATAGAACAAGTCACAGAAAAACTAAGACAGTCTCCCCATATGAATACCCAAACAGCCACAGATATTTTAAACCAATTAAGACAAAAATAAAAAGCAACTCCAGTTTCATTTGAAGTTGCTTTTTCAATTATAATAAATGATTATCTTTTAATAACTCTTCAACAAATGTGCCTTGAATTTTTTTCAGTTCATGTTTTTCAACCTTACTCATTAACCAAGGTACTTTTATTTCAGGGAGAGTTTTCTTATCTGTTAAATAATAAGTTGCACGAAGTAATGTTCGAATATCAAATGCTGATGCGAATACTTCAGGTACGCCTCTATCAACGTCCATTAATTCATACACAGCTTCCATCGCTGTTCTAACAGAATACTCTGTTGTAAACACTGTGTCTCGTTTCGTTTCAGCAAAATTTCCAATGAATGCTAGATTTTTAGAACCATTTGGGACAACTAATGGTCTATCACCATTTGCTCTTGGCATAAAGTAAGACGTAATAAATGGCATATAAGTTGGGATAACATTAACAGAATTTTTAGCTAAATCATCAATCTTATCAACGGGTACCCCGATATGATACAACCATTCTTTCGCTATTTCTTCACCAGTACATGAGGTAATTGGTTTCTTCACATAATTTCCATCTTTGTTTGAACACAATGCGTAAAACCAGATAACTAATTCATCTTTAGGTTGTTTTTTAAAGTGCGGTTGACGATTAATAGTGTAACTTTGACGCCAATTTGAATCTTCAGAATAGACAATCCCACCTGTCACAACACGACCTGAATAAGGATCTCTTTTACTGATATTTTCAAGATATGGTGCTATTTTTTTATCTAATGTTGTAATTGTAGCTGATATAACCCAGCTTTCACTTGGTAAGTTTTCACAGAATTTTTCTGGGTGACCAAATTCATCACATTGTTCAGCTAATTTTTTCCATAGATTCCAACTACCACCAAGATCTTCTGTACTTGGAATTGGCGCTGGTGTTGTTTGTGTACCATAAGTTGAACTTTCAGTGATTGAACCATTTGTTACAAACACTAAATCGTCTTCTTTTAACTCGATTGTTTGTTCTTTACCGTCTACTATTAATTCTAATTTTTCAGCTATTTTTTGATTGTTAGAACAATTCACGATGATATTATCAACTTTTGTATTGTATTGAACTGTCACACCTTGCTCAGTTAAATAGTCAACTAATGGCATCACCAGAGATTCATACTGATTGTATTTTGTGAATTTCAATGCACTAAAATCTGCTAATCCATCAATATGATGCACAAAACGCATTAAGTAGCGACGCATTTCCATTGCTGAATGCCAGTTTTCAAAGGCAAACATTGTACACCAATATTTCCAAAAATTAGAGTCAAAAAATTCTTGTGAAAAGACTTCATCAATTCTTTTATCTTGTAAGTCATCTTCTTTAGTTAAACACAATGAGATAATTTCTTTTAATCCCTTTTCAGTCAATGTAAATTTTCCATCCGTATCTGATTGAATACCTTGACTATGAATCAAGCGACATTCGGATGAGTTGGGGTCTTCTTTATTTAACCAATAAAATTCATCTAATACTGAGGCATTTTCTACCTCTAACGATGGAACTGAACGATATAAATCCCATAAACATTCAAAGTGATTTTCCATCTCACGACCACCACGTATAACAAAACCATAGTGATCTTTATCAATGCCATCAAGAGATCCACCTGGAAGTGGTAACTCTTCTAAAATCGTAATTTTATTACCTGGTAATTGAGCATCTCTGATTAAAAAAGCTGCTGCAGATAATGAGGCTAATCCTGAGCCTACTAAATAAACAGCTGAAATTTTATCTGTTCTTTCTGGTTTCTTTGGTCGAGCAAATGCTTCATAATTTCCATTACTTGTATACATTATCATAACCTCCAGTATTTGTTTCTACTCTTACTAAAGACTATTCTAACGCACACAATCTAAAAAAACATTTTATTTAACGCGTTTAAAATGACAAAAGAGACCATTTGTTCCTCAAAAGTTAAAATTCTTATAAGAATAATTTGTACGCATTATAAAAATTGACAAAAAGAACTCCAATTATCACAAATTGATAAATTGTCGTCACTTTTTCTGACGATACTATTTTACTTAAATAGGCTCCTAAAAAGCCACCAATAATACCAGCTGGAATGATATATATAAGTAAACTTAAATCAAATTGAGAAAATCCGGTACTTACTGAAATCGTGATAACCTTTGATAATTGTGAAAAAAGAATCGTAATAATAGAATATACTGTGGCATCTTTAATGGGTACTTGAAACAGCATCATCAATAGAGCCACATTTAAAGGTCCTCCCCCTATTCCTAGAAAACTAGCAATCGCTCCTAAAAATAACCCACATCCTAGAATAGAAATCGTACTGTTTAACTGGTACCCTCTCCAGTGCTTTTTACTATATGCATATGAAAAGAGTAACGTTGCAACAATCAAGACGATTTGAACCAATGAGACGATCTTTTCAGAAGGCATGATACCAACTAATTTGTCCAATCCAAGACTGCCAAATATACCACCTAAGACAGAACCAAAAGATAGCCATAATGCAAATGACCAATTTATTTTAATCCCATTTTGTGCTTGCCTGATTGTTGAGACGATCGACATACTTAAAACAGCTACAGTTGAGTAAAATGAAATACTTAATACGTCATGAAATCCTAATGTATCAAATAATGGTTTGATGATCACTCCTCCACCCATACCTGATACGGCACCTATACTATTTGCAAAAATAATAATGAAAAAATAAACCCAACCAACCATGTTTTCCCTCCTAAAAAAGACTACTTACCTCCTAGTTTATCGGGTGATAAGTAGTCTGTCTATTAATATTAAAATAAATAAGATAGAAGTGGCGAGATGTTTTTATCGTACGCAATATACAGTCGATTCATAGCACGAGAAAAGGCTGTATATAGTATTTTTTGATCTCTAATGTCATGGTAATGCTCACTTGACGCACCCCAGAGTAGCACATTATCAAATTCAAGACCTTTAGCTAAGTTAATACTTGTCACCTGCACATTCAATGACTCGTCAAACCAACGTTCAAGTAATTCTTTTTCGTCCTCTGTTTTAACAATAATGGTTAATGTTTCGCCGTTCAATTCTGTTAAAATATCCGTTACGATTGTGTTGATATCAGATAACTCGTTATACTGAATCAGCACAGGTTCGTCTCCTTGTGGTCTGATTGGCACAATTGTTGCATTTTTTGATAAAGATAATTCATTAAATGCTTTCGTAATAGCCCCTGTCGAACGATAACTCGTCAATAGTTGATAGGTCGTTAATTCTTTACCATCAGAGGTAAACAATGCTTCAATTGCTTTAAATGGTGTGTTTGTATTAAAAATAGCCTGATTCTCATCCCCCACCATAGTAAAATCACTTTTTGGAAACAACAACAGTAAGAATTGTAACTGTGCTGGAGTGTAGTCTTGTACTTCATCCACTAAGACAAATCGCATATTTGGCATAGTAAGTCGTTCTACGTAATAATGTGTAATCGTCAATATTGCAATAGCTTCATCTAACGTAATAGGAGCCATTTGTCTTTGATATGTGACACCCGAAAATCCTTTAAATAATTCATTAAATAAAATCTCCTGATTTAGCCAACGATAACGATTGATTTGCTGTGTTACTTTTTTATATTTCTTTCTTAAAAGTTGTTCAGCATAACGTGTTAAGCTTTTTTCAGAATCATCTTGGATTAAATGCCCAAAGTATTTTTCTTGTTGCTCTTCTGTTAAAGATGTGACTTGGTCATGGATTTTTTTAGTTCTAGATTGTTTGATTAAACGTTGATTCCAACTACTTAACAAGCGTTGTTTTACTCCTTGTACTCGGTCAACATGCGGACTATTGTTTGGTGTTTCATCAAATAATTGTTTGATATGTTCCTTTGAAATAATCGTTTTATCACGTAGTGTAATATCATCAAACAATTTACTACTATCAAACTCTCGATAAACATTATCTTTTATGTAATGAATAAACTGACCATCTCTTAAGTACTCTGTTTCTTTTGACACGCTCTCTTTAGAAATTCGTTTGAAATAATTTTCTTCTGACTCAATATGTCGACGCATATAACTTTGAGCAAATTGTAACAATGTCATGTTGCGTGGATTTTTTTCTCCTAATGATGGCAATACGTCTGACACATATTGAATAAACGCTTTGTTTGGAGACAGTATCAACACATCATCAGAGGTAATGTCATCTTGCATATTATATAGTAAGTACGCGATTCGTTGCATAATAGCTGATGTTTTCCCACTACCTGCCACTCCATTGACTAACATATAAGGCGTACTTGTGTCACGAATAATCACATTTTGTTCTTTTTGAATTGTCGCTGTGATGTCCCGCATTTTTTTGGTATCATCTTTTGCTAAAGCATCGAGCAATACATCATCTTGAATCGACACCATCGTATCGAAATAAGTAATCAGCTTGTCTTTTTCAATGACAAATTGACGTCGTTCTTCAATGGATGTTTCAATGGCATTTCCTCTCACGTTATATGATGAAGGGCCTATTTCATTATTATAGAATAATTCAGCTATTGGAGAGCGCCAATCATAAATCAAGTTATCATTACTAGCATCTGAAAAACCATGCATCCCAATATAAAAAGACTCTGGCTCTTCTTCATCTAAAAAGTCGACTTTAATTTTTCCAAAATATGGATTTTCTAATAATCGATTAACTTTATCTAAAGTGACTTCACCATTTCTAATTTTGATATTATACTGATCAATTTCACGATTTTTCATTTCTATTTGCGAAAAACTATCTAACTTATCAGATATGCCATCTACATTTAGTTTAATGTCTTCTGTAATTTTGCTCATCATCGTTTGACCAGATTGCTTTGTTTCATTTAACCACTCACTAAGTGTTTTCTGTGTTTTCTGCAACTGATGATACGTTGATTTCAAATAATCTTCTTCTTGTTGTCGAATTTTTTCAGACAATGATGTTCATTCCTTTCAACATGGAACTGCATTATTAAAGAATAACCATATCATCATTTTTTTTCTAAGACAAGATAAGAACACTCGTTTAGCGAAATAATCTAAAAGACTGCGGTAAATACTTAAAAAGTATCCCCGCGGTTTACCCTATTTTTATTTATATATTTATACATATGTAATGGATAAGTAGTAAATTCTACTTCGTTTAATTTTTCTGCTGTGATAAATCCTGCTGGTGCTTGTAATAATGATGGAGTGCGATTCACAACAGTCGCACATGTATGAGCCAAGGATACATGAAACATTGGCGTTAAATCTTAACGCATTAAAAGAACAACAAAAAAATTCAGCAACAAATCAATATCACTGAAATATTTTTAAATAATAACATGATTTACCAAAAAAATAGAGAAATTCAATCTTTTGAATACCAATCATTCCCAACTCGTTACCTATATACGTACACAATTGATGTCAATATCTATGATTTATCGAGCATGTAATATGAAAGATATCTGAGACAGTTCAGTCATGTTGAGTCTATCATCAAACAGATTGATTTACTTCAAGATACTCTTTACTCCAATAATTTTTTCGTTTTTTGTTCGGCTGATTTGAACCATTTATCAAATGTTGTGACTTTAAAATCTAGCGAATTTGTAATTGATTACTATCAGTCTTTCGTTAAAGAAAAAAAGATGTTTCATAGCCTTTAAAGACAAAGTGACTACCTCACACAGACGAATTAATGGTGACTATTTATGTGAAGTTATCAGAAAAATGTCACATACTTCAAAACTAGAGAGAAATATGTTTATTAGAATCCAAATACCAGTTAGTCAATAAAAAACCTTTTTGCATTTTAGTTCTTTTTTTAGTACGATAGCGATAATAAGTAACGTAGAAAGGGTCGAGCAACATGGTCAAACATAAAAAAATTATATTACCTAAGTATCAACAAGTGGCAATTGAAATTGCTGAACGAATTGATACGAATTACTATAAAGTTGGTGACAAAATTCATGCCAGATCAACTTTAGCTAATACTTTTAGTGTATCACCCGAAACAGCCAGAAAAGCTGTCAATATTTTAGTTGATGTTGGTATTATGGAAGTCAAACATGGCAGTGGTGTCATTGTAGCATCAAAAGAAAAAGCAACTTCTTTTTTATCACAATATAAAGATGTCCAAAATATTGAAGAAATCAAACAAGACTTACTAATGAATATTCAACAACAAAAAAAGGAATTGGATGACTTAACTGATTTAGCGAATTTACTTGTTTCTCAAACAAAAAAAATCAATCATGCCAATCCACTTCTTCCATCTGAGCTACTTTTAACAAACGAAGCAAAGTATCTCAATCAAACCATCAAAGACTTAAATATATGGCAAGAAACATCCGCAACAGTTGTCGCTATATTACATGACCAACAGCTTCTCGTATCACCTGGTCCTTACGCAAAAATAACTGCTGGTGACATTTTATATTTCATTGGAGATGAATTTTCAAAACAACGTCTCTCAAATTTTTTTTATCCATCTGAATCCTAGTTATATCAAGCCTTATTATCATTTTATTTTCAGAAAATATGATAATAAGGCTTTTTTATCTTTGACAAAGTGACCATTTCGTTATAACATAGTGTGGTCACTTCGAGCAAAAAAGAAATTATATAAAGGAGTTTTGTAATGACTAAAGTAAAGGTTGAAAATTTGACCAAAATTTTTGGTAAAAAACAACAACAACAGGTTGCTTTACAAATGGTAAAAGAAAAAAAATCCAAAACAGACATTGTCAAAGAAACTGGGGCAACTGTTGGTGTATATGATGTTAATTTCGACGTCAAAGAAGGCGAAATTTTCGTTATCATGGGGCTTTCTGGTAGTGGTAAGTCAACATTAATTCGGCTAATTAATCGAATTATTGAGCCAACTTCTGGTGATATTTATATTGACGGACAAGATATTGCCAAACTTGATAAAGATGAATTAAGAGAAGTAAGACGTCATAAAATGAGTATGGTATTCCAAAATTTCGGCTTATTTCCACATCGTACAATTTTAGAAAATACAGAATATGGTTTAGAAGTTCGTGGTGTTGAAAAAGAAGAACGACAACAACGTGCCGAAAAAGCATTAGAAAATTCTGGTTTACTTACTTTTAAAGATCAATACCCTGATCAATTATCAGGTGGGATGCAACAACGTGTAGGATTAGCACGTGCCTTAGCAAATGATCCAGAAATCTTATTAATGGACGAAGCCTTTTCAGCACTTGATCCATTAATTCGTCGTGAAATGCAAGATGAGTTAATTGAATTGCAAGATAAAGTGAAAAAAACCATTATCTTTATCACCCATGATTTAAATGAAGCTTTGAGAATTGGGGATAGAATTGCTTTAATGAAAGATGGTCAAATTATGCAAATTGGTACTGGTGAAGAAATCCTAACAAATCCAGCCAATGATTACGTCCGTGAATTCGTTGAAGATGTTGACCGTTCAAAAGTCTTAACGGCACAAAATATCATGGTGCCTGCAATAACAACTAATCTTGATATTGACGGACCAAACGTTGCCCTACAACGTATGAGAAGTGAAGAAGTTAGTATGTTAGTTGCTATAAATAAAAAACGTGAATTACTAGGTACTATTACAGCAGATGCTGCTGCAGAAGCTAGAAAAAACAAACAAACACTACATGATGTCTTAGATAAAAATATTATTACAGTGGAAAAAGATATGCTAATTAGTGATATTTTCCCTCTCATCTATGATTCTCCAACACCACTAGCTGTTGTTGACAATGAAGATAACGATCGCTTGTTAGGTGTTGTGATTCGAGGAAGCGTGATTGAAGCACTAGCTGAAACAACTGATGAAAATGAGGTGATGGATAATGAATAGTATACTAATGAATGCTTTACCAGTTGCAGACTGGGTAGAAAATATCACAGATTGGTTTACAAATACCTTTTCAGGATTATTTGCTTTAATTGAAAATCTAGGAAAACAAGTAATGGGAGGCATGACAAATTTATTAACTGCCATTCCACCACTGATTTTTATTATCTTAATAACTGCTCTAGCTTTCTATATTTCAGATAAGAAAAAAGGGCTAACTATTTTCACATTTCTTGGTCTATTGTTTATTTTAAACCAAGGTCTCTGGGCTGATTTAATGAATACAGTGACACTAGTTTTAATTTCAAGTGTTCTCTCTATTATTATTGGTGTGCCACTTGGGATTTTAATGGCTAAAAGTGATAAAGCTCAAGCTATTTTAACTCCTATCTTAGACTTTATGCAGACAATGCCTGGTTTTGTTTACTTAATTCCAGCTGTTGCATTCTTTGGTATTGGGATGGTTCCAGGGGTTTTTGCGTCAGTTATATTCGCATTACCACCAACTGTTCGTTTCACGAATTTAGGTATTCGCCAAGTACCAGAGGAATTAGTCGAAGCGGCCGATTCATTTGGTAGTACAGGAAAGCAAAAATTATTTAAATTAGAATTACCACTAGCAAAAAGTACTATCTTAGCCGGTATTAATCAAACAACAATGCTTGCTCTATCAATGGTGGTTATTGCATCAATGATTGGTGCTCCTGGTTTAGGTCGAGGTGTATTATCAGCCTTACAACGTGCACAAGTTGGTAATGGGTTTGTTAATGGATTAGCTTTAGTTATTTTAGCGATTATCATCGATCGATTCACACAGTATGTCAATAAACCACGTGCTAAAAAAACAAAAGCCACAAATCCTAAGCAGAAAAAAGTAACAATTATTGCAGCTGTTGCAGTTTTAGTTGCTGCCATTGGCTCATCTATGTTCCTATCTTCAAATAAATCAAGTGATAAAAAAATTAACTTGGCTTATGTTGAATGGGATTCAGAAGTTGCCTCAACACATGTATTAGCAGAAGTATTGAAGCGTCAAGGATTTGACGTTGAAACAACGCCACTAGATAATGCTATTATGTGGGAATCTGTTGCAACAGGAAAAGCTGATGCTAGTGTGTCTGCTTGGTTGCCTAGTACTCATAAAGCTCAAGCTGATCAATATAAAGACAAAATTGATATTCTTGGTCCAAATTTAGACGGAGCAAAAGTTGGGTTAGTTGTTCCTAGTTATATGGATGTTTCTTCTATTGAAGATTTATCAAACCAAGCTGATAAAACTATTACAGGAATTGAACCTGGCGCTGGAGTCGTAACAGCTGCTAACAATACAATTAAAACTTATCCAAACTTAAATGATTGGAAAGTTGAGACATCTTCTTCTGGAGCAATGGTTGTTGCTCTTGATCAAGCGATCAAAAATAAAGAACCAATTATTATTACAGGTTGGACTCCTCATTGGATGTTCTCTAAATATGATTTAAAATATTTAGAAGATCCTAAAGAAGCGATGGGGGCTCCTGAACAAATCAACACATTTACTCGTTTAGGGTTGAAAGATGATTCACCAGAAGCTTATAAAATCTTAAAAAACTTCAACTGGACAACCGAAGATATGGGAACAGTCATGTTAGCTATTAATGAAGGAGAAAGTCCTGAAGTAGCTGCAAAAGAATGGGTCGACAACAACCAAGATAAAGTTGAAAGTTGGTTAAAATAAAACCAAAAAAAGAAACTCGTAAATTTACGAGTTTCTTTTTTATTTGTCTTCTTCTAAAATAGATTTTTGAGAAAATCTTGCAGTTAAAAAACTACCTAATAATATCACTATGATACTTCCTATCATGACAGGCTCTGATTCAAACCATTTTTGTGTCTGTGGCAATCTACTTATTGTAGTAAAAAAAGTAATTCCCCAACCAAAGACTAGGTAACTATAATAGGGTTTATTTTTTCTTCTGATAATAACATACGAAACAACTATCATTGCAATAACTATAACAAAAATTGACAGGTATAAAGGAAGCGGAATAGATAAAAACCTATTTCCTATCATAACCGAACCAATGTAGCCCACTGTTAACAATCCGCCAATAACGAAAGCACCTATATATTCTAGAATTTTTGATTGCTTACTGACTTTAAACGTCATTTTTTCTAAATATTTAAACACACTAAATACTAACAACATGCTAAGTACTCCATTTAATAAAATGGTCAAAATATTTATTGAAGGATTTCTTTGTGTGAGTGTACTAAATAAAGAAAATCCTGAGCTAATTCCAAACACCATATAAAATATGGATAATTTTTTTCTTAAAGGAACTTGTGGCATCTCTTTGAACAACTCATCTAAATAACTTTTCGGTTCTTTACCGAAATAATCTTCAGCTGAAATACCTGATTCTTGTGCATCAAGTAAATCATATAAGATATTTAATAATGCCGTTTCAATAATCTCATCATCGCCAAACAATCCTTTAAATCGTGTATATAGTAATATTTTCTCATAATATTTTTTATTCTCTGGTGTTAATTTATCTCTTAACTCATTATTTTTTTCAATCATTTCCTCTATCATTACCTTATCCCCTTTTTAATATGACATTCACAATGTCACTGAGTTTTTCCCATTGATCATTAAACTCTTCCAAACGGTCTATTCCCTCTTCTGTGAGCGAGTAATACTTACGATTTGGGCCATCTGGCGAGGCTCTTAGTTCACCAGAAATCATATGTTGCTTTTCCAATTTTTGTAATAAAGGATACACTGTCCCCGCACTTAAATCGGCGAACCCAAACTGAATTAATTTTTGAACTAATTCATAACCATATGTTGTCTCATCTTTTAAGATAGATAGTACACACCCTTCAAGAATCCCTTTTAATAATTGAGTTTGTTTCATGTTCTCCTCCACTACTATGTCATACCAACTACTGAATACAATATATCACAATACAACTACTATGTAAAACATAATAGCGTGCAAAAAAAAACTGACCCCATAATCGGAATCAGTTTTTTTAGTTATTGACGAATTAAATAATCAAACGCACCTAAAGCAGCTGTTGCACCACTTCCCATAGAGATGATAATTTGTTTGTACGCACTATTTGTACAATCTCCTGCAGCAAAAACGCCTGGAACATTAGTCATACCATGGCTATCAACTAAGATTTCACCACGATCTGTTGTATCAATTGTGTCTGGCAACCATTCTGTATTGGGTACTAACCCAATCAAAATGAACACACCACTGACATTTAATTCATGTTGGTCTTTCGTATTAACATCTTCATAAACTAATTTTTCAACACTATCACTACCCTCAATTGATTTAGTTGCCGCATTCGTTATTACCGTAACATTGGATAATGAATATAACTTATCTTGTAACACTTTATCGGCTTTTAATTCAGGTAAAAATTCTAGTACATAAACATGTTTTCCCATACCAGCTAAATCAATAGCAGCCTCAATACCAGAATTTCCTCCACCAATAACTGCAATGTCTTTTCCAGCAAAAAGCGGTCCATCACAATGAGGGCAATAGGCAATCCCTTTATTTTTAAATTCTTTTTCACCAGGTACGTTGATGTTTCGCCATCTAGCACCAGTTGAGATAACCAATGATTTTGTTTTTATCACTGCGCCACTTTTCAGAGACACTTCGACAAACTCATTTTTGTGAATATCAGTTGCTCGTTGATTTTTCATAATATCAACATTGTATTGGTTCACATGCTCTTCTATCTGATTCATCAGCTGCGGACCTTCTATATAAGGAGTTCCGATGACATTTTCAATGCCTAGCGTATCCATCACTTGTCCACCAAATGTATCAACTACCATTCCAGTACGGATTCCTTTTCTTGCGGCATAAATGGCGGCAGCTCCACCAGCAGGTCCTCCACCAATCACAAGCACATCATATGGATTTTCTTGATCGATATCACTGATATCAACACTACCAAGAATTTTTTCTAAAATAGTACTTAATTCCATACGTCCACTTGAGAATTCTTCACCATTTAGAAAAACGGTAGGCACAGCCATGACTTTTTTTTCATCAACTTCGTCTTGATACATACCGCCTTCAATCATCGTGTGAGAAATGTTTGGATTAACAATACTCATGATATTTAGTGCTTGAACGACATCTGGACAATTATGGCAAGTTAGGCTCACAAACGTTTCAAATGATAATGGTTGATCTATTTTTTTGATGGTTTTAATGACAGATTCTTCTACTTTAGGTGCTCGCCCACTAACTTGTAATAAAGCCAATATAAAAGAAGGAAATTCATGTCCTAAAGGTAGTCCTGCAAACGTCACACCACTTGTTTGACCGGGTTGGTTGACTTCAAAACTTGGTGTTCTGTTCAGACTACTCTCTACAAGAGTTAGACGTGACGATAATTCACAAACACTAGTCAAAAATTCTCGTACTTTATTAGATGGCTCACTCTCATCTAAACTAGCTTTAAACTCAATATCTGATTCAAGTAATTCTAAATACTGTTTTAATTGTGCTTTTGTTTCATTATCTAACATGTTTTTCTCCTTATATTTTTCCAACTAAATCAAAACTTGGTTTTAATGTTTCACCATTTTCTTTCCATTTAGCAGGACAAACTTCCCCTGGATTTTCACGTACATATTGTGCTGCACGAATTTTATCAACTAAAACACTTGCTTCACGTCCAATGCCATCAGCATTGATTTCAATGGTTTGAACCACACCATCAGGATCAATAATAAATGTACCACGTTGTGCGGCCCCTGCTGCTTCATCTAGTACATCAAATTGACGTGAAATAACATGTGAGGGGTCTCCTATCATAATATATTCAATTTTACCAATCGCATCAGATGTATCATGCCATGCTTTGTGCGTAAAGTGTGTGTCTGTTGAACAAGAATAAACCTCTACCCCTAAACTTTTTAACGTTGCGTATTGGTCTTGTAAATCTTCAAGTTCTGTAGGACAAACAAATGTGAAATCAGCTGGATAAAAACACAGAATACTCCATTGTCCTTTAAAATCCTCATTAGAAACAGAAATAAATTCTCCTTTATGGTAAGCTTGTGCTTTAAACTCTTCAACTTCTTTTCCAATTAATGACATAATCATAACCCTCCGTTTAATTTTTGATTCTAGATTAACTAAAATCTTATTTATAATGATTATAATCTAAGGGTATATACAAGTCAAATATAACCTAAAATAACTGACTTTAAATATAAAATAATATATATAACACATAAAACATAATTATAGTTAATCTAATTAGGCTTTACTATCCAAGTGACAATTGCCTTTTTTTTCGTTAAAATGACTATTATAATAGTAATTTTTATAACTATATGATAAAGAGGTGCTAATAAGTGTTTTCTACTGTCACACTCGCATTGGATGGTATCATCACAGATACAACACATATGCACTATGAAAGCTTTTTATACGCTTTTAATTTTTTTAATATTTTTTTGCCAGATAATCTATCTTATGAGGAACAAATTATTTTTAGAAAAAATGATTGGTTACACTCTCTTTTATCTTTAAATACAGACCAAAAAGAGGACATTATTAAAAAGAAAAATGACTATTACTCAACTTATTTAACTAAACTTAATTTTGAAGACCTTTATCCAGGAATTGACAATTTGTTTAGTGAGATGGAACATTTATCGATTAAAATAAATTGTTATTCAGACAATCCTCTTGCAAAAAACGTTTTAAAACAATTGGATCTAAATTATGAAACCAACATTCTTACTTTAGATGATTTAAGCAATCAATCTAGTGATATCATGATAGTCGATCATAAAACTGACTTAAACCATAACCCTTCTCTGCTACTTTTTTTAACACAAGATTACTCTAATAACAAAAGAGTACACTGTATTCAAAATACAGAAGAGATTACAATGGCTTATTTAAAAAAAATTTGGGAGGAACAACGATGAATTATACTATTAAACATGATAAAGCGACGAATATTCATTATGTCACAGTATCCGTAAAAGATCATACTGTAACGTTTGTTGACTTTGGAGCTCGAATTCAAGAATGGATTATTCCTGATAAACAAGGGAAAAAAGAAAATATCCTACTTTCTCCAGATACACCACAAGAAATACTAACTGACACAGCTCAATTTGGAGCACTTGTAGGACCTGTTGCCGGACGAATCAAAAATGGTATATGGAACCATAAACAGTTTGAAAAAAATAATGGAAATCATCATTTACACGGTGGGAGTAATGGTTGGTGGCATCAATTTTGGTTGTTTGATGTTGAAGTAGTAGAAGAGTCAATCACTGTTCATTTTATGTTAAAGGATACCTTAACTGACTATCCTGGACCAATTTATGTCAAAAATTCTTACAAAGTAACAAGTGATTCGATTGAAATGACAACAAGTGTTCATTCAGATAGTCATACTATTGTTAATCCAACAAATCATATTTACTTTAATTTAAACGGTCAAGCAAAAAAAGATATTACAAACCATATGCTACAAATCCACTCAGATAAATACTTAGAAACTGACCATGAAAGTATCCCAACAGGAAAACTACTAGAGGTTGATAACAGTGGTTATGATTTTAGAAAACCACGCTTGTTAAGTCACGCTTTGAAAGAACTCTCACATGGTCTTGATGATGCCTTTTTATTACAAGGTAATCAACCACAAATTATATTAAGTGAACCAAGTAACGGAAGAAACATTAGCATCTCCTCTGATCGTCAAGCAGTTGTTATTTTTTCCACAACAGGTTTTGAAATGAATCAATCTGTTTCTGGCAAAAAAATGTGTTCTGAATTAGGGATTGCCATTGAAACACAGGAGCTTCCAGATATCGTTAATCACCCAAACTTAGGAAACATTGATTTAGAAGAGCAACAAATTAAAACATGGAAAACAACATACGCGTTTTCTGTTATATAAAAAAACCACTTTATGTGGTTTTTTTATATAGTGTTTAGATAATTTGTCGCAGCGCCAATTAAATTGGCGTCATTTCTAAATTGACAAGCTGCTATTTGCGGCATAATATTTGGTAAATGAACACTTGCTAGCTTATGATACAACCGTTTTTCAAGTTCATCAATCACTTCTTTACGTTCTGAAATACCACCGCCGATAATAATCATTTCTGGATCAATTGCAACCTGTAAATCATAAAGTATTTGTGCAATATTTTCATACATAGTGTCTAATAATGCTAAGACTAATGAGTCTTTCTTCTTTGCTAATTCAAATAATTGTTTTCCATCCACTTTTTCACCAGTTTTTTTATAGTAAGCTTCTGCTACTCGGACTATTGTGCCTGTTTCACTTAATATCTGATTAGTATGATTTTTCATCAATCCGAATTCTCCACCAAATAAATGGGTTCCTTTATACAACGAGCCATTGATAAATATAGCTCCACCTACGCCTGTTCCCAAAACAACAAATAAAGCATTCTCTATATTTTTTCCTACACCTAAACTCATTTCTGCGATGCCTGCACAATTTGCATCGTTTTCAATTCTAACAGGTAGACAAAATGCCTTCTCAAAAATATCAAAAATAGAACAATTATGTAGGTATTTCACTGCACTAATCCCTTCAATCTTTCTTGTACTGGCATTGACAGCACCGGGTGCACTAATAGCAATTCCTTCTATATCAACAGGATAGTGATTTATTACTTTTTTCATATCCATTACTAAATCATCCAATGTTTTAGATGTTATAAATTTAGATTGGTAAGATAATTGATTATTTTCCCATAATCCACATTTTACAGCAGTGCCTCCTATATCAAATACGGCTAAATTTGTCATGTCATCACCTCAAAATCCATTACTTTTTGATAATTCTTTAAACCATAACCCACTTTTCTTCAATGAACGTTTATAATAATTTTCTAAATCAATACGATAAAAACCATAACGATTTTTATAACCATTTAGCCATGACCAACAATCTACAAATGTCCATGTATGGTAACCAAAACAATTGCTACCTTCTTCAATTCCTCGATGTAGGTATTCTAAATGCTCTTTCATAAACTCAATTCGATAATCATCTATTATCATACCAGATTCATCCATGAAACGCTCTTCATCTGCGACTCCCATTCCATTTTCTGATACATACCACGGAATATTACCATAATCGTTTTTCATCATTATAGCCACATCATACATCGCTTCTGGATAAATTTCCCATCCACGATAAGGGTTAACCCTCTTATCAGGCCAATCGTATGGCTCATAAAAATCCGTTGGGAAAATCGCTGGGTGTCGAATTTCTCTAGGGGCTTGAACCCTCATTGGTTGATAATAATTTATCCCAATAAAATCAACAAGGTTAAGAGAAATCATTTTTTTATCATCTGATAAACTATCAGGAGTTAAATCATTTTCTAATAATAAGTCACTTAATTCAGCCGGAATAGTTCCTAATACACATGGATCTAAAAAACTTTTTATTATTAATAAATCTGCTTTTCTTTTTGCTTCTTGATCTTGTTTTCTATCACTTTTAGCATATGTAGGGGTCACGTTTAATATAATACCAATTCTGCCATCATTTCGAGTATCTCGAAATGCTTTAACTGCATAAACATGTGCCATCAGTGTATGAAAGCCAACCTGAATCGCTTTTTTAAAATCAACAATAGCTGGGTAGTGATAACCATATAAATACCCACATTCAATATGAACGAGTGGTTCATTAAATGTTACCCAATCACTCACCAAGTCACCAAATAACTCAAAAGCTGTTTTAGCATAAAAATGAAATGCTTCGACTGATTCCCTTGTCTCCCAACCCCCTTTTTCCATTAGCCACCAAGGCATATCAAAATGAAACAAATTAACGATTGGATGAATCCCTTCATCTAACATCGTTTGAAAGTAATCTCGATAAAACACCACAGCTTCTTGATTAATCTTTTTCCCATCCGGTAACAATCTTGCCCATGATATAGAGGTTCGATAAGAATTTAATCCAATCTCTTTCATTCGTTTAATATCATTAATGTATTCCTCATACACATTAGACGTGTTTTCTGGTCCCTCATTTGCATGAAATTTCTCAGGATTTAACTCAAACCATTTATCCCACGTTGTCGCACTTTTTCCATTACCTAATGAATGCCCTTCTGTTTGAGGTGCTGATGCTGCTGATCCCCATAAAAAATTAGCTGGAAATGTTAACATGATACCCACTCCTTATCTCATTATCTTTACTATCCATTATAAAATAAGATATATCTTTTATAAAGAAAAACATCAAAAAAAATATTTGGTATATCATATAACATTGTGAATTTTTTATAAAAAAAGAGAATAGACATCTTTTTTGATACCTGTTCATTCATGTTACATAACTAACTCTATATAACACAAAACACTTGATATTTAATGAGCATGAATTTTATTAATACCCCTTTTTATACTTTATCATTCACAAGCATAATGTTATACATTGATTTTACTTTCTGTTATATTTTGAACATGTCACATATCGATATATTTGTGATAAAAAATACATGTAAGGGTGGATACAATGAAAGTTGTTGTTATAGGATGTACTCATGCGGGGACAT
Organism: Vagococcus sp. CY53-2; assembly: GCF_022604695.1. NCBI lineage: Bacteria > Bacillati > Bacillota > Bacilli > Lactobacillales > Enterococcaceae > Vagococcus > Vagococcus sp. CY53-2. The sequence goes on from NZ_JALAHP010000001.1 coordinate 700,627, forward strand.
CTGCGGTAAAAAGTATTTTAAAAGAATCACCAGAAGCTGAAGTGATTGTCTATGAAAGAAACGATAATGTGTCGTTCCTATCATGTGGAATCGCGCTCTACGTTGGTGGCGTTGTCAAAAACGCGCAAGACTTATTCTACTCAAATCCTGAGGAGCTAGCTTCTCTAGGTGCTACAGTAAACATGGAGCATAATGTGACATCCATCGATACTGAACTTAAACAAGTGACAGCTGTCAACTTGAAAACAAATGAAACAAGCATTACGTCATATGATAAATTAGTGATGACAACAGGCTCATGGCCTATCATCCCTCCTATTCCAGGAATTGAAGCTAATAATATTTTATTATGTAAAAATTATAATCAAGCAAATAAAATCATCGACTCTGCTAAAGATGCCAAAAGAATCGTTGTGGTTGGTGGTGGATATATTGGGATTGAGTTAGTTGAAGCGTTTGTCGAGTCAGGTAAAAATGTCACCTTAATCGATGGTCTAGACCGTATATTAAATAAATATTTAGACAAACCATTTACAGATAAACTAGAACAAGAGTTATTGAACCAAGGAGTCACACTAGCTTTAGGAGAAAATGTGGCACACTTTGAATCCGATGAGCACTCTAATGTGAAAAAAGTACATACGGCTTCTAAATCATTTGAAGCTGACATGGTGATTCTGTGTGTTGGATTTAAACCTTCGACAGAATTATTAGGTGACAAAGTGGATAAATTACCTAATGGTGCGATTAAAGTGAATGAGTATATGCAAACAAGTCAACCTGATATTTTTGCTGCAGGCGATAGTGCAATTGTTCACTATAACCCAACACAATCAGATAACTATATTCCTTTAGCAACAAACGCCGTTAGACAAGGCTTATTAGTTGGAAAAAATATTAAAAAACCAACTCTAGCTTATCGTGGGACTCAAGGAACGTCTGGATTATACTTATTTGGTTGGAAAATAGGATCAACCGGTTTAACCATAGAAAATGCATTAGCTCAAGGAATTAATGCTGATATGGCATATTTAGAAGATAACTACCGTCCAGAATTTATGCCTACAACGGAAAAAGTTATGATGCAATTGGTTTTTGACAAGGATACAAAACGCATATTAGGCGGTCAATTAATGTCGAAATATGATATCACTCAGTCAGCAAATACATTGTCTTTAGCCATTCAAAATAAAATGACTGTTGAAGATTTAGCTCTATCCGACTTCTTCTTCCAACCTCATTTTGATCGTCCGTGGAACTATTTAAATTTATTAGCACAAGCAGCAATGGATTAAATCTTCTACTATTATATATCAAATAAAACTAACCCTTAAGTCATCTCGTATGAGTTAAGGGTTAGTTTTTACACTTCGTCAGAAAAAGAAATACGATCGTGAACTTTCATAAAGTTAGGTCTAGAAAAATGTAGTCCATCATATACAGCTATTTTTTCACTTGCCTCTAACATTAAAATTGAAATTTCTCTTGTAAAGTTTTCTAATTCTTCGATGTCAAATGGTGTATAAGATAGTAGAAACTCTTTTTCTAAATGTGATAAATGAGATTTATCTCCTTCATACTGTCTCCAATCATCTGATTCATTCGGTTTTGCTCCTTTTGATAAATACCACATTGAAACTAAATGTTGTTTAATTGATAATATGATTGATTCAATATGATTTCTTTCATTTCGTCTCCATGCACGATATAAATTAAAATAATCAGCATAATACTGATTTAAGACAACATCAAATACTTCTTGTGTCACAACATAATTCATTGATTGAGATAAACGATGTAAATCAGTTAATGTGCCATCATCTTTTATAATTTCAATGTATTTATATTCAATACTTGGCTCTAACATTTCTAAAGTATAAACCATTAAATCTAACTTGATAAATGTTGCATAATGAATAATCGAATGATTATAATCAAATAATTCAACAAATAAAAAATCACCAATCGCACTAATAATCTCACGTTGTTTTTCTTCTAGTAATATTCCAGGTTTTAAAATAATTCGGGCATTAATATCTGAATAATAATCTTCTGTTTTATCTCCTATTGACCCACTGTAGTAAGCACCAATAATATCACTGTCTTCTTTTACTAATCTAGCAAATCTATTTTGTAATTTATCACGTTCTACTGGTAAATTAGAATCCACTAACATAATAAACAATCCTCCTTAAATATCTATTACTTACAGTATATTCAAAAAAAACCGGTTTTACAAAAGATTTTGTAGAAAAAAAAAATTTTTTCCTATTTTTTTATTTTTTCGACGGTTTTTTAAAAAGTCAGTAATGTAACATCTTTTTTTTCATTAGTAATATATGTAATATAATTCTTTTTATTAATTAATCTAATAATAAAATATATTTCATAAACTACACACATATATTATGCTTATAAATATGATTATCTTTATTTTATAAAACTTTTAATAACCAATTAGTTAAATACATCTGTTGAACTCATGACTAATTTATTTAACTAATAACGAACATCAAAATATTTCTATGTATCAACTTTTGTAATATTTCGCTTTATTTTGTTACCAAATTAAACACATTCTTTCACCTAAGAAATATTATTCGATGGTAAAGTATATCTTGTCGTTGGATAACAACAAAATAAAAACAAACATTTAAAGGAGATTTTTAATTTTATGAAATCACTAAAAACAATTATATTTGGTAGTACCTTTGCTTTAGGCTTATTATTCAGTACAACAGTACTCGCAGATTCTGTATACACAGTAAAACCGGGAGACACACTTTCATCAATTTCGACTGAATTCTTTGGTTCAAACAATAATATTGACCAAATTGCTAAAGATAATAATATCAGTAACATTAACTTGATTCACCCAGGTCAAGAGTTAACAATTAAAACAGATGGGAAAGCAACAGTTGCTCCTGCTGAAACAACTAAAGAAACAAGCCAACCAGCACAAGAACAACAAGAAGTTCAACAAGAAGTTCAACAAGAGGTTCAACAACAAGCATCTACATCTACTTCTGCTACAACATCTAGCGCAAAAGAATGGATCGCTCAAAAAGAATCTGGTGGAGACTATAACGCAACAAATGGTTACCATATTGGACGATATCAATTAGACCCAAGTTACTTAAACGGTGACTACTCTCCAGCAAATCAAGAAAAAGTAGCAGATGAATATGTTGCTGGCCGTTATGGCTCATGGGAAAATGCTCAAGCATTTTGGATGAACAATGGTTGGTACTAAGAAATAGCCTCTAGCATCATACTAAAATAAAGAGTAAAAAAGCAGGAACGCAAAGTTATTGTAACTTTGCGTTCCTGCTTTTTATTTTTGCTTAGGTTTAAATCGTTTTAAACGTAGAGCATTTAATAATACGGATACAGAACTAAAACTCATGGCTGCTCCAGCAATCATCGGATTAAGTAATGGACCACCAAAAATATATAAAATTCCCATAGCTACTGGAATACCTAATATATTATAGCCAAATGCCCAAAATAGATTTTCTTTAATATTTCTCATGGTTGCATCAGATAATTCTATCGCTGTTACAACAGTTTTTAAATCTTCATTCATTAAAACAATATCTGCTGATTCAATGGCAACGTCCGTTCCATTACCAATGGCTAACCCTATATCAGCTTGTGCTAAAGCAGGTGCATCATTAATACCATCACCTACCATTCCAACTTGTTTTCCTTTTTTTTGTAGATTTTCAACTTGTTGTGCTTTATCTTCAGGTAATACTTCACTAATGACTGTATCAATCCCCACTTGTTTTGCTATCGCATGAGCTGTCAATTCATTATCCCCTGTTAGCATGACGACTTGTTTTCCCAAATGTTTTAATGTACTCACAGCCTTAATGCTGCTTTCTTTTATTGGATCCGCTACAGCAATAATCCCGATAATATGTTGCTCACTCGCTACATACATAGGGGTCTTGCCTTGTGTCGCTAACTCATGAACAATATCTTGTTTTTCGTCTAATGAAATGGATTGTGCTAACATCAGTCGTTTGTTTCCAATATAATAAATCTGATTATTAACACTTACCTTTATTCCCTTACCTGGTACTGCTGAAAAATCATCAATTTTTATAAACTCTAAATGTTGTTCTTTGGCTTTTTCAACAATTGCTACTCCCAAAGGATGCTCTGAATGAGTTTCTGCTGAAGCTGCAAGTATTAGTAATTCCTCTTGACTCAATTGATTAAATACTAACACATCTGTCACAATTGGTTTCCCTTGCGTGATGGTTCCTGTCTTATCAAACACAATCGTATCAAGCTTATGGGCTATTTCTAATGCCTCACCACTTTTAATGAGGATACCATTTTCAGCTCCCTTACCTGTTCCTACCATTATAGCTGTTGGCGTTGCTAAACCAAGTGCACATGGACACGCAATAACTAAAACGGAAATCATAATGGTTAAAGCAAATACCCAGGATTCTTGTCCTAAAAAATACCACAACAAACCTGAAATAATAGCTAGTCCAATGACAATCGGAACAAAGACGCCTGAAACTTTATCAGCTAACTGTGCGATAGGCGCTTTAGATCCTTGTGCTTCTTCAACCAGTTTAATTATCTGCGATAATGTTGTATCTTTTCCTACTTTGGTTGCCTTAAATTTAAAACTTCCCGTCTTATTTATACTAGCACTCACCACATTGTCCCCAGATTTTTTTTCTACAGGGATACTTTCTCCAGTAATCATTGATTCATCAACTGAACTGTTACCAGAAATAATCACTCCATCGACTGGGATTTTTTCACCAGGTCTAACCATTACGATATCATCTAAGACAACTTCTTCAACTGGTATGGTTTGCTCTACCTCATTACGAATGACGGATGCCGTTTTTGGTGCAAGGTTAATTAAGGTTTTAATCGCTTCTGATGTTTTTCCTTTTGATACTGCTTCAAAATATTTTCCTAATGTAATCAATGTTAAAATAGTCGCAGCTGATTCATAATAAAGATTCATAGCAAAACTTATGTCTCCCATAAACACTTGAATGGTTCCATATAAACTATAAATTGTTGCCGCACTCGTTCCTAATGCCACTAACGAATCCATATTAGGATGTCTTTTGACAAGTGATTTAAATCCGACTGTAAAAAATGGCCATCCTATTGCTATCACTGGGATAGTCAATATAAATTGAATAAGAGCAAAAAGTTGTGGAGAATGCACTGGATTAATGACTGAGGGCAAAGGTAAGCCTATCATATGCCCCATTGATAGATACAATAACGGAATCGTAAAAATAGCGGAAGAAACAAATCGATTCCACATAACTTCGATATGTTTTTCTTTATTCTCTTCCTTCGTCATTTTTTCTTCGGTATTTATCTGTTTGTCAATCGCTTTATATCCAGCAGCCTCTACTGATTGAATAATAGCTGATTTCGTCAAAACATCGGGATTATATGATACACTCATCTCTTCTGTCGCCAAATTAACAGATACTTCTTTAACACCATCTAATTTCCCGACAACTTTTTCAATTGTACTAGAACAGGAGGCGCAACTCATTCCTTCTACATCAAATTGATTTGTGATAAGTTGTTCTCTAACCTCATATCCAGCATCTCTCACCGCTTTTGCAATATCTGCTTCAGTCAATTTAGTTGTATCATACGTCACATCTAATTTTTCTGTCGCTAAATTAACACTTGCTTTTTCAACCCCACTTAACTTTGATACAACCTTTTCAACCGTACTAGAACAAGAAGCACAACTCATTCCTTCTACTGGTAAAATCACTCTTTTTTCCATATTTCCACCTCACTTATGACAATTACATTGACCGATAGCACAGTTACAATCAACTGTTTTCGGAGCTTTTACCTTTTTTTCTTTTAATAAATAGATTAACTGATCGATATCATTTTGAGAAAATTCTTCTTTTTCAATCACTTGATACAAAGCTTGTCCCTTCTTTTTTTGACAAATTTTATTTAAGTCATCTAATAATATATAATTTACAGCAAATTCTTCATCCACAAGTGCTTGATAGATAAACTGTTTTCCTTGCTTTTCAGTTGATAAAAAATGCTTATCAACTAATCTAGCGAGTAACGTCTTAACTGTTGACATGCTCCAATCCATTTTATCACCCAGTATTTCCAACACTTGCCGACTTGTTACAATATCATTTGCCCAAATAACTTTCATTATCTCCCACTCTGCTTGCGTAATAGAAAAAGACTTCTTTTTTTGAATCATTCAGTCACACCTCTTCATTCATTGATAAATTTACTATAACTTAATCGTCTACATTTGTCAACGATAGAGTTTAAAAAAAGAATAGCTCGCGATTAGCTACTCTTTTAATTGTTTATTCTCATAGTTTGAAGACAGAATATCTAAATTTATTTTAACAATAACAGTGGTTCCTTCTTCTAATTCACTTACTAATTTAACCCGTCCACCAAGTATTTCGGCATAATGTTTAACAAGTGACAAACCTAACCCAGAGCCTCCATTATTTCTCTGTCTTGAATGACTCACACGATAAAACCTTTCAAATATCCATTTTTGATCTTCTTCAGAAATACCAATACCAGTGTCTTCAACTTTTAACGTTAATTCATTATTTTGTTGTGTTAAATAAACAAATATTTTGCCATGCTCTTCAGAGTATTCAATAGCATTTTCTAACAAATTTTTAACAATAATTTGAAATGAATCATTAGGAATAACTAAATCTTCTCCTACTGCACTTTCAAAAATAACAGATATATCTTTGTCAAAAGCTTTATATCGATAACGATCAATTTCATCCTCTATAACTAACTTAGGATGGACAACAAAAGAATCCATCATATAAATATCTTTTTCCGTTTTTAGTAACATTAAGATTGTTTGAATTAAACTCATCAACCGTTGTGCTTCACGTTCAATAATCGTTAAAAATTCTTTACTAGCTTCTGGATCGTCTTTTGCTCCTGCTAATAAAGTTTCAGAAAAACCAATAATGGATGTCGTTGGTGTTTTTAACTCATGTGATATATTACTAATAAAATCCTCATGTACTCTCTCAATCTGTCGGACTTCCGTAACATCATAAATAATCCCAACATATTCATGATTGTCTATTGATAATTGTCGAATAACAATTTTTAAATCTTGCGTTCTTGGTTTTTCTATACGAATTTCCCCTTGAACTGCTTCTTTTGTCTTAACAGCCTGGTTAATTAATTCAGTCAATCTAGGCTCTGTAAACCATTCATCATATGGAGAAATCGTCCATGTTTTCTGGAACATTTCTTCTATTGTTTGATTGGCTAATGTTATCTCCAATCGATCATTCAAAATAAAAATACCGATATCTAAGTTCTCAAATAAAAAATGCAATGTCTCTTCATTTTTTAACTGCTTATAATACAGTAAATTTGTTTCTTCCATTAACTCATACACCGTTTGATAGAGTTCATGCCATTCCTTAGGGGCATCTATAACCTTTTGTTTTTTCTCAGGATTTTGAATTGCTTGTCTTAAAATTGGTAGCATAAATTGAATTGGTTTTTTTGACTGACGATGGATGTAATATCCCATAATGAGGATTGCGACAAATAATAACACCATGATTGTAATCACAATTCGCTGAAAGTTCTCAACATATTGTGAAATGCCTTGATACGTTTCTGATAGACGAATAACCCCTATTAACTGATTATCTTGGTACACTGATTTTGCAACATAGATTAGCTTTTCATCAACTGTATTACTTTCTCTAATAGCCACTCCTTCTGATCGACCTTCTTGCAACACTTCTTTAATTTCAGGACGATTTTTTCTTGATTCTTTAACTAAATTATTACTAGATGAATCATATAAGATATCCCCAGATTTATCTAATATAGTTAAACGTTCATGTTTTCCTACACTTTTATCAAGTTTTTCCTTATCTAAAATAAATTCTTTATCTTGCAAAATAAATGGAACCAATCTATCAATTTCTTCAGATAATTGTTTTGTTTGTTGATTGATAACATCTTTTTTAAAAAAATAGGTGGTATAATAACCACCTATGAGCACAAATATTATTATTATTAAAATAACCCAAGCTGGATTCACTATTTTTTGTAACTGTTTCATGCATATGGCTCCTGAAATTTATAACCAAATCCTCTGACTGTTTTTATATATCCAGGATTTTTGGCATCGTCTTCTATTTTTTCTCTTAAATGACTAACATGAATATCAACTGTTCGAGATAAATGATACATATCGTCTTTCCAAATTGATAACATTAATTCATCACGTCCGATGATACGATTTTGTCGTTCCATAAAATAAATAAGTAGTTCAAACTCTTTTTTCGTCAGAGAGATGTCCATCCCCCTTTTCAATACTTTATAATCATTTGGATAGGCTATAATATCACCTACATTTAAATGATTACTTCCAACATCACTTTCAGTTTCATCAGTTGTTTGATGATCTAAGCGCCTTTCCACTGCTCTAAGTCTAGCAATAAGCTCTCTTGGACTAAATGGTTTTGTCACATAATCATCTGCTCCTATCTCCAGACCAACAATTTTATCAATTGTTTCATCTTTTGCTGTTAACATAATAATTGGTGTACTAATTTTTTCTTTACGCAATGTTTTCGTGACATCAAATCCATTAATTTTAGGTAACATTAAGTCCAAAATAATAAAACTGTATTGATTAGACATAGCACAATCAATAGCAGCTTCACCATCATGTACGACATCAACTTCAAAGTTTTCTTTTTCTAGATTATATTTTAAGAGTGTTGTAATAGATGGCTCATCATCAACTACTAAAATTCGCTTCATAATAGCTAAACGTCCCTTCCCTATCCTGTTTAGTTTGTTCCATTATACCACAGTTAATATAAATAGATGAATACAGGATAACAATGAGCGTGGAGTCAATTATTTAATAGTTCCGTTTAACTCACGTTCAACCTTCATATCAGAAATAGCAATATAGCCTAACTCGTTCACTACATTTTTTTGTACATCATCAGATTTCATGTAATCAAGGAATGCTGTCACATCAGAACTTGCATCTTTTTTTGTATACATATGCTCATATGCCCAAATTTTCCAAGAATTATCTAATACATTTTTATCTTTTGGTTCCACATTATCAATAGAAAGACCAATAATACTATCATCAATATAAGAAAAGGCTAAGTAACTAATAGCTCCGGGCGTTTCAGAAACGATTTTTCGAACAGTACCAGATGAATCTTGTTCCTGTCCTTTAGCCGCTTCTGCGCCACCGATTCCCCATTTTTCAAAAGTTGCACGAGTTCCGCTTCCTGATGCACGATTAATTAATTCAATTTTCTGATCTTTTCCACCTACTTCTTTCCAGTTGGTTACTTTACCAGTGAAAATATCTTTTAACTGCTCAGAAGTAAGGTTTTTAACACCTACTTCTTTATTAACAACAGGAGCCACACCTACAACTGCTACTTTATGGTCTTCAATCTTCGACGCATCAATTCCATCTTTTTCTTCGGCGTAAACATCTGAGTTTCCAATATCAACAGCACCTGTTGATACTTGCGTTAACCCTGTTCCACTACCACCACCTTGAACTGTAATAGTATAGTTTGGATTATCAGTCATATAAATTTCTGCTACTTTCTCTACTAATGGCTGTAATGCTGTTGATCCAACAGATGTAATATCTACTTTTTCAGTAGATTTTGCTTTTTCAGAACCACTTGTCCCACTATTGCTACTTTCAGTTGACCCATTACCTTTACAGCCTACTAATGTAAATAATACGCCTACTGTAATGACAGATAATAATTTCTTTTTCATTTTTCAAAACTCCTTAAAAGTTATTTGTTTGATTTATTTATTACACACAGAGTGTATCAAGTTTGTGTAAAATTTATAGTCTTATAAATGTAAAATGAACGTAAATTATCCAAATGTAAGATTATATTGGTTCATTTTTCAAAACAATGAAAACTTTATAACAGTTATGCGTCAATTGAAACAAATATATCAAAAAAAGAGAGCAGATTTCTCTACTCTCTTTTACCTATTTAATCGTTTTTAATTTTAATTCTGGTTCACCATCACCTTCAACAGCTTCTTTAGTAATAATAACTTTTTCTACATCTTCTCGGGTTGGAATTTCATACATAATGCCCATCATCACGTGTTCAATGATTGAACGAAGACCACGAGCACCTGTATCGCGTTCAATTGCTTGATTAGCAATAGCATCTAATGCTCCGGGTGTGAATTCAAGCTCCACATTATCTAGAGATAAGAGTTTCTTATACTGTTTCACTAATGCATTTTTAGGTTCAGTTAAAATTCTTACCAAATCTTCTCGGGTTAATTTTTCAAGAGATGCTGTCACTGGTAATCGTCCAATAAACTCTGGAATCAATCCGAATTTTAATAAATCTTCCGGAATAATCTGTGCCATAATACTTTTTTCTTCGTCACGTTTATTTTTATTTGTTGAACCAAATCCGATTACTTTTTCACCTAGACGTTCTTTTACGATTGTTTCAATACCGTCAAACGCTCCGCCTACGATGAATAGAATTTCAGATGTATCAATCTGAATCAATTCTTGTTGTGGGTGTTTACGTCCTCCTTGAGGTGGCACACTGGCTACTGTTCCTTCTAATATTTTAAGTAAAGCTTGCTGTACCCCTTCACCCGACACATCACGTGTAATAGATACATTTTCACTTTTTCTAGCAATTTTATCAATCTCATCAATATAGATAATCCCACGCTGCGCTTTTTCAACATTAAAGTCAGCTGCTTGTAATAGTTTTAAAAGAATATTTTCAACATCTTCCCCAACATATCCAGCTTCAGTTAGACTTGTTGCATCAGCAATAGCAAATGGAACATTTAATGTTCTAGCAAGAGTTTGGGCTAAAAATGTTTTCCCAGATCCTGTTGGTCCAATCAAACAAATATTACTTTTTTGAAGTTCTACTTCATCAACTTCTTCATTTTCTTCGTTGATTGCCATTTGTTGCACTCGCTTATAATGGTTATATACTGCAACAGATAAGACGATTTTGGCTCTTTCTTGTCCTATAACATATTCATTTAACACATCTAAAATTTCTTTTGGCTTTAATACATTAATTAAATCAGATACCATTTCATCTTGCATCTCTTCATCAATGATTTCTTTACATAAATCGATACATTCGTTACATATATATACTCCAGGTCCTGCGACTAATTTTTTCACTTCATCTTGTGACTTTCCACAAAATGAACAGCGAACTTCATTATTTTCACCTGTATTGTCGTACATGTTTTCCCTCCTAATTGAAAAAAGACCTATACGGCCTAATTCACCAAAAGTCTAATCATCTTGTTTATAATAACATACTATACTAGACAATGCATTAAAAAAGAAAACAAAAGACAAGGCTCTATTACCTTGTCTTTCTAGTCTTTCTTATGCTTCTTCTTTAACTGTTTTAACGATAGCATCAACTGCTCGTTTCATTTTGATATCATGAGCTAACATATCATCAGATAAAGCGTTTCTTACAGCTGAAGCTTCCATGTTGTATTGAGATGCTAAATCATCAATTTCAGCTTGAATGTCTTCATCAGTTACTTCAAAGTTTTCAGCCTCAACGATTGCTTCAATCACTAAGTTAGTTTTAACACGTGATTCTGCTTCGCCTTCAAATTGTTTATGCAAGTCTTCCTCAGTTGTTCCACTGATTTGATAGTATAATTCAGGTGAAATACCTTGGTTTTGCATGTTTGATAAGAATTCATTCATACCACGGTGAACTTCATCATGAACCATTACTTCTGGTAATTCAACGATTTCAGCATTTTCAACTGCTTGAGAAATTGCTGCTTCCTCAATTGCTGCTTCAGCTGCTGCCTCTTTAGAAGCTACTAATTCAGCTTTGATTTTTTCTTTTAATTCTGCTAATGTTTCAACTTCTTCATCCACATCTTTAGCAAACTCATCATCTAATTCAGGTAATTCTTTTGCTTTTACTTCATGAACAGTTACTTTAAAAACTGCTTCTTGACCAGCTAAATCTTCAGCTTGGTATTCTTCTGGGAAAGTGACTTTAACTTCCACGTCATCTCCAGCTTTAGTTCCAACTAATTGTTCTTCAAAGCCTGGGATGAATGAGTTAGAACCTAATTCTAATGAATAGTTCTCACCTTTTCCACCTTCAAAGGCCACATCATCTTTGAAACCTTCAAAGTCAATAACAACTGTGTCACCATTTTCAGCTGCTGATTCTTTAATCACTAATTCTGCTTGTGATTGTTGTTTTTGAGCTAAGTTTTCTTCAACTTCTTCATCAGTGACTGAGCGGTCTTGCTTAGGAACTGTTAAGTTTTTGTAATCTCCTAATTTAACTTCAGGTTTTACAACAACTTCAGCTGTGATAACCCATGGTTGACCTTTTTCCATTGATTCAACATTGATTTTTGGTTGAGCAACTGGCTCAATTCCCGCTTCTTCAATTGCTGCTTCATACAGTTCAGGCAAAACAACGTTTAAAGCATCTTCATATAATGCTTCTTCACCATACATTTGGTTAAACATTTGGCGAGGTACTTTCCCTTTACGGAATCCTGGCACGTTTAAATCTTTCTTCACGCGATCAAATGCAGCTTTTAATCCTTTTTCAATATGTTCTGTAGAAACTTCAAACGTTAAAACACCATCGTTTGTTCCTTTTTTTTCCCATTTCGTAGACATATAATGTACCTCCAAGTTATCTATTCATTAATAGTTTTTATACTATTTCATACCATACAATATTACACTAAAGACCTTTAATTGTAAACATTTTTCACTAACAACTCACTATTTTGTCATCGTATTCATCATAATACGATCGAGTAATTGAATTTGTTGATTGATTTTGTTAACTTCCTGATTGTCAATTATATCAAACCCAAAATAAGTTAGATAGGCTTTATTCCAACTTTTCACGTCAGTTACTATATCATCAATATAAGGATACATCATACCTAAATGCGTCTTAACAATATTTAAAACTAGAGTCTCTTGACTGGGTTGATTATTTTCCATGTATTCTGACAAATCCTTATATAAAGAATTATTTTTGACACTAGGCATTAGTCGATTCATTTCATTAAGTTTAGCATGATGATGTAGTTGACCAAATACATCTAAAATACTAACTGTTCCTTCATATTTTAATTGCACCAATTCATCAATGATTTGAGAACGTATAAGTGGGGAAATATTTTTACTAATCAAAAATATTTCAGATGATAACTTAAAAAAATCCAACTTAGTTAAATAATTCATTTCTTGTAGTAATGCCTTTTGCTTTATAAAAGAAACTTTTTCTATTGACTTTATTCTTAATAATCTATTCGTATAATCCGTTTTATCAACCAGCGTCCAATATTTTTGAGTTTGATTCAATGTCTGTTTGAATTCCTCACTTAAATGAGATGCTCTATCAAACGTCAATAGCCATTTTTCTAAAACCAGAAACTGCTTCCTTTTTAATAAAATATCAAAATAAAGTGGCTGTAATTCCGACTGTTCTCGGTAGTCATCTTCATATTCTTTCATATATATATAGGCCGTTTCTAACCGACCAACATTGATTAATGCTTTAACTAACAAATAATTTACTTCTAAAGACTGACTAGTTTCATAACTATCGTTAAAATATTGTATGGCTTTTAAATCATCACCCTGTTCACTACTTTTTTTTCCTAGATAAAGCAATCTATTTTCATTAGCTGGAAATTCTAACATCTCTCCCATCATCTTTCCTCCATCACATTCTTATCATTCTACTGACACTATAAAAAAAAAGCGTCACACATCAGTGCGCACTTTTTAATCGTTAGTCTTGTAACAATTCAAAAATTTCTAAAGTGACTAAATCAATGTCATCAAATTGATAGACTTCTTGAGAACCTGTTTCCGTTAATTCAAACATCTCATTGTTCCCATCAAACGTCACGATGCATCGCTCTTGTCCTTCTCTTTCAAATCGACGAACTTGTACTTCATTGTCGCTAGATTCCACCATTGCATTCAATCGTTTAATAATTGCTGCTAACTGTGAACTTTTCATAGAGCTAGCCTCCTTCGCATTTCTTCTGTTATATTGTAACAGAAACACTCCTAACATGCATTGAAAAACTGTGTCTTTTTTTAACTTTTTTAAATATCCCACCAAAGTTTAATCAAAGCTTGCGTTCCATCGTCTTCAAACCCTTTGTCTACTAGTGATTGATAGAGATGTCTTGCTTCTTTAGTGGCAGGTAAGTCAATGGACATTTTCTCAGCTTCTTCTAATGCAATGGTTAAATCCTTTAAAAAATGTTTAACAAAAAAGCCAGGCGTAAAATCCTCCTTCAAAATTCTTGGAGCATAATTGGTGAGTGACCAATTTGCTGCACTTCCTCCACCGACTGTATCAAGAACTTTTTCTAAGTCTAAATCTGCTGATTTAGCATAAACAAGTAACTCAGTCATTCCTGTCATAGTGCCTGCAATCATGATTTGATTAGCCATCTTAGTATGTTGCCCACTACCAGCTTTTCCTTGTAGATTCACTTTACTACTAAAAACATTTAAAATTGGTTCCACTTTATCAAAAATGGCATCATCACCACCTACCATCGTAGTTAGCGTACCATTTTTAGCTCCTAAATCACCACCAGATACTGGAGCATCAAGACTATATGCTCCTTTTTCTCTAGCTGTTTGTGAAATTTTTTTTGCTAGTGACGGCGTACTTGTTGTCATATCAATGAGTATTTTTCCTATTACGTCTGCAGAAAATATACCATTTTCTCCATAATATATTTCTTCAACATCTTTTGGATAACCAACCATTGAAAAAATAATATCACTTTTATTAGTCACATCTTTTGGTGTACCTTGCCAAATAGCTCCCTCTTTGACTAATTCATCTGTCTTAGACTTCGTACGATTATACACATTTACTGTATAACCAGATGTTAATAAATGTTTTACTATTGATGCACCCATCACACCTGTTCCTATAAATCCTATTTTTTCCATGCCAATTCACCTCATATAAATAAGTTTGATACTCTTATTATAGAAAAAGGAAACAATTAAATAAAGTCACAGCACTTCTAAATATGTATAAATAAAAAAACATTCAAGTCAGAAACTTAAATGTCCTAATATTATTGAGTTCTTTTTTGTTGAAAAGTCAATGCAACAAGACCTAAAATAATACCTAAATAATAGGTCACTCCGCGCCATAAAAAAATAGCTAAAACTAATTTACTTTGTGATAAAGTGAACGTTCCAAATAATAAACTAAAACTGTACTCTGCACCACCAGTTCCACCAGGAATAGGAAATAGTGAAGTAATCATTGTAATAAACGCATGTAAAACAACAATATGAAAAATGCTAATATTATGAATACCTAACCCATGTAAAACAAAATAAGGGATAATATAATAAGCTACCAATTGAAGAACAGTTAGCGCACTTACTTTAATCATTAAAATGGGCTGATCTCTCATATAGTTACTTTCTGCATAAAAAGTATCCATTTTTTCAATCGTTCGTTGGTATAACTGATTAACTTTTTCATCTTTCTTAAATACATAAATCCCCTTAAATACAATATTTACTAACTTTCTTGTAAAACTATACCAATACATTATCATCAATAACGCAATAACAATGACAAAATGAATAATAAAACTGAGCAGTATTAATAGTTTTAATTTAGATAAATTATTTGATAAATAACCATATCCACCTACCAAACACATTAAAAAATTAATCACAATCCACACTTGATACACAACAAATTTCATCAAACTTACAGATGTTGCTACTCCAGTGTCAACATCTGACTTAGATAATGCAATAATTTGTGCTGGTTGCCCACCTGTTGAAAATGGTGTGATAGCATTAAATAAGTGTTCAATCAACGGTATTCGATAGCTTGATGTAAATCTAAAGGTAGGATTGCTTCGTTTTAACAGTACTTGAACAATTTTTGCTTCAATTCCCCAATATATTAAGATACAAGCAACTGCTGCAGCTATCCACCACCAATTTATTGTGGAAAACTCTGTAGCCATATCTTGCAAACTGACCTTTTTCATTTCAGTACCAATCACTATCAACCCTAATAAAACAGCTAAAACTAGATACCATTTATTTTTTTTGGTCATAGAGCTCCTCCTAACGCACTACTTTCTAAATAACTTTAATGAGTATAAATTGCTATCATCTTCATACTCCTGATGATTTTCTTCAAAATAGACAAGAGCTTTTTGATAAAATTCTTCTACTCGTTTACCAAATGCTTCACTTGAAATATCATATAATTTATTTTCTAAAATAGATTGTTTTATTGAAATATCCTTTTTAATATAATCTATTAACGTCTGTGAAAACTCTTCATTTTCATCATATGTTACACCTAAACTCTCATCATCAAATAAGTTATCCAAATAGTCATTTCCTTTTGCAACAACCTTTGTTTTTGCCGCCATTGCTTCTGTATAAGTTAATCCTTGTGTTTCAGAATCCGATGCACTAACAAAATAGTCTGCTGCTTGATAAAAAGGAGCTATATCTTTATTAGGTATTTCACCAGTAAAAATCACTTGCTCCAACAACCCTAATTCATCTACCTGTTTTTCTAATTTAGCCTTAAACGGACCATCACCAACTATCAATAATTTAACATTTGGAATTTCTTTCACTACTTTAGGCATACCTTTGAGCAAAGTTTGAATATTCTTTTCGTAAGATATCCGACTCACAGATAACAATAGACATGCATCATTATCAATTTTATAAGTCTCTCGTATACTCTCAATGAGCTTTTCTTCAACAGGTTTAAATTGCGATACATCAATTCCTGTAGGGATAACAGACATTGGTCGCTCAATCCCATACTCTTTTAATTTATTAACAACTCTTTGACTTGGGCAAATAATACCAGACATATGATTAGTATATAATTTAGATAATTGCTTAACATGAACTGGTTTTAACACTTTTCCCTTAGCAATATAATGTAGATAATCTTCATACATCGTGTGATAAGTATGAACGACTGGAACATCTAGTGCTTTTGCTGTTTGTTTCCCTAAAATACCTACACCAAATTCTGTATGTGTGTGAACAATATCTAAATCTATTTCTTTTGCAACATGATACGCATACAACATTCCCCTAATAACGACGCGTCTATCTTTAAAAGAAATAAACGGAATACTAGGCATACGTATAATGCGTGGTTCTACTTCTTTTGCGTCAGGATCTGTTGTGGTGAAAATATACACGTCATGTCCCAATTTTTCAAGTTCTTGCTTCAGTATTTTAATAGATGTTGATACACCACTAACTTGAGGGAAATATGTATCTGTAAAAAAACCTATTTTCACTTAGTTCTCCTCCTTAGCACTTCTTTTATAATAGTCATACCATATTTTAGCAACATTTTCTTCACTATAATATAAAGCTGATTTTTTCGATTTCTCCTTATATTCCTCTAATATCTCAGGATTATCTTTGATTTTTTTAATTGTTTCATTCATATCATAAATATTTGTCGTTGATATATACTGTTCATCAATGATGGCATGATATAAATCTAAATCCCTTAACATAACAGGTGTACCACAATTAAATGCTTCTAGAATGCTCATAGGAAATAATTCATTATATGATGGCAATAAAAATACATCTGCCAAGTTATACAATTTCATAATTTCTTCTCTGTCTACAATTCCAGTAAATAATAAATTTTCAGGTGGATTGTCATATATTTTTTTATAACGATCATATCCATCTGTCATTTTTCCAAATGAAAATCCTCCTGCCCAAATAAATTGAACGTCTGGATTATCAATAGCTAACTGAACAAAATCATCAATGCCTTTTCTCTGTTGAATTTGTCCAGTCCCTAAAATAACTAGTTTTTCTTCTGAAATATGGTAATTTTTTCGCCAATTATTTTTTTCATCCATCGTCGCTTCGTAAAACTTTTTATTTGATACAAAATTTGGAATATAGGTAATTCTCTTTTCTTTTAATCCTGCATCCACTAATTTGGGAATAAAGGTTGGATTAACAACCACTAATTGATCCATTCTCCCATAAAAACGTATAAGGTACCAATCAAATACTTTTTTAAATGGTGAAAAAAGCGTCAAACTCCCCTCAAGCGTTTCAGGTAAAAAGTGAACATATCCTATCGTTGTTCCTCTTTTCTTTTTAAAAAAAGTCGAAATAAAAAACTGTGGGTCCACAGTATGATAATGTGAAATATCTGATTGCTTAAATTTATTAATTGAAATATCAAATTCAGTTGAAAAATGTTTATTGAGCATATTAATTAATTCTATATAGGCACTTCCAACCCCTTGGCCTTTCACTTTATCAGCTGATGAAAACATATTTATCCTTAACAAAAAATCCACTCCTACTATCTACTATAATACGTAAAGTCATTTCACAATACATCATACTACAGTCGCATTTTTAATGCGAAATGTGTACACTAGTATATATCTTAACACGTTATAATAAAAAAAAACCATAATTTACTGTATAAAAACAGTAAATTATGGTTTTCAATATTAATTATTTAGTATATTCTTCAACTAAAGCAACAACTTCTTCAGCTGTATCACAATCGGTAATTGCTTTCTCAGCTAATTCAGCCATTTTTTTAGAATCAAGACGACTCATTAAGCTACGAGTACGTAAAATACTTGTTGCACTCATAGAAAACTCATCTAATCCTAAACCAACTAGTAATGGAACAGCTGTTTGATCGCCGGCCATTTCCCCACACATACCAGCCCATTTTCCTTCAGCATGAGCTGAATCAATAACGTTTTTAATTAAACGTAAAATTGCAGGATTATAAGGTTGATATAAGTAAGAAACACGTTCGTTCATACGGTCTGCTGCCATTGTATATTGAATTAAATCATTTGTTCCAATGCTAAAGAAATCAACTTCTTTAGCGAAACGGTCAGCAATTACTGCCGCAGCTGGAATTTCAATCATAATACCTACTTGGATATCATCAGAAACATCCACACCTTCAGCAACTAATTTAGCTTTTTCCTCTTCAAGCAATGCTTTAGCTTCTCTAAATTCAGCTAAAGTAGCAATCATTGGGAACATAATACGTAAATTTCCATAAACAGATGCACGTAACAATGCACGTAGTTGAGTACGGAACATTTGATCTTCTGCTAAACAAATACGGATAGCACGGTATCCTAGGAATGGGTTCATCTCTTCAGGGAATTTCAAGTAAGGTAGTTCTTTATCCCCACCAATATCCATCGTACGAACCACAACTGGTTTACCTTCCATACCCTCCAAGACAGCTTTATACGCTTCAAATTGTTCGTCTTCAGTTGGAAAATCAGGAGAGTCCATGTACAAGAATTCAGTACGGTATAAACCAACTGCTTCTCCACCATGACCTAACACACCATCTAGATCTTTTGGTGTTCCAATATTTCCAGCTAATTCAAAATGTTTACCATCTGCTGTCACTGTTTTAGCGTATTTTAATTTGTCCCATTCAGCTTTCAATTCATTAAATGCTTTTTCTTTTGCTTTAAAATCAGTAACTTGTTCATCAGTAGGATTGACAATAACATCACCTTCACTACCATCAACAGATAAGATATCACCTTCAACAACATACTCAGTAATGTCTTTTGTTCCAACAACTGCTGGAATTTCTAAAGAACGAGCCATGATAGCAGAGTGAGATGTACGTCCGCCAATATTAGTTACAAAAGCACGAACAAAATTACGATCTAATTGTGCTGTATCACTTGGAGTTAAATCTTCAGCAACAATAATGACTTCTTCGTCAATCATTGTTAAATCAGGTAATTTAACACCTAACAAGTGACTCATAACACGTTTTGTTACGTCACGAATATCAGCAGCTCTTTCTTGCATGTAAGGGTTATCTTCCATAGCCTCAAACATTCCAATAAACATGTCTGTAACTTCTTTTAATGCTGATTCAGCATTAACTTTGTTATCTTTGATATTTCCTTCAATTGCACTGATTAATTCAGGGTCAGATAAAACCATTAAGTGAGCATCAAAAACTTGTGCTTCTTCTTCACCTAAAGTTTTCACCGCTTTGTCTCTGATTGCTTGCAAATCTTTAGTTGATTGACTAAGAGCATCTGAAAGACGCGCTGCTTCGGCTTCAACGTTTTCAACTGAACGTTTTTCAAATGATAAATCCGGCTCAACTAAAAGATATGCTTTAGCAACTGCGATACCATCACTAACCGCAATACCTTTCAACTGTTTAGTCATTATTCAGATAGTCCTTCTTTTTTCATTGTTTCTTCGATCGCTGCGATTGCATCTGCTTCGTCAGCACCTTCAGCTGTAATTGTCACATCAGCACCTTGTCCAACACCTAATGACATAACACCCATGATTGATTTTAAGTTTACAGATTTACCTTTGTATTCTAAATTTACATCTGAGCTAAATTTACTAGCTGTTTGTACCAATAAAGTTGCTGGTCTAGCATGAATACCTGTATCTGCTACTACGTGAAATTCTTTTTTTTCCATAATTATCTTCTCCTTTGTCATGTGAAAAATTTTTATGATGGATTATTTAATTGAATAATAACTCAAAAAATAACCCTTTCAATGATAAAGAATACCATGTTTTTCTATTACTTACAACTTTTTTCCCATGTTCCATAAAGAACTTTAAAAACCTTTTATAAACTTTTCAGTTCCATTTCAGAAAATATCGCGAGTTTATTTGAGAAATAATTTGATATAGAGGCTATTTTGTCCACTTACTCTTTATTTTAAATTTTTTTATAAAAAAACGTTTTTTATAAAAATAAACATCACGATTTTTTTCAGTTTTTATCTAAAAAATTTAAGCATAATTTTTGCTTCTTATATTCAAAAATTATATAATAAACATAAGGTCAAAACAGGTCAAACTGTTTTGGTGAATCATTTGATTAGAGGAGGATTTGCCTATGATATGTAAAAACTGTAAAAAAAATGATGCAACCATTCACTTACACGCATCAGTTAATGGAGAGAAACAACAAATAGATTTATGTCAACAATGTTATCGTGATTTAAAATCTCAAGAAGATCAAATGAATCGAGAAAAATTTGCTCAAGACCCTTATGGTTTTGGTCAATTAAATGATTTTTTCAAACAGTTGGCCCAACAATCAATGAAACAACCACAACAACCAACTATTCAAGCTCAACAAGGCGGTGGTGGTGGAAATTCTTCTATCCTGGTAGAATACGGGGAAAACCTAACACAACTTGCTCGTGATGGAAAAATTGATCCTGTTATTGGTCGCGATGCTGAAATAAAACGTGTGATAGAAATATTAAATAGACGAACTAAAAACAATCCAGTACTTATTGGTGAACCTGGTGTTGGTAAAACCGCGGTCGTTGAAGGGTTAGCGTTAAGTATTATTAATGGTGATGTCCCACAAAAACTAGAAAATAAAGAAGTCATTCGTCTTGATGTCGTGTCACTTGTTCAAGGAACAGGTGTTAGAGGCCAGTTTGAAGAACGGATGAAACAACTGATTACTGAACTAAAAGAACAAAAGAATGTCATTTTATTTATTGATGAAATCCATGAAATCGTTGGAGCAGGATCAGTTAGTGATGGTTCAATGGACGCTGGAAATATCTTAAAACCTGCTTTAGCTAGAGGTGAATTACAATTAGTTGGCGCAACAACATTCAATGAATATCGAATCATCGAAAAAGATGCAGCACTTGAACGACGTTTACAACCTGTAAAAGTGGATGAACCTACTATTGAAGAAACCATTCATATTTTAAAAGGGATCCAAGAAAAATATGAAAATTACCATCATGTGAAATACACAGATGAAGCCATCGAGGGGGCTGTACACTTGTCTAGTCGTTTTATACAAGACAGACATTTACCTGATAAAGCTATCGACTTACTAGATGAAACAGGTTCTAAGAAAAATTTAACCATTCCTTCTATTGATCCCAAAATTTTAAATTCTAGAATTGCACGGGCTGAAGCTAATAAACAAATTGCTTCAGAAGAAGAAGATTTTGAAAAAGCGGCTTATTACCGTGATCAAATCAAAAAATTGGAAGACTTGAAAATTCATCAAGTATCTGAAGACAGTATGCCTACTGTGACAATAAATGATATGGAAGAAACCGTGGAAACCATGACAGGAATTCCGGTTGGTAAATTAAAAGAAACAGAGCAGCAACAAATGAAACATTTAGCAAGTGATTTGAAAAAACATGTCATTGGGCAAGATGATGCTATTGATAAAGTATCACGTGCCATTAGACGAAATCGAATTGGTTTAGGAAATAAAAATCGTCCAATTGGCTCATTTCTTTTTGTTGGACCGACTGGTGTTGGTAAAACTGAACTAGCAAAACAACTAGCGACAGAGTTATTTGGGCATGAATCTAACATGGTTCGTTTTGATATGAGTGAATACATGGAAAAACATAGCGTGTCTAAATTAATTGGCTCACCACCTGGCTATGTTGGGTACAACGAAGCAGGTCAATTAACTGAAAGAGTGAGAAGAAATCCGTATAGTTTAATTCTATTAGATGAAGTCGAAAAAGCTCATCCAGATGTTTTACATCTATTCCTTCAAATTCTTGAAGATGGACGATTGACAGATGCGAAAGGAAGAACTGTCAGTTTTAAAGATACTTTGATAATCATGACAAGCAATGCTGGAACTCAACATGTTGAAGCAAGTGTTGGATTTGGTGCTATCAAAGAAGGTACGACTCAATCAGTTCTAAATCAATTAACCCATTACTTTAAGCCAGAATTTCTAAACCGATTTGATGGAATTATCGAATTTAAACCATTGAGTAAAGAAAATCTGTTGTCTATTGTGTCATTAATGCTTGATGAGATAAACATAAAATTACAAGAACAAGGTATTCATATTGATACGACTGAAGAAACAAAAGAAAAATTAGTTGAACTTGGTTATGATCAGGCTATGGGTGCAAGACCTCTTAGACGTACCATTCAAGAATATATTGAAGATGGGATTGCTGATTGTTATTTAGATAACCCTTCTGCAAAAAGATTATCTGCTGATTTAGTAGATGATACTATCACAATAACTGAACAAATGAACTAATACATGTTTTAAGGAGAAAATTCTTCCTATTATATGGGAAGGTTTTCTCCTTAATTTTTAATCATTGTGGTATAATTAATCTATAGAAAAGGATACAACTAAATTGGGGTGATATTAATGAAATTGATTGACGTTACAAATAGTTATGCTACTTTGGTTTCTAAACAATTGGAAAACACAGATGCTAGATTTGTCAGTGTCTATTCATTAGGTAAAACATTAGTGATTCACAGTACAGCAGACACTCATATCGATGTTGTTTTAGTGAATAAGACACGTGATATTAAAGATTTAGAACTAAATGCTGTATTAGAAGAACTATTACATACCACAGTGGATAATCCAGAGTTAGAAATCATTCGAACACACGGTGTTATAGAAGTTGAAATTCCTGTCAAACCGAAAAAAACAAAAAAAATTAGTTAAATAAAACCATTCCTATGCTTTAATTGTCGTTTGCACAGGAATGGTTTTATTTTTTATTCTACTTTGAGTGTTTGTCCATTAATGATAACAGAGTCAATGTCACTTAATTCAGTGTAATCATATATCAAGGATACATGGCTTTCTCCGTTTTCAGTGTATATATTACCGTCACCATCTTTTGTTAAATCAATTATCTCCCCATCTTTTTTAACTAGTTTTACATCTAAATTCAATTCCTTCATTTTTTCTGGAGAAGAATCTTTTACATCAAAACTTAAAGATAAACCGGATAGATTTATATTAGATAATGCTAAGTTTTCTTTTTTAAGTATGATATCTTTTAATGCTTTTCTTTCTATTTCTTTTGGTTCTTTTAATTTTATTGCCCAATTACCCAAAACAACCGTTTGAGTTTTTGCAGATTCTACTTTTAAATCATAATTTTGTAACTCTGATTCTTTGATATCAAAAACAAATTCCTCATAATCACTTTTTCCTGTTTCGTTTTTATGTGTTTCATTATTATAAGCTGAATAAGAAGCAATGTATGGCCATAACTTATTACCATTTCTTTCTGTTTTTTTTTCACTAGAATTTTTAGGTTGAAAGTCTAAGTTTAAGAAATTGTACCCTTTTATATTGGGCCATTTCACCAAAATATGTAATAAGCCGTCTTTATAAGCCATATTTTCAATAAAATAATCTTCATCAGGAATTAATGGAATCGATAATCGTTTGTTCGGTAAGTATTCACTATACAACGCCTCATAGTTGACATTCAATTTCTCTAGAATTGAATCCTCAACACTTCCACCTCCTACTCCACTTTTTCCATCATATTTTTTCCATTTAACATTTGTCGCCAAATCTTTTTTCCAATCAACTGATACAATATTTTCCATTTCTTTGGTATGAGAACCAAAACCTGTTAGTATAAACCCAGTATCTTTATGTTCTTCCCATGCTACTGAACTGACTAATAACGTCGCTGTCTTTGTTTTTTTATCATAGTTAATCACTTGCGTGTTCCCACCATTTAACATGGACCAATCCTCAATAATGGTATCTTCAGACAATCTATCCCCAGTTAAATCTTGTAACTCCATTAAAACATAGGTAGTATTACCATCTTTGAATGTATTTTTAGCCGTTAGTTTTAATCCTCGATCTTCTACTGAATAATCAAGTTTTTCTGCATCTACTAATATCTTATCTGCTTCTGTACCAAAAGCTTTGGTATAAGTTACTTTTATCGTATCTAACTGCGTATACCCAACCATCAAACTAAGCACTGCCACTGCCCCAAGAATAGCCGCCCATTTTTTCTTTTTAGGTTTTAGTGGTTTGACTTTCTCTGCTTCTTTATTGATATCTTCAAATACTGATTGTTTTATTTTTTCTTTTGACTCATTAGGCATCTCTTGATTCATTTGCGCCAACAATTCATCTAATTGCTCATCTGTTAATTCTTCAAATGGTTCTTTTTGATATTTATTCATCCCAATTCTCCTCCTAATTCTTTAAACTGTTTTTGTAATTGTTTCTTACCTTGATACAATTTATTATCAATTAATTTTGAGTCATAACCTGTCTTTTCTTGAATGTCTTTTGGTTTCATTTCATAGAAATAACGTTTAATAATAATTTCTCTCATGGGTTCTTCAAGTGTCATAACCGCTTGATAAAAAGCTTGCCAATCCATGTTATTTTCTTCTTTTGTCAATGTCGCTGTGATACTATCATCGAGCTCTACAGTCACATCTTTGGCTACTTGTTTAAGCTTATTTAATGCCATACTTCGCGTCATCATGCATAGATACGTTTTTAGTGTGCCTTTGCTTGGATCAAACCCCTTTGGATTTTTCCATAGTCTAATAAACACATCACTGACTAACTCATCAATATCTTGAATCTCCATGCCTTGCTGATGATTTAAATATTTTGAACCAACTGCCCACAATAGCTTCGTGTATGTATCCATCAATTGACTCAATGCTTCTTCATCTTTATTAAGCAAGCTAGTCAAGTACTCTTCATCTGTCATATTATCCCTCCTCTATGATTCTCACTTACAGTACAATGATTTTTTCGAAATTCCTTAAATGCATAAAAAAAGTTCTAGAGAAATCTCTAAAACTTTTATTTGTTATAGTTTCTTCTTTAAAATAGTCGCAATTTGTTGTGAAGCTGTCCCATCACCATAGGGATTACTAGCAGTCGACATCTCAAGATACGTCGCTTCATTTGTTAGTAAGTTGTCTAGTGCTTCATAAATGATGTCTTCTTTTGTTCCAACTAGTTTTAATGTCCCTGCTTTTATTCCCTCAGGTCTTTCTGTTGTGTCACGCATGACTAACACAGGTTTACCAAGCGAAGGGGCTTCTTCTTGTATTCCACCACTATCGGTTATAATCAAATAACTTTTAGCAAGTAAGTTATGGAAATCTATCACATCCATTGGTGGAATTAATTTAACTCGATTCGTCTGACCGAATACTTCTTTGGCAAGTGTCTGAATGGAAGGATTCATATGAATCGGGTACACTACTTTAACGTCTTCATGTGTATCTACCACTCGTTTGACAGCTTGAAACATTTCTTTCATCGGTTTTCCTTGGTTTTCTCGTCTATGAGCTGTTAATACAATTAGTCGGCTATCTCCTACCCACTCTAATATCTCACTAGTGTATTCATTTTTAACCGTTGTTTTTAGCGCATCAATCGCTGTATTGCCTGTGACAAATACTGTGTCTTCTTTTTTTCCTTCATTAAGCAAGGTTTCTTTTGCTTGATTAGTTGGCGCAAAATCAAGTGATGACATCAAACTAATTGACTGCCTGTTAAATTCTTCAGGAAATGGTGACGAAATATTATGCGTACGCAGGCCTGCTTCAACATGCCCTACTGGTATTTGAAGATAAAACGCAGCTAAAGCTGATGCATAAGACGTACTCGTATCACCATGAACCAGTACCATATCAGGTGTTTCTTTTATTAAAATAGGTTTGATTTTTTCTAAAATATTTGTCGTGACATCAAATAGATCTTGTTGTGATTTCATAATATCCAAGTCATATTTGGGTACTACATGAAACACACTCAATACTTGATCCAGCATTTCCCTATGTTGTCCTGTCACACAGACGACCGTTTCAAATTCATCCTGTTTTTCTAATTCGTTAACAAGTGGGCACATCTTTATGGCTTCTGGGCGTGTCCCAAATACTAACATTATTTTTTTCTTCAAAAGTGTCACCTCATTATTTAATTAGTTGCTTTATTTTCATTTTGTCGTCACTATAAATGATATATCCCCTATCATCATATATATGTATCATCGTATCAGTTGTCGGGCTAATGATATATATGTCAGGTGTTTTAAAAGAATTCTTTGTCTTAAACTGCGGTTGTCTATCTGGAAAATCTTGATTAATCAGACTAAGTATCAACTGCTTCCACTTTATATTGGAGTAAGTTGTTTCAATTTGCAATCGCAGATAAGTATCTATATCATCATTAAGATAATCAAATGTTTGTTCAGATAAGGTGATTTCTCTTATATTTTTCACTATTTTATGGAGAATTTTATCTGTTTTATTTTTGTTATGTAGCGGATATTTATTTATTAAAAGAATTACCTTATCATCTTTAAAAAATAAATCAGTTAAGATACTTTTTAATGTTGTATATGTAAGAAAAAACATCTCCTCATTATATGAGCTATCCTCTAAAAATTGATACATATTAGGATGCAAATCCACTGCTTCTTGATAAGAAAATAATATCTCTAGCCGATCAGTTTGTAAAAAATCTTTCATACTCTCATACCTTTTTAATCCATATTACCATGAATGAAGAAAACAAACGATACATTCTATTACTTTAACCTGAGTTGACGAGTGATTCATAGTTTGATAAAATGACAACCAATTACATACACTAAGTTTTCTAGGGTTCCGTAATATCGCTGTATTAGTCTGGTCCAAGAGAAAACTCATAGAGAATTTATCTATGTCACGGAAGGACAAAAGCCTGGGAGATACTGTTTTTTTACAGTGTCTTTCAGGCTTTTTTATTTTAAAAGGAGGAATATCAATGAACAAAGAATGGACGAAAGTTATCTTAGCAGCAATACTAGAAGTTTTTTGGGTGATTGGTTTGACGCACTCAAACAACTTATTCCAATGGACACTCACTATTTTTCTTATTGTTGCCAGTAATTACTTAATGGTTTCAGCCACAAGTAAGCTACCAACTGGAACGGTCTATGCTGTATTTGTAGGTCTTGGTACAGTTGGAATTGTGCTATCAGATGCCTTATTTTTTGGTGCGACACTTACTTTATTAAAACTGATACTCATTTTATTACTTATTAGTGGTGTTATTGGTTTAAAACTATTAACACCAGAAAACAATACAAAGGAGAAAAAATAACATGGACTGGATTATTTTGATTGTAGCAGGTTTATTTGAAATGTTTGGGGTCACAATGATCAATCGTTTGTCTGTACAGCGCATATTCTCTACTGGATTACTTATTATTTTAGGATTTGGTGTGAGTTTAATATTACTTAGTATCGCATTGAAGACGATTCCTATGGGTACTGGATACGCCATTTGGACTGGTATTGGTGTTGTTGGTGGGTCGGTGATTGGTATGCTGTTTTTTTGCGAATCAAAAGATTGGAAACGTCTATTGTGTATCTTTATTATTCTATTATCAGCAATCGGATTAAAATTGATTGGATAAGATAAATAAAATACGATCGAAAAATGATGGATCGACCATTTTTCAATCGTACAATTTATTGCCTTAGATAAGGTTTTAACCGCTATGAGTATCTGCCAAACACAAGTCGATAATAGAAAATAATACGCCCTTTAGCACTTAAATAATGGATGGTTAATGTATTATAATTGTGATTCATGAACAAGATGTTGCAGAAACATGCGATGCTATCTACGAATTTAAAAATAAATAATTTGGATTAGTAAAATAAAAGGATTGATAATCAATTCAGTCCTTTTTATTTATCTATAAAATACATTGTGTTTCAAATACCTATCCATTATGCTAAGGATATCATATAAAAAAGGACGATATTTAATGAACAAACTATCCTTAACTATCCTAACGATTTCATTATTTTTTATTAGTGCTTGCCAATCTTCTAAAGAATCAGAACAAAAAGGTGTCGCTAGACAAGCCGAAGAGCTAAAAGAAAACTATACCGATTTTTATAACTTAAGTTATTTCCCTAATATACCAAATGGTGATACCTATCCAGTACCTGGACTCAAGGAAACGATTGTTCCATTACTTGATAAACCTGGTAAAAAAAGTGTCAGTCAATCTATGGATCCACAAGGTGTAACGATTGCAGAGGATTATTTATTAATTTCATCTTATAGTCATGATGATACTCACCACTCTGTTGTCTATGTCCTAGATAAAAACACTCACAAATACATTAAAACCATTATTTTAAAAGGACATCCTCATGTAGGAGGTATTACCTATGATCCTATTGCAAAAAATATTTGGGTATGTTCTTCAACAGATTCTAATAAAGCTGAACTCGTGGCTTTTTCAATGGATAAATTAAAAGCATACAACATGGAAGAACATTATGAACCCATTGTCTATGACCAAGAAATCACATTAGATGGTATTAAACGGTCATCTTACGTCACTTATCATGATAAAGCCCTTTATGTTGGTTATTTCTCAATTGATCATAAAGCCATTTTAGAAAAATATTTATTTAATGGAAAAGGTGTATTTGATACAACATTAAAAGGAAAAAAAGAACTGATAGATGATGATACAACTCTTTCTCCTGAAGAAAAATTACATGTTGGAACACAAATTCAGGGTATTACTTTTTATAAAAATTATATGCTTTTATCACGTTCTTACGGGGATAAAAACTCGAAAATACTTGTCTACGAATTAGATGACAATGATTTATTCCTTGAAAAAGATGCCATAAAAATGATATTAGCACCACCCTACTTAGAACAAATTTCCGTATCAGGTAACAAACTCTACACTATTTTTGAATCTGGTACGCAACGTTTCAGAGATAAAAAAGGGTTGACTGTTGTGAATTATGTCGTGCCATTGGATATGGAGAAAATATTAGAATGAATAGTATAGTCTCCTCAAAGAATCCAAAATCGTTTGAGGAGACTTTTTATTTATTGTCTAATATCTATCCATTCTAATCCCTTTGCGTTTAATTTTTCAATATCACCATAATACAAAACTGGTAAAAACATCTTACTAATTTGTGTATCATCAACAAAATAACCAAATTTTATTTCCCTTTTTTCTCCAGGTTTAATATCTGGCATTTTATAAAAACTTTTTCCTTCACCATGGCTATCTAAATAATCTACTTCTCCAGAATACGGAGTAAAATCAACTTCTTCTTTAGTAGCACTCAACCCTTTTTTACTATCTTCTAAAAGATAAAGTCTATTTTGAAAATATAAGTCTTTAATGGTTTTTTTACTTTTATTTTCTATCGTAGCTGTCAAATAAACAAATTTAGTTTTTACTTTTCTTTCTCCTACTACTTCATCAAGTGTTTGTATACCATCTCCTTTTTTGATTATTTTTTGATTAAATGGTAATAATTCACCATCATTTGCTATTAACTGTTTGTCTTTAAGCTGTTCATATGAATTACTATTAAAATTATTTTTATCTAATAATTTTATATTATCCATAACGGTGGCACTTTTAACGGTAAATAAAACCTCTTGCATGTCATAAACTTTAGTATTTACTGCATCACCTATCTTATGGATATTAGAACTATTTTTAGATAAATAGTAATTTTTTTCTGGTTGTTTACCTTTGAATAAGTCTTTACTTAAAATACCATAATGAGTAGCATCCTTTTCATTGGTTTCTTCTAAAGATACTTTTTCTAACATTTTTTTCCATTCTGATTCCTTAACATCATTTGAAATATAGGCTTGTAAAACATAACCTTCCTTCTCAAAAAATAGATAAACAATCTTATCAAATTGAATATCTCCGGAATTCATCATATTTTTTTTAATGACAATACTAGGATGATTATTAAGTGTTAATTCTTCATAGTCTTTTGTGTAAAGTTCTTTAAAGTCTTCTTTTCCAGATAATTGCCATAAAACGAAACTTATTCCTCCACTGTTTATGTTGTTCTTATAACTAAACTTATTAGAGTCGTTATCTTCTACCATATCTCTTGGAATATAGTCGAATTTCAATTTATAAAAATGATCATGATTATATTTTTTTCTATCTGATAAAGAAATATTTAATTCATAATTATTTTTATTTACTATCCATTGATAAATTTCTTTTGAGGCATAAATAGTCGTTGGAATCAAAACTATTGATATAATGGCTATCATCAACACACGTTTTAATCCAAATTTGGTTTTTGATTTTTTTGTTGACACCTTTTTTAAAAAATTTTGTTTATTTAATTGATAGGTTGAAGAAAAATGATGTATCTCTTGTTCTTTATCAAACTCTTCTTCAGCTAATCTATTTGCTATTTCTTCTATTGTTTTCCTTTCAAATTTTTCATTCTTTCCCATATTTCTTCCCTCCAATCACATTTTTCACCATACTTATAGCTCTCTCAAATTGTTTTCGTATAGTTGCTTCTTTTGAATCCATTATTTTTGCTATCTCTTTATTTGATAATCCATAGTAAACTCTATACAAAAAGACATGAAGATATGGTTCTTTTAATTGCTTACTAATATCTAATATTTCCTGTTCAGATATCATTTTATCCACATAATCATTCACATTATTATCTTCTTCATGTTTATCCTTTTTAGTTTTATAATTTTCAAGATATTTTATCTGAGTATTGTTTTTACGATACAAATCAATCGATTTATTCTTTGTTATTTTGATAATAAATTTTTTTAAATGTAGATCATCAAATTTTTTTATACTTTCCAAATCTGAATATAATTGTTCAAAAACTTCTTGAGTAATATCTTCTGCTTGCTCTTTATTATTCAATACTGATAAAGCTTGATAAAATATTTTCTGTTCATAAATCTCATATAAATATTCAAAAAATTCTTTATCTGATTTGTGATTTTTCATGATAAACTCCTCTCATAGCTACCTTCATAATATATAACGTTTCAAGAAACTAATATGTGACACTTTTTAACATACAAAAAGAGATTTTTCCTAAATTACAGGAAAAATCTCTAATAAATCATTTTTACAACAATGTTTTCAATTCTACTTCTGGATACTTATCTGCAAACCAACGCATCGCGAATTGGTTTTCAAATAAGAATAATGGTTGGTCAAATCGATCTTTTGCTAAGATATTTCGACTTGAACTCATTTTTTCATCTAACTGAGATGGGTCAATCCAACGAGCAATTTTTGTTCCCATTGGTTCCATGATTAACTCAGTATTGTACTCATTCAACATACGATGTTTGAATACCTCAAACTGCAACTGTCCAACAGCTCCAATAATATAATCCTCAGTTAAATAAGTTTTATATAATTGAATAGCTCCTTCTTGTACTAGTTGATAAAGTCCTTTGTGGAACGATTTTTGTTTCATCACGTTTTTCGCCGTAACTTTCATAAATAACTCTGGCGTAAATTGTGGTAAATCTTCAAATTCAATCTTATCTTTACCAGTGAACAAAGTGTCCCCAATTTGATAGGTTCCTGTATCATATAGCCCGATAATATCACCAGCCACTGCTTCTTCTACGATTTCACGAGAATCAGCCATAAACTGGGTTGAGTTATTTAATTTTATTTTTTTCGATTCGCGAGCTAACTTAACTTCCATGCCTTTTTCAAAACTTCCTGAACAGATACGAACAAATGCAATTCTATCTCTATGAGCTGGGTTCATATTTGCTTGAATTTTAAAGACAAATCCAGAAAAGTCTTTGTCATAAGGACTAACTTCGCCACCATCTTTTGTTTCATGCTCACTCGGTTTTGGTGCAAATTGTAAAAATGTTTCTAAAAATGTTTCCACACCAAAGTTTGTCAAAGCAGAACCAAAGAATACTGGGGTTAATTCACCTTTAGCAATTTTTTCTTCTGAAAATTCATTTCCAGCTTCAAGTAACAACTCAACTTCTTCCATTACTTGTGAAAAAATAGATTGTTGTTTTAATGGGTGATCCATTTCTAATTCTCTTTCGTCATTTAGAGGTAAAAACCTTTCACCATCAAATCGATCAGGACGATGAATTTCGATACGATTATTGTAAATATCATATAACCCTTCAAATCCTTTTCCCATACCGATTGGCCAGTTCATTGGATAAGAATCAATTTCTAACACTTCTTCTAATTCTTCTAGTAAATCAAGTGGCTCACGACCATCTCTATCTAGTTTGTTAATGAATGTAAAAATAGGAATACCACGCATACGACATACTTGGAAAAGTTTTTTCGTTTGTGCTTCAATCCCTTTAGCACTATCAATGACCATGACAGCACTATCGACTGCCATCAATGTACGATAAGTATCTTCCGAGAAATCCTCATGTCCTGGTGTATCTAAAATATTCACGCGTTTGCCTTGAAAATCAAATTGCATCACGGAACTTGTTACCGAAATCCCACGTTGTTTTTCAATATCCATCCAGTCTGATTTTGCATAGTTTCCCGTTTTTTTACCTTTTACAGTTCCCGCATTTCTAATTGCACCACCAAACAATAGTAACTGTTCCGTAATTGTTGTTTTACCAGCATCCGGATGCGAAATAATAGCAAATGTTCTTCTTCTATCGACTTCTTTTTGTTGATCAAATCCCATATATAGACTCCTCTTAATTTTCTATGTATTTATATTACTAATTTAGTAGAAATTCACGCTCTAGTATAACATAAAATCTCAAACAATAGATTTTATTTCATAAAATTTTAAAAAGGCAAAAGAAAATACCCTTGTCTCAGAGCGAAGACAAACTAATTACTCATTAAGCGTATCGGGTTATCTTTTTTATATTAAGACATGCAACAGTTATCCAATTTTTCATGTGCATTTTTCTTTATCTATTCCAACATTAACAGTCACGCCTTTTCTCTATTTTACCAAAAAAAGACAAAGCATCGAAATTTATCAATACTTTGTCTACCGTCAGAATGCCCTTAGTAAAATACCTACAGGTGTTCTTTCTTTATTCACTTTTTTTTGCAACAAATGATTCTAACATATCCTTAACATTTAACCCTGTTGTTTCTTTTAGTGTTTCTTGAGTAGAAGCTAAAAGGTTCGTAGCATAATTTGTGACACGATTCGCTCCACTATTGTCTCCACCTTGACCAGTATCTACAACAGAAATTTTCTCGATATTTCCTAATGGTTGTGCTGCTTGTTTCACTAATTCAGGTAAGATTTCAATAATCATACTCATAACAGCCGCTTCCCCGTATTGTTTAAAGGCTTCGGCAATTTGTTCTTTCGCTTTGGCTTCGGCTTCACCAATCGCTAGAATAGCATCCGCTTCAGCTTGCCCTTCCATTCTAAGTTGAGTAGCATTTGCTTTAGCCATTGCTTCCACTTTAAATTGTTGTGCTTCGGCTTCAGCTACTTCAGTTGCTTTTTCTGCTAAGGCTTCTTGTTCTTTAGCATAGCGATCTGCGTCCGCTTTTTTCTTCACTTCAGAATCATATTGTCGTTCACGACGTTGAATTTCTTTTTCTTCTAATTCAATCTGTTTTTGACGCTCAATAACTTTAACTTCCATCTCTTGTTCGATAACGTGTTGTTGTGCTTTGGCACTTTCTAAATTATAGGCTTGATCGGCTTTGGCTTTAGCAATATCTTGTTCTTGCTTATAAGCAGCTAATTTTAATTCTTTTTCTTTCGTTGCTTCAGCAATTTCTGTCTGACGTTGTAATTCTGCTTCTTGAGATTCTTTTTCCGCTTGTGCTTTTTTAATACGTGTTTCTTTGCTTGCTTCAGCTTCAGCAATTTCAGCATCACGTTTTACTTGAGCAATACGAGGTTTTCCTAATGAATCAAGGTAACCATTTTTATCTCGTACTTCTTTAATAGTAAACGACACAATCACAAGTCCCATTTTAGCTAAATCTACACTGGCTACTTCTTGCACACTTTGAGAGAACTTATCTCGGTTTTGATAAATTTCTTCCACTGTCATTGAACCTAATATCGAACGTAAATGTCCTTCTAACACTTCTCTGGCTTCATTTTCTAATTCTTCACGTGTTTTTCCTAAAAATTGTTCCGCTGCAGTTGCGATTTCTTCAACTGATGAGCCAATTTTAATAATGGATGTCCCATCAGCCATAACTGGTACACCTTGTTCAGTATAAACATCTGGTGTTGATACATCTAATTTACTTGATAAAAGACTTAAACGATTGCTTCGTTGAAACACTGGTAAAACAAATGCTCCACCACCACGTACAATTTTGACACGATTTCCTTCATTGTCAGCATGGACATTTTTATTTCCTAAATAGCTCCCACTAATAATCAATGCCTCATCTGGTTTAGCTGTTTGATATTTTGAAACAAATACAATCAATAGCATGATTAGTATAAACACCACAAGCCCAATCGCAATAATCCCTAAATTCATTTACATTTCTCCTTTTATTTTAAAAATTTTCAACATATGGCACCACATAGCATACTCTTTCCCTAATTTCGATAATAAGAACTTCTTCACCCTTATTAATTGGTGTTTCCTGTTCCTTATAAAATGCCGCAGGACGACTCATCGTACCTGTAACATTGCTAATGGTAATCTCTCCCATTCCCTTAACAGGTATTGGCGTAATGACAGTTGCCACTCTTCCTTCTAATGTTTTTTCTGACACAGATAGGGTTGATTCAGAATTTTTTAGAGGAATTAATATGTAAAAGTTTAATAAAAATACAATAACTGATGATAGTAGAATGGCGATAATTAATACCCAGCCACTACCTAATGATGATAGCGTTTCCCCTAGATAGCCAAAAAGCGAAACAAATGCAATCCAAGGTACAATTAATACTGGATCAATTGGCCCATCAAACTGTAAGATGTCACCAACTAAAAATAAAACAACAGATAAAATAGTACAAAATATTAAAATATAAAAGTACACTTGTTCAATTGATTGTATTCCAAACATCTCTCCCACTCTCCTTCCCACCTTATTATTATTAGTTTACCAATATTTCAATCAAAACAACAGAAAAATCGTATATTTTCCAACCGATATTCGAAAATGGTATAAAAAAGACAAAGGACTTTCCTCCTTTGTCTAAAAAGATTATTCAGTTGATTTTAGTGCTTCAATCATATCCACATGTTTTAATTTTCGATGCATAATTAACATGACAATAAATGAAAATAGAATCGTTAGTAATGCTGAATACACATAACTAATTGGATGAACGGTTGTTGGAAACATCATCATATCAATTTCTGCTGTTTTAAGAACATAACCATGTAAAAGGACCCCTAATACAAATCCTAGTAAAATCCCTAAAACGGTTAAGATATTATTTTCTCTATACACATACATGGTCACTTCTCTATCGTAAAATCCTAATACTTTAATAGTAGATAATTCACGTATACGTTCAGATATATTAATATTGGTTAGATTATACAACACGACAAACGCAAGTAACGCTGCTGAAATAATTAATACCCATACTACGATATTTAAACTAGACATCGTATCATCCATCGTTTTACCTATTTGACTGGTAAAGGAGACATTTGCAGCATAATTACTTTTCATTAATTTATCAGCTAAATTATCTTCTTGTTTGTCACTTAATGACTTATCAAATTTCAGCAATTCCACATTATATTCAGGCTTTTTATTAAACGTTTTTTCAAAATAACTTGGTGTCATGTACACAAAATGCATGGCATAGTTTTCAACAACCTCTTGAACTTTTACCGTCATATCTTTATTGTCTGTATCTCTGATAGTTAATTCATCTCCAGATTTTACATCAAAGAAGTTTGCTAACTTTTCATTGATAATGACTCCATCATTAGATAACATGTATGTGTCACCAGATTTTCGGTTATTGAATGTAATAAATTCTGCTAACCTCTTCTCTTGCTGCGGAACATCCACTGTCACTTCTCGACTTATGTATCCTTTTTTGACAACGGTCATATTGTGTTGAGATAGAGTCAAACTTGTTTTAATCTGACTATCATCTGCTTTTATTTTCTCATAATTTTCTTTTTCTTGAGTCGTACTATCTTCATTAATGGTTACTGTCGCATCATAATGCCATATTTTATTAAACTGAAGATTAACAATATCACCGATTGAATCTTTCAATCCAAATCCAGTTAAAATCATTGCTGTACAGCCTGCTATCCCTAAGACTGTCATCAACATACGTTGTTTATAACGAAATAGATTTCTAGCTGTTACTTTTTGATTAAAACTAAATTTAGACCATAACCAAGATATTCTTTCTAATAAAATACGTTTACCTGGTTTAGGTGCTTTGGGTCTCATCAATGTAGCTGGAGTACTCAATAAATCAACTCTTAATACAAGAAGTGATGCTAATAACGTACAAAGTAAAGCTACTATAATTGATTGAATGGTGTAACTTGGATAATGAGTAATAATCACAGATGGCAAATTATACATACTACCATATGCATCAAAAATGACAGTTGGAAATAAATAATAACCTATTGCCAGTCCAATTAAACTTCCAATAATACTGGCTGTTGTAGAGTAAACAATATATTTTTGTGAAATTTCCCAATTTGTATAACCTAAGGCTTTTAGTGTTCCTATCTCTCCACGCTTTTCATCCACCATACGTGTCATAGTTGTTAAAGAAATAAGAGCAGCTATCATAAAGAAAAATACTGGAAATACTGTGGCGATGGAAGAAATCCGATCAGCATTATCTTGAAATTCTGCATAAGAAGGATTATCTTCTCTTGAAAAATAATGATAAGTTGGTGCTTTTAAGTCATCAATGGTTTGTTGATTTTTTGCTAATTCTTCTTTTGACTCTGCTAATTTTTGTTCTTCTTGTTCTATTTTTTTCTTTTCTTCATTTAATGTATTACTAGCTTCTTCTAGTGTTTTTTCCTGTACTTCATCTACAGGTAATCCTTGCTGTTTTGCTGTTTCGATTAACTGTTTATTATCATTTAATTCTTTTTCTTTTTCAGCTAATTGTTTTTTTCCATTTGTTAATTGTGTCTCGCTATCAGTTATCTGTGTTTTAGCTTTAGCTAATGACTCATTTGCTTCTTTTTTCATTGCTTCTAGTTGTTCTGATGGGCGATTTTTCAAAGTATTTTTTAAATTTTTGACATCTGTATCATAGTAGTTATTATAAGCTTTACTATAACTTGCTGTCTTTTCAGTATTAACATATTTAATATACGCTTCTGTGTAAACGGGTAACGTAAATACCTCTTCTTTTATATAACCAAAATAATCAATGGTTCCTTTACCAACTGTTGTATAGCCTCTGGAAACTTTATCTATATACATAGGACTATTCACAAATCCAACAACTTTAAAACTAGTTTGTGAGACACTTTTGCTATCATCTAACTGAATTGTTAACGTATCACCGATTTTATAAAATTGATTGTCTTGTACTTGAGTATCAAGTGCCATTTCATTATCTTTTTCTGGTAATTTTCCTTTTACAAGGACTGGTTTGTTAAGTTCATTTTTTCTAGATTCATAGGACATTAATTTTAAGACATGATTATTTTCTTTTGTAAGAACATCTAAACTATATGACGGTTCAACTGTTTGGACAGTCTTGTCTTCCTTGATTAATTCAATGTCTTTGTCTTCTAATCCTGTTGTTGACACAAGTTTTGTATCCATTAATTTATAGTCTTTATAATAATTATCTGCTGTATTTAACATGTCAGGGCCTGTTGCTTTAATACCTGCGTAAAATCCAACACCTAACATAATAATTAATAGGATTGAGATAAATCTCGCCTTAGATTGATACATTTCTCGAAAAGTAGATGTCCATAATGCTTTTTTCTTTTTCATTTAGCTGAACCTCCCTTTACCATTCTAACTCGCTGGCTTTTACTGGATGGTCATTTTTTTCAATACTTCTTACTTTTGCATCATTGATTTTAATAACGCGATCGGCCATTTTTGCAATTTCTGAATTGTGTGTAATCACAATCACAGTTGTACCATATTTTCGGCAAGTTTCTTCCAAAATAGCCAATATATGCTTACCTGTTTCAAAATCCAAAGCTCCAGTAGGTTCATCACATAACAATAATTTAGGATTTTTAGCTAGTGCTCTAGCAATGGCTACACGTTGCTGTTCACCTCCAGATAATTGAGCAGGAAAATTATCTTTACGATGATCCAATTGAACCATCTCAATCACACTATCGACATCTAATGCCTTTGGTGAGACTTGTGATGCTAACTCAACATTTTCTTTAGCCGTTAAGTTAGGTACCAAATTATAAAATTGAAAAACAAATCCTACATCTACACGACGATACTTTGTCAATTCCTTTGCATTGAATGTTGCAATATCTGTTTCATCCACAATAACTTGACCTTCATTACAACTATCCATACCACCTAAAATATTTAAAACAGTTGATTTTCCTGCGCCACTTGGTCCTAGTATTACAACAAACTCACCTTTCTCAATTGAAAAATTAATATCATTATTCGCAACAATGATACTATCTCCCATTTTATAACGTTTATACACATTCTTTAATTCCACATAACTCATCTAATCCCTCCTTTTTTCTCACTTATTATTGTAACAAAAGATGGATTATTTAAACATTCATAACATAAAAAAACAGAACGCTTTTTCTTTTTATGGTAATATCATATAATGACAAGCAACTACAAAAAAGGAGTACAACATGACTAAGAAAAACAAGAATAAAAAATCATCACCTATTCAATATATCATTGGGTTAGTGATTTGTATTATATTGGTAGTAGCAGGTGTAAAATCACCTGAAACATTAATGGCGTTTTTACCATTTGAGCAAAATCATTCTGTCACAAAAAATGAACACACTAATAGCTCAATTCAAAAGGATAATCCAGGTCCAGTTGAACATGGTAAAGCAAAGTTTACAGCAGAAGAATTGAGAAATAGTTCAAAAGGATGGATAGAATATGGCAAATTAGATAAACTTGGTAGACCAACTACTGCCAATGCCCTTATTAAACCCAATATGGTCAATACAGGCACATCTGCTAACCAAAGTATTCGTCCTCCTGGTTTTATTTCTGGTTTAGAACCTCATAACCATTCGCGTGGCCATTTGATTGGAAGACAACTTGGCGGAACGGGCGACAAGTTAGAAAACTTGGTCACGCTATATCAAAATCCAGTTAACACTCCCTTCATGACAAAATATGAAAATATGGTTCGAAAAGCTGCTGATGATGGGGAAACAATTCGATATCGAGTGAAGCCGGTGTATAATGGAAAAGAACCTATGCCTATTGCAGTCGATATAGAAGGTAAAGGTTTAAGTAAACAATCAAACATTGATTTTTATGTCACAATTGAAAACAAACAATAATGGAGTTGAGGTTAATGGAGACGTTTAAACAACTAGCACTAATGACAACAAATACTTCACCTGCACATTTTTTAACTCTCATTAAAGAAAAAAATCTGCAAGAGATGACAGACTATTTTATTTTTAACAATGACAAAAATAGCCAACAATTTTATCAAGCATTGGACTTTTTAGCAGATGATGGGATTTGGACAAAAGAAGACTTAACAGACTACACCTTTATTGCACAAACCATTGACAATGATTATATTGTCGCAACAGATGAACAAACACTAGTTATCCCTTATTCTTGCTATCAATCTGATAGTGAATCATTTGATGTATCTGTCTTCACCTTTTTTTCACTTGTTGAGGATAATGAACTACACTCAAAAATCATCGCCAAAATAGACTAGAGGATAGGTTCCTGCTAGTCTATTTTTTACATTAAAAATACTATATGTTAACAATATCACTCTATACTTTCATTTACTAAATTTTCCGTTTACAGTGACATACTCAACAAAATAAATCATAACATAAATTAAAGTAAAAAAAGACAGTCGTTTAATTGATGTGTTTTTAAATCTTTTAATAACCCCAAACCAAAAAGTGAATGACCAAAAACGAACAATACAATGATACTAATATGATGGTATTGTAAATACCCCATATAAATCATGAAATGCTAAACACTATTAAGAAACAAAAAAATTTTTATTAAAAATGATATAACGCGTTTCAATTGAGGTATGCTATTATATATTTTTTGCTTTTTTTCCACCCTGTTCTCCCTGATACAATCCTTTTATGACTATATACTTATCCTTCATAACAATCTTACTTAAAGTTTTTCAAAAAAACGATACTCACTTTTTTATATTATATTAAATAAACGGAAAAATAATGACATTAGAAAAACTAATGAAACTAATAACATGTTTATGTCTTAAAAAATGTATCGTTATCTAATCAATTCACCTAATCATCATAATAAAAACTATGAACTGAAGCTTATTCCTCCAATTCATAGTTTTAATCACATTTAATCTATTACAATTAATTCTTTTGGATACTCATTTAAAATCTGACAGCCATCTTTTGTTACGACAACTAAATCTTCAATTCGAACACCAACTTCTCCAGAAATATAAATACCGGGTTCAATTGAGAAAATCATTCCTTCTTCAACTATATCTGTATTACTTGCTGATACATCTCCAGCCTCATGTACCTCTGTGCCGATAAAATGTCCTGTCCTATGAGTAAAGTACTCTCCATATCCTTTTGAGTCAATATAATCTCTTGCCGCTGCGTCAATATCACATAAACGAACGCCAGGTTTAACTGTTTCAATTGCTCGCTTATTTGCTTCGAGTACCGTTTCGTATACATCACGGCTTTTATCAGATACCTCTTTATAAAAAACAGTTCGCGTCATATCAGAACAATACCCATTTTTCACACCACCGATATCTAAAATAATACTATCACCAGGTTTTACCTTTGAATCGTCATTCATATGATGCGGATCAGCTCCATTAGCACCATAAGCGACAATTGGTTCGAATGAGAAGCCATCATTACCTAATTTATGATAAATTTTTTCTAATCGTTCCGTCATGTTTAATTCAGTTAATTCTTCTGGGATTAAACCGATTAATTGATTCATCGCCAAATCATTATCATGAGAGGCTTCTAACATTTTTTCTATTTCTTCTTCAGTTTTAACTGCTCTCACTTTATCAATGACATTGGAACTTAACGTATATTGACTAATAGGTGCATCTAATTCTTTCATAATATCTAATAAAAAATGGGCTGCCCAATTTTTTTCAACTGCTATTGGTTTGTTACGATCTAGTTCTTTAGCTAATGTTAAAACACCCATTCCTTTATCAGTATCATCAACAAAAATAATTGGCATTCCTAATGATTCTTCAGAAACAGGAAACAATCGATTTATCACAGCTACGTGGTGGCCATCTTCTTTAATAATTAAAGCAACTAAACGTTCTCCCGGATCAATGGATTGTCCTGTCAAGTAGGCAATTGATGCCTGATCCGATACGATTAATTGAGGTAACTGTTGTCGTTTCATCTCTTGTAATACACGGTTCATTCGTTCTTTATTCATTAAACTTCGTCTCCTTTTTCTTGAATAAAAAAACGGTAGAAAACTCTACCGTTTCACTTATTTTATTGTACTTCATAACGGCATTCACCGTCTAGGTAAGTTGCTTCTAAATTTAATGATTTGTCTAGAACAATAAAGTCAGCCGCACGACCTGGCTTAATCATGCCACATACGTCATCTATTTTACAACTAATGGCGGGAACATAACTTGCCATCATAATGGCTTCAGCAGGTGTCGCAATCCCCCACTCTACCACGTTTTTAACAGCTTCTTTTAATTTCAAAATACTACCGGCTAGATTTCCCTCTTGCATTCTGGCAGTGCCATCTTTAACCGTTACTTTAAATTCACCCAACATATATTCTCCATCAGGCATCCCCCCAGCCATCATACAATCAGTAATTAGTGCCACATGATCTCGACCAGTTGAATCCATTAAAATTTCAGCAGCTGTAGGATGAACATGATGACCATCACAAATTAATTCTGAAAAAACATGTTCCAAACTAAGTGCTGCTCCTACCATTCCTGGCTCTCGGTGATTTAAACCACGCATCCCATTATAAGTATGAACAAAGACACTTGCACCTGACTCAACTACTTCTTTCGCTTGAGCAAGTGTGGCATTACTGTGACCAAGAGACACAACAACTCCTTCATTTGTCACTTGTTGAACAAATTCTTTTACGCCTTCTCTTTCAGGAGCCAATGCTATTTTTTTAATCATGCCACCAGAAGCGTC
Source organism: Vagococcus sp. CY53-2 (assembly GCF_022604695.1). Lineage (NCBI taxonomy): Bacteria > Bacillati > Bacillota > Bacilli > Lactobacillales > Enterococcaceae > Vagococcus > Vagococcus sp. CY53-2. Next base: position 743,706 of record NZ_JALAHP010000001.1, read on the forward strand.
TTGCCATTCATGAAATACTTCAATACTTGGGTCTGAAAAGTAACCAGGATTTTGAGCTCCTTTATGTTCTTCCGTGAAAAACGGACCTTCAAAATAAATCCCTTGGATTTTAGCTCCATTGACTTGATTTTTTACTTTACCAATTGTTGTCGCCACTTCTTTCAGTCTCTTGTGATCAGACGTCAATGTTGTGGGTAAAAAAGAAGTCACTCCACATGATAAAAGGGCTTCTGACATGACTTTTAATCCGTCAGCATCGTTATCCATGACATCATGGTTCTTAAAACCATGAATATGAGTATCTACCAGTCCTGGTGCTACCCATTTGCCAGATAAATCAATTAATTCATCATACTCATTAGGTATCTCATGTGTAACGTTTCCAAAAATATCGTCATTTATTTCCAAATAGCCCGGTCCAACTTCTCCACTTGCCAAAAAAAATTTATCAGCATAGATTACTTTTTTCATTGCTAACACTTCTTTCTTTTCTTATATATCTTAAAACTATCATTATTTAATTCATTAGTCAATAATTGGTCTAGATATTTCATAAACGCTTCGTTTGTTAATGTACTGTATATTTTTTTATGAATAATAGAAGAAAAATAAAAGGGTTTTTATTCCACATTTAGAAAGTTTAATGTTATAATACAGAAATATTATTACTATGCTTTTTATTTTTGGATGATATGGGAGAGATTAGTATGGATACTAAAGAAAAAGTGTTCTTTAAATGGCAAGGTGGACGCTATGAAGGCATCATTGAAAAAGAATATGAGAATTCTGTTTTAATTGAAGTCAATAATCCCGATGATGAATTAAAAGATAAATATTTAAGTCGAATCGTCGTGAGTAAAAAAGAGATTAAAAAGAAATAATGATTAAAAAAGTAGTTAGCCTGTTAGGCTAGCTACTTTTATTTCTGTCTATATGTAGATAAAAATGTTTCTAAACTTAATGTGGCTTTTTTTAGTTCTTCCATTTCCGGTAAATAAACAATTCTAAAATGATCTGGAGTAGACATATTAAATCCTTTTCCATGAACCAATAAAATTTGGTGTTCATGTAAAAAATCTAACACAAATTTTTCATCATCTCGGATATTAAATTTCTCTATATCTAGTTTTGGAAAAATGTAAAAGGCTGCTTGTGGTTTTTTCACTGTTACACCAGGAATCGCATTTAAAGCATTGGTTATGTATTCACGTTGCTCATAAATTCGTCCACCTGGTAAGAGTAATTCATCCACACTTTGATGCCCACCTAAAGCTGTTTGGATAATTTGCTGCGACAATACGTTTGAACATAATCGCATAGAAGCTAACATATTAATTCCTTCAATGTAACCTTTAACGTGTTTCTTTTCTCCACTAATAACCATCCAACCGCAACGAAATCCTGCTACACGATGAGATTTGGATAACCCATTAAACGTTACCACGCATAAATCAGGGGCTAAACTAGCAATTGATACATGTTCCAAACCATCCATTACTAATCGATCATAAATTTCATCTGAATAAATAATTAATTCATGTTCTCTCGCCAATTTTACAATTTCTAATAATAACTCTTTTGAATAAAGAGCTCCAGTTGGATTATTAGGATTAATCAACACAATCCCTTTCGTTTTTGGTGTGATTTTACTTTTGATATCCTCAATATCAGGATACCAATCAGCTTGTTCATCACATACATAATGAACCGCACGACCACCTGATAGTGTAATCGCTGCTGTCCATAAAGGATAATCTGGCATAGGAACAAGTACTTCATCATCATTATCAATTAGTGCCTGCATAGATAATGTAATTAATTCGCTAACACCATTTCCAGTATAGATGTCATTAATCGTAACATTTGGCATTTTCTTTAATTGGCAGTATTGCTGAATCGCTTTTCGCGCCGAAAAAATTCCTTTTGAATCTGAATAACCTTCAGATTCTCTAGCATTCGTTATTAAATCATGAATAATTTCATCAGGGGCTTTAAAGCCAAACGCAGCAGGGTTTCCAGTATTTAATTTTAATACATCAACCCCTCTAGCTGTCATTCTATCTGCCTCTTCTAATACAGGACCTCTTACATCATAGCTAACATAATCTAATTTGGATGATTTTTTAAATTGTCTCACTAACTTTCCCCCTAATAAAAAACTCGCTTCATTTTTTTCTAAATTACACCTATAAACAATGAAAGACAAGTTAATTTTTCTTTAAATTATTTATGGTGTGTCTTTTCCTTCTACTGCCGTTGACGCACCAACTAGTTTTCCAGCTGGATCCAGTCGTTTTTCCACCAATCCTAGTACCCAATCTGTTACAATCGCCATCAGTGCAGTGGGTAATGCTCCAACTAAAATAATAGCCGTTCCATCAGTCGCGTTTGTTCCACGGATAATAATATCTCCTAACCCACCAGCTCCAACAAATGATCCAATTGCTGTAATGCCTATTGCTACGACAAGGGCATTTCTAATTCCTGCCATCAGAACAGAAATAGACAATGGCAATTCAATCATCCATAAACGTTGGAAAGACGTCATTCCCATTCCTTTTCCTGCATCAAGTATGTCTTTATCGACTTGTGTCATACCTGTATAAGTATTAGAAATAATTGGTAAGAGAGAATATAAAAATACCGTAATAATAACCGTATTCACCCCTAAACCAAAGGCAAGCATTAATAGAGATACCATTGCCAGCGATGGAACAGTTTGAATAACATTGGCAGCTCCAATCACCCAATCTACTAAATGCTTCTTTTTTGCAATAAAAATTCCAATAGGAATTCCCACAATAGCTGCAAAAAATACCCCGTAGATTGAAATAAGAAAATGTCTAACAAATTGGGAGAGGACATAGCCACTATTGTTTTGTAAATAATAAAAGAACTGTTGCATTATATTCATATCTTGCATTATTTTTCCCCCTCAAAAAAGTTATTTTCTCTTAAGAATTTTTTGGCGACTGTTTCGGGTTCTAATAGATTATTATCTGCTTCGTAATTAAGTCGTTGCATGGTTTTTGTATCTATTTTCCCAGACAATTTAAGTAATGCTTCTTTTAATTTTAGATTTTTATTCATCACATCATTATCAATCACAATACTACCATCATAAGGTGGGAAAAATCTCAAATCATCTTCTAACACAACTAAATCATAACTTGCAATACGTCCATCTGTTGAATACCCTAAAACAACATCCATTTTTCCAGCAGCAACCGCATCATATACAAGACCTATTTGCATAGGATAAACCTTTTTAAAATCGACGTCATATGTGTCTGAGAATGCTTGATACCCATCTCCATCACGTTTCATCCAAGATGTATCAACACCAGCTGTTAGTTGATCGGCAACATTTTTCAAATCACTAATTTTTTTCAAATTATATTTTTCAGCTGTTTCCTTTGATACCATAAAAGCATAAGTATTAGCGAATCCATAAGAAGGTAACCATGTTTGATGATATCGCTTGTTAAATTCTTCTGAAACAATATCAAACGCTTTTTCTGGATCTTTTTCAGCAGGTAAATTTAGTGTCCCACTTAAGTCCGTCCCTGTATAACGACCAGCAGAAATATCAATATCTCCATTAACCATTGCATTGTGTGCTACTGTACTTGTTCCCAAATTATTGATAAGAACGACTTTATCATCTGTATAATGTTCAATCATCCCTTTAACTAAATTGGCTAATATCTGATTTTCCGTTGTGGCCAAAGATCCGACACGAATGGTTTGAGTATCTCCTTTTCCACCACCTAATCCAGGTAATTCGCAACCTGTTAAAAAGAGAAGCCCTATCATTAAAATGAATAATAATTTGTTTTGTTTTGTTCTCATTAACTATTAGCCTCCTTCATTTTAGGAGATAGTCTTTTTTCTAATAGTCCTAACAAAAAATCACTTATTAAAGCTAGTAGCACCACTGGAATAGTTCCTCCAATAATTAATTCTGGTTTGTATAGGTTCAATCCACTAAAAATTAAATCACCTAAACCACCACCACCAATATACGAGGCTAAAGTTGCCCAAGCAATAACGTAAACCGTTCCTAAACGAATACCACGCATAATTGTAGGCAAGGCAAGTGGAACTTCTACCAAACGAATTTGTTCATAGTCGGTCATACCCATTCCTTTAGCTGCATCTACCATATTAGGATCTACTCCTTTAATACCCAAATATGTATTTCTTAAAATAGGTAGAAGCGAATAGATGAACAACGCGACAACTGCGGTCATTTTCCCGACCCCAAAAAAAGGTATAAACATTGTTAATAAAGCTAAAGAAGGAATAGTTTGTAATACACTAGCAAGTCCAATGATAATGTTTGCTAATTTATTTGTGCGAGTCAATGCAATGCCTAAAGGTACCGCTACAATCACACCAAGTAGTAAAGCGATGACTGAAATATATATATGTTCAAATGTTTTGACAACTAATTCATTTCCATTTTCCAATAAGAAGGTATTCATTATACTTCCTCCTTCTCTACTGGTGTTTCATCTTCAGATGATGAATCCTCTTCTCCCCAAATCGTATCATAAACCATGTCTACAAGAGATGAACGAGTTAAAATTCCGACTAGTTTTTTATTGTCATCAACTACTGGCACATATTTCAAACCACGTTTTAAGATACGTTGAATGGCATCTCTTAAAAGGGCTGTTTGTTTTATATAGAATACATCAAGTTCCATGATGTCCCCAACACTTGTCGAGTACCCACGCTTATCATTAATAGACTCAACATCAATAAAGCCTTTTAAGACATTATTTCCATCGACAACAAGTAACGTATCCACTCGTTTTTCACGCATTAAACGAATCGCTTGAGACAATGATTTTTCTGGTGTAATCGAAATAGCACGTTTCATCATGACTTCACCTACTGTAATAAAATCTTGCTGACTATGCATCAAACGTTCTTCTCCGATTAATTCGCGGACAAAATCATTCGCTGGATTACGTAAAATATTTTCAGGCGTGTCACATTGAACCACTTTTCCATGACTCATGACTACAATTTTCGTTGCTAATTTTAGTGCTTCATCCATATCATGTGTAACAAATACAATCGTTTTCCCCATTTTTTCTTGCAATTCTTTAACAAAATCTTGTAATGAATCGCGAGTAATAGGATCTAATGCTCCAAAAGGCTCATCCATCAAAATAATATTTTGATCAGCAGCCAACGCACGAATCACACCGATACGTTGTTGTTGTCCACCAGATAATTCATTTGGATAGCGATCAAGCATTTCTTTAGGAAGCTCAACTAGCTTAATCAATCTTTCTGCTATTTCATTGCGTTCTTCTTCAGGCCATTTTAGTAATTTCGGTACCAATGTAATATTTTCTCGAATTGTCATATGAGGTAATAAACCAATATTTTGGATGACATATCCAATACTACGTCTTAAATCAACAGGATTTTCTTTTGTGATATCTTTTCCATCAATTAAAATCTTTCCTGATGTTGGTTCAATCATACGATTAACCATACGCATTGCAGTTGTTTTACCGCTACCACTTGTTCCGATAAAACAAATAAATTCACCATCCCCAAATGATAAATTTATGTCAGATACTGCCTTTTTATTTCCTTTATAAATTTTCGATACATTTTGAAATTCAATCAAAATTTTGCAACTCCTTTTTATTTAGTTTATTTAAGTGTGAACGATTTTAACTCAATATGCAAATTTCATTTATCCTGATCATAAAACTATCGTATTTCCCACTTTATCAAACCATCTGCACATATATCTGTACCAGATTTTATTTGATGAAGTGTTTTATTATCATCTATTTCCTCAATATAGCTATCCACTGTTTCCCCATAGCGAATTTCTTTATTAAATTTAATGATCACTCGACTTGGAACATGACTAATCAAAAAATCATAAGACATACTATCCATCATCCAAGCAGGATAGGTGGCATTATTAACATGATGATTATCATCAATGTCCCAAAAACTCACACCAAACGAGCGATTGATCGATTCTGATTGTAATGTTGGAATTTTTTCTCCACGTTTTATTCGTTTTGTTTTCTCAGATTGAAAAGGTAAAATAACTTCATCTGGAACGGCATGAACTTTTCTGGTGGTATTATCCATTAGTGCGAAGGTTGACTCCATAAAAGCCAATTCATTGTTTTTTTTATCATGTAACCAAAATTTTCGATAACAAAAATATTTATTATAACTTTCAGCTTGAGTCGTTATAAAAACATCATCTCCAGAAACTGGTAAAGAATGTATGGTTAAATCATGTTCAGTAATAATCCAATTGATATTAAAACTTTGAAGTAACGTCTCATTAACACCTAAAGAATCACTTTGATTAGCAGAAGTTCGTATCATCATCTTTATCAGTGTTGGAACTTTTAATAACCCTTCAGCATCACAATCATAATAAGGAATTGTGTACTTTTCAGTAAACGTATTTGTCATATTATCAACCTCTCATATGTTTTTAATCAATTATATCATAAAAATAGTGTTTATCTTATCATGGCGATTAAGTAAAAAAGATTCTCATAAAACTCTAATTTATTGATTTGTCCGTCTTTTACAAGTAAAATAAGACCAATAATAAGATTATTTAGATATATTGTTAGGAAAGTAGGAAATAAGATGACACAAGACAACAAAGCATTATTTATCATCTTTGGGGGAACTGGAGATTTAGCTAAAAGAAAACTTTATCCGTCTCTTTTTCGTTTATTCCGTAAAGGAGCTATCAACAAACATTTTGCTGTTATAGGAACAGCTCGTCGTGAATGGACAAATGAACACTTCAGAGAAGTCATAACAGACAGTATTCAAGAATTAAACCCTACCCCAAAAGAGCTTGATTCTTTCACATCACATTTTTATTATCAAGCACATAATGTTACCAATACACAAGAGTACGTTACTCTTGAAAAACTTGCTAGTGAACTAGATAATACTTACCAATTGAATGGTAATCGTGTATTTTACCTAGCTATGGCACCAAGTTTCTTTGGAACAATTGCTCAACACATTAAATCTGAGCATATTTTAAGTGAGAATGGTTTCAACCGCTTAATTATCGAAAAACCATTTGGAACAGATTATCAAACAGCAAAAGAATTAAATGATTCTATTTCTGCCGCATTTACTGAAGATCAGATTTTCCGTATTGATCATTACTTAGGAAAAGAGATGGTTCAAAATATTTCTGCCATTCGTTTTGGAAATAATATTTTTGAATCGTTATGGAATCACTACTATATTGATAATGTTCAAATCACGTTGGCAGAATCTTTAGGTGTAGAAGAGCGCGGAGGGTATTATGATAAGAGTGGTGCATTAAAGGATATGGTACAAAATCATATTCTACAAATAGTCGCACTTTTAGCTATGGAACCACCAACCATCTTTTCTGATCATGCCATTCGAACTGAAAAGATTAGTGCATTAGAATCTATTCGTATCTACAACGAAAAAGAAGTCAAAGAAAATGTTGTACGAGGACAATATTCTAAAGGTCATCTTGGTAGTAATCAATTCCCAGGGTATCATGAAGAAAAAGATGTCGACCCTACCTCTTCAACTGAAACATTTGTGGCCGGAAAATTAATGATTGATACGTTTCGTTGGGCAGGTGTTCCTTTTTATATTCGTACTGGGAAACGTCTGACTGAAAAAGGAACACGTATTAATATTGTCTTTAAAACAACACCAATTAACGTATTCCGTTCAGCAGATCAAACAGAAGATATTCCTGAAAATATCTTAACCATTTATATCCAACCTACTGAAGGATTTTCTTTAACGTTAAATGGCAAAGAAATCGGATCAGGCTTTGCAATGGATCCTGTTAAACTAAATTATCGTCACTCAAGTGAAACATTAGAAAACAGTCCTGAAGCATATGAAAAATTACTTTTAGACTGTCTAAAAGGAGATGCCACTAACTTCACTCATTGGGATGAAGTAGCTGCATCATGGAAAATTGTTGACGTTATTAAACATGTATGGGACAAGGATACTTCCAACATTCCAACGTATCCTGCTAGGACGATGGGACCTAAAGAAGCCTTCGACTTACTTGAAAACGATGGACGTTCATGGGTTTGGGAACCTGATCAGTGGTATAGAGAAAAAGAATTATTAAAATAAAAAAGGTGAACTTGATTACATCATCAAGTTCACCTTTTTTATTTTAACCAAAGTAATCCTTCATAAAAGAAGCCGTTTCTGAATCTAAACCAAGTTCCAAAAAATTTTCATCGATTGGTTGAATTCTGTTTAGATTGTAGCCATCATATTTATCAATTTCATGTAGTATATGTCTAATATCATATAATACTTCTTTTTCAAAAAACCATTCCTTTAACCTTGTTTGTGTCAATTTTCCTTCTTGTTTTATATCATCTAAATGCTTATCCATTTTTTCTATACTCTTTACAATATTATGAATAATTTTTTCTTCTTTTTTTTCTTTTATTTCCATTTTAAACACTCCATTATTATTTATTCATTGTACAATGACAAAGAAATTTATTTTCTATTTAATTTAGTAATGACGTTTATCTCTTTTTTTGATATCATTAGAATAATCTCATTTTTTAATTATTTTATAATCAGGAAGGAGGAAATCACATGGACATAAGACAGCTAACTTATTTTGTTGCAATTGCCGAAGCAAATACGATTTCCGACGCTGCTAAAAAATTAAATATTGCTCAATCAGCATTAAGTCAAATGCTAAAACAATTAGAAACTGAATTAGGGACCATTTTAGTTGAACGTCACAAAAAACAACATCATCTTACCCCTAGTGGTCGTATTATGTATAACGAGGCGTTATCTATTATTGCGCAAATCAACTTAGCGAAACAACGTATTCACGATAGTACAGTAGGAACTCTAGGCTCCCTTAACATCGGAGTGGATTCACTCTTATCCACAGTATTATATACAAATATTAAAGACTATGTAAAAAAATATCCTGATATTAAACTCAATTTTTTTCAAAATGATCAATTCACATTAAAAGAAAGGCTAGATGAAAGACAAATTGATGTAGCTTTGACTCACTACACTCTTGATCAAAAAGAATATACTATAGCTCACAAAGAAACGGTTCCTGTTTACCTCGTTTACTCTGAAAACTATGACAAACATTGGACAATGAATGAAATTCTTAATCAATCAAAAGATATCATTTTACCATTGCATAAAGAAGAAGAACTTTATAGGGATCTTGTTATTTGGTTAAATCTTACTACTAATAGTAAAAAACAAATAACAAGCTGTACAGATGTTAAATTACTTTTACAACTTATAAAGACTAAACAATGTATCAGTTTTGTTCCAGAATTTTTACTTAGTGAATTGCCCAAAAGTATTCATGTCCATAAACTTACCCATCCAAAGTTACATTATTCTTATAAATGGATTTATCTAAAACATCGATATTTTCCACACATTATGACCGAATTTTTATCATTTTAATTATATTTAATCATTTAAAAAATACTTTTTGATTAGTGTAACAACAAATTAAAATTAAAAAAACAACTCATATAAATTTGATGAATGACATATTACGTTTAAAAATTCTTTAAAATATTTCTTAGCTAAGAGCACTCTTATTAAATCATTTATTTATGACTCTTTTTGTAACTAAATGTGAAAAATGCTATCATAAATATTAAAATCTCTTTAACAATAGAAAAAAGCCACCAATATCATTAATTGGTGACTTTTTTATTACACTAACGTTGTATCCTCTTTTTCTTCTTCGTATAATCCTGACACTTCCTTGTACCAAGTAAATAAATGTATTACGATAACTTTAATGGCCGCATATCCAGGAATCCCTAAGATAACGCCCAGTACACCGAATAGTTTACCAGCTGATAATAATACAAAAATAATGGTAATAGGATGAATATCTAATTGACTACCTAAAACAAGTGGCGATACGACTCTACCTTCAATGGTTTGTTCCAAAACAAAAACAATAATCACAGCTATTAACATCTTAGGACCATTTACCAACGCTAAAACAATTGCTGGGATAGTTGCTAAAGCTGAACCAATATAAGGAATGAGATTTAGTACACCAGCCAAGATACCTAACGTCACACTGTATTCCAATCCTATTACACTAAAACCAATCATAAACATAACAGCTACTGCAAAGGCAACTGTCACTTGACCTCTAACATAAGAAGATAATTGCTTATTGATATCTTCCAACACTTTCAGCGTTGGTTTTCTCATTTTAGTAGGTATTACGGGGGTAATATATGGTACAAGTTGTTTTCCATCTTTTAATAAATAAAATAAAATAAATGGAACAGTAATTGTAGTAACAACAACATTCGCAACAGCTCCCACAATATTACCTAGACTATTAAACGTTGTTTTTGAAACAGAACTAGCTAAACTACTAATGGATGTGATTAATTCATTAAAATATTTTTCAAATGGTTCACTAAACTCACTTAAAGCTGGGAGAGCCAAAAATTCTGTCGTCTTTTGTTCAATAATATCCCAATAATGAGGCCATTCTGTGACAAAACTTTTGGTCTGATATTCAATTTTAGGAATCAAGATGACAATTCCCCAAATAATTAAACCTAGAATGGTAATAAAAAGAGCACTTATCGTATACACACGCTTAATACCACGTCTCTCAAAAAAATTTACGACTGGATTTAATAAATAATATAATAATCCAGATATAATGATTGGCACACCAACAATACCTAAAAATTGTGCAACTGGTGTAAATAAGTGTGATACTTGTGTAAACACTAATAATATTAATAATACGAGCAATATAACCATTAACCCAGTAATAAGTTTATTATTTAAAAATAAACGATAAAATAAAGATTTGGTATTTCCTTCTTTTTTTACTTTCAACTACTTTCCCCCTAACGATATGTAATAATAGTCCCTTCATTAATGACAGGGAATGTATATGGTTCTAAATAGATAGCGTTAGATAATTCGTCCATTCCTTCTGGACTTTTAAACATTAATGACACATGGCCCATAGAGTCTAATTGTCTATTAGCTATAGGACCAATTTTTACAACATGGTACTCTTGATCATCAAAAGAAATAGTCCCACCAACTTCAATGTTAAACGGTTCATCTGTTTCAATTGTTTGAATAACAGAAAATTTTTCTAATTCATTTGTTACTTTTTCTCCAAATAAAATAATCATTTCATCTTTTGCATCCATTGAATGCTCGCCAATTTGTTTGACAACTGCTTTTATCATAAAGACATCTTCCCCACTTTTATAGTATTTATGATATAACTATACCACAATAATAAATAAGACTCTCATTTTATGCTAGATTATTTGAAAAGTATTAAAAAAGAAGAAGGGCTTCCCATCCTTCTTCTTTTTCATGTATTAACTATTTTTTTTATTTCTTTTATGTTTACCAAACCAACTAATAGAAAGTAATGACAACATTAACAATCCTAAAATAAATACTTTTTTATTCTCTACTTCTCCAGTTTTAGGTAACGCTTTGGTTATTTTAGAGCCTTGTTGCGTATGTTGTGTTGATGATTGATTTGATGTAGCGCTATATTTATTTATATTTCCATCAATAAATCCAATAGGTGCTTGCGATATCACGCTATTTTCGGATTTTTTATCTTCTTTATCTTTTTCTGAGTTATCTTTGTTTTTTTCAAAAGGTGGATTTCCCTCTTTTGATTTATCATCAGAGTCTGTTCCTTTTTTATCGTTATCCTTCGTTAATTCATCTTCTTTTTTAGTTGGTAAATCTGTTTGTGTACCACTGTCAGTCGTTTCAACAGATGATGGTTTTACCATAATATTTTCAGAAAATACTGGACTTTCATTAGATGCTGTATCAACCGTTTTCACTTGTAGCACACTATTTTTTGTTACAACAAAAGCATCTTTATAATCTTCCCATGTTTTCCCTTCGTCCAAACTATACTTAATACTTGTATGCTCATCCTTTGCCGTCATACCTAAAGTAACTGTTACTTGCTTTTCTTTTCCTCCATATGAGCTTAATGAGACCGTTGGAAGAGCTTTAACTTCAGAACGAATAGTTTGAATTGCTGTATGAGTCACTGGAGATTCATTGCCATATTTGTCACTGTATTTAAAGAAATAATCACCATTTTCACTGACCGTTATCGTATCTGGCACAAGTGTCCAAGTGTTTTGATCAGTTGAATAATATAACTCTGGTGCACTGAATTTCCCTGCGTGTTTAATGACAGACTCTTTATTTTTTGGTGTTAGAACAATTGGTTTATTGGTTAATGAGGTTTCATTGGACGTAATCTCTGGCGCACTAATAGCCTCATCTTTATGATGATGAATATCAAAATCTAACTGTTGTTTATTCCCAACCAAATCTGTTAGCGTTGCTGTCATTTTTGATGTTTCTTCAGGTAATATTTTTACTTTATACGCTACATCAACAGCAGGTCGATTAGCAAAAAATGCTTCATTAAACACATCATAATCTGAATCAGTGTGAACGTGATTATGATTGATACTTAAGTTATACCCGGCTAAGTTATCTGTAATCGTTGCTTTTACTACATATGGATTATGATTAGTAAAGCCTACAAGTTTTCCTGACTCATCTTGTTCTACATTGTCTAACGTTAATGTTGGTAATTTGTCATCTACCCAAATCGTATAGCCATAATTAACAACAGGTCGACCATTATTTAAATCATCATCTTGTGCATAAGCAGTTAATCGATAAGAACCTGTTGAAATATTTTTCATTTGGTAGCTAAACGCTAATGTCGCTGGATCATAATCAACTTTCTCTCCATTTAATGTAAACTGTTTAACTGGATAAGCTAATTTACCTGTTATGGTTAATACTTTATTTTCCTTGTCATAGCCAGGACTCTCTGTATTAATAATAGATAAACTTGATTCGATATTATCAAATTTAATGAAAGTATCATCTAATTTTGTCGTGCCAGATGAGTGAATAACAACTTGTTGAACGGATTCATTACCAGCATCGTCAGCCGCAATAACAAAGTATAAATTATCCCCGTAAACAAGCGATAAATCATATGAAAATGCCCCATTATCTAATGTCAGTGGCGTTGAAACATCTTCTTTTGGATCATATATGACAGCTTCTTTTGCATCTGTTATCTGTCCAGTTACTGTATAATTATTTTTTGTTGTATTAATGACACCATCTGTCAAGTCCTGCACTTGAATAATTGGTGCTTCGATATCTACTTTTACAGATAATGTTCCTAAAGGTTCATTTCCTTCTTTGTCTAAAGTAAAATTAAAATCCGTCTTGTCTTTAGTAATTGGAACCTTCACTTCAAATAATCCTTTATTTGATGTTTTAACCTCTATACCATCCACATAAAGTAACGTATCTTTTGCATAACTTCCTATTAAAGTAAACGTACTGTCCTCTTTGTTATACCCTGCTGTATTTTGGCTAATGGTTTGATTTGGAGACACGTTGTACATTAATAAATTATCTTGGTTCCCTTGTTCTTCGATTGTTGAAGAAAATTCAACGTTACCTGCATGATCACTCAATGCAAGAATGATTTGATTTTTCCCTGGTGAAAAGACACTTGAAATTTTTTGAACCGTTTCATATTTTCCTGCATTTTCCTCACCTTGTGGTATCTGTCTAAGTGCTACTTTGTAATTCTTGCCATTGACGCTTAATGCTACAACGTCTTGCTTAATCCCCGATAACTTATCACTTGCATCTACTAATAGTTTCCCAGACTTTGTTACCTCAACTTTTTCTATCTTAGGTTTTGTATTATCGACTGTGACTGGGATATACGTTACTTGATCGGAATTATCACTTTGTGATGACACCGTAACTTTATATTGGTAACGACCATCTGGAACTAATACTTCTTTTCCTGATTTTTTATCGTATTGAGTTCCTGACCATTTTGCTTGAGATACGACATGAGTTGTCCATTTTCCAGAACTTGTATTGTAAAAATCTTTTCGTCCGTTTTTAGCAATATATAACTCTTTTATCGTCTCCCCTTTATCATCTACAATATCATAAGTCGCTTTAGCAAAATTACGATTGAAAAATAAATAAGGAATACTATAATCTTGAATGTTATCTTTATTTTGAGGAGAGATGGCCATCGCATCAGGAGAAACAACTGATTGACCTTGATCATCTTTAAGCATTCCTAAAATAAAGTTATTATTACTTGCTAAAAAACCTGACGCCGTAGGAGCACTATGTCCATCTTGGTAAATTAATGGATCAATTGTGTTTCCAGTTGAATATTTACCAAAAAATCCCATATAAGGTATCACAAGATTTGGCGTATCCACGCCATCAAAACCAATAAATCCTTCAACAAATTGTTGCTCTTCAAAAGAGTAAGGCAAACTTAACTGGAATACTACTTCTTTACTTTCTCCAGCTGCAAGTTTAATGGTTTGATTCTCTGTTGACAGAGATGCTTTTTCAATCTTCGTATCGTAGATTTCTTTATTAGCGTCTGTTGCTTGAGTGTATACCCCACCAAAATCATTAACAGTAAACTCTTTTTCTTTTTCTCCATGATTGGTTAATGTAACATTGATAGTTGTCGAGCGACCAATTTCTTTTAAGGCAATGGTTGAATCTTTAGTTGGTGTGTAATGAAGACTCACATCATTTTCAATAGCTGAAGCCACGTTTATTTCACCAGCACCTTGACGTCTAGGTGAAATAATTTCCTTCGTATGTGACACATCAAGCAGTGGTACAGAAGTACTGATAGCTGAGTCTTTTGCAAATTTTACTAATTCTTTTCCACTTAAATTTAATTTTTTCTCTTTAATTGCTTGTAAAATCAATGCCTGTGACCCTGCAACAAATGGTGATGCCATACTCGTCCCACTCATTGTTTGATATTTATTACCATTAGCTAATGAGTAGATATTTCCACCAGGTGCTGAAATTTCTGGTTTAAAATTCAATTCAGGTGTTGGTCCCCATGAGCTAAAATCAGACATTTTACCATACATTTTGTTATCAACTTCTGCCTTCCCAAGCGTAAAAGCAACAGGCTTTTTATCTTTAGCGATTTGAAGCAATACTTCTCCATCTACATCAGATAGACCAATCGTTGGATATTCAGTATCTTCTAGAGACATTTGAACGACACCATCTGTATTATTATAGATAAAAGCAGCAACAGCTCCATTTTCTTTAGCTAATCTTGCTTTATTGGTAAAAGAAATTTCCCCACGTTTAATTAAAGCGATATTTCCTTTAAGTGCTTTCTTAATATCGTCTGTGTAGTCTTCTTTTCGTCCAAGACCTACGTCAACTAATTGACGCTCACTATTTAATACATCATAATTTGTTTCTACTTTACTAAAAATAGTGGTAGATCCATCTGTTAGTTCAGGTACTGAATTGAAAACAGCATGTCCTAATTTATCCTGTAGCGTTTCCATTGTCACAATCGAATTTTCAGATGAAGCAACTGTTAAGGCCTCTGTCGTTACACCAGGACTTCCAACAGTACTCATATCTGAAGTATCAAGTAAATTTTTTGGTGTATCATGCATGTCATTTGTTCCACTAACACTGTTATTCCCGGCAGAAATAACTGAAATAACCCCCGCATCACTCGCTCGTTTAATCGCTTGATTTTGTGGATCTTCTGGATCAGTGTTAGCACTAACAGAACCCAAACTCATGTTAATAACGTCTGCTCCTAATTTGACAGAATCCTCAATCGCAGCAATGACATCATCACTATAACACCCACGAATGTTTTTATTATTTGAAAAAACTTTCATTGCAAGTAATTGTGCTTCTGGAGCCACTCCTTTTACATCACCATTTGATGCTGCAATTCCTGCAACGTGTTGTCCATGCATCCCAGCATCACCCACATCGACGATATCATCACTACCATCTGCGTAGTTATAACCAAATGGGACTTTTTCACTAAAATAAGAACCCTTATCCATTTTGTTAATACTATCCTTTGTTAACACGCCACTCTCTGGATTAGATAAAAACAAATCTTTATGACTCGGATCAATTCCACTATCAATGATTGAAATGACCATTCCCTCACCATGAAGTTTTCTTTCTTCCCAAACCTTTTGAACTTCAGCAATAGCATTCGCATGCGTATCTGTTGGATAAAAAACTTGTGCTGGTGTGACTGAAATGACACCTTGTAACGCTTCAATTTTTTCAATATCGCCTACTTTGACATCAATTGAAAAACCATTTAATAAATAACCAAATGATCGTTTAGCTTGTGAGCCGGATATTTTTTCAATTTTAGTTTTTAAAGACGATTGTTTTTTTACTACTTTTTCTGTCGCTTTTTCAATTGATTGAACAGAAGACTTAGAGCCTGTTGGTAAATCAACATGATCAATAGCCACTTCTTTATCAAGTTGAATTAGTACTCTAATACGCTGACTATTATCAACTTTTGTTTCTGATGATTTTTCCTGTATTAACCCATCTTTTTTTAATTGTTCGTTGACTCTAGCGTAAAAGTCTTTAGAATACGCTTTATTTGCAGAAGCATTTTCCTCCAATAAATACTTCTTCAAACTCTCTTCTATCTGCTTTTTCCCTGTTTGCTTGTCGCTAGTTTTCTCATTTTCTTGTGCCAATACAATTGTTGCATCTAAAATTGGCGTGGACAACAATAATAAGCTACTCATAAGTACTGCAGATTTTTTAACAACCGACTTTTTCATTTACCTACCCCTTTGATTATTTAATAACAACAATAAGATTAAAATATTGTTTATTATTTATTAAGTTTTTCTCATTATGATAAACTTTTTTCTCATTTTCAATAGGATAAACTAATTTATACTAGTAACTTTACTATTTGCGAACAAAAAAAAGACCAAGATAGGACATCTTAGTCTTTTGCTGTCTAGTTATTATTCTGTTTTTGACGCACTTGAAACTGCATCCGCATCAGATGAACCAGTATGTTTGGAAGATTCTGAAGCTCCACTGACTGTATCTGTTCCTGGTGTTAAAGTTTGACCTGTTTGTTTTAAATACCAATCAACAATTGGTTTAAAATCTAATATGTATTCGTTTATGCCAGCATAATTTCCTTCATCATCATGAATTGCTTGATAATTATGTACAACAAATTTATCTGGTCCATGTGTTGGAACATGTACTCTTACGCAATCTTGAGCTCCAGATCGTAACTGCTGAACAACCCAATTCACACCGTTTAATGCTTTTTCTGGATGACAATAGGCTAGAGGGTTCCCTACTTGACTTGGATGACGTGAGGCTAACATATCTTTATCTTCTTTTGTATAATTATAATATAAAAATTGATTATTATTATCTGCATAGGTTAATTCCATAGGCATTGAGGCAAAGAAATGATTTAACTGATTAACCGTTAATATACCACGATTTAATTTGACATAAGTATCACCTTCTACTGCGTGAACTTTTTCTGATGCTTGTTCAACCCAGTCATCAGCTCCCTTGTCAACTCCATCAATTGTGGTATCGATTGACCCTTCGCAATATAAATCTTCTTTTTCCAGTTCAGGCTTTTTCGTTCCTTCTAGCTCAGATATTACTTCAATATATCGTAAAAATTTATCTAATACATTACTTAAAAACTCAACAGTTTTAGCGTCTTTTAGGTCATTATTGTCATCAAAAGCTTCGCGTACTTTTCCAAGTAAAAATTCATTTCCTGGCATGACTAAAGCATGAACACCTGGTGCATCAAGTATTTGTCGTAAATGTAATTGAGCTCGTGAAGAACCTTGGTCATAGTATGAAGCACCAATAATCATTACTGGTTTGTTTTCTAGTGGATGTATTTTAAATGATAACCACTCTAATACACTCTTTAAACTGGCTGGTATTGTATGGTTATGTTCAGGTGTTGCAATAATAACCCCATCTGCATTTAAAATCTTACGGTTTATTGACTGAATCACTGGCGTATTTGTTTGATCATTACTTTGATTAAACAATGGAACATCTTTAATTTCGATTAATTCTAAATCAAATTTATCAGAAAAGTGTTTTTTTATGTATTGTAACAACGTACGATTATATGATTTATCAGCATTTGATCCTACAATTCCTACTAGTTTCATTTGACTTCCTCCTTAAATATTTTCCCATGAAAAGTTTTCTGCTTCTTTTTTATTTTGTTTGTGAGCACTCATTAATTGATTGGTCATATAGACAAAATGCTTAAAGTCTAAAAATAGACTATGTAATTTTTGAATTTGATCCTCATCTACTAATTTTCCACTTTCATCGAAAGCTTGAAGTGAGTGACTTAATAGAAATTCCGAACTCGGCATTGTTCTAGCCTTTAACTCAGGTGAATCAAGCATTTGTTTTAAATGACTTTGTGCTCTTGATGAACCTAACGTACCATATGAAGCTCCTGTAATCATAACTGGTTTATCCACAAATGGGTAAATATTGTAAGATAACCAATTCAATGCATTCATTAATGCTGCAGGAACGGCATGATTATATTCCGGTGTACTGATAATGACACCGTCTGCCTCTTCTATTTTTTGCGCTACTTCTTTTACAATACTTGGTAAATTTCCATCGTCAGGTTTATTGAACATAGGGAACTCTTTGATTTCGATTATTTCAATATCTGCCTCGTTTTTAAAGTAATCTCTAATAAAGTACAATAATTTTCGATTTGTTGACTGATCAGAATTTGTCCCTACTATCGCTATATACTTATCCATAAAAATCTTCCTCTCTTTACATTAGTTTTGTTTTAATCATCTCTGAAGTAAATACTTTATTTGTTTTATCTATAACAACACACTCAATAGCATCAAGTTGATTCACAGTACTAATAATATCTTTAGTATTTTTACCAAATAGACGTGTTGTCCATATTTCTCCATCAACTGATCGTTTAGAAATAATCGTCAAACTAGCGACATCTGTTTCGATTGGATATCCTGTCTTTGGATTAATTATGTGATGATAGATTGTTTTTCCAACTGTTAGCGTTCTTTCGTAAATACCAGACGTCACAATCGATTCATTTTTAGCTTGAATAGTTACTAAACAATGAGAGCGTGGTTCTGTTGGATGTTGGATTCCTACTCTAAAATAACCATCTGGATGATGACTTTCTCCATAGACCACCACATTACCACCAAGATTTAAAATAGCCGACGTTATATCTTGTTGTTTATAATACTCAACTACTTTATCAGCAATGAATCCTTTTGCTAATGCACCTAGATCAATCTCCATTTGTTTATCCTCTAAATAAATACTATGTGTATTAGGACTTAAAATAATTTTTTCTGGATTGGTTTTTCTTAATAGACTTTCAATGACTTCTTTTGATGGAACTAACGCTCCTTCAAACCCAATTTTCCACTCTTTTATTAAAGGGCCAATCGCTATATTTAAAAAACTATCATCCTGAATACTATGATACTTGCCTAGGGAAATAAGATTGTATAGCTCAGGAGAAACCATGGTATCTGTTTTTCCAGCATTAAAGTTTATTTTCATTAATTCTGAAGTATCGTCATTAGCACTAAACATTTTTTCATAATACTCTAGCATTCTAACTGTCTTCTCAACTACTTCTTCCGCTTTATTTCCTACTACAGTAATATCTATTACTGTTCCCATCAAATGTAATTGTTTGACCACTTTATTTTGCATGGCCTACAATCCTTTCTTAACAGCAATTTCTAATTGCTTTAACTCTTTTAACTTAATCTCATTACGATTAATTTTGGCATAAGCTCTCGCATCGTAAATTAATTCTAAAATGTCATTTTTATCTTTCTTTTCTTCTATTGCATTTTGCGCAAGCTGTGCCGCAGCACGAGCTAAATAATACGTCACGTGATTATCTGAGCATATTTTTATCGCATAATTTAATAAAACATTACTAGCCTCGAGCTCATGAATGCTAGCATAAAACTCACCACATTGATAGACAATATTTAATACTCGCCAAGTATCTTCTACTTTTTTTATAGGATAACGATAGATTTTTTCCAACACTTTATTAAAATAAAACTCTGCTTTTTCCACATCATTCTCTCTGGCAAATACCATCCCAATTCCAGTGTAAGCCAGTAGATGATAGATATCTTCAGTTTCTCCATTGTCTAATAAAATTTGATCAAAATTAAACAAAATATCGGTAATTTTAGCATGTTGAAAAACCATTAAAAAACCTGTCAAATAATGATACCTCAACAAAATATCATTGTCTTCGATTTTGCAAATATCAATTGTTTCCATTAAATTCTTTGCTTTTTGATATTCGCTGGTTATTAATAAAAATTCTGCTTGATTTAATATTTCAATTACATCAGTGTATCGAATTCCAACTTTAGGAAACAACTCACTCAAAGGTAAATCCAATCTTTCACACAGTTTAATTAGTATCTTTAAATTTGGAACTTGAGAGTTATTTTCAAACCGACTTAACGTTGCTTGCGTGCAAATATTTTCTGCTAAGTCATTTTGCGAAAACCCTTTTTGTCTCCTTGCTTCTATAAAACGTTCAATATTCACTATCATCACTTACTTTCGATCTATTGTTTAACTTTTCACATTCTATGGAAAAATCATACTACTTTTATACATTTATGTCAAATCATAATATATATTTTTTTATATCTAACCATATATTTTTAAGTATAAAAGAAATATTTTTGATTAACTTTTACTAAACTAGTGCATTTAATTTGATTATGTTGGTTAAATTTGAGATACTTTAATCACTAAGTTATGGGAGGAATTTTTTAATGCCATTAATGAAAATTGATATGATAAAAGGACGACAACAAGAAGAAATAGAAGAAATTCTAAAAATTTCCTATAGAGTGATGTTAGAAGCCTTTGATGCACCTGTGGGCGATAGATACCAAATAGTCAACCAACACGAACCATATGAAATGCAAATATTAGATACTGGTTTAGGATTTGAACGAACAAAAGATGTGCTTCTATTTAGTCTTATTACTCGCCCCAGAACAACTGAACAAAAAAAACAATTTTACCACAATTTAGTGGCTGCTTTAAATGATGAATTAGGCATTCGAAAAGAAGACGTTATGATTAACTTAGTTGTTAATGATGATGAAGATTGGAGCTTTGCATTTGGTAAAGCGCAGTTTTTAACAGGAGAATTGTAAATGAGATATCACAAAACAATGCCCTTGAAACACTATGTTTCAAGGGCGTTGTTCTGTTGTATTTATATTGTAACTAGTTGATTTTTTTCGTATGATTCTTTACAAGCAAGTGCTACTTTTGTCGATTCTAATCCGTCAATTGCATTAATACTAGGCTGTCTATCAGTTAGAATACACTCAATAAACTCATTTGCTTCATTAATAAAGGCTTGAGAAAAACGTTCTGGGAAATTTTGTGAGGTTGGCCGAACAACGCCATGTTCATTCATAATAGTGACTAGATTTTTTTCTGGTACTTGTGCTATACGCAGCATGCCTTTTGTTCCAATTAATTCTGTTTCAACATGATACCCATGATGACAATTTCTACCAGCTACTAATATTCCCATAGTATTATCAGCTAACTGGAGCATGGCGGCTCCTGTTTCAAGTTCTCCCACTTCATCAAGTTCTTTATAAGCAGCATTTTTCCCTATTGCCCAAACTTTACTTACTTCTTGACCTGTAAACCAACGAACTAAATCAATATCATGAATTGACATATCAGCAAACAAACCACCACTATTACTTGCTCCAGCAAATTTAACAAAACTTTCTAAACCTTCACTTGGATCAATTCCATAACAACGAATTAATGTTACGTCACCCAGTTCACCATTATCAACAAGTTCTTTCGCATACATATAATCCGTATCAAAGCGTCGCATAAATCCAAGCATAAATTTTTGGTTTGGGTATTGATTAATAACTTGAATCGTTTCATTAATTTCTTCAATATTAAGTCCGATTGGTTTTTCAGAAAAAACATGTTTTCCATGTTTTAATCCAAGTTGTATTTGAGAACAATGTAATCCTGATGGTGACACAATAAAAATCGCATCAAGTTGTTCATCTTTAACCATCTCTTCATAATCAGTATAGGTAACTTGTACACCTAAGTTATTTTTAGCATACTCTAGCTCTTCTGAAACGGGACTACATGCAGCATACAATGTGGCATTAGCTACTTTATCGTTTAAATTGTGAGCGTGAACCTTACCTAATCTCCCTAATCCAACGATACCTACTTTTATTGTTTCCATCTATCAGACCTCCTATTTTTATGAAACCGTTACCTAAAAATAGTTTATCATAAAATAATCAAGTTATCCATAACATATCCAGATAGATATTAAAAAAAATAAATCCCCACTATAAGTTACTCTTATTAATCAAAAAACTAGAAAGCCTCTCACTTTCTAGTTTTTTTTCTATTCGCATATAAATAAAATGGAATACCTAAAGCTGTTAGTCCTAAACCTGTGACGACAAGAGATAATTGATTAATCAACGTCATGGATAGAATAAATACTCCCCCAATGATGGAAATAATGGGGATAAATGGATATAACGGAACTTTATATGGCCTTGGTAAATCAGGTTCTTTCTTACGAAGTTTTATCACAGCACAAAAAACCAATGTGTAAAAAATCCAAATAACAAATACTAACATATCCGTTAAAATATCAAATCCACCTAATAACATCATGACAACTGCTACTGCTAACTCAAAAAGTCCTGCAATAAAAGGCACTTTATTACGATTTAATTTTGCTAATTGATTTGAGTATGGTAATTGTTTATCTAATCCCATAGTATAAGGGATTCTCATACCAGTCATTGTATAGCCATTAATTGCACCGTATACAGAAATTAGAATTCCGATTGTAACAATTTTCCCACCAAAGTCTCCAAATATTTGTTTTGATACATCCATCGCAGCATTTTCATTCCCTGCTAATGATTCGATGGGTAAACTTTTTAAATAAACAAAGTTAACTAATAAATAAATCACCATAACACCAAACAATCCACCGGCTATTGATCTTGGTAAATCTCGCTCAGGATTTTTTAACTCCCCTGATATATTTCCCACATGAATCCAACCATCATATGCAAACATAGTAGCAAGAAGCCCTGCTCCTAACGCTGGGAAAAATCCAGATGTTTGTGCCCCTGCGGTTACTGGAAATAAACTGACGCTTACGTCACCTTGTCTCAGTAATCCAAAAATCACAATTAAGGCAAGTGGTATTAACTTACAAACCAATGTAATCGATTGAAATATTCCACTAGCTCTGGCTCCTAAAAAATTAATCAACATAATGGAACCACCAACTAAAATAGCTATTGGTACAATCACTGAGTGGGATAAACCAAATAAGTTTTTAAACTGGGTACCGAATATAATAGAAAGAGCTGCGACGTTGGCTGGAAAATAAATAATGATTAATGCCCATCCTAATAAAAAGCTCCATAACTTACCATACGCCCGTTCAATATATCTCACCATTCCACCTGTTTCTGGGATAGCAGCCGATAGTTCTGCTGCTGTTAATCCTGCACAGATACTAATCACACCGCCTAAAAACCATGACATTAGCGTTAGACTAGCTGATCCAGTTGATTGCGTCACACTAGCTGCTTTGAAAAACACTCCTCCACCTATAACAGTCCCCATAACGGTAGATAAAGCAGGAAAGAACGTCATCGTTCGATTTAACTGATTGCTATCTTCAACTATAATTTCCTCTTGATTTGACATACTTCTCTCCTTTTAAGTTAATTCATCTATAGTAACTGTTCATTATGAATTAACGAATGATAAATTTAAAACATAGCACATTTTATCATACTTATGGGAAAGCAAACAACTTTACATGTTAATTTACTTACTATTTTCAGAAAAAACCTTATATTATAAAATCCATCATATGGCGTTTGTTGATAAATACCATTGATTCAATTTTGAAAGAACACACTTGCTTCTAAACGCCATATTTGCTTAAATCTTTTATCATAAAAATAAGCATACTTTTCAAGAAACTCAGTGTTTAATCCTTTTTATTTATCACGTAAATATTCGTCACATCATGTATTGACATCATCTTCCAAGTGCCAAAAAATAAAGATATTTCTATTATCTTCTGATACTAATATCAATACTCCTAATTATGATTAGATGAATCATCAGATACAATCATCATTGATGTTAAATTAGACACCGAATTAATCGGAGTTCCTTATTCAAAAAGAAGGGTTTTATAAAGCCTATCACATGAATAAAGAACAATGGATTAGCATTGACTTATCCTCTCTGCATGATACAACGAAACTCTTCTCATTAATCAATACAAGTTATCTGACCATTAAACAAGCAAAAAGAGCCCGATTATAGGCTCTTTTTTATTGAATCGCTTGGTCATTTCCAAACCATTTTTCACTAATTTTCTTCATTTTTCCATCATCTTTTAATTTTTTAAAAGCTTCATCAATTTTTATTTTTAACTCTTTATCACTTTTACGAATACCTACAGCAAAATCTGCACTTTCAAATGGTGTTTCAACAATGGCGTAGTCATTTGGATTTTTTTGTTGCGCTATATAATAATTAGCATACACATTATCTACAATTAATCCATCAATTCGTTTGGCTTTTAAATCAATAAACGCTTCATTAAAAGTATCAAACAAAACTGGCTCATTATCGGCGATCACATCTGTAAATACTTCAGGATTTTTATCAATCATATCTTGTCCTGTTGACGCATTTTGAGCTCCTAAGATTTTGCCTTTCATGTCTTTATATGATGTTATACCATTATCTTTCATCACGACTAATTCTTGACGACTAGTAATATAAGGATCACTAAAGGCGACTTTTTCCTTTCTTTCATCCGTAATATTATACCCATTCCAAATTAAATCAATTGTCCCATTGTTTAATTCATTTTCTTTCATTGACCAATCTATTGATTGAAATTCAGGATCAATTCCATATTCTGCAAATACTGCTTTAGCCAAATCAATATCAAATCCCACAATATTATCTGATTCATCTCGAAATCCCATTGGCACAAACGTATCATCCAACCCTATCACAACTTTTTTGTTTTTTTCTATCTCGCTCCATTTATCTTTATTAGTCCTGCTAGAGTCATTACTGCTTTTTTTACTTCCACAAGCTGATACAGCTAATAACATAATTCCTAACACCACGATTAATATATGTCTTTTTTTCATTGTCATCCCATCCTTTTATTTTATTGGTTCTACTCTAATAGTGTTATCGGCAATACGTTCTGCAAAAGTTGGATCATGTGTGACCACAATTTGTGTCACATCTGGCGATTTTAAATTTAAAATGACTTCTGCTACATCACCACTAAGACCTGGATCTAAAGCACTTGTTGGCTCATCATAACATAATACACGTGGCTTCATAGCTAATGCACGTGCAATTGCCACACGTTGTTTTTGTCCACCAGATAATTCAAAAGGATAAGCTTTTTCTTTATCCTCTAATCCTAAAGTTATTAATAATGTTCTAGCGGTTTTTTCAGCCTCTTCTTTGGATTGTTTTAAGACCATTGTCGGTGCTAATACAATATTTTCTAATACATTTAAATGAGGAAACAACTGAAAATCTTGAAATACCACACCAATTTTTCCATTAATAGCTTGATGAGATTTCTTTGTTAAATCTTCCTCATCAAGTAGTAGTGTGCCACCATCGAATGTTTCTAACCCACTAATACATCTCAATAAAGTGGTTTTTCCTCCACCTGAAGGGCCGAGGATAACAGTAATTTCTCCCATTGGAAACGTGTAAGATACCTCATCTAAAATTTTCTTTTCTCCGAAACTTTTGGATACATTTTTTATCTCAAGCATTCTCATCACTCCTTATTTATAATAGCTAAATCGTTTTTCAAGGTATTTCATTAAACCAGTTAAAACGGCGGTGAAAAAGAGATAAATCACCCCAACCATAACGAGTGGTACAAGTGTTACATCACGATTTGTCGCGATTTTACCTGCTCGTAACAAGTCACCTAATCCCAACACATACATCAGCGAAGTGTCTTTTACTAAGTTAATCACCTCGTTCCCAATGGATGGTAAAATAATTTTTATCACTTGTGGCAAAACGATTTTATATGCTGTTTGAAACGGTGTTAAACCAAGCACTTGTGCACTCTCAATTTGACCTTTTGGTATAGCCTGTAACCCTCCTCTAAATATCTCAGCGAAGTAAGCTCCATAATTTAGAATAAAGGCAATCATCACAGCATCATATCGTTCAAAGACAATACCTATTGCTGGTAAACCAAAAAAGATAAAGATAAGTTGTAATAATAGCGGTGTCCCTCGCATTAACCAAATATAAAGATTTAATATAAAGGTCAATGGTTTAAATGTCACACGTAAACCAAACGCAACGAGTACTCCTAGTGGGATAGATCCTAATAGTGTAAAGAAAAAAACTTTTAACGTCATACCTGCCCCATCAATAAGTGATGGTAAAATTTTCATTATGTATTCCATGGTAAATCCCTCCATTTTCAATTATTAAACAAGATAATTTTTTATTTACCTATCGTTTATTTTTAATTGTTGGTACAAAAAATCCCCTTGGTATAACCCAAGAGGACGATAAACCGTGATTCCACCTCAATTTATTGCTATTTCACAATAACAATCTCATGATGTTTAAACTAATATTTTAAACACTCATCCTTAACGCGGATAAAACGTTATTCCCTACTTTGTTGTTCAGAAATACATCTTTCTAGTTGTGTTCATGTAAAAGCATGTTGATTTTTCTCTCAGCCTATTGAAAAATTCTCTGTCAAAATGGACTTAATACACTACTTGTCTAGTCATTGATTGTTTGGTATAAAAAAAGTCCCTTGGCTTATAAAAGCCAAAGGACGAAAATTCGCGGTTCCACCTTTATTTGTTATTGTTTCACAACAATAACCTCATGAAGTTTATAACTTCGAGCTCATAACGTTTCTCAAACGAACTTTTCTACTAACAATTCAAAAAGTTAACTCCCAGATGTGATTCACTTAACACGTCTACCTTTTTCCACCAACCAAAGGCTCTCTATAAAACGTCATTTAAGTTACTTTTTCTGTTCATGGTTTTTAACAACTTTATCATCAGGCTTTAATCTTGTCAACAAAATTAATTTAATCGTAATAACTTCTTCTTTTCTACAACTATCATTAATTAAATTTTCGATAATGAATGTAAATATAAGTAAATGAATGAATTATCATAGTCATATTTTTTTAATTTCTTATATTGATAATCAACTAATATCTTACCATGTAACCAACGTGTTTTTTTCGTGATAAAAAACTTAACTCGTCAGCTAATTCAACAATTAGTTTAGAAAAATATTCCAATGTTTTGTTATATCTTTAGATTTTATTTCTAAAAAGTCATCCCTAAATACAAAAAAAGAAACTGACAAAAAAGTCGTTTCTTTTTTATTTTAACTTAATAACAAATGTTACATGGTTCTAACCCTTTCTTTTTGGCTTCACCCAATGTAGAGGGAGTGAAATTACCGCGCCCATGAGCATGAGTATGATATTTTTTTCCAGTAGGTGTAACAAATACTTGATTCATATCATCAGATGAATCATTATCATTAGCCAATGATTCATGATTCGTGATATTGTGTTCTTCTTGTGATGGTTCATTTTCTTGAGCTCTCTCTCCTATTGAACTGCTACCATCTGCATAATTCAAGTCAATCCCATCCTGAATATTAAAGATGTAAACATTAAATTTTATGGTATCATTTCCAATAGATTGTGCTTCCATTTGAACGCCACGCGCCAGTAACTCTTCTCCTCTAAAAACTGGTGTCACACGATATCTTACATAATTATCTGAATTTTGTTCAAGATAATGTTTAACATCCATCTCATGACGTAACATCTCTGGACTGTTTAATTGTCTTGTTCCTGTAATTAAATTTTTCCAATTCGCATTTTCACCAGCTAATGCCCAACCAATTAAGTGTGATCGATTAAATAAATACCCACCTTCAATCTTTTTATTTTTCCAACCTGTTGGTGTAACAGACGAAATACTTTCTCTTTTTCCAGTTGGCATTAATGATTGATTTAGCATAGCATTTGCACTTGTTGCTCTATTTAACCCATCTAAATCACCATAAATTTCCCAAGCGCCATTACTCAAAGATAGCTCTTCATCGCTAAAGCTTGGTACACCATCGTTTACATTTATCGTTTGAGTTCCTTCGTATTCTAAGTTTGCCAAATCACTAACTTGATTTTTTAATTGTGAGGCTTGCTCTTCTTTTTTCTTTTTTTCTATTTCAGCTTGTTTTACTTTTTCTTCTACTTCTTTTTTAGCTAATTCTTCTTTTTCTTTACTTGATGTATCTACTGTACTTTCTTTTATAACACTTGATGAAACTGATGTATCACTTGTTTCCACTGTTTTATCAGCTACACATCCCCCAAAAGTTATTAACCCTGTCAATAACAGAGCAGATAACGCCCACTTTTTCATTTTCTTCTTCATCTTTTCCTCCTATATTTTCATTCCTATAAACTATCTTATAATAAACTATACACTTTTAGTTAATAGTGGTAAAAATACTTTTTTAAAAGTACATTTTTGTTAATCAAGGTAAATCCTTTTAATAAAATTTTTTTTCATGATACTATTTATTTAATCAGAATGGAGGAGTAATTATGAATCAGTTTTTAAAATTGTTTGGTATAAGTGCTGTTATCTTTTTAATGTTTGATCTATTTTGGCTATTAGTTGTATCAAAAAATTTGTACCAAACTTTCATAGGAGAGTTACTCGGTGATGTAAAGGTAACTCCCGCTATTATTTTTTATTTTGTCTACCTTGTTGGGGTTGTATTTTTTGTCCTAATCCCTGGTATTGACAAACAAAGTATTTTCTACACCATTTCTTCTGGGGCTCTATTTGGTTTTATTTGTTATAGTACCTATGATTTAACCAATTTAGCCACTATTAAAAATTGGCCAGTAACGATGACAATTATTGACTTAGTATGGGGAACATCCGTCACTGCTATTACATCAGCAATTGTTTATTTTATTAATTTTAATTTTTTGAAGGGGTAATTTAATTTGGAAGAAGTTGATATTAAAAAGTTAGCTAACAGTATCAAATCAGGTGCTAACTTAGTTATAAAGAATAAAAATGAATTAAATCGTATTAATGTCTTTCCTGTTGCAGATGGTGATACTGGTAGTAATTTGGCCTTTCTTATGCAATCAATTATGGATAATCTTGTTAGTTATCACGACACGGTACATTCTCTATTAACTAACGTAGCATCAGCCGCTTTACTTGGAGCTCGTGGTAACTCTGGAATGATTTTAGGACAGTATTTAAATGCCTTAGCAGAAGATTATGCTCAAAGTGATTTATCAACAGAACAACTCGTTTTTTCTTTTAAAACAGCTCTTGTTAAAGTATATGATTCGTTGCTAGATCCAAAAGAAGGAACCATACTAACAGTTATCTCCTCTTGGTCTGAAAAACTTGTTGATACTTATAAAAAAACACAATCATTAGAAGAATCTTTATCACAAGCACAGATGATAGCAGAAAAAGCCGTTTTAGAGACACAATTTCAAATGACAATTTTTAAAGAAAATAAGTTGGTGGATGCTGGAGCAAAAGGTTTTTATTATTTTATTACTGGTTTGACTGAAGCCTTCTCTCAAAATTTACCACAAGAGTTGATAGAAGAAACCATCCCTTCTTCTATAACTAACTATCCATCTAACTTGATATCATCTGATCATATCATATCTGAAAAGCCTTCTTATCGATACTGCTCGGAGTTTATTATGACTCAACCAAGTATTTCCGATAAAAAATTGAAAGGTAAACTATTAAATAAAGGGGATTCTGTTATTGTTATTGGAAATAAACAACAGTTAAAAGTTCATATACATACTAATAACCCTAAAGACGTTCTATCATTATTAAACCACTACGGTCGTATATCTTATCAAAAAATAGATGATATGCTTCTTCAATATGAAGTTAATACCAAGCCTGTATCATCTATCGCTATTGTGACAGACTCTATTGCTGATATACCAAGTGACTTACTATTGAAACACCAAATACATGTCATTCCAATGCCTGTTCAAAGCGAGTCTAATAATTATCTCGATAAATTAAGTATTGATTCACAGCTTATTTTTGAAAAGGGTATAAATACGAGTCAATGCAGTACATCGCAACCTACTATTCAATCAATTGATAACCTCCTATCTTTTTTACAAGGGAAATATGACCATGTGATTGTTATTACAGTCTCTTCAAAACTCAGTGGTACTTATCAACTAGTCAACCAAAGAATACAAACTAAAAAATTGGCATCTCAATGGATAACAGTTATTGATTCAAAAGCTAACTCTGTAGCGCAAGGTCTATTAGTTATGAAAGCAGCAGAATTAGTAGAAAAATCCTTGAGCTTTAATGACATTATAACTAATCTAAAAGATACCATTCATCGGTTATTTATCTATGTAGCTGTCGCTGATTTATCGCCGATGTTACAGTCTGGTCGAATTCCTTTATCTCTTGGAAAAATGGCTCAAAATTGCCACATCTTGCCAATTGTTAGTCTGGATTCATTTGGCGAAGGAAAACTAATGACTCTTTCATTTAGTCAAAAACAAAGTATTAAAAAAATAGCAAACAAAATAAAAAAACTATTTCGACATCATCAAATTGATCGTTTAGCTATCGCATATGTTTACTCGGAAAATCAAGTTGAATTACTAAAATATTATTTAAAAGATTATACTGATAAAATTGACTATTCAGTAGCCAGTTCAACATCTATTGCTATCAGCGCCGGAAAAAATAGTATCGCCATTGCAGGTATTTTAAAAAAAGGAGAAAGTTAAATGTATCTTACAATTATTCTAGCATTATTTGCTTATTTTATTATTTGGTTCATTATATCAACTATTAAATCCAACTATTCCTTAGTTGATATTGCTTGGGGGGGAGGATTTGTTGTGGTAGCTTGGGTAGGCTTTTTAATGGCCTCTCCGCATACCATTCAACAGATACTTGTTCTACTCTTTGTTACACTTTGGGGAGGTCGTCTTGCTTGGCATTTAGGGTTACGTAATTGGAATGCTCCTGAAGATTATCGATACGTTAAAATCAAACAACGTTGGGGAAATCAATTTGTTCACTTAAAAGCATTTATCAATGTTTTTCTTCTTCAAGGCCTCTTATTGTTTATTGTTGCACTACCTGTTACACATACTTTTACCAATCAACAAGTATATAATACTTTACGTTGGTGGCAAATACTTGGTGTATTCATTTGGATTATTGGATTTTTATTTGAAGTCATTGGAGATTATCAATTGACTAAATTTAAAGAAAATCCTAGTAATAAAGGAAAATTATTAACAACTGGACTTTGGTCTATTACTAGACACCCAAATTATTTTGGAGAAGTCACAAGTTGGTGGGGGATTTTTCTTTTATCTTTATCACATTGGACTAATCTTTGGATTATCATTGGTCCTATTACTATTACCTTTTTAATATTATTTGTGTCAGGTGTTCCCTTACTAGAAAATAAATATAAAACTAGAAAAGATTTTCAATCTTATGCACAACATACTTCAAAATTCTTTCCTTTTATTGGAAAAAAGGGATTATAAACTAACATATTAAAACAGCGACACAGTTTGATTCTGCGTCGCTGTTTTTTCTTATACTACTTTTCTCTCAACTAATCGATAATACACTTTAGATGTTTGAGCATACATCACAAGGTAAATTAGTAAAAAGATTACTACCATAATGATACAAATTATCATAAATAATACTTTATTACTCAATCCAAATAACATCAGTAAATTACTCATCAAAGGAAACGCAAAAGCTAAGTGAAATGTCGCGAGGATAATCGGGAAAAAGAATACCATAATGATTTGTCCTCTAATACTTTGTTTCACTTCTTGATGACTCATGCCAACCTTTTGCATAATATCATAGCGATGTTCATCCTGCATACCTTCTGATATTTGTTTGTAGTAGATGATTAACCCTGTGGCTAAAGTGAAACTAAGTCCTAAAATCATACCTAAAAATAAGAAACCACATAATGCTACTTGCCATAAATAAAGCATACGTTCCAAAAATCACAAGTACAATCGCAATAAAAATAAGCTAATTGCTTTTTAAAGGAAACTCGATAGTGACTGACATATAATATCCAGCACCAATACAATCAATGCCTGATATACCTGTTAATCATTTTACTTTTGGTTCTTTTTCCCCTGTTTGAGTACCTTTTAATAATTCTAAAAGATTGACTAGTTTTAACTGAATCATATTAATCGCATAAAATAATAAAAAGATACCGATAAAACATACTAACACATAACCTAGGCTCGTCATCGTTAAATTATAAGTACATCCTTCACCGAATCCTGTTATTTTTTCAAAATTAGAAACGATAATTTTGAGAAAATAATCCAATTACTATTGAAAACAATGACACTAACATGGTCTCGATAAATAAAATCTTGCCAAGTTCACGTTTTCCCATCCCTAATATATTGTATAACCCTAGTTCTTTTTTTCTTTGTTTGAGCAAAAAACTATTGGTGTACAATGAAAAAATAGTTGTAAAGATTAAGATGACGATTGAGCCAAAGTCAGATAATAATTTTGCTGAATCTGCTCCTAGTAAAGAATTCATTCCATCATTTTTTAATAAAATTTGTATAATTACATTGACGTTGACCAAAAAAATCATCGATAAGATAAATATGTTGTTAATCCTTAACTGATAATCGAATCATCTTCTACAATAAATAATTTGTGATTCATATTGAAACGCCTTTTTAGAATAAAAAAACCATTTCTATTATGTCTATACATAATAGAAATGGTTTTCACTTGTGTTGCTATGCTTTTTACTTATTTGCCTGACAGTTTTTTGTAGGTCTGAGCTTTTTCTATAGCATCATCTGCTGATTTTTCAAGTAATGTTGCTACTTCTGCTTCATCTTCTAATACATTTTCCAATGCAGAAAAACGAGTTTGATAGTTAAAGAATTCTGTTAGATTATCAAAATTAGCTTTTTTATAATCTATTTTTAGTGGCTCTTTTCCTTTATCCACTAGCTCAGGATTATAACGATAAAGCGGCCAGTAACCTGACTCGACAGCTCGTTTAGTTACTTCAACGGCATGGCTCATTCCACCTTGAATCCCATGATTGATACAAGGAACATATCCAATAATAAGGGATGGACCTGGATAATTTTCTGCTTCAGCAATTGCTTTGATTGCTTGGGTAGGGTTGGCATTAATCGCAATTTGTGCGACATACACCCCACCATATGTCATGGCAATTAATCCTAAATCTTTTTTAGGTGTTCTCTTACCTTCGGATGAGAATTTTGCAATTGCTCCAGTTGGCGTTGCTTTTGATGTTTGACCTCCAGTATTAGAGTACACTTCATTGTCCATGATAAAAATATTCACGTCTTCACCACTAGCTAAACAGTGATCAATCCCACCAAAGCCAATATCATAAGCCCAACCATCACCACCAATAATCCATTGGCTAGGTTTGACAAACAAATCTCTTTTACGATAGATATCTTCGAGTAATTCATTGCCATCCATTTCTTCTAACAAAGCTGCTTCTAGTTTTGTTGACCTCTGTCTTGATCCTTTTCCTTCGTCCTTGTGTTCAATCCAATCAGCCATCAACTCTCTTAATGAGTCGGTTCCAACTTGCTGTTCAATCGCTTCTTCTAGTAAATGTTGTACGCCATCTCGTTGTGTTTTATTAGCAAGGTACATCCCCAAACCAAACTCAGCATTGTCCTCGAATAACGAATTGCTCCAAGCAGGACCTTGTCCTTCTGAATTAGTTGTATAAGGAGTTGATGGTGCTGATGCACCCCAAATAGAAGAACAACCTGTCGCATTAGCCATCAACATACGATCACCATAAAGTTGCGTTAATAGCTTGATATAAGTTGTTTCACCACAACCAGAACACGCACCTGAAAATTCCATTAAAGGTTGCTCAAATTGAGACCCTTTTATTGATTCTTTTTTCTTCACAGGATTTGCTTTTTGTTTTAGCGTCATAGCAAATGCCCAGTTGATTGCTTCTTCTTTTTGCTCATCATAAGGTTTCATGACTAACGCTTTTTCTTTTGCTGGACACACATCCACACACAATCCACAACCTGTACAATCTTCCAATGACACTTGAATACGATATTTCAAGCCATCTGCACCTTTCATTTCACGTACAATAAATCCTTCAGGTGCTTCTGCCATCTCCTCATCGTCCGCTAAAAATGGACGAATCGCGGCATGTGGACAGATAAACGCACACTCATTACACATCGTACATGCTTCAGGTATCCATTCTGGAACTTCTAACGCAATGCCGCGTTTTTCAAAAGCGGCCGTTCCCATTGGTACACTACCATCCGTCATATTATTATCAATAAGTGTTTTAACACTCAATGAATCACCTTGTTGTGCATTAACAGGTTCTAATATTTCTCTGACATATTTTGGTTTTGTCATATCAACGACTGCTTTGTCTATTTCAATATCTAACCAATCACTAGGTATATCTACTTTTACCAAATCGGAGAGTGTCAAATCTATAGCTGCATGATTTTTATCCACAATTGCTTGCGATTTTTTACCATAACTTGCGACGACTTCTTCTTTTAAATATTTAATGTATTCATCTTTTGGCATAAGTTGATTCAACTCAAAAAACGCTGTCGACATGACTTGATTAATACGTCGACCCAAACCAACTTCTTGTGCTATGGACATCGCATCAATGATATAAAAGTTTGCTTCTTTTTTAGCTAATTCTTTTTTCAAACGTTTTGGCAATAAACGTAACACTCGATCTTTATCCCACGTCGTATTTAAAAGGAATGTCCCACCTTTTTTAAGTCCACGCAACAAATCGTATTGATGAATGTATGACCCATTATGACAGCCAATAAAGTCTGCTGTTTCAATTAAATAAGGGGAATTGATTGGTTCTTTTCCAAAACGTAAATAAGAGGTCGTTAACCCACCAGATTTTTTTGAATCATAAGAAAAATACCCTTGTGCATATAGGTCAGTGTGATTTCCAATGATTTTAATGGCTTGCTTATTAGCACCAACTGTTCCGTCAGATCCAAATCCCCAAAATTTTGCTTGGTAAGTATTTTTTGGTGTTAAATCAAGCAATGGTCCCACTGGTAATGACAAATGTGTGACATCATCATTGATACCAACAGTAAAACGATACAATAATTTATCCACCGGTCCACTTAAATGATCAAAAATCGCTTTAATTTGGTTAGGCGGCACATCTTTAGATCCTAATCCATATCGTCCACCAATGACAATTGGTCGATTTTTATGACGATACATCGCACTTTGAATATCTAGTAAAAGTGGCTCGCCATCAGCCCCTGGTTCTTTTGTTCTATCTAAAACAGCAATTCGTTCTACTGTATCTGGAATATTTTTTAAAATATTTTCAGTTGGAAATGGGCGATACAAATGTATATTTAAATGCCCTACTTTACGACCTTGATTATTTAGATAATCAACTGTTTGTCTAACAGTTGGTGCGACTGACCCCATTGAAATGATAATTTCTGTTGCTTCTTCATGACCATAATAAGTACTCAAATCATAATTCGTGCCACGAATTGCATTAATGTCGTTCATGTATTTTTGAACAATTTCTGGTACACGTTCATAATATTGATTAATTGTTTCTCTCTGTTGAAAGTGTATATCAGGATTTTGTGCTGTACCTGAAACACTTGGATGATTTGGATTCATTGCACGTTTTCTAAAAGCATCTAGTGCTTCCTGATTCACCAAATTTCCTAACACGTCATATGGAATCACATCAATTTTTTGAATTTCATGACTTGTTCTAAACCCATCAAAAAAGTTCATAAATGGTAAACTTGCTTCGATGGAAGCTAAGTGAGCTACCGCAGATAAATCCATCACTTCTTGAACAGAGCTCTCAGCTAACATACAGAAACCAGTTTGTCTGGCTGCCATGACATCTCCATGATCCCCAAAAATACTTAACGCGTTCGTTGTAACTGCTCGAGAGGCCACATGAAACACTGTCGGCAACAACTCGCCAGCTATTTTATACATATTAGGTATCATTAACAATAATCCTTGAGATGCTGTATACGTTGAGGTTAATGTGCCAGCTTTTAGCGATCCATGTACCGCTCCTGCTGCTCCAGCTTCTGATTGCATGTTTACTACTTTAACTGGTTCACCAAAAATATTTTTACGATGTTTCACTGACCAATTTTCTACCACTTCTGCCATTGTAGAACTTGGTGTTATCGGATAAACTGCCACTAATTCAGTAAATGCATAAGATACATAAGCCGCAGCTGTGTTGCCATCCATGGTAATTTTTTCTGTCATTGTCGTTACATCCTTTTCTATGCTAAAAATAAAAGCAAGGTGTGACCCTTGCTCCTGACTACTCCACTTTACTAACTAATTGGTCAACAAATGCTTGAAGACGTTCTGTATCTTCTCCGTCTGCTTCATTTTCAATCTCAACCATCTCAGCACCTTCTGTGGCACCAGTCTTTTTAAATTGTTCCACAAAATCTCGTGCTGACTGGCAGAAATATTCCCCGTATTCTGTATCACCTGATCCAACAACGCCGAATAATTTGTCTTCTAAATCTTCCTCTTCTAAATCAGCAAAGAAGTCTTCTATCTCAAATGGTAATTCACCATCTCCATATGTATAAGTGGCTACAATACAAATATCTGCATCTTCAAAAAAGTCTGGATCAACATCTGTACACTCTTCACGTTCCACTTCTAAACCTGCATCTATAAACTGATCTTCTATAATTTCAGAAATACCTTCTGTATTTCCTGTCATACTTGCATATACGATTTTTACTAAAGCCATTATTCTCCCTCACTTAACATTATCTTAATTATTTCACAAACCTTGTCTCCTAAATTTTACCATAGATAAGACATTTTATGAATATTCTAAACCTAAAATTAATGAAAATACTTAGCAATTTGTTACTTTTTTCATAAAAAAATGAAGCATGTCGAGCATACTTCATTTTGACTACTTATTTTATTTAATCCATATAACTTTCAATGGCTTTCCACGCTTTATCTTTTCCTTCTTTTGTTTCAGAAGAAAAGATAATAAAGTCATCTAATGGATCAAAATTCAATTTTTTCTTAATCATTGATTCATGCTTGTTCCATTTTCCACGAGGAATTTTATCGCATTTTGTTGCAACAACAATGACTGGTATATTGTAATACTTCAAGAATTCATACATTTGAATATCTTCAGTCGAAGGAGCATGGCGCATATCAACAAGTGACACAACAGCTTTTAATTGCTCTCTTTCAGTCAGATACGTTTCAATCATTTGTCCCCATTTTGCACGCTCAGTTTTAGATACTTTGGCATAACCATATCCTGGTACGTCAACAAAATGTAAACTATCTTCAATAATGTAAAAATTTAGGGTTTGTGTTTTTCCAGGTTTCCCTGATGTCCTGGCTAAATTTTTACGATTAACTAGTGTATTAATAAAGGATGACTTTCCAACATTCGAACGTCCTGCTAATGCTATTTCTGGTAAATTTGTTTTAGGGTATTGCTCTGGTTGTACCGCACTAATCACGATATCTGCATGATTTACATTCATGTGTTTACTCCTCTTGTAATAAGCCTAACACTGTTTCCACAATGTTGTCATAAGATGATAACGCCACATCTGGTTTTATCATTTCTTGTGTTAGTCTTTTATTATTTTTGTTTAACCAAACGATTTGCCATCCAGCCTTTTTAGCCCCGATGACATCATTTTCATATGAATCTCCAACATATAAAAACTGACTATTATCAGGATAAATGGTTTCGACTACTTTAAATGCCGATACATCTGGTTTACTATAGCCAATACTTTCTGAAATATGATGGGTGTCTTCACTAATCCATTTCGACACTCCTAATTGCTCGATTTTTAACTGTTGATGTTCTGTCGGTCCGTTAGTCAAAAGTCCTGTTAGCACTTTTTTTTCATCTAAGATAGTAAGTAATCGTACCATCTCTGGATGAAGAACAAGTTGATTTTGTTCATAGAAATAACAATCTTGAAACGCCTGACACACTCCTTTAGATTCCTCTATCCCTAAATCATTTAATGCCGCTTGAATACGATAGACTCGCATATCTTTTAGCGACAATGCGCCTGATACTGTATCAGGAAAAGCTAAATCACTATGATAACGAAATAATTGGTATAACGTTCGTAAAGAAATCTCACTTAGCCACTTTTTTTCACCAAAATTCTTAATCATAGCCAATTCAAACGGACTAAATTGGTCATATAACGTATCATCCACATCAAACACCACAACAGTCATTCATTCCATCTCCAATCAATTCTCACTTCATTATATAAAAAAAATGGCTGTTATGCCATTTTTATTTGAAACAAATGAGTTAACCAATTCCTACCAAGAAATATAATAACTTATCAGCATAAGTCGTTTCTTTAATATCCCTTGAAAGCACAGTATTTAATAACGTCATATTATCAGTAATTACTCCATCTACTCCATAAAAAATCATACGATTAATGGTATCTGTATCGTTTAATGTCCACACATAAACTTTCTTCTCTTGATTATGCATAGACTGAACCAAATTTTTTGTAAGTGTTGTGTATTCAACCGAATAAAAATCCATCTTTCCTTCAGGAGGGCCAGCTAATGTGAAAGGCATAATATATCCCACATATAAATCGGGTTTTTTTTCTTTTAATTCTTTTACCACATCAAAAGACAATGACTGAATTTCATGCCCTTCTTCTTTTATCGTATCGTAATATTTTTTTATAAACCGCTCGACCATATCAGGGCTATCTTGTTTTGTTGCTTTGATTTCAATCAATAATTTTTGGTTTAGCTCCTTAGCTCGTTTTAAATAGTCATCAAAAGATACCAAATGTGCTTGTTTGCCATTTTCTTTGGCTGTCATATGTTGTAATTCTTCTCGTGTAAATTCATTTGGACGACCTTTTTGTTTAACTAACTGATTTAGTTTAAAATCATGCATCACAATAAATTCCTTATCTTTTGTCTCTTGCACATCCATTTCAACAAAATTAGGCCGTGTTTTCTTACTTGTCATCTCCAATGCCTCTATTGAGTTTTGTACATGGTTCCCATTATCAACTCCTCGATGTGAGATTGTTAACGGTCGATGAATACTTGGCTGGGTTAAAAATAAATAATTGTATGACAAGACACTGATGATTAACCAGATTCCACCAAGTGTAACGATTATTTTTTGTGGCCAGGTTACTTGTTTAAACGTTGTTTTATTAATCAATGGAAACATATCATTGGTATTTGGTAGATAACCTGATTTATCTAAATATGAAATCGTAATAAAGAAAATTCCAATCGTCGTTAAAACTAAATTAAATACCCAATTAAATTGAAGGAGTGTTAATAATACAATTGCCACATAAAAACTAGATGATTGATAATAAGTATCTACCACCTCTTGTATTCCTATTAGCAATCCATTGACCACCACAGCTATTATGGCGATTGTACCCATTACCGAAATAAATTGAATGATAATCGTTTTTAAATGTTTTTTGGTTAAATACCAACTTGTTTGGCTAGCCTTTTTAAAAGTGTAGTCCTTAAAAATCATTAACGGTAATGTAAACATCAAACGAATGGCTATTGCTATTAAACTTACATAAGCTAAAATAAATAGTATAATAAAAATAACACGATTCTCAAAAATAAAATCAACAATAAAAATTGGTATTTTAAATTTTGATAATAGGTCCGAATTAAATCTTATTGCTCCTATTGAGCCTAATAAAATAAAATAACACAAAAAAAATAAAAAATTACTAATTTTTAATTTTTTCATCTGGAAAATAGTTTCCTTAGCTAATTGCCTCAAAGATATTGCTACTTTATGTTTTACAAAGTACATCGTCAGTAGTAAAAACGTATACTCAAAATATATTGTAAACACTAATAAAAATAACATCATAATCATTAAAAAAAGCACAATTGGATGATGAAAAAGAATTAATCCCACAGTATCATAAGACAAATAAGGGATATCTCCCATTTTTAAAATAAAACGAGTTAATGTAACCATAAAAGGTGCCATGATAAATAATATGATAACGTTGGCCAATATAACACTTTTAGATGAACTTACCCCATCTTTTATGAATTCAAGTGACCTTTTTATACTATTCTTCACTTTGTACATTATATCACCTCACTCTTAATATTATATACTAAAACATGTCATAAAGGGGATAAATAATTTATTTATTCTGTGTCATTTTTGTTATATCACCTTCTTGTTCATTTATATATCATTAAATAATAAACATTCTTTACAATACTATTTTTCAAGACGTCTGACTTGGCGAAAAGAATTCATTTCAGATAAAATTTTGATAACAATAAAGTTGAATGATTGAAAAGGAGTTTTTGAATGAAACATTTTAATGCACCAATACTTGACTGGAACTACGTTAATCAACATGACTGGTGTTGTGAACACTCAATGTCGCAATCACCTATTGATATAGATACAAGTACCTTGGAACCAATGATGGATATGGGGAAGTTACAACTAACCTATTCTCGTACAGTGGATGCTATTTTTGATACTGGCTCAGCTATTCAAGGATTAGCTACAGGAACAGCTAATATTAACAATCGTTTTTTCAACCTACAACAATTCCATTTTCATACTCATAGCGAACATAAAATTGATGGTAAACTATCTGATGCTGAACTTCATTTTGTTCATGAGGCACAAAATGGTCGTTTAGCTGTTTTAGGTGTATTCTTAATTGAAGGTGCTCATAATGAGACACTTCAAACATTACTAGATGCTGTGAACACAAATAAATCCATTCACAATGTGTATCTGTATGACTTATTACCTAAAATTTCTGATTATTATCACTATCTAGGCTCTTTAACAACACCTCCACTTACTGAAAATGTCGAATGGTATCTCTTTAGAGAAACTGTGGAAATTTCTGCCAAACAAATTCAAACTTTAAAACATTTCCATGCTAATAATGCTCGTCATACCCAACCATTAAATGGACGAAAAGTCTTATTTAAATCATTCAATAAAAACTCCTAATGGCTAGATACCATTAGGAGTTTTCTATGATAATATGTTAATAATCTTCATATTTCGTTTAACAAGTTCCGCATAAAAGAAATTCCCACCATTTTGATATAATTTACCACCATTATGAAATAATGCAATCGGTTCATAATAATGATATGTTGCACCTGTTGCATTTCCTAACATAGGTGCTAACACCTCTTTAGAATAAGTTTGAGCTAATTCTAAAGAATTTTTCTCACCATGAGTGACTACATAATCCACATAGCTTGTACCAAAATTATACGCTTGAACTCCTGTCCAAATATCACACCCATTATCAAGTGCATACTTGATTGCCTCTGCTAAATGTGTCACACCACTTGTGATACTCTCTTTTTCTGTTGTTATTTTATTTTGTTCACCATACTTACTTTCACTACTCTGCATAACGTCTACACTGTTGCCTTTTGTTTCCGTAAATATAATGGCTAATACAAGGTCTTCATATTGATCCATATTTTCTTCTTCTAGAACAGTCTTCACTAAAGGTTCCCATTTTAATGTTTGGGTAACATGTTTTTTTAACTGCCAAACATACCAACTACATGCAATCAAAAATACTAATGTCAAAAATAAAATATACCGTTTTATTATTTTTTTACTCACTCATGCATTGCTCCTTATAATCAAGGTAGCATTATTTTGTCATATTATGTTTTAATAATCAAGTCATAGTTAAACTGTTTAGTCTTATTTTAACAATTACATAATATCATTTAATAACAATAATTTATTTTATTGAAATATCTCATCTGTATCAGGCTCATATGTAAATCTTGTGCTATTTTTTCGGTAAAACT
This sequence comes from Vagococcus sp. CY53-2, assembly GCF_022604695.1. Taxonomy (NCBI): domain Bacteria; kingdom Bacillati; phylum Bacillota; class Bacilli; order Lactobacillales; family Enterococcaceae; genus Vagococcus; species Vagococcus sp. CY53-2. Next base: position 785,885 of record NZ_JALAHP010000001.1, read on the forward strand.
AATACTCTTGTACTTAGTTTAGGTGCTTTTTCTATATCATGGGTAATCATAAAAATACTTTGATGTTTTTCTTTCCACAGACATCGCAATAAGCCTTGCCTATTTCATCTTGTAATCGCATCTAATACAACTAAAGGGTTCATTTAACATCGCTCTAGCGCTATATAAACATTGTTTCATGCCGCCAGATAGTTCATAGTTTCTAATCCTATCAATCCAACCTGAGTAATCAATGTAGTGACTTTTTGTTTTATTTCCTCAGCTGACAATTTTTGCTATTCAGACCCATAAGCTATACTTTGTTCCACTGAAATTCAAGGATACTCCCACATCCACGCGATTCTTTTTAGACTCTCTAAAAATACAAAAAACTCCACTTACTGTTTAGGTAAATGGAGTGTTTGTTTATTTATATTGTTCTGTCTGCCATTCTTTACTAAAGAATAATTCTGGATTCATTTTATAATCAGGCTTTTTATTAGACTTCAGAAACTCTTGTAAATGAGTATCCATTTCTAACCATCCACGCCAACCAATGTGAATCGTGTCTTCCATGAAGAATTTTTCACCACGTTTATCAGTAAAATCGACAACATTATTAAAGCCTTGTGACGTTAATTGATAATTAATTTTTTTAGAAAAATCATCTAACATCTCAGTTGATAAGCCTGTATAATCAGACCACAACTTATTCACCGGTGGAATAACAAACATGGCATCAATATTATTTTTATCAAGCAATTCTAAGAAAGCCTCAAAATCTGCATATTCTGGTGAAGAGATATAGTTAAATTTCTTTTGAGAATCCTTTAACCTCCCTTTCATCGGCATAATTCTATTTGAGTAAAATCCATTTGAAATTTCAAATGGGTTATTATTCGTTTTCTCTTGTCCAATTTTATAAGCTAATGCATCAAGCTCATTAAAATTATATTGATTTGGTAAATATGTTGCTTGTTTATCAATTCGTTTATTCTTAGAAACAATTCCAATTTGACCAAATAGTAAATCTTCATTTCGAAGTCGTTTATATTTATAATAAGCTTTTCTTCTATCAGCTTTTGATAGTTCTTCGCCATTTTTTAATTTTAACAACATTTTCTTTAACTGAGTATCAGATTTTACACTTTCAAATTCAAGTAACCGACCAGCAATATATTGATCAGTTTGATCAGTTTCATCTAAATCTACTAACCATTCATACGTTTCAATCGGTGAATAAAAAAGTGAGTACATGGGATCTGATACACCTTTTTTAACAAACCATTGTGGAGAAATAATAAATACAACTTTTTTATTTTCTAATGGTTTTTTAACAGAATTTAACATAAAAAAGTGCGTTAAAGATTGCGTTCCTGGCGCTCCTAAGAGGAACGGTTCATAAGATCTATCATATTTTTTTGCCATTACAGATGGATGAAAAGGATTCACACGACTTAATTCAGATGAACCAAAGAATGGTAAATACTTTCCAGATTCCATTGCTTCTCTTTTTATTTCAGATCCTTTTAATACATTAACAGACATAGACGATGCAGCTTCATGTACTTTCTTTTCTGAAGGTTCCTTAATAAATTCTAGTGGCGAATACAATAAAACTACTATGAACAAAGCTGCTAAAGCGAATGGTCCAACAGCGAAAAATATTTTTTTCTTTAGTGTCATGATTGTAAAGCTTCAACCTGTGCAATAATTTGTTCAGGAGTCGCCCACTCGCTTCTTTCATATTCTGAAACAGGAACAGTTATACCTAATTGACCATCAATTTCTACTAACAATTGAACAGTAGCCATTGAATCTAAAATACCTTCTTCATATAAATCAACAGTCATTTGATCTGAAAAATCACTTCCTGTTAAATCTTCTAAAATACTTAAAACTGTCTCTTTTACGTTCATTTTTACCCATCTCCTATACTAAAATAAAGTGCTTAATTAATGTATCTAAAAATCCTGAGAATATCAAGAAACTAAAACATACTGCATTAAATGTAATAAAAATTGCTAAAGCATGAGTCCAACGATTACTTGGCAATGTGTCTTTATGTTTCTTTTTATATCTCAACCAAGCATCATTAATACAAATTAATAAAGCATGGTAAATACCATATACAATATAATACCAGGTTAATCCATGCCATAACCCCATTAACAGGAACAGGCCGAAATACCCAACGTTTGAAGCCACAACACGACTCTTAAATATTTTTTTCTTTAATAACGTAAACATCAATCTCATGTAAACATAATCTCTAAACCAAAATGATAAAGTGATGTGCCATCTATTCCAAAATTCTTTGATGTTGGGACTAATAAATGGTTTATTAAAGTTCATGGGTGTTTCATAACCAAGTAAATAACTTGTCCCTACTGCAAACAAACTATAACCAGCAAAATCAAAAAATAAATAAAAACTATACACATACATATACCCAATTGTTCCAAGAACAGGAGCCGTTCCACCTAGTGCAACTCCTTGAACAGTTGGTAATAATTGACTACCTAAAACATATCCTATAATAAATTTATATAATAAACCTAAGAATATATAATGAATACCTTTTTGTAACAACTCTACATATTTTTCTTTATCTGGCGGATTTAAATAATCTTTTAAAAATCGACGATAACGATCAATTGGACCAGATGAAATAGTTGGAAAGAAAATTAAAAATTGAATATAATATTTAATATTAAATTCCTTTAATATCCCGTCACGTATTTCCATCACGACTTGAACAGATTTAAAGGTTAAATAAGAATAACCTAGAAAAGCTAAAATCGACTGAGAACCAAAAAATGGTGAAAGCTTAATGATAATCATAGGCAATAGATTTAGCAAAACTGCTAAGTAAAAAATACTACTTTTATTATCTTTTTGTCTGTATTTAAAGTATATAGCCGTTAATAGTGTTTGCCAAATCATGTAGGCAATTAAAGCCAATCCCTGTTTTGAATTTGGGCCACCAAAACTAATCCATAAAAAGAAAATAGTTAAAAAATTTTGATACCACATCATTCTTTTACCATTTAAGGATAAAAGAATCGATGGAATAAATAATACACCTAATATAATAAAATAAAAAGGTTTTTCATAAGGAGTCAAGTATGGGATCAACTGTGCTAGCTGACTCATTAACTATTCACCTCATTTATTAACTTTTTACGATCTATTTTTCCGTTTTGTGTCATTGGAAGACTTTCAACAAAGACAAAACGATGTGGCACCATATAATCCATTACTGTTTTATTTAAGTCCTCTTTTAATTTTTGAATCAAGCTTTTTTCATCTGCTTTTTCAACAGGTGTTTCCAACACCACATAAGCTAATAATTGTTGTACCTTACCAGACTTATTATATTTTGGAACAGAACATGCCGAACGAATTTCTGGCAGAGTGATTAAATGGTGATCAATATCACCTAATTCCATCCTATAACCATTTAACTTAATTTGAAAATCCATTCTTCCTTTATAAAATAACAAATCGTCTTTGATTAAACCTGCATCTCCGGTTCGATAGGAAGGTACCCCTTCAAATTCAAAGAACACCTCTTTTGTTTTTTCAGAATTATTAAAATAACCTATAGATACACTTGGACCAGAAATAACAATTTCACCAATTTCACCACTAGGTAATTTTTCACCCTGATCATTCAAAATATGAATTGTTGTATCACTTTTAACTTTTCCAAGTGGTACTCGTTCATAGTTATCTAAAACATCTTGCGTGATGATAATATTAGTAATAGCAACAGTTGTTTCTGTTGGACCATATGTATTATAAATTTTAGCATTAGGGAAACGGTCTAACAATTTTTGAGCAGTATTTTTTGGTAATTCTTCGCCACAAAATTCAAAATTTTCTAATGTTGGTAAATGTTCAGAATCAAATTCTGGATTCAATAATACCATTTCAATTAATGAAGGAGTTGATACCCAGACATTCAAGGCCATTTCTGGAATTGATTTGAATAATAATGGAAAATTCTCAATCATCGTTTTCGGCATTGGAATAAGAGTTCCAGCTGATAATAAAGCAGGATACAAATCCATTACTGATAAATCAAATGAAAATGGTGCTTGACATAAAAAACGTTGATTTTTTTTCAAATAAAAATCACTCAACATCCAATTGGTAAAACTAATTAAATTATTATAAGTGATTTGCACCCCTTTTGGCTTTCCAGTTGTTCCAGATGTAAAAATAATATAATACACATCATTTTCACACACCACTTGTTTTGCTAAATATTCTTTTTCATCATTCATCAAAGAAATAACTGTTTGTCTATCATAAACTTCTTTTGTATCTAATGGCCAATCAGACAAAGATAAAACACAAGAAGCATTTGCTTCTTCAACAATCATCGATACTCGTTCTTTAGGTGTGTGATCATCAACAGGCACGTATGAATGACCCGATTTAGTACAAGCTAAAAAAGAAATAACCATTAAAGCCTCTTGCCCACCGTAGACAATAATAGGCGTTTTCACTGGGTACCTTTCTTCTAAAAATCCAGCGAGAGAATCTGATAATTTATCTAACTCTTTATAAGTGTATCGACGATTATTTTCTTCAAAAAAGATGGTTTCTTCACTATTTAATGAAATATCTTTAATTTTTTCTAAAATTTTATTTAACATTATTTACTAGCTCCTTTTTAAAATTGATTATATATGAAAGAGCCCCCACCAACATGGCTATATTGATACAAATAAATTAATACAAGTATTATGGCTGCATAAAAAAGTGTTTTTCCAACAAAACTCATCCATCTTTTTGTATTTTCTGGCACTTCAATTTTTTTTAATTCCATACATAGCACTCCTTTACTTTCAACTCATTTTACAATCATTTAAGTTAAATTATATCAAGCATATGATTGAATTTATAATAGGTCTTGAGACCTATTTTTTATAAATCTTTGACTAGTTTAGTGTAAATACTATTGTCAACAATAATAGTCAAATATTAAAAAACCTCATATATGAGTTTATCATATTTCTACTATATTTTATAATATTTTGTGTGATTTCATTCTTTATTCTCACTTTATTATTATTAACATGTCTATTATAACAAAAAAAGGAGATAACATAATTAAATGTACCCCCCTCTCTCGTTAATATTTAAATTAATACAAAAAGCACGGCAACGTCCTACTCTCACAAAGGGAAACCCTTCACTACCCTCGGCGCTAAGAAGCTTAACTTCTGTGTTCGGCATGGTTACAGGTGTATCCTTCTTGCCATCGTCACCGCACTTATATGT